>NZ_JAMYRB010000001.1:0-756464 GCF_040321165.1 Mesorhizobium sp. M0500
GTAGGGGAGTAGGGGAGTAGGGGAGTAGGGAGTAGGGGAGTAGGGGGGCTAGTCGGGTGACAGTTTGCGGATCAGGAGGCGAAGAAGCTTCCCAACGCTTTCGGTACTCGCCAACAATGAAGCCGCCGTCGCCTTCGGCGCGATGCCGGTACGCTCGGCGATCAGAAGCTGAGTTTCCAGTTCCTTCAATGATCCTTGAGCGATACGGAGAAATTGTTGATAGGAACCTCGGATCTCTCTGCCATATCCCTCCGCAATGTTCGATGGCACCGAGCTTGCAGCGCGCCGTACTTGGCTGGTCAGTCCATAAAGTTCTTCCTTGGGCCATGATTTCGTCGCGCCGTAAACGGCCACAGCAAGGTCCATCGCCTGCTGCCAGACTATCAAATCCTTGTAGGAACCCGTTTTCTCAGCCATTCGTCCCTACTCCCCTACTCCCCTACTCCCCTACTCCCCTACTACACATTCAGCAGCAAATACTCCCTCTCCCACGGGCTGATCACTTCCATGAAGGTCTCGAATTCCGCTCGCTTGATCGCCGCATAGGTGGCGGCAAATGACTTGCCGAGCAGCGCGCCGAGTTCTTCGTCTGCCTCGAACAGGTCGACGGCTTCGAGCAGGCTGCGCGGCAGGTCGATCTGGTCCTCGTTGGCGGTCGTCAGAACCGGCGGCTCGGCCTTGATCTTGTTGGTCATGCCGATCAGTCCGCAGGCAAGCGATGCCGCCAGCGCCAGATAGGGGTTGGCGTCGGAGGAGGGGATGCGGTTTTCGACGCGCCGCGCCGCCGGGTCGGAGCGGGGCACACGGAAGGCCGTGGTACGGTTGTCGTAGCCCCATTTGTTGTTGACCGGCGCCGAGGCCGACTGCGTCAGCCGCCGGTAGGAATTGACATAGGGTGCAAACATTACCAGCGCGTTGGGCACATGTTTCTGCATGCCGCCGATGAAGTGGAAGAAGGCGTCGGTCTCCGAGCCGTCCTCCGCCGAAAAGACGTTCTTGCCGGTCTTCTTGTCGATGATCGACTGATGGATATGCATGGCCGAACCGGGCTGCCCTTGGATCGGCTTGGCCATAAACGTGGCGTAGATCTCGTGCTTGAGCGCCGCCTCGCGGATGGTTCGCTTGAACATGAACACCTGGTCGGCGAGCTCGATCGGATCGCCGTGACGCAGATTGATTTCGAGCTGGCCGGCGCCCTCCTCGTGGATCAGCGTGTCGATCTCCAGGCCCTGGCTTTCGGAGAAATGGTAGATGTCGTCGATCAATTCGTCGAATTCGTTAACCCCGGCAATCGAATAGCCGGCGCCGCCGCCGATCGGCCGCCCCGATCGACCTACTGGCGGGGTCAGCGGATAGTCCGGATCGGGGTTCTTGCGCACCAGGTAGAACTCGATCTCGGGTGCCACGACCGGCCTCAGCCCACGCTTGTCATAGGCGGCAAGCACGCGCTTCAGCACGTTGCGCGGCGTGAACTCGACCGAGCGGCCGTCCTGGTGGACGAGGTCGCAGATAACCGCCGCGGTAGGGTCCTCCTCCCACGGCACCACCGTCAGCGTCGAGAGGTCAGGCATCAGCTTGAGGTCGCCGTCGTCCTCCGGATAGTGGAAGCCGTTGCCGTCCTCCGGATAGCCGCCGGAAATCGTTGTCATGAACACCGCCGAAGGCAGCGCCAGCGAGGTGTTGGAGGTGAACTTCTTCGATGGCATCATCTTGCCGCGCGCAACCCCGGCCTGGTCGGGTGTGATGCATTCGATATCTTCGATGCCGCGCCATTCCAGCCAGGCGCTGACTTCCTTCCAGTTCTTGACGCCACGTTGGTTTTTCACGAAGGCAGGCGTGCGGGCGCGTCCTCCGCGGCTCGACGGACGGACTTCCTTTTTTGCAGGCGGCATCAATCACCAGATTTGTTGCAGATTGTGGAGTATAGCCGTTGCCGGCGACGAAAGGGAAGGGGAGCCGGCTGGCGTCCGCCTCGATTAACCGGGGGAACACAACGACTTCCGGATAAAAGCCTCCTGGTCTAGGGTCGGCCTCCCGCAACGCTGCAATTAATGGTCCCCATGCAACACAGCCGCAAACTGACGACGATCGGCTTCGACGCCGATGACACGCTGTGGCAGAACGAACAGTTCTTCCGCGTGACCGAGAAGCGCTTTGCCGCACTGCTCGCCGATCACGCCGAGGAGGACCGGATTTCAGCAAGATTGCTGGAGGCCGAGAAGCGCAACCTCGCGGTCTACGGCTTCGGCATCAAGGGGTTCACGCTGTCGATGATCGAGACGGCGATTGAGGTCACCAACGGCCAGGTGCGGGCCTCGACTATCGCCGAAATTCTCGCCGCGGGCCGCGAGATGCTCAGCCATCCGATCGAGCCGCTTCCGCATGCGCGCGAAACCGTGGAAAAGCTGGCCGGCGCCTACCGCCTGGTGCTGATCACCAAGGGCGACCTGTTCGACCAGGAACGCAAGCTCGCGCAATCCGGGCTGGGCGAGCTGTTTGATGCCGTCGAGATCGTCAGCGACAAGAGCGCGGCCACCTATAGCCGCATCTTCAGCCGCCACGGCGACGGCCCGGAAAAGGGTATGATGGTCGGCAACTCGCTCAAATCGGACGTCGTGCCGGCCATCGAAGCCGGCAGTTGGGGCATCCACGTTCCGCATGATCTGACCTGGGTGCTGGAACATGTCGAGCCGCCGGTCTCGGCACCACGCTTTCGCCAGATAGCCAATCTCGGTGAACTGCCGGGCTTGATCGAGCGTATCGGCGAGATTGATTGATCAGGTCTGCAGCCGAGGCATCACGGTAGGCGTCAATTGCGGCTAATTGCGATCAGCCGGTCGATCACCGGCTGCAGCCGTTCGGTGGTGATCGGCTTGACGACCACTGCATCGATGACGCTGGACAGGCCCAGGCTCTCCGGCGTGCCGGTCTTGACTGAAAGCAGGATCACCGACGGAAGCGATCTGCCTGACGCCCTTCGCAGTGCATCGATACCCGACAGCAAGGCGTCGCAGTCCCCATTCTCCGCACCGCCGTCGAGAACGACAGTCCCGGGAATCAGCGCGTGCAAGGCCTTTGCCGCGGTTTCGGGAGTTTCCGAGATCGGTTTGAGGCCGGACCGCTCCACGATTTTTGAAACCACGACGCGGTTGATCGGTGATTTTCCGACCACCAGCACCCGCGAGAAATCCGGGAGCATCCGCGTCTCCATGTCCCGGCTAACGAAAGGCAGCTGTTTTGCAGTCTCGATATCGCGATTCGCTGGGCACATGGCGGGGCAGGCCGTTGTTCAATGTTTCAATGCAGGGTTGAAACTCGAGAGGTAATTGGCGTGAGATCACTGCTCATGTCAAGCTCAAATGGCGTATCAGGAGAATATCGCAAGAAACATTAAAATTAAAATTAAGTGCTTTTCTTTGCCGCCGCCCGAAGAAGAAGTTGCCACCACAACCGGGCAGGCTCAGCTAAGTTTGGCTTTGCAGCGCGAACGCACCAACTCGCAGCCGTAGCCGGGTTGACGTAAGGTTGGACGAAGGCGAGTCAGGCCTGTCGCGAGCTTGTCGTATCGCCTCGCCGAACTACCCTTCCTCGTTGGCTAAGCACGTCTCTTTGACCGACGGGAGATGACGATGGAACTCGTGACTCACAAGAAATTCAAAAATGGCCGGTTGATGCCATGGGGAAAGGGTACGATCGTTACCGGCGCAAAGGGGTTTATCTACCTTTCCGGAAACACCGCGACGGCCGAGGACTACGATCCGATCGGCAAAAGCGGCGGCGCCGCCATTGGCGATGCAGCGGCACAGTGGCGCGCAATTCTCACCAATATCAAATCAGATCTGGAGGAGCTTGGCAGTGCGCTCGAGCATCTCATCCGGCTGACCTTCTTTGTTAAGGGGCCATTTCCAGATGGCGGCGTGCTGAGCTCGCCCAATTTTCGCTTGGACGTCTTGGACGAATTCTTTGCCGTGCACTGCCCGAAGCACTGCAGCTACAACAACCCGCCGCCCTCGGAAGTTATTGGCGTTGCAGCGCTTGCGCAGCCTGATCTTGTCATTGAAATCGTTGCATTAGCGGCTCTGCCGGATTAGGCAAAGCCGCGGCCTGCAAGGTGCGATAGCATGCGCTCAAAAGAGGCGCGGTGCTATCGAGTTTGTCTGTCGTGGCTCCGCTGTGTGACGATGACCGGGATCAGCAGATCGCCCCAGTTGCCGTCGCCGCCATGGTGTCGTGCCGAGCGCACCAGTTCGACCGAGACGCCTGCCTCGACCGCCTTCATCACCGACTGATTGAGCCTGTGCAGATCGTTCGCCAGCATGCGGATGGTCGCCTGCTGGTCGACATTCATGCTGGTGGCCTGCTCTTCGGCCCGTTCCTTGACGCGGCTTATCGAAGCCATTGGTCTTCTCCCTGTGTTGCCATGACTGTTGTGTTGCCATGCCCGTTTGGGCGTTCCCTCTGTTTGTCTGCTATTCCGCCGCCGGCCTGAATTGGGCGCGCTCGGTCGATCCCTGCATGGCCGTGGTCGAAGACTGGCCACCGGTGATCGCCATCGAGACGGCATCGAAATAGCCGGTGCCGACCTCGCGCTGGTGCTTGCTGGCGGTATAGCCATTGGCTTCCGCGGCGAATTCCGCCTGCTGCAGTTCCGAATAGGCGGCCATCTGCCGCTCCTTGTAGCCGCGGGCGAGCTCGAACATGCCGAAGTTGAGCTGGTGGAAACCTGCCAGCGTAATGAACTGGAACTTGTAACCCATGGCGCCGAGTTCCTTCTGGAAGTTCGCAATCGTCGCGTCGTCGAGATTCTTCTTCCAGTTGAAAGACGGCGAGCAATTATAGGCAAGCAGCTTGCCCGGATGGTGCTTGCGCACACCCTCGGCAAACGTCCTGGCCTGCGCCAGATCGGGCTTGGAAGTCTCGCACCAGATCAGGTCCGCATAGGGCGCATAGGCGACGGCGCGGGCGATGCAGGGCTCGATGCCGTTGCTGACATGGTAGAAGCCCTCCGCCGTGCGGCCGGCGCCATAATCGACGAAGGGCCGGTCGCATTCGTCGATGTCGGAGGTCAAGAGCTTTGCCGCTTCAGCGTCGGTGCGCGCCACGACCAGCGTCGGCGTGCCCATGACGTCGGCGGCAAGCCGCGCGGCGTTGAGGTTGCGGATGTGTGCGGCGGTCGGGATCAGTACCTTGCCGCCGAGATGACCGCATTTCTTTTCCGAAGCCAGCTGGTCCTCGTAATGGACGCCGGCCGCACCCGCCTCGATGAACGCCTTCATGATCTCGAAGGCGTTGAGCGGCCCGCCGAAGCCGGCTTCCGCGTCGGCGACGATCGGCGCGAACCAGGTGTCGACCGACAGCCCGTTGCCTTCCGAAGTCTCGATCTGGTCGGCGCGCTGTAAGGTGCGGTTTATGCGCTTGACCAGTTCGGGCGCGGCATTTGCGGGATAAAGCGACTGGTCCGGGTACATGGCGGAAGCGGTGTTGGCATCGGCGGCGACCTGCCATCCTGACAGATAGATCGCTTTCAGCCCGGCCCGCACCTGCTGCATCGCCTGGTTGCCCGACATGGCACCCAGCGCGTTGACGAAATCCTCTTCATGGATGAGCTGCCACAGCCGGTTTGCCCCCATTTCGGCGAGGCTCTGCCGGATCTGCACCGAGCCGCGCAGCCGCTTCACGTCGTCCGGCGAATAGGGCCTTTCGATGCCATCAAAGCGGCCTTGCGGCGCCGACGGGACGAGGTTGTAAAAGTCGGTCATTGATCACTCCAGGCGGTTTTGATGCCGGTTTAGGAAGGCGTCGCAGAGGGAAAATATGTGCGCCATATGTGTGACACCATTTACACGTCGGCACGACGCAAGCGAGGTAAACCTCCTGATCAGTCATAAAATAAGGGAAAACCTGTGTTGTGTTTGACTGATGAGAGCTGTAAATCTGTCATGATTGTAAAGGCAGCCATGCCATCGGCGGATGTAAATTTCTGTCAAGGAAACTCGATTGGCCGACCACAAAATCTTTGCCGGGCCGCGCATTCGTCGCATCCGCAACGCCAAGGGGCTGACCCAGACGGCGATGGCCGAAGGGCTCGGCATCTCGCCGTCCTATCTCAATCTCATCGAGCGCAACCAGCGGCCGCTGACGGTGCAACTGATCCTGAGGCTGGCATCCGTCTACAAGGTTGACCCGCACGAACTGCAGGGCGAGGCGCGGGGATCGGTCGCCGATTTGAAGGAAGTGTTTTCAGATCCGTTGCTGGCCGGCGAACTGCCGGGCGACCAGGAACTCATCGAGCTTGCCGAGGCGGCGCCCAACGCTTCCGCCGCTGTGATAAAACTGTTTCGCGCCTATCGCGAGCAGGCCGAGCGATTGTCGGATCTCAACGAGCTGCTCGCGCGTGAGGGCAAGGCCACCGCACTCTCCGGTGCCCGGCTGCCGATCGACGAGGTGCATGAGATTTTCGAACGCCGGCCGAACCATTTTGCCGCGCTCGAAGAGGAAGCCGAGGCATTCACGTCGGTGCTCGATCCTGGCGACGATCTGTTCAGTGCGTTGAAGGTTTGGCTGCGGCGTGAATTCGGCATCGTCGTTAAGGTACTGCCGGTCGCTACCATGCCCAACTGGCGGCGTCGCTATGACCGTCACTCGCAACGCCTGTTCCTGTCCGAGCGCCTGTCGCCATTCGATCAGCTGCGCGAGGTGGCTATGGAGGCCTGCCTGATCCGCATGAGCGTCGCTGTCGCCGCCGAGATCCAGGCGCTGAAGCTGACCACGGACGAAGCCCGCCGGCTGGCGCGTTTCGAGCTCGGCCGCTATGCCGCGCACGCTCTGATGATGCCCTATCAGCCTTTTCACGCCGCTGCGGTCCGCACCCGCTACGATATAGACATGTTGCGGTCGCGCTTCGGCGTTTCCTTCGAGCAGGCGGCGAACCGGCTGACCACGCTGCAGCGGCCGGGTGCGTCGGGTGTGCCGTTCTTCATGCTCGAGGTCGACAGTGCCGGCAATCGGTTCCGCAAGGCGGGCAGCCACGGCTTTCCGCAAAGCCGCTTCGGCGGCGGCTGTCCGAAGCTGCCGGTCCATGCCGCCTTCGCCCAGCCCGGCCAGATCCTGGTCGAGGCAGTGGAAATGCCCGACGGCGCGGCGTTCCTCTGCATGGCCCGCACGCTCGAAGGGCCGCAGGGCTCGTTTGCCGAGCGCCCGCGGCGCACCGCGCTGCTGCTCGGCTGCGACATCGGTTTTCGCGACGAGGTCGTCTATGGAGCGGCATTGCCGGGGCCGGCCGCCATCGGCAAGACCGGACAGAGCGCCGCTGCGCTGGCGACGCCGGTCGGCCCTGCCTGCCGGCTGTGCGAACGCATCGGCTGCCTCGCCCGCGCCGAGCCACCCGTTACACGCCCGCTCGGCCTCGACGAGATGGTCACGGGACTGTCGGCGTTCGATTTCCAGTGATTCGGCTCCAGCAATATTGCGGCTGAATCTTCGACCAAAGGACCTCATCTGTTCCTGCGGCGGCAACCAGTAAGCTGGTTCGCGGTTGCCGGCCAAAATATTGGTTCAGCCAAAATATTGATTCAGCCGAATATTGATTCAGCATTGACGGTACGGTATCAAAAAAAGAACTGCGCAACGGTCGGGGGATCAATGATGGGCAGGACAGTTTTTTGGCTTGGCTTGGCGCTCGCGTTTTCGGCCGATCCCGCATTGGCTGAAAAGTCCTCGGATTTCTTCAATTCCTATCAACACTACAATGATGCCGGCAAGGCGTTCCTGGACAAGATCGATCCGAAGACCGGCGCGATAAATCTTGCCGAAGGCATCCATCTCGACCTCAAGGACAAGTTCTATTTTCTGGACAAGAAGGACACGCTCTCCGTCCTCACCGAAGCCTGGGGCAATCCGCCCGACTCTGGTTCCGATGCCCTCGGCATGATCTTTCCAGTCTCCCATGATCCCATTGCCGACAACAATTGGGGGATAGAGCTGCGCTGGGAAAAGATCGGTTACGTCGACGACAGCGACGCCGCGTCCATCGATTACAATGAACTGCTGCGCAACATGCAGTCAGACACTCTGTCCGGCAACGATCAGAGGGTAAAGGATGGCTATGCGCCCATTACGCTGATCGGCTGGGCGTCGCCGCCCGTTTATGATGCGGCCCACAAGCGCCTGCACTGGGCCAAGGAGCTGCAATTTGGCAACGATGCCGCCCATACGCTCAACTACGACGTCCGTTTCCTTGGCAGGGAGGGCGTCTTCGTGATGAGCTATATCGCGACGGTGGAACAATTGCCGGAGATAAGGCAAAGCCTGGATGAAGTGCTTGGCCTCGCGGACTTCAATACCGGCAAGACATACGCCGATTTCGTGCCGGGCGTCGATACGGTTGCGGCGATTGGCGTCGGTGGCCTGATTGCCGGCAAGCTGGCGGCGAAAGCAGGTTTTTTGCTCGTGGCGCTGATCGCGCTGAAAAAGTTTGGCCTGCTCCTGCTGATTCCGCTGGCCGGTCTCTGGCGTTTTATCCGCGGCAACAAGAGCACCTCGTAACGCATCATCGACAGGTCGCCTCGGATCATCGCCGGGCGAGGGGCGAGGCGCCCTCATCAGTGCGCCAAACGGAACATCGAACTGGATCACGCCCGGCCTTCTGCTTTGCGTTACGCGAATTAGGCACGTCTCTGTCGTCCATTGCACATCGTGCTGCTCCGAATTCGCCGACAGTCGTACCCATGACCGATACCGCATCATCTCCGGTTGCCGCTTCGCCGATCGTGTCGCCGCAAGGGGAACGCGTCGGCTTCCTGCTGGTATTCCTGTCGGCGTTGATGTGGAGCTTCGGCGGCAGCATTGCGCGCTTCATCGACAACGCCGACAGCTGGACGGTGGTGTTCTGGCGCTCGGTCTGGGCCGCCGCCTTCCTGCTCTGCTTCATGGTCTGGCGCGACGGCTGGCGTGGCACGCTGAAGCTGTTTCGCGGCATGGGCCTGGCCGGCCTTGCGGTGGCGTTCTGCTTCGCCACGGCGTCGACCTCTTTCGTCGTGGCGCTTGCCTATACCACGGTCGCCAACATCCTGTTGATGCAGGCCGGCGTGCCGCTTCTGGCGGCGCTGTTTGCCTGGGCGCTGTTTCGCGAACGGGTGGCGGTGGCGACCTGGGTGGCGATCGCCGCCGTCATTGTCGGCGTCGCCATCATGGTGTCGGAATCGCTCGATGGCGCGGTGTCGCCGATCGGCGACGGGCTGGCGCTGCTCATCGCTGTCATGTTCTCGATCGCCACCGTCATCACGCGCCGCTTTGCCCATGTGCGCATGACGCCAGCGACCTGCCTCGGCACGATGCTGGCGGCCGCCTTTGCGGCATCGCAGGCGTCGGCGCTGGGCGTCTCCAGTCACGATATGGGCTTCCTCTTTGCCTTTGGCGTGATCAATCTGGGACTCGGTCTCGCCTTCTTCGCCACCGGAGCCCGGCTTGTTCCGGCCGCCGTCGCGGCGCTGCTCGGCACGTTCGAACCGATCCTTGGCCCGATCTGGGTCTGGCTCATCCATTCCGAGGTGCCGTCGGCGCGCACCATCGTCGGCGGTGCGGTCGTGGTCACCGCGCTGCTCGTCCATATCGGGCTCGAGTTCAAGCGTCAGACGCGGCCCGCGCGAGCGGGCGTCACCGGTGTGCCGTCACCTAATTGATGCAGTGCGCGCGTCAAAGCGAGATGAACCATTGACAACGTTGCAGCCGCGCGGGCAGGCTGCGATCACGGCAACAACAAGACAGGCGTATCTTGCCAAGTCTCCATGCCGGCCGCATCGAGGCCGGACAATATCGTCGTCTCCCTGCCCGCGCCGTAGCGAAAGCTTCCGACGGCGTCGGAACACCACCAACGCCACGCCAGGTCTTCGCTGTCGGCTCGCCGCCGAACGATAATGGCGCCGGCAATTCGCGCTTGTCGCCTGCCTGCAAGCCCAATACCTTGAAGCAAATGCCCAGCCGCGCGGACGCCGCGACGAGCTGGCGACGGAACACTCATCAAAGGAGAATAGCATGACCCGCAAAGCGCTCTGGCTTTCGGCGACTTCGGCGTTTCTGGCAGTTTTCACCTTGGGCGCGCATGCCGAGGATCGCGTCGTCAACGTCTTCAACTGGTCGGACTATATCGACAGTTCGATCATCGACGACTTCACCAAGGAAACCGGCATCAAGGTCGTCTACGACACTTTCGATTCCAACGAGATCCTGGAAACGAAACTGCTCGCCGGCGGCAGCGGCTACGATGTCGTCGTGCCCAGCGGCAATTTCCTTGCACGCCAGATCCAGGCGGGTGTGTTCCAGAAGCTCGACAAGTCGAAACTGCCGAACATTTCAAATATGTGGGACACGGTCATGGAACGGACCGCCAAATATGATCGCGGCAACGAATATTCGATCAACTACATGTGGGGTACGGTTGGCATCGGCTACAACATCAAGAAGGTGCAGGCAGCGCTCGGCACCGACAAGATCGACAGCTGGGACGTGTTCTTCAATCCCGAAAGCCTGGCCAAATTGAAGGACTGCGGCGTCTATGTGCTGGATTCGCCGGCCGACATCATACCGGCGGCACTGAAATATCTGGGCCTCGATCCAAACAGCACGTCGCCCGATGAGATTGCCAAGGCCGAAGAAACCTTGCTGAAGGTCCGGCCCTATATCCGCAAGTTCCACTCTTCCGAATACATCAACGCCCTTGCCAATGGCGACATCTGCCTGGCGGTCGGCTGGTCGGGTGACGTCTTCCAGGCCCGCAACCGCGCCGACGAAGCCAAGCAGGGCGTCGAGATCGGCTACTCCGTGCCGAAGGAAGGTGCCCAGATGTGGTTCGACCAGATGGCGATCCCGGCCGATGCGCCGCATGTCGCCGAAGCCCATGAGTTCCTGAACTACATGATGAAGCCCGAAGTGATCGCCAAATCGTCGAACTATGTGCTCTATGCCAACGGCAACAAGGCTTCGCAGCAGTTCATCGACAAGGCGATCCTGGAAGATCCGGCGATCTATCCGGATGCAGCCACCTTGCAGAAGCTCTACACCGTATCGCCTTACGATCCCAAGACCCAGCGCATCATCACTCGCACCTGGACCAAGATCGTCACCGGCCAATAGCAATCTGACCAGGCCCCGGCAGCCGTTGCCGGGCCGCTTTCTCATGGGGCAAGCAGCAGGACGGAGTGGGACATGAAATCGCTTGGCAGCATCCGCAGGGATTTTGCGCCATGGAACGATCCGAACGCCAAGCCATACATCCAGTTCGACAACGTCACCAAGAAATTCGGTGAGTTCACAGCGGTCAACAACCTGTCGCTGACCATTTTCGAGCGCGAATTCTTTGCCTTGCTCGGGGCCTCAGGCTGCGGGAAATCGACGCTGCTCAGGATGCTCGCCGGCTTCGAGGAGCCGACCGCCGGCCGCATCCTGCTCGATGGCCAGGACCTGCGCGGCATTCCGCCCTACCGGCGGCCGGTCAACATGATGTTCCAGTCCTACGCCTTGTTTCCGCACATGACGGTCGAGAACAACATCGCCTTCGGCCTCAAGCAGGAAGGCATGGCCAAGGCCGACATCGACAAGCGCGTCGCCGAGATGCTGAAGCTGGTCAAGCTCGAGCAGTTCGCCAAGCGCAAACCGCACCAATTGTCGGGTGGCCAGCGCCAGCGCGTCGCGCTCGCGCGCTCGGTGGCCAAGCGGCCGAAAGTCCTGCTGCTCGACGAGCCGCTTGGTGCGCTGGACAAGAAGCTGCGCGAGGAAACCCAGTTCGAGCTGATGGACCTGCAGCAGAACCTCGGCCTCACCTTCGTCGTCGTCACCCATGATCAGGAAGAGGCGATGACGATGGCCGACCGCATCGCCATCATCGACAAGGGCGAGGTGATGCAGGTGGCGACGCCGGCGGAGGTCTACGAGGCGCCGGGTTCCCGCTTCGTCGCCGGCTTCGTCGGCAATGTGAATATGTTCGACGGCAAGATCGCGGCTGGCGAGGCCGGCAGCGCGAGCATCGATGCCGGCAACGGCATCACCATCCGGACCGAAAATGCCGGCAGTGCCGCCGCCGGAACATCCGTCACCTTCGCCATCAGGCCGGAGAAGATCAAGGTGTCCTCCACGAAACCGGCCGGTGCCGTCAACGCCATCGAGGGCGAGGTCTACGACATAGCCTATCTCGGCGACATGACCGTCTATCACGTCAGGCTGGACGACGGTCAGGTGGTGCGGGCGAGCACCATGAACGCGGCACGCCTCACCGAGGACCCATTGACCTGGAACGACCGCGCCTGGGTTTCTTTCCGCCCCGACGCCGGCGTCGTCCTGACACGGTAGGGACTGATCATGTCCGCTGTCACCGCCGCAACAAGCTCTCCGGCAAGCGCTGCCGGCAAATCCGGCTTGGTCAGGCTGGGAGCGGCCTTCGTTAGCCGGCTCGTCATCATCGTCCCCTACCTCTGGCTGCTGTTCTTCTTTCTCGTGCCTTTCATCATCGTCTTCAAGATTTCGCTGTCGCAGACTGCGATCGCCATGCCGCCCTACACGCCGGTGCTCGATTTCCGCAGCGGCATTTCCGGGTTTATCTCGGAATTCGGCGCGCTGAATTTCGACAACTATACCTGGCTGACGCAGGATGCGCTTTACTTCAATGCCTATGTGACGAGCGTCATCGTCGCCGCCATCTCGACGGTCCTGACATTGCTGGTCGGCTATCCCATAGCCTATGGCATGGCGCGCGCCCCGGCGACGATTCGCCCGACCTTGCTGATGCTGGTGATCCTGCCGTTCTGGACCTCGTTCCTGATCCGTGTCTACGCCTGGATCGGCATCCTCAAGCCCGAGGGCCTGCTCAACCAGCTGCTGCTCGCCACCGGCATCATCAGCCAGCCGCTGATCATCCTCAACACCTATACGGCGATCTTCATCGGCATCGTTTACTCCTATCTGCCGTTCATGGTGCTGCCGCTCTATTCGTCCTTGGAGAAAATGGACCATACGCTGATCGAGGCCGCCAAGGATCTCGGCTGTCCGCCGACCAGCGCCTTCTGGAAGATCACCTTTCCGCTGTCGCTGCCCGGCGTCATCGCCGGCTGCCTGCTGGTGTTCATTCCAGCCGTAGGCGAGTTCGTCATTCCCGACCTGCTCGGCGGCTCGCAGACGCTGATGATCGGCAGGACGCTGTGGAACGAGTTCTTCGCCAACCGCGACTGGCCGGTGTCGTCCGCCGTTGCCGTCATCTTGCTGCTGCTGCTGATCGTGCCGATCATGCTCTTCCAGCGAGCCCAGGCGCGCGCCCAGGAGCAGGACCAATGAACGCGACCTGGAGCCGCTTCAACATCATTTCGATCGTGCTCGGCTTTGCCTTTCTTTACCTGCCGATCGTCCTGCTCGTTGTGTTCTCTTTCAACGAATCGAAGCTGGTCACCGTCTGGGGTGGCTTCTCGACGAAATGGTACGTGTCGCTGTTCCACAACCGGGGTCTGATGGACGCCACCTGGGTGACGGCCCGCGTCGGCGTCATCTCGGCAAGCGTGGCGACCGTGCTTGGCACGCTGGCGGCGCTCACCTTGACACGCTACACGCGCTTTCGCGGCCGGCTTCTGTTTTCCGGCATGGTGTTTGCGCCGCTGGTCATGCCGGAAGTCATCACCGGCCTGTCGCTGCTGCTGCTCTTCGTCGCCGTCGGCCTCGACCGCGGCTTTCTGACGGTGACGCTTGCCCACACCACGCTAACCATGTGCTTCGTTGCGGTGGTGGTTCAGTCGCGCCTGATCACGTTCGATCGTTCGCTGGAAGAGGCCGCGATGGACCTCGGTGCGCCACCGGTGAAGACCTTCTTCCAGATCACGCTGCCGGTTATCATGCCGGCTATCGTCTCCGGCTGGATGCTGGCCTTCACGCTGTCGCTCGATGATTTGGTTATTGCCAGCTTCACCTCGGGACCCGGCGCCACGACGCTGCCGATGAAGATCTACAGCCAGGTCCGCCTTGGCGTGACGCCGGAAATCAACGCAGCGTGCACCATCCTGATCGCGGTCGTCGCAGTTGGCGTGATCATCGCTTCGCTCGCAAACAAACGCCGCGAGGTGCAGCGCCAGCGCGACGAGCAGGCGGCGCAGCGAGGTTGAAGGCTCGCTACTCTCCCGAAACGCCGCGGCTTATCGGCGAGATGAACGGCGTGCTCCACGTGCCGCCGACGAAGAACGACGACTGCTTGGGCGGCTGGCCGTTCGTCTGCGTGGCAGCCTGGCTCGGCTGGACGATGCCGCCGGACAGCGCCAACCCGCGTCCGGCATAGGATGCGATGCCGGAAAGCCAGATCTTGTATTGCGCGGAATTCACCTCGGCCTTGTCGATGCGCGCCACGCCGTTCGAAACGCTCGCCTTGAGTTCGGCCCCGTCGATCGGCAGCGTTCCGTCCGAGACGTCGTCCAGCGCGAAGAATCCGCCCTGTTCGGTGTGCTTGAGGAACGCCGGCAGGTTAAGCCGGCTCAGCGCACCCGCGCCGAACGTCGCGGACAGCGAGCCATTGGCGTTTTCGAAAATCGAGTCCCAGGTTCTGCCAGGCCCTTTGAGGATGACCGAAACGGTTCCAGTGCCGATCGGCACCAGCCGCGTCATCCCGGCCGCGGTGCCGAAAGCGCCGCCGTCGATATCGGAAGCAAGCAGCCGGATCTCGACTTCCGTGCCGGCGGGCTTGCGGTCGAAACGGACGCTGCTCTGGACGTTGCCGCCAAAGGCGGATGCATCCGAGATGTCGAAGACGGCAAGGCCGTTCTTGACCTGGGCGGTGGCGGCGACGTCGGCAAGCTGGATGGCGCCGGCGGTGGCATGCGCCGCCGATAGCCTGAGATCGAGATTGATCCGGTCGGCGAAGCTTGTGTCGATTTCGCCCGGGCCGGCGCCGCCGGCGGATGGCACCGGGGTAAAGGCGGAGAGAAACGATCTGAGGTCGAGCGTATCGAAGGCAAGTGTGCCGGAGATCACCGGCAGTGCCTCGCCGTAGGTGAAGTCAAGCGCGCCCATTCCGGGGTTGTTGTCGAGGGTCAGGGCCGTATTTTCGAATTTGATGCGCCCGGCCGTCGCCGTGATCTTGCTCGAAACCGCGATCGAGCCGATTGCGGCACCGGGCGCGATGCCGGCCTGCGACCATTCGAGCACGCGTCGCAGCGAAGGTGCGGCGAATTTTGCCTGGCCGTCGAAATAGCCGTTCTCCGACATGCTGGCGCGGCCGTCGAACGAAAAACTGGCCGGTGCCGCCTTGAAGGAAAATGTGGCCGGTGCTGTGCCGCCACCAAACAGCACGAGCGGGTTCGGCGATGCGGCGTCGATGGCAACACTTTCGCCGCGCCATATCCCGGTCGCCGACAGCGTCGCATTGCTGTTCATCGCGGCCCAGTTCGCCTGGCCGCTCAGGCTGCTCAATATCTCCTGGTCCTTGCCGCCGATGGCAGCCACTACGCGGCCGTCCCTGAACTCGACTGTGCCGAACGGATCTGCCGGCAGCTTGCCGAGATCCGGCTTGGCGGGATTTGTGTTGATCACCGCGCGGGCAGCATCGATCGAACGCGTAATGCGCCCGCCGCTGGGAATCGCAGGCAGGAAAAACCCGCTCGCGGTACGCTGAACCCGGATCGTCGGTCGTACCAGCCGCGCCGTCGAAAACATCACATCGCCACGCAGCGCCGCCATCGCCGAGAGGTCGACCTCGACCCGTTCGGCCTCGACCACGGGCGGCGCATCCGTCTCTGTCCATTGCGACAGCGTCACGTCGCTCAGGATCGCCCGGAAATTCGGCCAGACCTCGATGCGCGGCGCGCCGTCGATGGTGACCCGGAAACCGCTCCACGCGCTCATTTCCCACGCGATACGGTCGCGTACGATGCGGGTCGAGGCGATCAACGGCAAGGCTGCGACAACCAGCGCGATGACGATGACGGCTGCGCCGATCGCCCATATTCCGCGTCGGATCAAAGGTGATGGCATATCGCCCCGTATGCTTCCATTCCGACAAAATCGCCCGACGGGTGTAACCGACGGCTGACGCATTTCAAGTCTTTATGGCCCGGCGATGGCATTTGCGCACACCCTGACCGGCGCGGTCCAACAAAATCTTGCTCTGCTGCATCGCGATATGCATAAGCGATGCCAATGCATGTCGCCCAAAGTGCGCAGCGGTTTTGGGATAAACGACATGCATAAAGACAAAAGTTTAAAGCGCGTCGCGTGAATCTCTTCAAACGTGACGTGCTTTAAGGAGGAACAATGATGGCTGACGACGCACCGCTCTGGATCCCGACGCAAGAGCAGATCGACGCAGCGCCGATGACCGCCTTCATGAACGCCGCGGCGAACATGGCCGGCAAGGTTTTCTCCTCCTATGCCGACCTGCATCGCTGGTCGATCGATGATCGCGAGACCTTCTGGAGCCTGGTCTGGGACTTTTGTGGCATCGTCGGCGACAAGGGCGAACGCGTGCTGGTCGATGGCAACAAGATGCCCGGCGCGACCTTCTTTCCTGAGGCAAAGCTGAATTTCGCCGAGAATCTCCTCAAGAAAACCGGGCTTGGCGACGCAATCGTCTTTCGCGGCGAGGACAAGGTCGAGCGGCGGCTGTCCTGGAACGAGCTGCATGCGCTGACCTCGCGGCTGCAGCGGCTTTTCCTGTCGCTCAAGGTGAAGAAGGGCGACCGCATCGCCGCGATGATGCCCAACATGCCGGAGACCATTGCTGCGATGCTGGCGGCCGCCTCGATCGGCGCGGTCTGGTCGTCCTGCTCCCCAGATTTCGGCGAGCAGGGGGTTCTCGACCGGTTCGGCCAGATCGAGCCTGTCGTGTTCATCGCGCCGGACGGCTACTGGTACAATGGCAAGGCGATCGAAGTCGCCGACAAGATCGCGGCCGTGGCGGGCAAGCTCGCCACCGTCCGCAAAGTCCTCATTGTCGACTATCTCGGCACCTCGCTCGACGTCGCCGCGACCATCGGCAAGGCGGCTGCGCTGGAAGAGGCGCTGTCACCCTTTGCCGCAAGGCCTGTCGCCTACGAAAGGCTGCCGTTTTCGCATCCGCTGTACATCCTGTTTTCATCGGGCACGACCGGCATTCCCAAATGCATTGTCCATTCGGCCGGCGGAACGCTGATCCAGCACGTCAAGGAAGAACGGCTGCATGCCGGCCTGCTCGACGGCGACCGCTTCTTCTACTTCACCACCTGCGGCTGGATGATGTGGAACTGGCTGGTGTCGGGCCTGGCATCGGGCGCCACCTTGCTGCTCTACGACGGCTCGCCGTTCTACCCGGACGGCAATGCGCTGTTCGACTTCGCCGATGCCGAAAAGATGACCTATTTCGGCACCTCGGCCAAATTCATCGATTCCGTGCGCAAGGCCGGCCTGAAGCCGATCCGCACGCATGATCTTTCCAGCGTGCGCACCATCTCATCGACCGGCTCGCCGCTATCGCCGGAAGATTTCCGCTTCGTCTATGAAGGCATCAAGAAGGACGTGCATCTGGCTTCGATTTCCGGCGGCACCGATATCGTCTCCTGCTTCGTGCTCGGCGTGCCGATCGAACCGGTATGGACCGGCGAGATCCAAGGGCCCGGGCTCGGCCTTGCCGTCGATGTCTGGGACGATGACGGCCGCCCGCTCCGCCAGGAGAAGGGCGAGCTCGTCTGCACCAAGGCGTTTCCGGCAATGCCGATCGGCTTCTGGAACGACCCTGACGGCAGGAAATACAAAGCCGCCTATTTCGAACGTTTCGACGATGTCTGGTGCCACGGCGATTTCGCCGAATGGACCGTCCATGGCGGCCTGATCATCCATGGCCGTTCCGACGCCACGCTCAATCCGGGCGGTGTCAGGATCGGCACGGCGGAGATCTACAATCAGGTCGAGCAGATGCCGGAAATCCTCGAAGCGCTGTGCATCGGCCAGGATTTCGACAATGACGTGCGCGTCGTACTGTTCGTGCGGCTGGCGGCCGGCGTTGAGCTCGATGCCGAGCTGGAAAAACGCATCCGCGCGAAAATCCGCACCGGGGCGAGCCCGCGCCACGTGCCGGCCAAGATCGTCGCCGTCAGCGATATTCCGCGAACCAAATCGGGCAAGATCACCGAGCTCGCGGTACGCGACATGGTGCACGGCCGCGCCATCAAGAACAAGGAAGCGCTCGCCAATCCCGAAGCGCTCGAGCTGTTCCGCAACCTGCCGCAGCTTGCCGACTGACCCCGGGATCCAAGGTGGGAGCCGTTTTGAGGTCTCAGGTATCGTTAACAAATTATCTCTTCGGAATTTACCTAGATTTCATGAGTGGTACACATTGGTAAATTTTCCGGCGTGCCGGTAAGGATTTGTTAAGGCCCGGCATCAATAGTCGTGCGTAACTTGAGGGAGAAATCCCGTTCCTCTTAGCCCCGAGAGGATCTGATTCGCTCAAGCCCCGTTGTGACAGCAATCCTATCATTCAAGGCGTCCTGTTGGACGCCTTTTTTCTTTGCGCAACCATAGCTAACCGGCGAGCACGCGGGTCGAGGGAAAGGCGACTTCGACCAGGGTTCCCTCGCCGGGCGTCGAGTTGATGGTGAACCGGGCCCGGTTCGCTTCGACCATCGCCTTGGTCAGCGGCAGCCCAAGACCCGTGCCGTCGCCACGGCCGCGCTTCAGCGCATTGATCTGCTTGAACGGCTTCAGCGCCTGCTCGATCTCGGACTGGCTCATGCCGATGCCGGTATCGCGCACGCGCATGACGACATCGCCGGAGATCTCGTAAGCCGTCGACACGATCACCTGGCCGCCAGCCTGCGTGTAGCGGACGGCGTTCGACAGGATGTTGAGCGCGATCTGCCGCACGCTGCGCAGATCGGCCACCACTTCCGGCAGCCGCGAGGCGAAGCTGGAGCGGATGATGACGCGTTCCCGGTTGGCTTGCGGCTGCATCATCGCCACGGTTTCGGCCAGCGTGTCGTTAAGCGACACCGCCTCATAGGCCATCTCCTGCTGGCCGGCCTCGATTTTCGAAATGTCGAGCAGGTCGTTGACCAGATCGAGCACGTGGTTGCCCGAACGGTTGATGTCGCGCAGATAGTCGCGATAGCGGTCATTGGCCACCGGCCCGAATTTCTCGTCGACCATCAGCTCGGAAAAGCCGATTATGGCGTTGAGCGGCGTGCGGATCTCGTGGCTGATGCGGGCCAGAAAATCGGTCTTCTGCGACGAGGCGCGTTCGGCGACCGCGCGCGCCTGGGTCAAGTCCTCTTCGGCCCGCTTCCACTGGGTGATATCGCGCACCACCGCACAGAAGCCGCTGTCGTTGGGCAGCCTGCCGATGGTCATGAACAGCGGAATGAAACGCCCCTGCGCCTCGCGCCCGATCACCTCGCGGCCATCGTTCATCACGCTTGCGACGCCGGGCTCCGACAACCCCTCGAGATAGTCACGCGCCGCGCGCTGGCTTTCGATCGCAAACAGCGAGACGAACGGTTTGCCGGTCACCTCGTCGCTGTCGAAGCCGAACAGCGCTTCCGCCGGACGGCTAATTGAACGGATCGTTCCGTTACGGCCGATCAGCACGACGCCGTCGGTGGCGGTGTCGATGATAGTGCGCATTTCGGCAATGCGTGCCTTGAGCTCGGAAACATCCGGCTGCGTTTGGTCTTCGGCGGCGCCATGTGGAATGGCTGCTGCCTCGTCATCGCCGGAACGACGTACGACCAGCATCAGCGCCTTGCCGTTTCCCCAGGGCACGGAGCGTAAAATCGCATCGATCGGAAACTCCTGACCTTCGCGCGTTTTCAGCCGCAGAGCGCGGTCGCCGCCATCCGAACTGCCGTCGTCGGCATAAGGGTCGGCAAACAGCGCGCCGAGCCCGCCGGCCTCGTCCAGGGCATTGAGCGTCGCATAGCCGGTCAAGCCGAGGAATTCGTCGTTCGCGTAATGCAGCTGGTCGCCGGAATGGATAAGCACCGGCACTGGCAGCTTGCCGAGGATCGAGGTATCCGGCCCCTTGTTGTCCTCTCCGGCAAACGCCGACGGCACGAAGCCGTCGAGTTTGAGCGGTGGTGCCTGCAGCCGCGCGATGGGCGGCACCTGGCCGGCAACGTCGGCTGCGGCTGCGCTGTCCTCGGACCAATCCTCGCTGTCTTCGGCGTCACGGAAGTCTTCGGCCGTCATGCTGTCATCGTCGCCATCCCGCGGCGCTTCGGCGACGATCGTTCGATGGTCCGTGCTGGGCTCAATGCCTTCCTGCGCTTCGTCGCTGGGTTCGCGGTCGGCATAGTCGAGCAGCGATCCGGAAACAGGGCGTGTGACGGGTTCGCCGGCTTGCGCCTCTGCTTCCGCCTCATCGGGCTGCTCGCCGTCGAGCCGGGCAAGATCCTTCTGGTCTTCGGCATCGGCCTCGGGCGGTTCGGCGGCAGCCGCCCCGCTTTCCGGACCTTGCGCCGGCATCTCACCCTTGTCCGTCGGGCCGGCTTCTTTCAGCTTTGGCTCGTCGGCCTTGCCGGCTGCCTCGACTTTCTCAACCGGCTTCTGCTTTCCGGCGCTGGGCTGTTTTTCGGCCGGGGTGCTGTCCTTCTTGAGACGCTCGCCAATCTCGCGAAACGCGCTGCGTTCCAGCGTCGACAGGCCCTTGTCGTTGGCCGGCTGCCGGTGCTCGGCCAGCCGGATCACCTTGTCGGCAAAGCGCCGCTCGGGTTTTGGCACGATGGTCAATGCCGGCACTTCGCCCCTGAACGGATCGGCGGGTTTAGGTGTCTCGGGGAGAGGTTCGACGGCTTTCGGCCCGATGGTCGCGGCAGGTTTCTCCTCGGCGACAAGGGCCATGCCGACGGCATCCGGATCGACCACCGCATCGCCGCTCCTGGCCACGCCGAAACCGCGAAAACCTTCGAAAACGCGGCTGCGGCTGTAAACCGGGAGCGCCGCCAGATCGACGGGTATCTTCAGATCGGTGCCGGCGACCGGCCACAGCACGGAGCGGCCGGACCAGGTGTCGCGCCGTTCGAGCAGGCCGGCAATCTCGCCAGAAGCATCGAGGCCATAGGCGGCCGAAACATCCTCGAAGCGGCGGCCGATCACGTCGGCGGCAGGCTTGCCGACGAGCTCGGCAAATTCCGGCGAAAGGGCGCTGAAATGGCCCTCCGCGTCGGTACGCCAGACGAAACGCATGGGCGCGGCGGTGCGATCGATCGCCGAAGCGCGGTGTTCGGCCGGCGATGCGGCTTTGGTGGCTTTTGCGGCGCTTTCCGGCGAAGTATCCGCGCCGGCCTGCGAAGCGTCCGGGCTGGTCTCGACTTTGCCGGACGCAGCTGCCCCGGGCGGGACCTGCGCGTCGTCGCCGGCATTGAAGTACCAATGGTCATGCTGCGTCGGCGTTTCGCCAGCCGTGCGGTGATCGCCGGCCGCGTCGGCAGGTTCGTGCTCCGCCGATGCCGAGGTGCCTTGCATCGCTGCAAGGTCGATCTCCGCCGCGCCGGTGCTGGCGATCGGCTGCTCGTTGTCCTGATCCGTTGGCTGGGGAAGATCGCCACCTCTCAGTGCCGCTGCCGCCTCGGTTTCCCCGCCGGCGCGCTCGCCATCGGGGGCCTCGCCGTCAAGCCGGTCCTCGTCGATCACCACCAGCAGGTGCCGCTCTTCCGTCAGCCGGGCAAGGCCCGCGGGATAGGAGCTGGACCCACCCGGAACCAGGCGCTTGACGATGCGGTCGCTCTCGTTCGCCACGTCGGCGACAAGCGCGGCCAGCGTCTCAGGCCGGATGCCGAGCGCCGAAAAGCCGTCCGATGCGGCGTCGATATTGCCCTTGGCATCGACAAAGGCGATGTAGTGGCCGTCTTCCGCAAAGCCACCGATGGCGCGGTCGGCGATCTCGGCGGCGCTTCGCGAGCCGGTCTGCGCCGCCGGCAGCGCCAGCATGATTGCTTCCTCGCCATCGGGCATGGTCACCGCGCTGGCCAGGAAGCCGACGGCGCGGCTGGTCAGGCCAGTCGCCAGCCGGACCGTGATGGCACGGTCGCGGCCGATCTGCGGAAAACCGC
Organism: Mesorhizobium sp. M0500; assembly: GCF_040321165.1. Taxonomy (NCBI): domain Bacteria; kingdom Pseudomonadati; phylum Pseudomonadota; class Alphaproteobacteria; order Hyphomicrobiales; family Phyllobacteriaceae; genus Mesorhizobium; species Mesorhizobium sp. M0500. The sequence goes on from NZ_JAMYRB010000001.1 coordinate 22,041, forward strand.
TGGTTGCCATGATCTGGCGCCTGGCGATCAGCGGCAAACCTGCCGAGGCGCCGATGATCGCGCCGATGTCGGGATAGCCGAATACCGCTGCGCCGGGGCCGTTGGCCCAGATCACCTGCTCGAGATCTGCCGACAGAATAGCGATCGCGTCGCCTGCGGCGAAGCGCAGGCGGACCGCGTCGAGCACGGCGACATCGAGGAAGGAGTAGTTTTCAGCCGGCATGCGCTTGGCGACCCTCACAGAGCGGGCAATTTGCGGTTAACGCTTTGTTAATAAAAGCCGACGGCGCGAAGGTCCACAAGTCATAGCGTGCAACCAGCGGAATCTCTAGGCGCGTGGTTAACGCCGCGAACCAAATATTTTATGGTGCGATGCAACAAACATGTTGCAATGCACAAAATTTGCCTTTATATTGCCATGATAGATGAACGAGACGGCATTTTGTCAAAGCCGCTGCCGCTGAAAAGGATGGAAAATGTCCAGGACCAAGACCGCTGAAACGATCGAAAACGTTGAATTCCCGAGCTTCGACGCTTCGAAGGCCACCGACCAGATCCGTGCCTTCGCCGAAAAGGGCGTTGAGCAGTCGAAAGAGGCCTATGCCAAGCTGAAGACCGGCGCCGAGGAGACCCAGAAGGCTCTGGAGTCGACCTACGAGACCGCCAAGTCCGTTTCCAGCGACCTGTCGCTCAAGACCATCGCCGCCCTGCGCGCTAATGCCGAAGCCGGCTTCTCGCATTTCGAAGCGCTGATCGGCGCCAAGTCGCTGTCGGAAGTCGTCGAGTTGCAGACCGCTTTCCTGCGCAAGCGCGTCGAAATGACCGTCGAGCAGGCTAAGGACTTCCAGGCGGTTGCTGCCAAGGCGGCCGAGGACGTATCCAAGCCGATCAAGACCGCCTTCGAGAAGGCCGTGAAAGAAATCAAGATCGCCTAATATTTGCGCACAGTTTGACGATGCATCAAAAGGTCGCATTTCGTCAGACAAATAGATGTGCGATATAGTGGTTTAAGTGAATACCCGGCGGGTGGAACCTCCTCCCTCTGCTCACCGGGGTGACCAGCCAGCACCTCCTCCCGCTGGCTCGTAACAGGAAAAGGCCGGCACCTCCTCCCGCCGGCCTTTTCTTTTGTCCGGCGGAAAATGACGCGATGCCGGAGCGAGCTTTTGCCTTGCCAAAAGCCTTGAATTAAACTCCGATAGCCCGTATGGACGCATCGCCGAACGACAGAGCGGGTCCCGAACGTTTCATCTCGATCCCGCTCAGGCAAACGTGCCGTTGTAGCTCAGATGGTTAGAGCGCCGGATTGTGGATCCGGAGGTCGCTGGTTCGATCCCAGCCAACGGTACCATTCAGCTTTCAGCCAGGTTTCTGACCAATAGCGCCGAGCGTTCACTACGATCCCGTAGCGCTCACCCACGGTCCCGCGCCTGACGCGCGCCGCGCAGGTGATCCACGAGGGCTCTCAGCTTCGGCGCGATATTCCGTCGGCTTGGGAAATAGAGATAGAAACCCGCAAACGGCGGAAAATAGCCGTCGAGGATTGGCACGAGCTCGCCGCGGTCGAGCCAGGGGCGGAATGTATCGGCCATGCCGAACGTGATTCCGGCGCCTGCAACGGCCAGCCGGATCATCAGCCACATGTCGTTGGTTGTGATCTCGGGCGCAACCGCCACGTCGAACTCGCGCCCGTCCTCGCCGAACTCCCACCGATAGGGCGAAACTCCCGGCGCCGGCCGCCAGCCGATACATCGATGAGCCACAAGCTCGCGCGGATGGGCGGGTGCTCCGAACTTTTCGAGATAGCGCGGGGCGCAGACGGCCATCTGTCGCTGATCGCCCGATACCGGCACGGCAATCATGTCCTGCTCGATCACTTCGCCGAGCCTCACTCCCGCATCATAGCCTTCGGCAACGATGTCGAATTCCTCGTCGGTGACCACAATATCCAGATGCACCTCGGGAAACCTTTCTGCAAAGGACGCCAGCAACGGTCCTGACAGAAAGGCCTCTGCGATCGACGAAACCACGATCCGCAGGCGGCCGCGCGGGCGGTCCAGAAACTCCGTGGTGGCTTCGATTGCCGCGTTCACGTCGGCGATCGCCGGTGCGACGCTCGCCAGCAGGCGCTCGCCCGCTTCGGTCAGGTTGACGCTGCGTGTCGTGCGCTGCAGCAATGCGATGCCAAGGCGCTGTTCAAGCCTGAGGATGCTCTGGCTGACCGCTGAGCGCGTCACGCCCAACCGGTCTGCCGCAGCGCGAAAATTGCGTTCCTCGGCCACGGCGACGAAGACGGCAATTGCATTGAGATCGATGTCCCATTGGTTAGTCAAACTTACCATCGAGGTTAACGGCAGGCGGGTTATCGCGACAATGCCATGGCTCTATCTCTGTCGCAACGGCAAGAAGGCTTGATCCTCCTGATCCAAGCCGAAGCCGACCAACAAGGAGATATCCCATGACATCACTCCCTTCCTCCTGGGACCTGGATGGAAAAGTCGCCCTCGTGACCGGCGCGGCACGCGGCATCGGCCGCTGCGCGGCGGAACTGCTGCGGGCGCGGGGCGCCCGGATCGTGGCAAGCGATCTCAGCGACAGCGTACGCGAATTGGAAGCCGAGGATGTGGCGACCCTGGTCGGCGATGTCGCCGACGAGGATCTGGCCAGACGCTCGGTCGAACTCGCCGCGAAGCGCTTCGGTCGACTCGACATCGTCGTGAACAATGCCGGTCGCACGCTCAACAAACGACTGACTGAGACCTCGGTCGACGACTATGACCGCATCCTGCAGATCAACGCGCGCGGCAGCTTCGTCACTGCCCGTGCCGCAGTGGAATTGATGGCCGCCGGCGGTAGCGGCGCGATCGTCAATGTCTCGTCGATCTCGGCCGTCGCGGCCTTCGAGACGCAGGCGGCCTATGCCTCCTCCAAGGCGGCTGTCGCACAGCTGACCAAGGTGATCGCGATCGAATACGGGCGCATGGGCATTCGCTGCAACGCCGTTGCCCCTGGCGTGATCGAAACCGACATCATGGAAGGCGTGGTGGAGAATGGCCGGGAGATGCTGCGCAGCTTCGGCGGCGCGCATCCAATCGGCCGGATCGGCCAGCCGCAAGAAGTTGCCGAGGCCATCGCCTTTCTTGCCTCGCCGGCATCCAGCTTCATCACCGGGGCCTTGCTTCTGGTCGATGGCGGCTACACCGCCCAGTGAGCCCCCCAAATAGGGCCGGCGCGCCGCGGGAGCTCACCCGCACCCAATCCCTTCACATCGTGAAAATAATCATAGAACCAAAAGGATCATCTCGATGACGATGAACAGAGTTGTTCTGATCACCGGTGCCTCCAGCGGCATCGGCGCTGGCATTGCCCGCGAGCTTGGCGCGGCAGGTGCGAAGCTGATGCTCGGCGCACGCCGCACCGACCGCCTTGAAGCGCTTGCGGCCGAAATCGAGGCAGCTGGTGGAACGGTTCGCGTGCGAGCGCTCGACGTCACCAGGAGGGCGGATGTCGCAGCATTCGCCGACGCAGCCCGGGCCGAATGGGGCCAGGTCGATGTCATCGTCAACAATGCCGGCGTCATGCCGCTGTCAGCCATGGCAGCCATGAAGGTCGACGAGTGGGAGCTGATGGTGGACGTCAACATCAAGGGTGTTCTGTACGGCGTCGCGGCGGTTCTGCCCGAGATGACGGCACGCGGCTCCGGTCACATCATCAATATCGGTTCCATCGGCGCACTGGCCGTCTCGCCCACGGCCGCCGTCTATTGCGCAACGAAATACGCTGTCCGCGCGATTGCCGATGGGCTCCGCCAGGAGAGTGACGATATCCGCGTAACCTGCATTCATCCTGGCGTGGTGGAAAGCGAGCTGGCGAACACGATCTCCGACGAAGCCGCTGCCGCCGCCATGAAAACCTGGCGTGCTATTGCCCTGCAACCCGATGCCATCGCCAGGGCAGTGCGCTACGCAATCGAACAGCCCGACGATGTCGACGTCAACGAGATCGTCGTGCGTCCGACGAAGGCGGCGCATTGATGCGATCCACTTTGGCCGCAGTGCTTACGCGTATTGCCGTTGCTGTAGCTCCAACCGGCCTGACCCTTCCTTCAACTCCAATCCTCGCGGAAGAACCAATGACGCACCAAGATCATCCCTATGTCGGAATGTGGGTCACCGAGGATCGCCATATCAGGCACGAACTCCTGCCGAACGGCCGTTATGACGAAGCGCGCGGTGACCGCGAAAGCGCCTACCGGGGACGCTATGAAGTGCACGGCAACCACATAGAATACTGGGACGATACGGGCTTCACCGCGGATGGTGAGTTCGTCGAAGGCGTCCTCTATCATGCCGGCATGATCCTTTACCGCCGGCGGTAGAGAGCCACCCTGAGACAAGCACTTCAGGATTCCACAAGACGCTATTGCATGCCTTGCATGAGACGCTCGGCAGCTTGCACTGCAAGGCCCGTCACACCACATATCTTCACGCAAGCGCGGCGGAAAGAAGCAGGATCGCGAGCAGAGTCGACATTGCAAATGGTTGTCACTATATAGCGGCGGCTTTGACGGCTCGCCTCTTACATGGTGCCGGCGAGAGCGCGGTAAATGTGCTAGTCGTTGTGACATCTATTGTGATCTAAAACGGCTTGAAAATCGAAAAAAAGCAAATAGAAACAATAGCGCGGGTCGAACGAGTTTCGTCGAGAGAATCAGTCCTCAAGAACTAGAACGTGCTCCTTGAACCCTCCATTCCCTTCAGCTCTGTGGACCTCGGACAAGTTCGGCTTGCCGGGCGAAGCCGACTCGGCTCGAATGGCAGCACGCATCTTTTCGAAGATGCCGACGTTTATGATTACCAACCGGCATAGCCGCTAGGGAAACAGCAGTATGAGTGAACACGCGATCGAGTTCTTGCGCGGGTGGATTGGCGAAAAAGTCCACTGCCAGCCCTCGCCAGCCAGAATCGAGAAGCAGGCCGAGACCCTCGCCAGGGAATGTGCGGCCAAGGCTGCCGAGGCCGGCATACCCCTGGAGGATATCCAGGAAGAGGTCGGCGACATTCAGGAGCTCATTGCTTCGAGGCTCGAAGAGGCGGCCGAGGCCGACCAGGACGAGCGGAATTCCAACAAGCCTGCCGGCTGACGGACCGCCTCCGGCAAAACCTGCCGGGCGAACATTGCCTGTCTGATGCAGTTGCGCGGTCTTATCGCCGCGCAGCTCTGCCAAATCTCTCCTTAAGCCATGTTTTCGGCAACGCCGGCACGAAATTGCCGTCGCGCCCGGTCATGTCTTCATTGGCGACCAGCGCGTTGAGGATTGCTTCCTCCACGCTCTGAACGACGGCGTCGAAGAACGGGTTGATATCGGCATCCGGTATGTAGCCGGCGCTGACCAGCTTGCCGGCCGCGCCGCGCGCCGCGTCGGGATTGGCCGTGCTGAAGGCCAGAAAGATATCGCCGGACGAATTGTATCCATAGCCGCCGGTTAGCGCCACGCCGAGCGGCACGCGTTTCGCCAGCCGTTTCAACTGATGCGGCATGAATGGCGCATCGGTGGCGACGATCGCGATGATCGAGCTCTTCTCCGCTCGCGGCGTGTTGTCCCGGGCCGCCGGATCGGCGAGTTCCGCTCCGGCTCTGATGCCACGGATCACGAGGTTTCGCCGTGCACCGAAATTCGACTGGACGAAGCAGCCGATCGTTAAACGCTTTCCATTCCAGTCGACGCTGCGCGAGGATGTGCCGGACCCTGCCTTGAAGCCGAAGGTGATCATGCCTGTGCCGCCGCCGACGCTGCCCTCTTCGATCGGCCCGCTATCAGCCGTTTCGAGCGCGGAAAACACGTGCTCGAAGCTCACATGGTGGCCGTTGATATCGTTCAGGAAGCCGTCGTAAGTCTCGCCCGCCACCGGCAGCGCCCAGGCGCTGTCGAGCGATTGCGGCAGCACCGTCTGCATCCAGCGCAGCGTTGCGTCGCGGCTGACGCCGCAGGAATGCGTGTTGGTGATGGTGATGGGAAGATTGAACGCTCCGAGCTCCTCTATCAGATGCGAGCCGGTCAGTTCGCCATTGCCATTGGCGCTGAACATCCCGGCAAACGCCGGGACGGCCAACTCGTCTCTGGGCCGTGGCAGGATCGCGGTCACGCCGGTGCGTACCGGACCCTTGCCGACGACGAGCGGCCCATCCCCTGAGATCAGCGTGGTATAGCCGACCGTCACGCCGGGCACATCGGTGATGGCATTGAAGCGGCCTGGCGTGCCATCGAATGGGATCGCGAAGGCGCGGGCGCGCAGTTTGCCCGAGGGCGTCGCAAGATGCGGGTCGGTCATTTTTTCCTCAGAAAAGCGAACCTTGGCCGCCCGGCGCCTTGAGCTTGGCCGCGGGCTTGGCAACCGTCTTCGGCCGCGCCGTGCCACTGATGGCGACTGCATCGGCGGTGCCGTCGGCGAACTCCAGCGAAAGCGCCATCCCCGACACAACTTCTGCCGCGTGCTTGACCACCGCGCCGTCCGCATCCTTGACCAGCGCGAAGCCTCGCGCCAGCACGGCCTTGTGCGAGAGCGTCGCCAGCAGCCGGTCGGCCTGCGTCAGTTTTCCACGCAGACGGTCCAGCCGCCGCGAAATCGCCTGGTCCTGCCGCCGCGTCAGTGCCAGCAGGGCATCGCCTTGCAGTTTCTGCCGTCTTGCGATCGGCGCCGGTGACAGTCTGGTCGCCGTGCGCGAAAACCGCGCCCGACGCTCGCGCACGATGGCGAAGAAAGCCGCTTGCGCACGGGCGAGGTCGCGGCGGGTCAGAGTGCGGGCTTCGTTCATGCGCCGCGACAAAGTCGCCGGCGTCAGCCGCTGCCCCAGAAGCCTGGCTCGCTTGCGCTCGACGCTGACCGACAGCGCCCGGCCGAGCCGGCTCGTCGCCTCGTCGAAGCGCCGCCGCGGCAGCGCCAGCAACTGGTCGGGCGAGGGCAGCGCACGGGCGGCCGCGCGTGCCGCCTGCCGCTTGCGTTCGAAATTGCGCGACAGTGCGGTCTTCAACCGCGCGCCAAGGCCGGCAAGCGTCGCTTCGAGGTCGACCTTGACCGGCACGGCGATCTCGGCGGCGCCTGTCGGCGTCGGCGCCCGCACATCCGCCGCCAGATCGATCAATGTCCAGTCGGTCTCGTGGCCGACCGCGGAAATCACCGGAATGCCCGAAGCGGCGACGGCCCGGGCAAGCGCTTCGTCGTTGAACCCCCACAGATCCTCCAGGCTGCCGCCGCCGCGCGCCACGATCAACAGATCGGGCCGCGCGATGGCGCCGTCCCATGGCAGTGCGTTGAAGCCGTTGACGGCAGCGGTCACTTCCGCACCCGCCGTCTCGCCCTGCACCCGCACCGGCCAGACCAGCACGTGCAGCGGAAACCGGTCCTTGATGCGGTGGATGATGTCGCGGATGACGGCGCCTGTCGGCGAGGTGACGACGCCGATGACGCACGGCATGAACGGCAGCCTGCGCTTGCGCGCCGCGTCGAACAGGCCTTCGGCCTGCAGCCGGCGCTTGCGCTCGTCCAGCAGCGCCATCAGCGCACCGGCACCGGCCGGCTCGAGATTGTCGATAACGATCTGGTAGTTCGACTTTCCGGGATAGGTGGTGAGCCGGCCGGTGGCGATCACCTCCATGCCTTCCTCTGGACGGAATTTCAGCCGGCTCATCGTGGTCTTCCACACCACGGCGTCGAGCCGCGCGCGATCGTCCTTCAGGCAGAAATAGGCATGGCCGGAGGAATGCGGTCCGCGATAGCCGGAAATCTCGCCGCGCACCCGTACATTGCCGAAGACGTCCTCGACCGTACGCTTCAGCGCGCCGGAAATCTCGCTCACCGTATATTCGGTGGCGTTGGTGCGTGATTCGGATGCTGCGTCGCTCATCGGCCGATTGGGGGACGATTGCTGGCCGGCGTCAAGGCGGCCGTGTTCGATGTCCGCCCCAAACGCGCGATCACCAGCCCGGCAGGATCTGGTTCGGCTTGGTCCGCTTCATCTTGGCGAAGGCGAGGGCGGCGAAATCGAACGTGCCGGTCTCCTCGCCGAGTGGCACGGAAATATTGTCGAGGCTCTCCGAAATGTGGCGCGCAAGCGCGTCGACGATCTCCGGCCGCGAGGTCTGACCGCGCATGATACCGATGCGGCAATCGGGCAGGGCGCCGAAACCGTCGGCCTCGCCCAGCACCCGCATGCCGGGCCGCAGCGCGCATTCCGGCAGCACCGAGATCGCCAGACCGGAAAGCACCGCGGCGGCGATGACGGTGGCAGAGAAGCTGGTGAACAGGATGCGATAGTCGCGGCTCTGCTGATCGAGCACGTCGGCGGCGGCCCGCCGCCAGATGCAGTTCGGCCGGCCGAAGGCCATCGGCAGGATCGGCTGCTCATGCGTCGCATGGTTGGCCGAGGTAACCCACAGCAGCGGTTCGCGCCGCACCACTTCCGACTGGCCGCGCGCGTCGTTGTGCGTCACCAGCGCCAGGTCGAGATTGCCGCGCTTGATGTGTTCGACCAGTCCCGGCGTCGGTTCGCAGATAACGGTCAGTTCGACATGCGGGTTGGAACGGGCAAACCGCGCCATGATCTCTGGCAGGAAGCGATCGGCATAATCGTCCGGCGTGCCGATGCGGATGGTGCCTTCGAGCCGGCGGTCGTCGAAGGCGGCCAGTGTTTCCTTGTTGAGATAGAGCAGCCGCCTTGCGTAGGAGAGCAGTCTGTCGCCTTCCTCGGTCAGCCTGTTGGTGCGGCCGTCTTTTTCGAACAGCGGCTTGCCGATCCGTTCCTCCAGCCGCCGCATCTGCATCGACACCGCAGACTGGGTGCGATGCACCGCTTCCGCCGCGCGGGTAAAGCTGCCGGTGTCGACAATCGAGATGAAGGTCTGCAACTGATCGAGATCGAGCGGCGCTTTCATTGGCCTAATCCATCATTGATGCTGATGCTAAAGATTAGAAACATTCGTTGGATTAATCAATCGGGCCATGGCAAATTCCGATTGTCCACATGAAGGCATGTGAATCGAAGCCGGAACGGCCGCTGTCGCCAGCGCCCGATCGACCGGTTTCGCCCGTTCGAATGTGAAGGAGACCGACATGGCTACGTTTGATTTCGCTACCGAGACCTCGCGCATCACCTCGCGTCCGGCCGTTGCGACGCGCGTGGCCAATGCCGCTGCCAATGTTTACCGCGCCTGGAGAAACCGCCGCGCCTTTTATCGCCTCGGCGAGATGTCGGATGCCGAGCTCGCCGACATCGGCCTGACCCGCGCCGACCTGCACGTCGCTGTCGGTGTACCCTTTGGCCGCGATCCGACAGAAAGGCTTCGCGTCATCGCGGTCGAGCGCGCCGAAACGATCGAGGATATTGCCCGCAAGGTGGTGTGATCGCGTGGTTTCGCCGTTCGGGCGCGTTGAACCTTTTTGAGGCACGACGCCACTAAGTTACGCAGGCTCCCCACTCCCTGCCGGATCCCCCCGGCCAGCCTGCGCGCTGCCCGGTCCTCCCAGGACCGGGCTTTCTTTTTTGGGCGGCACTGATGATTGATTGCCGGTGTCTGGTCTACCGCCGGCCCATGCCCTGCTTGAACTGGTCGAAGATCGACTCCATGCCTTTCTGGTAGTCGTCGCGCTGCTGGGCGCCTGTCTCGAACATCTTGCCGAACAGGTCGTCAAACGGATTTCTCGGCCTGCCGCTCGGATTGGCCTGCGGCTGCGGCGCCTGGGGTTGCTGCGGCGCCTGACGCGGCTGAGACTGTTGTGCGCCACCGCCGAACATGTCCTGCAGCACCTTGCCGAGCGGATTGTCACCATAAGGGTTCTGTGTCTGCTGGGGTTGGTTCTGCGGCTGCTGTGGCTGTGGTGCACCGCCGCCGAACATATCCTGCAGCACCTTGCCGAGCGGATTGTCACCATAAGGGTTCTGTGTCTGCTGCGGCTGGCTTTGTGGCTGCTGCCCGCCGCCGAACATGTCCTGCAACACCTTGCCCAGCGGGTTGTCGCCGTAAGGGCTCTGCGTCTGTTGCGGCTGCTGCCCGCCGAACATATCCTGCAGCACCTTGCCGAGCGGGTTATCCGTGGGGCCTGCAGGCTGAGGGGTCGGTGCCTGGCTGCCGCCGCCAGCCTGCCGCATCATCTGCTCGATGAGCTCGCCAAGCGGATTGCCGCCACCGCCTGCCGCATGCATCTGCCCGCCTAGCTGGTCGGTGGTCTGCTTGAATAGCCCGCCCATCATCATCGAGGCGATTGCCGGCAGCATCTGCTGCAGGACCTGCTGGCTGACGCCGCTCGCCTGCGCGGCCTGGCTGGCGACGGCCCGCGACAGGTCCTTCGAGCCGAACAAATGGCCGAGAATGCCCTTGCCTTCATCGAGGCCCTGCGGCGAGAAGGCCCGGCTTGCATCCTCGAAATATTTGGCGTGCTGGCCGCTGGCCATCGCCGTCATGAAGGAGCCGAGCCCATAAGGGTCCGCCGTGTTGCGCTTCAGCCCCTGCGAAAAGGCCGGCAGCAGCGCCGCGACCGCCGCCTGCGTCTGCTGCTGCGAAAGCCCGAACTGCTGGGCCAGCGCCTGCATGCCGTTGCCGTTCTGGGCCTGTGCCAGAATATCGAACAAGGAAGGCATTGTTTTCTCCTCCGGGAAAATCCTCGTTGGAGAAGCCTAATTCGTTTCCATCACTGATTGAAGCGAATTTGCCGGACCATCGGCCAAGCGGATAGCGAAGCGTTAATACGCGTATTCCATGAACACCGGCTCGATCGAGCCGCCCCAGCGTGTGTGGTAGGCCGAGAGCATCTCTTCGGCGCTGGTGGTGCCACGCGCGACGACCTCGTCCAGCGTGTTGAGGAACGAGGTCTCGTCATAGCCGTCGCGGTTCTTGCGGCCGCGGTTCTTCAGTCCCATGCGCGAGATGACGAGCACGTCGCGGGCTATCTCGCGCAGTGTCGTGTTGCGGAAGGGCGCCGAAATGCCCTGTTCGGGCACCGCGTTGCGCATCGCCAGCACCTCGTCATAACTCCAGCTCGAGGTCAGCGCCTCGGCCGCGTCGAGCGCAGCCGCATCATAGAGCAGCCCGACCCAGAAGGCCGGCAGCGCGCAGATGCGCCGCCACGGCCCGCCATCGGCGCCGCGCATTTCGAGAAAGCGCTTCAACCGCACGTCCGGGAACAGCGTCGACAGATGGTTCGCCCAGTCGCCCATCGTCGGGAGCCCGTCCGGCAGTTCGTTGCGGGCGGCGCCCGCCATGAACTGGCGGAAGGTGATGTGCGTCATGTCATGGTACTGGCCGTCGCGGATGACGAAATACATCGGCACGTCGAGCGCCCATTCGACATAATCGGCAAAGCCGAAATCGGGCGAGAAGCAGAATTCGAGCAGGCCGGAGCGCTGATTGTCGGTGTCGCGCCAGATCTCGCCGCGCCAGCTCTGCAAGCCGTTCGGCCGGCTTTCGGTGAAGGGCGAGTTGGCAAACAGCGCCGTCGACAGCGGCTGCAATTTCAGCGACACTTGCATCTTGCGGCGCATGTCGGCTTCGCTTTCGAAGTCGAGGTTCACCTGGATCGTGCAGGTCCGGTACATCATGTCGAGACCTTTGGTGCCGACCTTGGGCATGTAGCGGGTCATGATCTCGTAGCGCGATTTCGGCATCTTCGGCGTCTCGGCCAGCGACCATTTCGGGCTGCCGCCAAGGCCGAGAAAACGAATGCCCATCGGTTCGGCGATCTCGCGCACCTGCGCCAGATGCGCATTGCCTTCGCGGCAGGTCTGGTGGATCGTCTCCAGCGGCGCGCCGGACAGTTCGAACTGGCCGCCGGGCTCCAGCGAGATCGCGCCTTGGCCGGTCGGCTCGACCAGTCCGATGATGCGGCCGGCATCCATGATCGGGTCCCAGCCGAGTTTGTCCTGCATGCCTTCGAGGATGGCGCGGATGCCGCGCTCGCCGCCGTAGGGCACCGGGGCATTGCCGTCAACATAGAACGGGAATTTCTCGTGCTCGGTGCCGATGCGCCATTTGTCGCGCGGCTTGTTGCCTTCGGCCAGGTGCTCGACGAGTTCGTCGACGCCTTCGATCGGCCGGAAATCGGTAGTATCGCGCGCCATAATAGCCCTCCGCACATGGCCCCGAAAACCGGCTTCGATTTTCGGAAAGGATCATGTGCCCAATCAATATGTTACAGCGTCCTTTGCGCGCCCGAAAGGACGCGCGGCCACTGCCGGCGCTAGATGGACGAAATGTCAGTAGCCGATCAAGCGAAAAATCCTGAGCCAGAGGGTAACTGGAATTGATCACCAATCCCCGATTGTCGCCTGGATCAGCGCCAGTGCCGCTACGGCCGCCGTGTCCGCCCGCAGGATGCGCGGCCCAAGCGGAATGGCGGTAACGAAGGGCAGGGCTCTCAGCATCCTGCGCTCCTCGTCGGAAAAGCCGCCCTCCGGCCCGACCAGCAGGCCGAGCTTGTTCTCCCGCACCGCCTGCAATGCCGGCAGGGGACTGTTGGTCGATGCATCCTCGTCGCAGAAGATCAGCCGCCGCTCACGGTCCCAGTTGCTGAGCAGGCGCTCGAATTTTTCCGCTTCGCGCAGCTCCGGCACCGCCAATATGCCGCATTGTTCGGCCGCCTCGACGACATTGGCGCGCAGGCGCTCGATGCCGGGCTTTGCCACCTGCGTATGCTGGGTGATGACCGGCTGCAGGATGCCAGCGCCCATCTCGACCGCCTTTTGCACGAGGTAGTCGAGCCGCCCCTGCTTCAGCGGCGCGAAACAGTAGACGAGATCGGGCAACGGCGGCTGCGGCCGCTGCAATGCCAGCAACTTCAGGCGCAACGCCTTCTTCGATTTTGCCGCGATCGCCGCCGACCATTCGCCGTCGCGGCCGTTGAAGACCAGAATTTCGGCGCCTTCGCCGAGCCGCAGCACGTGCGAGAGATAATGGCTCTGCTGCGGGCCGATGTCGAACTCGATGTCCGGTCCAAGCCCGTCCGGCACGAACAGCCGCTGCATCTTGTAATTGGCGCGCATCGCCGAGGAATGCGGCAACGTCACCCTCGGCGTCAAGCCTCGGCGGAAGGATGCCAGACAGGCTCGTAGCCTTTCTGCAGCACCGAAACAGTTGTCGCTGGCGTGAGCAGGCGGATTGGACTGTCGGTAAAACCGCCGAACCCCACCGGTTCGCCATAACCGCCGAAACTCCAGGGCAGCGCGGCGCCGTCAAACAGGACGTACGCCCTGTTTCCTGACGAGATCATCGTGCCGTCCGGCAAGTCCGCAAGCGCTTCCGGTTCCAGTCTCGGCGCCCGCCCGCCCGATGCCACGCGCTCCTTGTGCAGGCGCTTGTCGAGTTGCGGCGCGCGTGGCTCGGCAATGCCGAAGGCGTCGCCGAAACGCCGGACAAAATCCCTGGCCCGCTCGCGCCGGCAGAAGAAGCAGGGCCGGTGCCCGGCGGCAAGTGCCGTCACCTCGTCGAGGAAAAACAGTTCGGTCCAGCCGGCCTTGCCGCCAGCCCGGTTGCGCCCCATCGGCTCGCGCCGCACGTTATGGAATTCGCAGACGCAGATGATCCAGGCTTGCAGCGCCCAGCGCTTCTTCAACAGCGTTCTCGTCTCGGGGTCGTGAATGATGCCGCGATTGCCCATGAACAGGCCGCGCTCCGGCACGGCATGGATGGCGCCGAACGGGTCGACCCGGTTTTGCAGTGGCATAGGCGTTCCCTGTTGGCTGCAATGCTGGCGCCATGATATCGCTCGTTGCATCAATTTCATGTCAGCAGGTTTCGATGCGGGTCTTGGTTGTCCAGAACTTCGACAATGAGGGCCTTGGCCAGATCGGCGCGGCCCTTGTCGAGGCGGGCGTCGATATCGACCTGCGCCGTCCCTACTGCGGCGACGCGCTGCCGCAAGATAGCGGCGGGCATGACGCCATGGTAGTGCTCGGCGGCGCCCAGAATGCGCTGGACGACGAGCTCTGTCCTTATTTTCCGGGCCTGCTCGACCTGACGCGCGACTTTGCCGAGAGGGATCGCGCGGTGCTTGGTATCTGCCTCGGCAGCCAGTTGGTCACGCGCGCCTTTGGCGGCGAGAACCAGATCGGCGGCGCGTCGGAGTTCGGCTGGCACGAGGTCGCGCTCACCGCGGCGGCGCAGGCCGATCCGGTGCTCGCCGCTTTGCCCGCAAAATTCCCGATCTTCGAATGGCACGACGACACCTTTGTCTTGCCTAAGACTGCCGTGCGGCTGGCCGGCAATGCCGTCGCCGAGAACCAGGCGTTCCGTATCGGCCGCGCCGTCTACGGCTTCCAGTTCCATTTCGAGGCCGACAGTCCGATGGTGCGCGACTGGAGCACCTCCTTCGCACCGCTGATCGCCGAGCGGCATCCTGAATGGGCGGGCCGGCTCGACGATGAAATGGCCCGCAACGGACCGCAAGCCGATGCCGCCGGCCTGGCCATCGCCCGCGCCTGGGTGGCGACGATCTGACGGCTCATATAGTCAGCGTATTTGGCGACGTTGCATATTTGGCACGCGGCGGCAAATCCGCCGGGGATAACGCGTTTCATCCTTGGCCTGTGTCTGTCCGCCAGCCTAAAAGGCGCCCGCTCTGCATCTTGCGTGCAACCGCGATGAACCTTTCCTGTGACCCGCGCGACACACCGCCGATACAGAACATGCCTAGAAGCGCGAAACCGTCAGACATTTGCGACGTATTTCGCGTTTCAACGCATTGGTAACCCGCTCGTGCATAGATGCAGAAAGCTCAACAAGAGATGACGTCCGTGAAAGCAGCCTTTTTGTCCTTTGCCATGTTGTCGGCCATCGTCTTGTGCGGCCTCGGCATTTATTCCGCCGACGCAGCCAACAACCACAATGCCGTTGACGGCTACGGCGTCACCGCCGCGCTTCGCTAGACCCTCTGCACATAACTCCACGCCTTACCTACGCCCGCTCACCCGTCACTGTCAGGATATGCTTGTCAGCGCCGTCTACCACGAGCGCGGTGAGGTTTCCCGATTGCCAGGCGAGGGTGTCGACGTTGACGCGGTTGCCGGTGATCTCGGGTTTGGGCACCGGCGTATGGCCGTGCACCACGATCTTGGGATGAAGACCGGCGTGGTCGTGGAAGACCTCGCGGATCCAGATCAGGTCCTGCCGGCTCTGGCTTTCCAGCGCAACGCCGGGCCGGATGCCGGCATGGCAGAAGAAGAAGTCGCCGAAGGTCACCGAAAAGGGCAGCGAGCGCAGGAACTCGACATGGTTCTGCGGCACCGCCTCGACCAGTGCGGCGTGGCCTTGCCGCAATGCCGCATCGGCCCGGCCAAACCAGGCGCTGCCCCCACCGAGCGACACGCCATAGGATAGCGCCGTCTGGATGCCGCCATAGCGCATGAACAGCCCGTCCGGATCGGGGACATCGAGAAAATCGAGGAAGCCGAGATCATGATTTCCGGCCAGCATCAGGTGACGCCGATCGCGTCTTTGCGCGTCGATCAAGAAATCGATGACGCCCCTGGAGTCCGGGCCCCGGTCGACATAGTCGCCGAGATGGATCACGCGCCAATCGGCCGACGGTCTTTGACTGAGCTCCGCCTCGATCCGCCGGTGCATGGCGGTCAGCAAATCGAGCCGGCCGTGCACATCGCCGATCGCGTAAAGGCGCATGCCTTGCGGTCCGCGCGCCTCGTAGAAACTGATGCCGGGCTCCGTCAATGCCTGCGTCGCCTCCATGATCATGCCGTCACGGGACTTTAGCGCCGAAGCTGATCCTTGCCCATGTCGGTGACCAGGCGCTTTCCGCACAGCGCCAGCGTTATGTCCATCTCCTTGCGGATGATTTCCAGCGCCTTGGTAACCCCTTCCTTGCCGAGCGCGCCGAGGCCGTACAGGAAAGGCCGTCCGATATAGGTGCCCTTGGCGCCGAGGCACAGCGCCTTGAGCACGTCCTGGCCGGAGCGGATGCCGCCGTCCATATGCACCTCCATCGTGTCGCCGACGGCGTCGGCGATCTCTTCGAGCGCCATGATCGACGACGAGGCGCCGTCGAGCTGGCGGCCGCCATGGTTGGAAACGATAATCGCATCGGCACCCGTCCTGGCCGCCATCAGCGCGTCGTCCTTGTCGAGTATGCCTTTCAGGATCAGCTTGCCGCCCCAGCGCTCCTTGATCCAGGCGACGTCCTTCCACGACAGGTGCGGATCGAACTGCTCCTTCGTCCACGACGACAGCGAGGCGAGGTCGCCGACGCCCTTGGCATGGCCGACGATGTTGCGGAAGCTCCGGCGCTTTGTCCCGGCCATGCCGACGCACCAGCGCGGCCTGGTCGCCATCTGCCAGATGTGCTTCGGCGTCATCCGCGGCGGCGCCGAAAGCCCGTTGCGGATATCCTTGTGGCGCTGGCCTAGGATCTGCAGGTCGAGCGTCAGCACCAGCGCCGAGCATTTCGCCGCTTTTGCACGGTCGATCAGATCGAAGACGAAATCCTTGTCGCGCAGCACATAGAGCTGGAACCAGAATGGCTTCCTGGTCACCGACGCGACATCCTCGATCGAGCAGATGCTCATCGTCGACAGCGTGAACGGCACGCCGAATTCCTCCGCAGCCTGCGCCGCCAGCATCTCGCCGTCCGGATGCTGCATGCCGGTCATGCCGGTCGGCGCCAGCGCCACCGGCATCGCCACCTTCTCGCCGATCATGGTCGATTCCAGCGAGCGATTGTCCATGTCGACCAGCACGCGCTGGCGGAACTTGATCTTCTGGAAGTCCTCTTCGTTGGCCCGGTAGGTGCTTTCGGTCCAGGCGCCGGAATCGGCGTAGTCGAAGAACATCTTCGGCACGCGGCGGCGCGCCAGGTCCTTGAGGTCGGCGATGGTGAGAATGCTGCTCATGGATCTTTTTTCCGCTGGTTCTTCGCTGGTTCGTCGTTGAATTTTCTGGGCGGTGCCTACGGCTGTTTTCTTGCCGGCTCACCGCCACCGGGCTCGGAGCGCTGCCTGAGCCTCAGCCGCGACACGCGCTGCCAGTCGCCGCTGCGCTCGGCCTCGGCCATCGATCGTTCGACGTAGGAGATGTGGTCCATCGCCGCCTGCCGCGCCGCAGCCGGATCGCCGGCCTTGACCGCCGTGTAGATTGCCCGGTGCTGCGAAAGCAGCGTCTCGCGCGCGCCCGGCACGTTGAACACCAGCCGCCGGTTCTGGAACACGCCTTCCGACAGCAGCCGATAACAGGAGCGCAGCGTGTGCAGCAGGATGATGTTGTGCGCGCATTCGCAGATCGCGTGGTGGAACTCGACGTCGATTTCCGCCTCGTCGTCGAAATTGCCGGTCCGGTGCGCCTCGTCCATACGTGCCATGATGCGGTCGAGCAGCGCCAGATCGTCCGATGTGGCACGGCGCGCCGCATATTCCGCCGCCACCGCCTCGATCTCGCGGCGGTACTCCAGATAGTCGGTCACCGCCTTGCGATGCATCGAGATCAGGTCGGTCACCGGCTTGGTGAACAGCTGGCCGATGACATCGGCGACATGGGTGCCGCCGCCTGGCCGTGTCGTCAACAGCCCGCGCCCTTCCAAGGCTTTCAAGGCATCGCGCAGGATCGGCCGCGACACCTCGAACTGGCGCGCCAGTTCGCGCTCGCCCGGCAGCCGGTCGCCGGTGCGCAGGACGCCTTCGAGGATCAGGCTCTCGATCTGCTGCACCACCTCGTCGGCGGTGCGCGAATGCTCGATCCGGGAGAAAATGTCGCTCAAACGGGATGCCTGGGGGTTGAACCGATGTCGCGCGCAAGATAAAGCCAGCGTCGCCAACTGGTCAAATTATTTATCCAATTCGCCGGGGCCGGGTCCGTTTCACAGCCGCGGCTTCATATCAGCTTGAGCTAAACTGGCTGTTTGCGCCCTCTGGAGATTGCCTCTAGAGCAACCAGGAAAAGTGTGAAACGGTTTTCCGTCCGGAATTGCGCAGAATCAAAGAGATAGAGCGGTTCGCCGTTTCCGTGAAACGATGGACCGCTCTAGAGGGACATCATTGCCAAAGGGCTCACAGAAGCCCGGGGGACCAGCCGTGCCAGACGCCGACCCTTCCAACCTCGAATTCCAGCTGCGCGCCAAAGCCGTGGGCGGCACCGTCATGGGCTTTCCGGCGCATGAAGGTCGGCCGGGCGCGCTCGGCGAGGTCCACGCCCGGCCGCAGCCGCTGGTCGAAAAACCGCGCGTGCTGGTGCAGCTTTCCTTCATGACCGAAGCTGGATCCGGGATCGATCAGGCCGTGCTTTCCGAATTGTCGCGACGCCTCGGCATCGCCGCGCCCGACCCTCACGCCCGCCACCACGCGATGAAATGGGGCAAGGGCTCGCTGCGTTGGGAACGCCACACGGAATTCTCGACCTATCTCTGGGAAGGCCCGCTCGCCGAAAACGGCAGGGGGCAAGAAGACACACCCTTCGGCAACGGGTTTTCGCCGCCGGGCACGGTGATTTCCGGCATCAGGCTGGAGATCCGCAAATGGACGCCGGCGAACGAAAAACTGATCGCCGGCTTCGACCCGACCAGCCTGTGCTATTCGCTGGTCGAGCGCGGCAACGCGGCCATCGTCACCGATTTCCGTCAGGATGGCGACGGCTTGACCCGCATGCTGGTGCTCGACCGCGGCCTGACCCCGGCGCGCACCGGGGCACTGTCGCAGCGGCTGATCGACATCGAGACCTACCGCACGCTGGCCATGCTTGGGCTGCCGCTGGCCCTGACGCTGTCCGGTCGCGCCCGCCGCATCGAAGACAGGCTGGCCCAGACCACGTTGGAAATGAAGGTCGCCGAGACCCGCGACAGCCAGACGCTACTTGCCGACTTGACCGAACTGGCCGCCGAGTTGGAGGCCGATGCCGCCTCCAGCCTCTACCGCTTCGGCGCCAGCCGCGCCTATGACGGCATCGTGCGCGAACGGCTGGAGGCGCTCGACGAAGAGGCGGTGCCCGGCTACGACACCTGGGGCGGTTTTCTGCAGCGCCGCGTGGCGCCGGCGATGCGTACCTGCCGTTCGGTCGAGGAGCGTCAGGCCAACCTGTCGACGAAGCTCACCCGTGCCACCACACTGCTGCGCACCTGGGTCGACGTCGAGGTCGAGAAGCAGAACCGCGATCTTTTGGCATCGATGAACAATCGCGCCCGCCTGCAATTGCGGCTGCAGCAGACGGTGGAGGGGCTCTCGGTCGCCGCCGTCTCCTACTATGTCGTCGGCCTCATCGGCTACGTCGCCAAGGGCGCCTCGATCTTCGGCCATGCCTTCGCGCCGGAAATGGTCACCGCCGCCTCGGTGCCGCTCGCCATCGTGCTCGTCTGGTGGGGCGTGCGCCGCGTCCGCCGCATGCACTCCGAACCAGGCAAGCAGCCGGGCGAGTAGTGTGGGGCGCAGCGGCAGATTGCCGCTGCGGAAGGCAGTCTCGGCCATAGGCCTCTCATCCCGGCCAACGCGGCATTTGCAAGCGACCACCGTCGCTGGTAAAAGATTTTTACCAGTCGATCGAAGGAGGCTGTCGATGTCCGGCCTTGCCATGCCGAAACCAGACGACGCCACGATGCGCCGGCGCGACGAGATCGTCGCCGATATGCGCATCATGGTGCCGGGCGAGGGCGTCGTCGACGCCGCCAATGCCATGCGCGCCTTCGAGAGCGACGGGCTCACCGCCTACCGGCAATTGCCGCTGGTCGTGGTGCTGCCGCAGACCGTGGCGCAGGTCTCGCGGGTGCTGAAATATTGCAGCGACCGCAACATCCGCGTCGTGCCACGCGGCTCCGGCACCTCGCTCTCCGGCGGTGCGCTGCCGCTCGAAGACGCGGTGCTGCTGGTAATGAGCCGCTTCAACCGCATCCTCGAGATCGATTTTCAGAACCGCGTCGTCGTCGCCCAGCCCGGCGTCACCAATCTCGGCATCACCACCGCCGTCGAGCAGGAGGGTTTTTATTACGCCCCCGATCCATCCTCCCAGATCGCCTGCTCGATCGGCGGCAATGTCGCGGAAAATTCCGGCGGCGTGCACTGCCTGAAATACGGTCTCACCGCCAACAATGTGCTCGGCATCGAGATGGTGCTGATGAATGGCGAGGTGGTGCGCCTCGGCGGCAGCCATCTCGACGCGGAAGGCTACGACCTGCTCGGCGTCATGACCGGCTCCGAAGGACTGCTCGGCGTCGTAACCGAGGTCACCGTACGCATCCTGAAAAAGCCGGAGACGGCGCGTGCCCTGCTGATCGGTTTCCCGACCAGCGAGCAGGCCGGCCAATGCGTTGCCGACATCATCGGCGCCGGCATCATTCCGGGCGGCATGGAGATGATGGACCGTCCGGCCATCCACGCCGCCGAGGATTTCGTCCAGGCCGGCTATCCCTTGGATGTCGAGGCGCTGCTGATCGTCGAGCTGGACGGGCCGGGTGTCGAGGTCGATCACCTGATCGGCCTGGTCGAAGCCATCGCCTATAGGAACGGCTCGACCATATGCCGCATTTCGCAATCGGAGCAGGAGCGGCTGAGCTTCTGGGCCGGCCGCAAGGCGGCTTTCCCGGCGGTCGGCCGCATCTCGCCCGACTACTACTGCATGGACGGCACCATCCCGCGCAAGGAACTGCCGCGCGTGCTCGCCGGCATGCGCGAGCTGTCGGAGAAATACGGGCTCGGCGTCGCCAATGTCTTCCACGCCGGCGACGGCAATCTGCACCCGCTCATCCTCTATGACGCCAACGTGCCGGGCGAACTCGACAAGGCGGAGAGTTTCGGCGCCGACATATTGCGGCTCTGCGTCAAGGTCGGTGGCGTGCTGACCGGCGAGCACGGGGTCGGCGTCGAGAAGCGCGACCTGATGCCGGAAATGTTCAACCAGATCGACCTCGACCAGCAGATGCGCGTCAAATGCGCCTTCGACCCCAACCATCTTTTGAATCCCGGCAAGGTCTTCCCGCAATTGAGGCGATGCGCCGAGCTCGGGCGGATGCACGTGCATCGCGGGCAAGTGGCGTTTCCGGACATTCCGAGGTTTTGAGTGGGTATGTTGGCGCTTGAACACCCCCCTCTGTCCTGCCGGACATCTCCCCCTCAAGGGGGGAGATTGGCAGCTTGCACGCCTCAGCCTTCTTTCAATATTGACGATTGGCGAAGCCAGACGCGACGTCCGATCTCCCCCCTTGAGGGGGAGATGTCCGGCAGGACAGAGGGGGGCGCGAAGGAACGCGACGTCTTTGCATTTGCCATTGGCGCATCCGCCTCATGACCACCTTCGTCCCCACCACCGCAGCCGAAGTCCTCTCCACCGTCGCCTGGGCCGCGGCGGAAGACGCACCGCTGGAAATCCTCGGCCACGGCTCCAAGCGCGGTATCGGCCGGCCGCAGCAGGGCGAGCATACGTTCGACCTTTCCAAACTCTCCGGCGTCATGCTTTACGAGCCGGCCGAACTGGTGCTGTCGGCAAAAGCCGGCACGCCGCTGGCCGAAATCGAAAGCCTGCTTGCCGAAAACGGCCAGCAACTTGCCTTCGAACCGATGGATTACGGCCCGCTGCTCGGCGGTGAGCCAGCGCGAGGCACGATCGGCGGCGCACTCGCCGCGAACCTTTCCGGCCCGCGCCGGCTGAAGGTGGGTGCTGCGCGCGACCATATCCTCGGCATAGCGGCCGTTTCCGGGCGCGGCGAGGCCTTCAAGTCCGGCGGCCGCGTCGTCAAGAACGTCACCGGCTACGATCTGTCCAAGCTGATGGCCAACAGCTGGGGCACGCTGGCGGTGCTCACCGACGTCACCTTCAAGGTGCTGCCTGCTGCCGAGACCGAAGTCACGCTTGCCATCCGCGGCCTGCTCGACGATCACGCCGCCGCCGCCATGGCGCTGGCGCTGGGTTCCAGCGCCGAAGTGTCGAGTGCTGCCCATCTTCCCGAACGGGTCGCAGCTAGGGTCGCTGGCGGCAGTCTCGGCAGCGATGCCGCGACGCTGCTGCGCATCGAGGGCTTCGGCCCGTCGGTCGCTTACCGCATTGCCGCGCTGAAAGACCTGCTGAAAAACGCTGGGCCGCTGCAGGAGATTTCCGGTTCGGTCTCGTACTCGGTCTGGCGCGATGTCCGCGACTGCGCGCCGTTCGCCGATGGCAGCGAAAGGCCGGTGTGGCGCGTCTCGATGGCGCCGTCGCGGGGCCACCAGATGGTGCTGGCGCTGCGCATGCAGGCCCCGGTCGATGCCTTCTACGATTGGCAGGGCGGGCTGATCTGGCTGCGCATGCAGCAGGACGATCCCGAGGCTGGCCTGTTGCGCGGCCTGATCAGAAGACATGGCGGCGGCCATGCGACGCTGGTGCGCGCAATCCCTGCACATCGCGCCGCCGTGCCGGTGTTCGAGCCGCAGGCGCCACCGCTGGCAGCACTGTCGGCGCGGCTGAAGGCCGAATTCGACCCGAAGAATATCCTCAATCCCGGCCGTATGGCGCCGGGCGCAAGCTCTGCTACTCTCGCGCCGGCAACCGAGGGAGGAGCACAATGAGCGATCCAGGCCAAAACGGTACGTCACGCCAGACCGACCGCTGGCTGGAGCCCGGCCCGACCAACGCGCTGGTCATCTACATCCTCTATCTCGCCGGCCTGGCCATCGGCGTCAGCGGTATTGTCGGCGTCGTCCTGGCCTATATCAATCGCGGCAAGGCCGGCGGCTTCGTCGAGAGCCATTACACATTCCTGATCCGCACCTTCTGGATCGGCCTGCTCTATGCACTGATCTCGGCGCTGCTGATGATCGTGGTCATCGGTGTCGTGCTGATGGTTGCCGTCGCGGTCTGGTTCATCGCCCGCTGCATTCTCGGCCTGCAGGCGCTGCAGCGCGGCGAGCCGGTCAAGAACCCGGAAAGCTGGTTTCTGGGATTATGAGCATGATCCCCAAAAGTGGGTACCGGTTTTGGGAAAAGATCATGCTCAAACGGTAGGGATTCGTTTACGTGCAGACCAATTTCTCAGCTGCCCAGCTCGCCGATCCGCATGTCGCGGAATCGGAGAAGATCCTGCGCAAATGTGTGCATTGCGGCTTCTGCACCGCCACCTGCCCGACCTATGTGACGCTCGGCAACGAACTGGATTCGCCGCGCGGCCGGATTTATCTGATCAAGGACATGCTGGAAAACGGCCGGCCGGCCGACAAGCAGATCGTCACCCATATCGACCGCTGCCTGTCCTGCCTCGCCTGCATGACCACCTGCCCGTCGGGCGTCAACTACATGCATCTGGTCGACCACGCCCGCGTCCATATCGAGGAGACCTACAAGCGTCCGCTGGCCGATCGCCTGACACGCGCCATGCTGGCCTTCGTGCTGCCCTATCCCTCGCGTTTCCGCGCGGCGCTCAAGCTGGCGAAGCTCGGCCAGCCATTCGCCGGCCTGTTTGAGAAAATCCAGGCATTGAAGCCTTTGGGTGCGATGTTGAAGCTGGCCCCGGCGTCGGTCCCGGCAGTCTCGCCGATGGCCTCGCCGGGCGTCCATGCCGGGCAGGGCGCGAAGAAAAATGGCCGCGTCGCCATCCTCACCGGCTGCGCGCAATCCGTGCTCGATCCCGGCATCAACGACACGACGATTTCGCTGCTGACCCGGCTTGGCGTTGAGGTCGTGGTGCCCGAGGGCGAGGGCTGCTGCGGCGCGCTGGTGCATCATATGGGGCGCGAGGACGCTGCCTTGGCGTCGGCCCGACGGAACGTCGACGCCTGGACGCGCGCCGTCGAGCAGGGCGGACTCGACGCCATCGTCATCACCGCATCCGGGTGCGGCACCACCATCAAGGATTACGGCTTCATGCTGCGTCTCGATCCGGCCTATGCCGACAAGGCCGCGCGCGTCTCGGCGCTGGCCAGGGACATCACCGAATATCTGGCAAGCCTCGACCTGCCCGAGCCGGTCCGCAAGCCGGGCACCATCGTCGCCTATCACTCAGCCTGCTCGATGCAGCACGGCCAGAAGATCACCCGCCAGCCGAAGGAGCTTCTGGCCAGAGCCGGCTTCGTCGTGCGCGAGCCGCGCGAAGGGCATTTGTGCTGCGGTTCCGCCGGCACCTACAACATCCTGCAGCCCGAGATTTCGGCGACGTTGCGCGACCGCAAGGTCAGGAATATCGAGGCGACCGGTGCTGAAATCGTCGCCACCGGCAATATCGGCTGCATCACCCAGATCGCTTCTGCCGCCAAGCTGCCGGTGGTGCATACGATAAAGCTGCTCGCCTGGGCCTATGGCGGGCCGAAGCCGGAAGGCGTTCCGGAAGAAAAGCTGGTTGCGGCTGAGTAACAGGATGGTCGTGGGCGTCAGGCCCCTCATCCGGCCGCTTCGCGTCCACCTTCTCCCCGCTGGGGAGAAGAGGGTGGCACCAACGCTGGCGATCTCCTCTCCCCTCGGGGAGAGGTCAGCCGAGCGAAGCGGAGGCTGGGTGAGGGGGCTTGGCGCCTGCGGGTCTTTATTCCGCCGCGAGCCTGTCAACTACGCCATAAGTCGCCTGGTAGCGGGCGCGCTGGCGGCTGAGCGCTACCATCGTGTTTCGCAGCAGGATCGCCACGGTGATCGGGCCGACGCCGCCCGGCACCGGCGTGATCCACGACGCGACATGCCTGACGCTTTCGGTGTCGACGTCGCCGACGATGCGGCTTTCGCCGTCCGGCCCGATCTCCGAATTGATACCGATGTCGATGACGGCAGCGCCCGGCTTGACCATGTCGGCCTTGATCAGCCGCGGTTTGCCGACCGCGACGAACAGTGCGTCGGCGCGGCGTGCGTGTGCCGCCACCGAACGCGTCATGTGGTGACAGACGGTCACCGTCGCGCCTTCGCTCATCAAAAGGAACGCGATCGGCTTGCCGACGATCTCGGAATGGCCGACGACCACCACCTCGAGCCCCTTGAGGTCGAGGCCGGTTTCCCTGAGCAGTTCGACCGAAGCGGCGGCGGTGCAGGGCGCCAGGTCGAGCTGGTTGTAGACGATGTTGCCGATCGAGGCCGGATGCATGCCCTCGACATCCTTGAGCGGATGCACCGCCGCCTGCAGCGTCTTGATCGGAATGTGCACCGGCACCGGCCGCTGGATGATGATGCCGGTGACGCGCGGGTCGGCGTTAAGCCCGTGGATTGCCGCTTCCAGCTCGCCGGCGGTGATGTCGGCGCGAAAGCGCCTTTCCTCGAAGCCGATGCCGGCCAACCCGGCCTTGGCGCGCTGGTTGCGGACATAGACGTCGACCGCGGCGGTATCGCCGACGGTGACCGACACCAGCTTGGGCGGAAAGCCTTCGGCGGTGGCGATCGCCGCGTCCTCGCGCACGCCGGCGATGATGCGTTGGGCAACCGGGCCGCCTCTGAGATAGCGGCTGTCATCGGAAAGGGACATCGGGATGGGGCCTTTATCTGGATTTTAGCCGCCACATAGCAAAGCAACCGCGAAAAGGCAGCGCGAAAAGCGAACCGCCATGCCGGTCGCGCGACGTGCCGGCAAAATCTTCCCGTCAATTCTTGCTGGCGTTGGCGGAAACAGAAAGGGCAGCACGGCTTGCCGCGCTGCCCTTTCGTGACTGGCCGCATCCCCACACGGCCCGTCCCCCGTTATTCAATGCTCCCGACGCTTCTGAGCAGAATCATCGGTGAGGTCAACCGCAGATTACATCACTACAACCGTCGTGCCAACATTGACCCGCTCGTAAAGGTCGACCACGTCCTCGTTGCGCATGCGGATGCAGCCCGACGACACCGCGCCGCCGATCGTCCAGGGCTGATTGGTGCCGTGGATACGGTACTCGGTCGAGCCGAGATAGAGCGCGCGTGCGCCGAGCGGGTTTTCCATGCCGCCGGCGAGATAGGTCGGCAGATAACGGCCCTTGGCGGCTTCGCGGGCGATCATCACGGCCGGGGGCCGCCAATCCGGCCAGACGCGCTTGTTGGTGATCTTGTGGGTGCCGGACCATTCGAAGCCCGGCTTGCCGGTGCCGACGCCATAACGCCGCGCCTTACCGTTCTTCCCGACCAGATAGAGGAAATTCTCTCGCGTATCGATGACGATCGTGCCCGGCTTCTGCGGGCCGTCATAAGCGACTTCCTGCGGCAAATAGAGGGGATCGATCTGCGGCCGCATCACCATGCGCTTGGCCGGCGCCTGCACCGCTGCGGTGCGCAGCTGATCGGGTTCGGCCAGCCGCCGGTAGCGCCGTTGCGGCTGCGCCTCTTGCCGGCTCTGCCGCACGATGCCCGGCGCATGGCCGAGCTGCAGCACCCAAGGCGCCGAAAGATCTGGGCTGACCACCACCGGCGGCCTCTCGGCATAGCGGTCGTTGGCATTCGCGGCACCGGCCGCAAGCACGGCCGCGGCGCCGAACAGTGGGAACAAGAATGTCTTCATCGCAACGCACCTTGATCGTCGAGCATGCCGGGGTGCAAAGCCTCCCCGATTTCGCCGACATTGGGCGCGAAGCGGCAACCGAAACATGAATCGGAATGCGTAAAATGCCGATCTGTCAGTAAAGCTTTTGGTGTGGTTACCGCCCGGTTCAGGAATCTGGTAAAGCCGCGGTAAAGGCTGCGTCAAAACGCGTTAACGCCAAGACACGAACGGAATTCCGCCATGGATGAAAAGACAGGTCTGCTTGCCGGTCCCGACGGCATCGCCCGCTGCTTCTGGCACGGCAACCTGCCGGATTATCTGCACTACCACGACCACGAATGGGGCCGGCCGGTCGCCGACGACCGCCGCCTGTTCGAGAAGATCTGCCTCGAAGGTTTTCAGTCGGGCCTGTCCTGGCTGACCATATTGCGCAAGCGCGACAATTTCCGCGAGGCGTTTGCCGGCTTCGATGTCGACAAGATCGCCGCCTTCACCGACGCCGATGTCGAGCGCCTGCTCGGCAATGCCGGCATCATCCGTCACCGCGGCAAGATCGTTTCGACCATCAACAACGCCAAGCGCGCCCGCGAACTCATCGACGAGGCCGGCTCGCTGGCCGCCTGGTTCTGGAAGTTCGAACCCGGCCCCGACGAGCGGCCCGAGATCGTCGACCTCGCGCATTTGCGCGCCAATCCGACGACGGCCGTCTCGGTCCGCATTTCGAAAGAGCTGAAGAAGCGCGGCTGGAGCTTTGTCGGCCCGACCACCGTCTACGCCTTCATGCAGGCGATGGGGCTGGTCAACGACCATCTCGAGGGCTGCGTCTGCCGCGAGCCGGTCGAGGCGGAACGGAAAGCGTTCAAGCGGCCGCAGTGAGCGCCCCTTTCCTTCTCCCCTTGTGGGAGAAGGTGGATTGGCGCGCAGCGCCAAGACGGTTGAGGGGTGCTGGACGAAGTGCGGTTTTGCCAAGCTGGAACACCCCTCATCCGACCGAGCTTCGCTCGGCCACCTTCTCCCACAGGGGGAGAAGGAAGACACTGTCAGGCGCCGCCGGCGCCGGCGAGGAAAAACCCGGCAAGGATGGCCGCCAGCGCGGCGAACACCGGATAGATCACCAGCAGGCCGGTCATCAGCACGTCGCGCATCGTCGGTCCGCTGCGCTGTTGCGCCGCGATCTCGAACGGTCCGGCGATTTGCTTCGTCTTCGGCGCATAACCATCGGCCGGCCGCAGCCGGACCGAGGCGTCGCGTGCGCCGCTATCGATGATGTCGAACTTCTGTAGCGTGGCCATGGCCCCGAGCCCCTTGTTTCGGCGCGCTTATCGGCCCGGATTGTGTCGGCACGATGCCGCGCGCATGGCGAAACTGTTTCAGCTTCTTTTTCGCCTTTCCTTCTCCCCTTGTGGGAGAAGGTGGATCGGCGCGCAGCGCCGAGCCGGATGAGGGGTGTTGGAAGAAACGAGACGTCGGCGTTCCTTGGAACACCCCTCATCCGACCGAGCTTCGCTCGGCCACCTTCTCCCACAAGGGGAGCAGGGAGAAGCACAAACCCTTGCCTTCTCCGGGCTGCATCGGTAGGACACGCCGACCCGAAATAAGTCACCGTTTACATAGCAAAGTACCCATCCCATGGCCGACAAATCCGAAAAGATGAAAGCGCGGCTGCCGCGCGGCTTTGTCGACCGCGGCGCCGACGATCTGCGCGCCGTCGAGAAGATGATGGCGACGATCCGCTCGGTCTTTGAGCTCTACGGTTTCGAGCCGGTCGACCAGCCGCTGATCGAATACACCGATGCGCTCGGAAAATTCCTGCCCGACCAGGACCGGCCGAACGAGGGCGTGTTCTCGTTCCAGGATGATGACGACCAGTGGCTGTCGCTGCGCTACGACCTGACCGCGCCGATGGCGCGCTTTGTCGCCGAGAATTTTGAGCGCCTGCCGAAACCCTATCGCAGCTATCGCTCCGGCTGGGTGTTCCGCAACGAGAAGCCCGGCCCCGGCCGCTTCCGCCAGTTCATGCAGTTCGACGCCGACACGGTCGGCACGCCGGGTGTCGCGGCCGATGCCGAGATGGCGATGATGATGGCCGATGTGATGGAGGCGCTCGGCATCAAGCGCGGCGACTACGTCGTCCGCGTCAACAATCGCAAGGTGCTCGACGGTGTGCTCGAGGCGATCGGCCTCGGCGGCGACGAGAACGCTGGCCGCCGGCTGCAGGTGCTGCGGGCGATCGACAAGCTGGACAAGCTGGGCGTCGGGGGCGTGCGCCTGCTTTTGGGCGCCGGGCGCAAGGACGAGAGCGGTGATTTTACCAAGGGCGCCGGGCTGGGTAACGCGCAAATCGATGTTGTGATCAGCTATTTCACGGTCATGGCGCAGCATGATCCCGAACAAATTGTCCAGACACTGGGATCTATCACCCCAGGGCTCAGCAATCTTGTCGAGGAAAGGAAACTCGAACATCTCGGCATAACGAATGCCTCGTTTGTTGAGGGTCTTGCAGAGCTGGAGCAGATAAGAACCATGGTCGCGCAAAGCGGCTACGGTGAGGATCGCATCCGCATCGACCCCTCCGTCGTGCGTGGCCTCGAATATTACACCGGCCCGGTCTACGAGGCCGAGCTGCTGGCCGAAATCCCCAATGAGGACGGCCAGATCGTGCGCTTCGGTTCGGTCGGCGGCGGCGGACGTTATGACGGTCTCGTCTCGCGCTTTCGTGGCGAGCCGGTGCCGGCGACCGGTTTTTCGATCGGCGTCTCGCGACTGATGACGGCGCTGAAGAACCTCGGCAAGCTCGATACTTCCGATGTCATCGCGCCGGTCGTCGTGCTGACCATGGACAAGGATACGGAAAGCCTCGGCCGCTACCAGAAGATGGTGGCCGAGCTGCGCGCCGCCGGCATCCGCTCGGAAATGTATCTCGGCGGCGCAGGCATGAAGGCGCAGCTGAAATATGCCGACCGTCGCGGCAGCCCGGTCGCTGTCATCCAGGGCGGCGACGAGCGCGCCAAGGGCGAGGTGCAGATCAAGGACCTGATCGAAGGCGCGAAAATGTCGGCCGAGATCGCCGACAACGCCGAATGGCGCGCCGCACGACCGGCGCAGGTGACCGTGGCGGAGAGTGAGCTGGTTGCCGAAGTGAAGAAGATACTGACGGCGCAGGCCGAGGAGCGGGCGCGTGGCAAGTAGGGCGCCGCTTCCTTCTCCCCTTGTGGGAGAAGGTGGCCGAGCGAAGCTCGGTCGGATGAGGGGTGTTCCAGGGAACGACGCCTCATTTCTTCCGGCACCCCTCATCCGTCTTGGCGCGTCGCGCCAATCCACCTTCTCCCGCAAGGGGAGAAGGGGAGGTGGCGTTTTATGACCTCCCGCCCCGCCATCGCATCCGACATCACCAAGCTCTTCGCCGCGCGCAACACCCATGCGGTCGAGGTCGCTGTGCTGCAGCCGGCCGATCCGTTCCTCGACATGGCCGGCGAGGATTTGCGGCGCCGTATCTTTCTCACCGAGAGCGAGACCGGGCAGACGCTTTGCCTGCGGCCGGAATTCACCATTCCGGTCTGCCTCGACCACATTGCCAGCCAGGCCGGCACGCCGCGCCGCTATTCCTATCTCGGCGAGGTGTTTCGCCAGCGCCGGGAGGGCGGCAACGAATTTTTCCAGGCCGGCATCGAGGATCTCGGCGACCGCGACACGGCCGCGGCCGACGCCCGCTCGCTGGCCGATGCGCATGCGCTGCTGTCGCTGGTGCTGCCCGGCCGGGAGCTGGCGGTGACGCTCGGCGACCAGACCATCTTCGAAGCGGTGCTGGCAGCGCTTGGCCTGCCGCGCGGCTGGCGCATGCGGCTGGCCCGCGCCTTCGGCTCGGCGCCGATGCTGGAAGCAGCCCTTGCCGACCTCGCCAATCCACCGCGCAACAGCCAGCTTGCCGGCGCGGCCGCCGCCCTTGTCCTCGACGGCGATCTCGACGGTCTTTCGGCGCATGTCGCCGGCGGCATGGAAGAGGCTGGGCTGTCGGCAACGGCCGGGCGTTCGCCGTCCGAGATTGCGCGGCGCCTGATCGAGAAAGCCGAACTGCGCAGCGTACGGCTGTCGAACGAGGCATTCGCGGCACTAAAGAGTTTCCTGGCGATCGACGTGCCGCTCGACAACGCCGCCGGAGCGCTCGAACGTTTTGCAGCCGATGCCGGGCTTTCACTGGGGGCTGCGCTGGAGAATTTCGCAGCCCGCGCCGCGGCCATCGCAAGCCTCGGCCTGCCGATGTCTGAAATCAGCTACGACGCCGCCTTCGGCCGGCCGCTCGATTACTACACCGGCCTCGTCTTCGAGATCGCGGCGCCGGATGGCGACCGGCCGCTCGCCGGTGGTGGCCGCTACGACCGGCTGCTGACGCTGCTCGGCGCCAAAACGCCGATCCCCGGCGTCGGTTTTTCCGTCTGGCTCGACCGCATCGAGGCGCTGCGGGAGACGGCGCCATGATCACGCTGGCGATCCCGTCGAAAGGCCGGCTCAAGGAGCAGGCGCTGGAGGTGCTGGCCAAGGCCGGGCTTGCCGTCAGCCTGCCCGGCGACGAGCGCAAATATCGCGCCCGCATCGACGGCCTTGACGGCGTCGAGATAGCGTTCCTGTCGGCCTCGGAGATATCAGGCGAAATCGGCCAGGGGTCCGTCGATCTCGGCATCACCGGCGAGGACCTTTTGCGCGAAAACCTCGCCGATTGCGAGGCGCGCGCCGAAATCATCGCCCGCCTCGGTTTCGGCAATGCCGATGTCGTCGTCGCCGTGCCCGACATCTGGCTCGATGTCGACACCATGGCCGACCTGGACGACGTCGCCGCCGATTTCCGCCAGCGCCACGGCCGCCGGCTCAGGATCGCCACCAAATACTGGCGCCTGACCCAGCAGTTCTTTTCGCAAAAGCACGGCATCCAGGTCTACCGCATCGTCGAAAGCCTGGGCGCCACCGAAGGCGCGCCGGCAGCCGGATTGGCCGATATCGTCGTCGACATCACCACGTCAGGCGCGACGCTGCGCGCCAACCATCTCAAGGTGCTGGCCGATGGGCTCATCCTGCGCTCGCAGGCCTGTCTCGTCGCGTCGAGGAAGCAGCGCGCTGTGGCCGACGAGGCGACTTTGCGCGATATTGCGGCCAGGATGGCATCGGTGAATTCAGGCTGACGTCGCCAATCTCCCCCCTTGAGGGGGAGATGTCGCCGAAGGCGACAGAGGGGGTCGGTACGTCTTGACGCGACTCTCCTAACGGACAGAACAGGCAGGTGCTCCACGCGAGACG
The DNA here is from genome assembly GCF_040321165.1 of Mesorhizobium sp. M0500. Classification (NCBI taxonomy): domain Bacteria; kingdom Pseudomonadati; phylum Pseudomonadota; class Alphaproteobacteria; order Hyphomicrobiales; family Phyllobacteriaceae; genus Mesorhizobium; species Mesorhizobium sp. M0500. The sequence goes on from NZ_JAMYRB010000001.1 coordinate 53,687, forward strand.
ACCCCCTCTGGCCTGCCGGCCATCTCCCCCTCAAGGAGGGAGATTGGCAGCTTGGCCGCTGGCACCAACCTGAAGCGATTTTCTTGGCGTACAGCAATTTTGTTCTTGCTTTGTGCCGGCAGCTATGCTACTAATTTCGCTATGGTGCCAATTGGCCCCGAAGACCCGCCCGCCGAGGCGGGTTTTTTATTTTCGGCCCTTACAGGCGAGTTCCCACCCAGCCCTGCCATCGGCGGGATTTCCACCACCCCGCTGGGCTGATAGGCTCGTTCTGTCTGCGGAGGACACGGCGATGCCGATCAATCTCGACGAGTTGAAGAATGCCAGCAATTTGCGCTCCAGGCGCGATGGCGGTTCGTTCATTGCGCCGGTCGACGGCACGGCGCATGTCTCGGGCGAGCGCAGCGTGCCGCTGCTCAACCTGACCATCCCGGCGCTGTTTGCCGATACGGTCGGCAAATACGGCACGCTCGATGCCGCCGTCTTCGTCGAGCAGGACAAGCGCTTTACCTGGGAGGAACTGTCGGAGACGGTCGATGCGCTGGCCGCCGGCTTCCTGGCGCTCGGCCTCGAGAAAGGCAATCGCGTCGGCATCTGGTCGCCGAACCGCTGGGAATGGCTGGTGACGCAATTCGCCACCGCCCGCATCGGCCTGATCCTGGTCAACATCAACCCGGCCTATCGGTTGGTCGAGCTGGAATATGCCTTGAACAAGGTCGGTTGCAAGGCGCTGGTCACCGCCGCCACATTCAAGAGCTCCGACTATCTCGGCATGATCGAGACGCTGGCGCCGGAGATCGCAAAGGCCACCCCCGGTAAGCTCGACGCCAACAAGCTGCCGGCACTGAAGATCGTTATCCGCATGGACGAGGAGAATTCTGCGGGCATGTTCAATTTCGCCGACGTGCTGGCGATGGCCGGGCGCGACGAGCATGACAAGCTCGACCGGATTTCCGCGGGGCTGAAACCGGACGACGCCATCAACATCCAGTTCACCAGCGGCACGACTGGCGCGCCCAAGGGCGCGACGCTGACCCACAACAACATCGTCAACAACGGCAATTTCGTCACCGCGGCAATCCGGCTCACCGTCGACGACCTGCTGTGCATCCCGGTGCCGCTCTATCATTGCTTCGGCATGTCGATGGGCACGATGGGCTGCGTCACCAAGGGCGCGACCATGGTTTTCCCCAGCGAGGGTTTTGACGCCGGCGCCACGTTGAAGGCGGTGGCAACGGAAAGCTGCACCGCGCTTTACGGCGTGCCGACCATGTTCGTCGGCCTGCTCGACCATCCCGAGTTCGCCTCCTTCGATCTCACCAGCCTGCGCACCGGCATCATGGCCGGCTCGCCATGCCCGATCGAGGTGATGAAGAAGGTTGTGTCGCTGATGCATATGGCAGAGGTGACCATCGCCTACGGCATGACCGAGACCAGCCCGGTGTCGTTCCAGAGCAGCGTCGACGACCCGCTGGAAAAGCGCGTCTCGACCGTCGGCCGCGTCCATCCGCATGTCGAGGTCAAGGCCATCGACGCCGAAGGTGCCACCGTCGCGGTCGGCGCGCCAGGCGAGCTCTGCACGCGCGGCTATTCCGTGATGAAGGGCTATTGGGACGACGAGCAGAAGACCCGCGAGGCGATCGACGCCGACGGCTGGATGCACACCGGCGACCTCGCCACCATCGATGCCGAGGGCTATTGCAACATCGTCGGCCGGGTCAAGGACATGGTCATCCGCGGCGGCGAGAACGTCTATCCGCGCGAGGTCGAGGAGTTTCTCTATCGCCACCCCAAGGTCAAGGAGGTGCAGGTGTTCGGCATTCCCGACCCGAAATATGGCGAGGAGCTGTGCGCCTGGATCGTGCTCAAGCCCGGCCAGATCACCACCGAGCAGGAGATCAAGGCGTTCTGCGCCGGCCAGATCGCCCATTTCAAGATCCCGCGCTACATCCGCTTCCGCACCGAATTGCCGATGACGGTGACCGGCAAGCCGCAGAAATTCCTGATGCGCCAGGCGATGGTCGATGAACTGGGATTGGTGACGCAGAAGACGGCGTGAAAAGGCTTCCGTTTGTATCTACGCGTGACGGAGGCGTTGTTTGGGCAACATATTTGAGGGGTGTTCCATGCGGATTGGGTTAGGCGTGCTTTTCCTGGCAACTCAGCTGGCAGCCACTGCGGTGCTGGCGCAGACGGCGGCCGAGCGTGAGGCCTGCCAAGCAGATTACCAGAGATTGTGCAGGGGCGTGTTGCCGGGCGGTGGCCGCGTCGTCAAATGCCTGGCCGGTCACATGAGCGAGCTGACGCCCGAATGCAAGAAGGTCGTCAAGGCCAACACGCCCGGCTAGCGCGCGAGCTTCCTGCGGGTGCGATTGTCCTTCCCTTGTGGGGAGGGGCTAGGGGGTGGGGTACGCTGCGATGGCGTCATGACCTGTCATATGCGATTTCTCTGGATGGCCGCGGTGCGCAACAGTGGTTGCAAATCGCCCTTCCACGGGATTTGCGGGAAGGCAAGAAGGTGACAATGAGTGGTCTCGCAAGATCGGCGGTTTCCTACGGCATGCCGCTGGCCGCGCTGGCGATAGCTGTCGCGGTCAGGGCCAGCGGGGTGTCGGTGGACGAAGGGTCGCTGGGCACCAGGATATTCATCGGCGCGCTGTCGAGCGCGATCATGTTCACCACCATTTTCGTGGTGCTCGACCACGCCGAGGCGGTGGCCAGGCGGGTAGGCGAGCCGTACGGCACGTTGGTGCTGACCATCGCGGTGACGGCAATCGAAGTGTCGATCATCGTTTCCATCATGCTGCATGGGGCCAACAACCCGACGCTTGCACGCGAATCCGTGTTCTCGACGGTGATGATCACCTCCACCGGTGTTGTCGGCATGTGCCTGACGTTTGGCGGCTGGCGCCATCGCAAGCAGGCGATCGTCCGGCAAGGGACCAGCGCCTATCTGGCGGTTCTGGTCGCGCTCAGCGTCATGACGCTTATTCTGCCGACCTACACGCGAACCACCGATCCCGGCACGTTTTCGGCGGCCCAACTTGGCTTCGTCAGCGTGCTTTCAGTGCTGCTCTATGCCGGTTTTCTGTTCGCGCAGACTGTCCGCCACCGCGACGATTTCATCGACGGGCAAGCGCATGGCGCCGCAGTGCGAACCGACGCTCACGAAAGCGTCGCCGCCGGCGCTGTTCTCCTGCTGATCGGGCTGATCGGCATCGTCATGCTGGCCGAACAGGTCGCAGCCAGCGTCGAAGATGCGCTCGTCGCCTACCAGGTGCCGCAGGCCGACGCCATTGTCGGCGCAATGATCGCCGCGCTGGTTCTGATGCCGGAGGCCATTTCGGCGGTTCGTGCCGCACTCAACAACGAGCTGCAGCGCGGCCTGAACGTCGCGATGGGCTCGGCCTGCGCGACAATCGGTTTGACAATACCGGCAATCGCCGCCGCCAGCCTGCTAACCGGAAGAGGCCTGACCCTGGGCCTGCCGGCGACCGACACGGTACTTTTGGTTCTGGCGCTTTTCATCTGCAATGTGAGCTTTAGCACGGAGAGGACGACGTTCCTGACCGGCTTGGTCCATCTGGTGGTGTTTTTTACTTGGGTGTTTTTGATATTTGTGCCGTGAGGGGGTGGGGCGGATGGGCCAGGAAACCACTATCGACAGGTTTTCGAACGAGCGGTCATCAGTTTCCGCACCGAGTTGCGAAGTAGGCAAGCCGCAGAAGTTCCGGATGAGGCGATGGTCGAGAATTGAGAGTGGTGACAGCAAAGACGGCTTGAGGGGTGGGCGCCAATTTGTATCCTTTGCGCCGTGGGCGGACGCTTAGCACCAAGGCCTTGAACGTCTCGATCTGCAGCCGATAGCGGAATGGCGGCTTTAACGTTTGAAGAAGGATTGCGGACTTTCAGCCCGACGGGACCAAGGTCTGCTCCCGGGTCTAGCCGTCCGGTCTCAATGGCGTCCCGGACTGCCCGGTGGATCTGCGTTGCCAGTGGCGGGTGGCGGGGCAGCCACAGGGTGGACATTTCAGCCCACATGGAAAATGATCATGTTGCCATGCACAACACTGCAGTGCTCTGATCTCGACGAAAAGCCTGAGCGTAGAAGCGGATCAACCGACCTCCGGGTCCAGCGAGCGAGGACGCAAATGGACACCCCAGAGAATGGGCAATTGCATCGCGACGCGGGCGGGCGACCCTGTCGATCGGCCGGCCGGCTTCCCCGCGCCGCCGTGTCGGCGGCATTCCTGCTCGGCATGGCTTTCAGCAGCACTGCGTTTGCGCAGGACCAGCAGCTACCCGTGGTGACAGCGGCCAAGCCGGTGGTCCGTGAAATCGTCGAAGACGACGAGTTCGTCGGGCGCTTCGAAGCCGTCGACCAGGTCGCCATCCGTTCGCGCGTCAGCGGCTATCTGGACAAGGTCAGCTTCCAGGACGGCGCACTGGTCAACAAGGGCGACCTGCTCTTCACCATCGACGAGCGTCCGTACCAGGCGGCTTATGATGCTGCCAAGTCGCAAGTGGACGTCGCCAAGAGTCTGCTCGAATTCTCCAAGATGCAGCTGGATCGCGCCGACGAACTCGCCAAGACCGGCAATATCTCAACCGCGACGGTCGACGACCGACGGCGGGAATACCTTTCGGCGCAGGCGCAGATGCAGGGCGCGACGGCTGCGCTGACGACGGCCAGCCTGAACATGGAATTCACTGAGATCAAGGCGCCCTTGTCCGGCCGCATCGACCGCCGGCTGGTGTCGGTCGGCAACCTCGTGCAGCCGGATTCCACCTTGCTGACGACCATCGTTACGCGCGATCCGATCGACTTCTATTTCGACGTCGATGAGCGCCTGTATTTCAGCTATGCCCGCGACGCGAAGGAGCGCGGCGGCAGCATGCAGGAAGGCGCCGGCGGGCTCGAGGTGGTAGTTCGCGTCGCCGACCGCGCGGAGGCGGTATTCAAAGGCAAGCTCGATTTTGCCGAGAACCGGATCGACAACGCGACCGGCACCATGCGGGTGCGTGCAAGGTTTCCCAACGCCGATGGCATTCTCCAGCCAGGCATGTTCGGGCGCATCAACGTGCCGGGGTCGCTGCCGCATAGCGGCGTGCTGGTGCCCGACGAGGCGATCGGCGCCGATCAGGATCGCCGCATCGTGTTCCTGGTGGATGAGGCCGGGATGGTGTCGGCGAAGCCCGTGCGCACCGGCCCGCTTCTCGACGGCTACCGGGTCATCCGCCAGGGCCTGACCGGCGACGAGACAATCATCGTCAAAGGGCTGATGCACGCCAGGCCCGGCACCAAGGTGAAGGTCGAGATGGTGACGTTGCCGCCCAAGGCCGAGACCGCCGAGTTGCAGCAATGAGGTTCGCACATTTCTTCGTCGACCGTCCGATCTTCGCATCGGTCGTTTCGATCGTCCTGCTGATCCTCGGCGGGATTGCTTATACCCAACTGCCGGTCGCGCAATATCCCGAGATCGCGCCGCCGACCATCGTCGTTCGCGCGCAGTATCCGGGTGCTGACGCCGAGACGGTCGCAGCGACGGTGGCAACGCCGATCGAGCAGGAGATCAACGGCGTCGAGGGCATGCTCTACATGTCGTCCTATTCGTCGGGCGACGGGGCGATGGCGCTGACCATCACCTTCAAGCTGGGCACCGATCTCGACCAGGCTCAGGTGCTGGTGCAGAACCGCGTGTCGGTCGCCGAGCCGCGCCTGCCCGAAGAAGTCCGCCGCCTCGGCATCACCACCACCAAGAGCTCGCCCGACCTGATGATGGTCGTGCACATGCTGTCGCCCGACAATACGTACGACCAGCTCTACGTCTCGAACTACGCCCGCTCGCGGGTGCGCGACATACTGCTCAGACTAGACGGCGTCGGCGACCTCATCATCTTCGGCGAACGCGAATATTCGCTGCGCATCTGGCTCGATCCGGAAAAACTGTCCGCCCTGGGGATGACCTCGGGCGATGTGGTGCAGGCGCTGCGCGACCAGAACGTCCAGGTGTCGGGCGGCTCGATCGGCGCGCCGCCGACCAGCACCGGCACGGCGTTCCAGTACACGGTCACCACGCAAGGCCGCTTCAACGACGCACGCGACTTCCGATACGTGATCGTCAAATCGACCGACGACGGCCGCCTGATCTCGCTGCAGGACGTGGCGCGCATCGAGCTCGGCGCCAAGGATTACGTCACCAACTCCTATCTCAACGGCAAACCGGCGGTGGCGCTCGCCATCTTCCAGCGGCCGGGCACCAATGCGCTCGCCGCAGCCGCGGAGATCCAGGACAAGATGAAGGAGCTTTCCCGCGACTTCCCGAAGGGGTTGAGCTACGACATCGTCTACAATCCGACCGAGTTCGTCGCCGAGTCGATCCAGGAGGTCTACAAGACGATTCTCGAGGCGATGCTGCTGGTCATCATCGTCATCATCGTCTTCCTGCAATCGTGGCGCATGGCGATCGTGCCGATCGTGGCGATCCCCGTGTCGCTGATCGGCACGCTGGCGGTGCTTTACGCCGCCGGCTTCTCGCTCAACATGCTGACGCTGTTCGGCCTAGTTCTGGCGATCGGCATCGTCGTCGACGATGCGATCGTCGTGGTCGAAAACGTCGAGCGCAATATCGCCAGAGGGCTGGCGCCCAATCCGGCGTCGCACCTGACCATGGACGAAGTCGGAACGGCCGTCATCGCGATCTCGCTGGTGCTGATAGCCGTGTTCGTACCGACAGCCTTCATCCCCGGCATTTCTGGGCAGTTCTATCTGCAGTTTGCGATCACCATCGCGGTGTCGACGGCGATCTCGGCATTCAATTCGCTGACGCTTTCGCCGGCGCTGGCCGCACTGCTGTTCAAGCCGCATCACGCCGCGGCGGCGCCGCCGCGCTTTTTCCTGGCGCGGTTCGGACGGGCGCTCGCCGACGGCTTCAATCGCGGCTTCGACAGGGTCGCCCATTGGTATTCGAGCATCATCCGCGTGCTGGTCGGCTCGTGGATAACGATCGCCGCCATGCTGGCCGTTTTCGCGGCCCTCATCTACGCCACGGTCTACATGGTGCAGTCGGTGCCGCGCGGTTTCATTCCGTCGCTTGACCAGGGCTATGCGATCGTCGTCATCCAGTTGCCGGACGGCGCTTCGCTGTCGAGGACCGATGCGGTCATTCAGCAGGCGTCGCAGATCATCCAGAAAACGCCAGGCGTCGACTACGCAGTCGCCTTCGCCGGCTTCTCCGGCGCGACCTTCACCAACGCCAGCAACGCGGGCGTGATCTTCGCCAGGTTCAAGCCGTTTGACGAGCGACTAAAAGCCGGCCAGTCGGCGACCCAGGTCATCGGCAATCTGTTCGGCAGCCTGCAAAGCATCAAGGAAGCCTTCATTATCGCACTGCCGCCGCCGCCGATCCGCGGCGTCGGCAATGCCGGCGGCTTCAAGCTGCAGATCCAGGAGCGCAACAGCGCCGACATGCGGCAGATCCTGGCGCTTGCCAACGAAATCGCCGGCAAGGCCAACAAGACGCCGGGGCTGACGGGCGTGTTCACCACGTTCTCCGCGTCGAGCCCGCAATTCTTCCTGGCGATCGATCGCGACAAGGCGCGCATCCTGAACGTGCCGATCCCCAACATCTTCGAGGCGCTGTCGATCAATTTGGGCACCGCCTACGTCAACGACTTCAACGCTTTCGGGCGCGTCTACCAGGTGCGGGCGCAGGCCGACCAGGCGTTCCGTCTCGATCGCGCCGACATCTTGAAACTGAAGGTGCGCTCGGCGACCGGCGCGCTGGTTCCGCTCGGCACGTTGGTCGAGATCCGCGACGTCACCGGCCCGGCGCTGGTCCAGCGCTACAACATGTACGTTTCGGTGCCGTTGCAGGGCAACGCCGCGCCCGGCGTTTCCACGGGCGACGCGCTGGCATTGATGGAAGGGATCACGGCAAAGACGCTGCCGGCCGGTACCTCCTATGAATGGACCGAGCTCGCCTATCAGGAGCGCAACACCGGCAATGCCGCTGTCTATATCTTCGGACTGTCGGTGTTGTTCGTGTTCCTGGCGCTGGCGGCGCAATATGAAAGCTGGGTGCTGCCGTTCGCCATTGTGCTGGTGGTGCCGCTCGGCGTGCTCGCGGCGTTGCTCGGCGTGTCGTTCCGAGGGCTGGACAACAACATCCTCGTGCAGATCGGCCTCATCGTGCTAATCGGGCTTGCCGCCAAGAACGCGATCCTGATCGTCGAATTCGCGCGGCAGGCGCAGGAACGCGGGCTGTCGGCCGCCGAGGCTGCCGTCGAAGCCTGCCGGCTCAGGCTGCGGCCGATCCTGATGACCGCTTTCTCGTTCATCCTCGGCGTCGTGCCGCTGATGATCGCAACGGGCCCGGGCGCAGAAATGCGCCAGTCGCTCGGCACCGCGGTATTCTCCGGCATGCTCGGCGTCACCTTCGTCGGCCTGTTCCTGACGCCGGTGTTCTACGTCACGCTCAGGTCGCTGTTTTCACGGCGCAAGCCCCGTGCCGAGGCCGAGCCTTCGGGGCCGGCAGAGGCGCCATCGGAGACGGCCGCCGAGTAGGGTTACGAATTCGCCGCGTCGGGCGCGGCTTATCACTCCAGAAAATCGGCGCGGCGCGGCAACGGCCACGATCTGCGCGACCTCGGCGTCGAGGTGCGGCGGAGACCCTGCTCCGTCTGATCCAGCCTAACAGCCGCATCCAGCTCAGCGAGACGATGCAGGGCGGCGAGGCCAATGCGATCTTCTATCTGGTCGACCGGGCGGGGCTTGAGGGCGCAACCGCGACCTCCGGAGTCCTCGCTTGCGATGTCTGCTTTCAGGACGCGGAGAAGCTGATCTCTACGGCCGAGATCGGGCGCGAAGCGGTCATCCACGATCTTCAGGTTTTGACCCAGGACGGCCTTTCCCCGGTAGTGAGCGGGAAGGGCGCGGTCGTCGAGCGAGTTGTCAGCCGCCTATTTCCGCAGCCCATTAATGTGCAACTTGGGAAGCCGCTGACATCAATTCCTCCGGATTCGGCGCCTTGGGGGTATTGAGGCCAGCCTCCAGAACTTCAGTGAAGCTCCAGCGTACAATGCCCCCTCGGTCGATGAGAAACTGACCAACCAGCAGCTCCTTAGCGGAAGCCATCATCTGCTGATCGGCTTCCGTAATCTCATACCCCTCCTTCTTGTTGAGCAACTCGTTTATTGCGATGGGGTCCATAGGCTCGGGCAACTCACCCGGGAGATCGATACGGATCCCCATGACCTTGTCCATCCCGATCTCGCGCAAGCCGAAAGCACGGTGCGAGGCCCGCTCCGGGTCGGACGCGGCGAGAAGATCGGGTGTCGGATGGTAACGGAAATAGAGCCGTGCCCGCTCTACCGGCGTATTGACGACCGCCAGGCATTCGACGCCTTTCTCAGCCAGAGCCGGCTTGAGTTGCGCCATTGCCGCGACATTGCGCCGGCAGAACGCACAGTGCAGGCCTCGAAACAAGCCGATCAACAATGGGCTACGACCTCGAAAATCAGTGAGCGCGATTTTGCCTTCGCGGGAGATCGCATCGAGAATAATATTCGGCGCCCGGTCGCCCGGCTGCAGCGGGCGTTCGACATTACTCGTGGACATGGACAACCTCCTCGCCCGGGTAAGCACACCCAGCCATCGGGGGTTGAGTCCGTGCTGGGCGACGCCAGGGCAAAAATTGCTTTCGACCTTTGTCATATTGCCGAGGTCGAGATTAGGCGCGTTGCAGGTGCATCATAACACGAAAAAAGCCTCTGCGGGTCGCCCGTTTCGCGAGTTGTCGCGAGCGCTGTGGTAAACAGTGTATCGTCTCATCCGTGCCATGGGACGACACAGCGGCGGGACCGATTGGATCTTCACATGCTTGCGGTGTTCAAGCCTTGAAACTTGGGCGGCTTCCATGTGCCCGGACGTCAAATGCCGACCGCACAGATCGCAGATCTCTGCCCTCAGCGGAACCGAGCGCCGTGCAGCCGGTTAAGTCGGCATGAAGCCACCACCAATCCAAGGCCGCATCATGAGCATTCTGCAAACCACGAAGAAAGCCGTCGAGCAGGTCACCAGTGCCGCCAGACCGGGCCGGCGAGAGGTCGCCGATCTTCTCCGGCCGCGCAAAGCGAATGAATTTCGGTTCCGGGATGATGGCCTTGTGCCCAACCATCCGTTCTGGCCGCTTGTCGTCTATCGCGGCGCCGTGACGCTGCCCGAGGAATTCGATCCGGCGGCCGTCATGGAGGCGCTTTTCGAAGCCAATGGCTGGGGCGATAGCTGGCGCAACGGCATCTACGGCTACGTCCACTACCATTCGCGCATCCACGAGGCGCTCGGCGTTGCGCGCGGCACGGCCAAGGTCCGCTTTGGCGGCAACAAGGGACGAACGCTGTCGCTGAAGGCCGGCGACGTCGCGGTTCTTCCGGCCGGCACCGGGCACCAACGTCTTTTCGCATCCGACGATTTTCTGGTTGTCGGCGCCTATCCTCCATCCGGCACCTATGACCTGTGTACGACCGCCGCCGACCATGCCAAGGCAGTCGTCACGATCCCCAGGGTTGGCCGTCCGCGCAAGGACCCTGTCTATGGAAGCAACGGCCCGTTGCTCGCAGCCTGGGAAAAGGATTGAAGCCGTTCCTTTCTTGCGGGTTGGCTTCGGGGCTAAAACCGGATCCTTGACCCGCCGCTCTACGCTGCCAGCACCGCCGCATCCAGCCCGCGGATGATCTTCGCCAGTTCGACGCATTCGTCGTGCCGAACCTTGTTGCGCCGCCAGGCGAGGCAGATCGTGCGCTGCGGCATCGGTTCCTGGAACGGCACGATCTTCAAATCGGGGATAGTGCTGGCTGGCCCGGCCGCCATTTCCGGGATGAGCGTGACGCCGAGCCCATGCGCCACCATCTGCAGCAGCGTCGTCAGGCTGGTCGCGCCATAGCTTGCCATCGCCACCGGCCGCACGTTGCCGCAGACGGCGAGCGCCTGTTCGCGCAGGCAATGGCCTTCCTCGAGCAGCATCAGCCGCTCCAGTGCCGGGCTCTCCGGTGGCACCGGCGGCGAGGCGAAGGCGGGGTCGCCGGCCGGCACGGCCAGGAAGAACCGGTCGGAGAAAAGTTCCTCGGTAACCAGGCCTGGGTAATCGAGAGGCAGCGCCGCGACGAAGGCATCGAGCTTCCCCGAGCCGGTGTCCTCGACCAGCGAGGCGGTCACGGCTTCGCGCAGTTCCAGCTGTAAGGCCGGGAAATGCCGTTTCAGCTCCGGCAGCACATGCGGCAGGAGATAGGGCGCTACCGTCGGGATGATGCCGAGCCGGAAGCGGCCTTCCAGCGCCGGGCGGCCGCGCCGGGCCGTCGCCTCGACGTCGCGGACGTCGGCAAGAATGCGCTCGATGCGCGGCAGCAGGACCTGCGCGTCGTCGGTCATCCGCACCACCTTGCCGCCGCGCTCGAACAGACGGCAATTCAGCCGCAGCTCCATCTCGGCGATCTGCGAAGACAGCGCCGGCTGGCTGACGCCGGCGAGTTTTGCGGCACGGCCGAAATGCAGCGTCTGCGCCAGCGCCTCGAAATAATGCATCTGCCGGACGGTCAAACCGATCATAAGGAAAACCTATCAGAATAAACAGCAAAGGCAATTTGTCTTTATCGGCTGGGCGGGCTAGTCTGGAACCATTCCAAGATGGCGCGGCCGCTGGCCCTGCCCGGAAAATCAACAAAATCCCGGAAAATCAACAAATCGGAGGCAAAGATGGACGCGAAAACCGACGACAATAGCGCCGGCAAATGCCCGGTCCCACATGGACCGGCCGCCAGGACCAACCGCGACTGGTGGCCGAACCAGCTCGACCTTGGCGTCCTCCACCAGCAGTCCAGCCTCTCGGATCCGATGGACGAGGACTTCGACTACGCCAAGGAATTCAAGAGCCTCGATCTCGATGCGGTGATCAGGGATCTGCACCAGGTGATGACCGATTCGCAGGATTGGTGGCCGGCCGATTTCGGTCATTACGGCCCGCTCTTCATCCGCATGGCCTGGCACAGCGCCGGCACCTATCGCATCGGCGACGGCCGTGGCGGCGCCGGCGCCGGCCAGCAGCGTTTCGCGCCACTCAACAGCTGGCCGGACAACGCCAATCTCGACAAGGCGCGCCGGCTGCTGTGGCCGGTCAAGCAGAAATACGGCAGGAAAATCTCCTGGGCCGACCTGTTGATCCTCACCGGCAACGTCGCGCTGGAATCGATGGGCTTCAAGACGTTCGGCTTCGCCGGCGGCCGCGCCGATGTCTGGGAGCCGGAGCAGGACGTCGACTGGGGATCGGAAACCAAGTGGCTCGCCGACGAGCGCTATTCCGGCGACCGCGAACTTCACGGCCATCTCGGCGCCGTGCAGATGGGGCTGATCTACGTCAACCCGGAAGGGCCGAACGGCACGCCCGATCCATTGGCCGCGGCGCGCGATATCCGCGAGACCTTCGCCCGCATGGCCATGAACGACGAGGAAACCGTGGCGCTCATCGCCGGCGGTCACACCTTCGGCAAGACCCACGGCGCCGGTGATGCATCGCTGGTCGGGGCGGAGCCGGAAGGCGCCGGCATCGAGGCGCAGGGCCTCGGCTGGTCGAGCAAGCATGCCACCGGCATTGCCGGCGACGCCATCACCTCGGGTCTCGAGGTGACCTGGACCACGACGCCGACCAAATGGAGCAACAATTTCTTCGACAATCTGTTCAACTACGAATGGGAGCTGACCAAGAGCCCGGCCGGCGCCCATCAGTGGACGCCGAAGGGCGGCGCCGGTGCAGGCACCGTACCGGACGCGCACGATCCGTCGAAGCGCCGCGCGCCGGCGATGCTGACCACCGACCTCGCGCTGCGCGTCGACCCGGCCTACGAGAAGATCTCGCGGCGCTTCCATCAGAATCCTGATCAGTTCGCCGATGCCTTCGCGCGCGCCTGGTTCAAGCTGACCCATCGCGACATGGGTCCGGCCGTCCGCTATCTCGGGCCGCTCGTGCCGAAGGAAGAGCTGATCTGGCAGGACCCGATACCGGCAATCGACCACGAGCTGGTCAGCGAACAGGACATCGCCTCGCTGAAGGCGAAGATCCTGGCCTCCGGCCTGTCCGTTTCCGAACTGGTCTCGACCGCCTGGGCCTCGGCCTCGACTTTCCGCGGCTCCGACAAGCGCGGCGGCGCCAACGGCGCCCGCATCCGCCTGGCCCCGCAGAAGGATTGGGAGGTCAACCAGCCGGCGCAGCTGGCCAAGGTGCTCGAGACACTCGAAGGCATCCAGAAGGGCTTCAATAACTCGCAGTCCGGCGGCAAGAAGATCTCGCTTGCCGACCTGATCGTTCTCGGCGGCGTCGCCGCGGTCGAGAAGGCGGCCAAGGACGGCGGCCATGACGTGGGGGTGCCGTTCACGCCGGGCCGCATGGACGCTTCACAGGAACAGACCGACGTCCAGTCCTTCGCCGCGCTCGAGCCGAAAGTCGATGGCTTCCGCAATTATGTCAGGGGTAAGCCGCCGATGTCGGTCGAAGCGATGCTGGTCGACCGGGCGCAGCTGCTGACCTTGACGGCGCCGGAGATGACGGTGCTCGTCGGCGGGTTGCGGGTGCTCGGCGCCAACAGCGGTCAGTCGAAGCACGGCGTGTTCACCGACAGGCCGGGCACGTTGACCAACGATTTCTTCGTCAATCTGCTCTCCATGAACACGGTCTGGGATCCGGCCGCCGGGTCCGATGAAGTCTACGAAGCACGCGACCGCAAGACCAGGGCGGTCAAGTGGACCGGCACCCGCGCCGACCTGATCTTCGGCTCGCACGCGCAATTGCGTGCGCTTGCCGAGGTCTACGGATCGGCCGACGCCGGGCAGAAGTTCGTCAGGGATTTCGCCGCCGCCTGGACCAAGGTGATGAACGCCGACCGTTTTGACCTCGCGGCCTGATCCGGGCATACGAATTTCTCGACGCAACAAAAAGGGCGCGGGTCTCGACCCGCGCCTTTTTCGTTGGGCTTCCGAAAAGTCAGTCTTTCTCGAAGATACCGGCCTTGGCGACCACGCCGGCAATGGCGCCGCCGATCAGCGGCGCGACGATGAACAGCCAGAGCTGGCCGATCGCCGCAGTTCCCGAAAACAGCGCCGGTCCGATCGAACGGGCCGGGTTGAGCGACGTGCCGGTCACCGGGATGATGGCGAAATGCAGGCCCGCCAGCGTCAGGCCGATGACCAGGCCGGCGAAGGCCGTGGTGTGCTTGGCGTTGGTGACGCCGAGGATCACCGTGACGAAGGTGAAGGTGCCGATCAGCTCCCACAGGAAGGCCGAGCTGACGCCCCATTTCGTCACATCCCAGCCATTGGCGCCGAAGCCGCCGGTGTGACCGCCGACCTGTCCGGAGACGATGATCCACAGCGCCAACGACGCGATGATGGCGCCGATGATCTGCGCGATCCAGTAGGGAATGACGTCCCTGGCCGGCATCCGCCCGGCGAGGAACACACCGAGCGTCACCGCCGGATTGAGATGGGCGCCGGAAATCGGGCCGATCGCATAGGCCGCCGCGATCAGGCCGATGCCGAACGCCAGACCGATGCCTTCCTGGCCAAGCGGCAGCGCGCCGCCGAAGCCGCCCGTCACCACCGAAGCCGTGCCGATGAACACCAATAGAAACGTGCCTAGAACTTCCGCCAGATAAGTTTTCATTGCCCTCTCCTCGTATCGACCCGCGGCTCCGCTTTTTCTGCGACGCGAATCACCGCGCAAAGAGTATTCGCAACCGCAAAACTTGCAAAGCAGAGCAGTTGCGCAAGCCGCTATGCTTGTGAGCGCCGGACATGCACATTAGAAACGTGTAATATATTGATCGAATTGTTTCGTTCCGCATGCCGGCGCCCGCCTGGTGGCCGCGGCTCGCTATGCACCAACCCACATTCGTCACCCCTCCGCATGGATCGTCTCGCCGTCGGCGAAACAGAACTGTTTCAATCAGGGCACGAAAAGCTCTAAGAGCAGGGCCGGAATTAATTTGCTGAGTAATGGAAGACGACAATGAGACTGGGCGGGCGGCTGGCGGCAGCCATCGAAGTGCTTGACGATATTGGCCGGCGTCACCGGCCGGTGGCCGATGCGCTGAAGGACTGGGGCCTGTCGCACCGCTTCGCCGGTGGCGGCGACCGTGCCGCGATCGGCAACATCGTCTACGACGCGCTGCGCCGCAAGCGCTCCGCAGGCTGGCTGCTCGGCGAGGACACGCCGCGCGCCATCGGCTTCGGCGCGCTGCTGCTCGAATGGGGCCAGACGGCGCAGTCGCTGAACGAGGCGCTCGAGGGCGACAAGTTCGCGCCGCCGCTGCTTACCGCCGACGAACTGACAACGCTCGGCGGTCGCCGGCTTGCCGATGCGCCGCCGGCCGTCAGGGCAGACATCCCCGACTGGTGCATGCCGCTGTTCGAACGGGCGTTCGGCACGGCCTGGGTGGAAGAGGGTGCCGCGCTGGCGACACGCCCGCCGCTCGACCTCAGGGTCAACACGCTGAAGGCCGATCGCGGCAAGGTGCTGGCGGAACTGGCGGAGACCGGCGCCAAGCCTGCCCGGATCGCGCCGCACGGTATCCGCATCCCGCCGATCGAAGGCGACGGCAGGCACCCGAACGTGCAGGCCGAGCCGGCCTTCCAGAAAGGCTGGTTCGAGGTCCAGGACGAGGGTTCGCAGATTGCGGCTGAACTGGCCGGCGCCGAGCCTGGAATGCAGGTGCTCGACTTTTGCGCCGGCGCCGGCGGCAAGACGCTGGCGCTGTCCGCGGCGATGGATAATCGAGGCCAGATCTTCGCTCACGATGCGGAGAAGGCAAGGCTGGCGCCGATCTTCGACCGCATCCGCCGCTCGGAAAACCGCAATGTGCAGATCGTCACCAAGCCGGCCGAACTCGCGCCGCTCGGCAAGCATATGGACATCGTCCTGATCGATGCGCCCTGCACCGGCAGCGGCACCTGGCGGCGCCGGCCGGATGCCAAATGGCGGCTGACGCAAAGACAGCTCGACGCCCGCAAGGGCGAGCAGGAGACGATACTCGATGCCGCCAGGGACTTCGTCAAACCCGGCGGCCTGCTGGTCTACATCACCTGTTCGGTGTTCGACGAGGAGAATGGCGACCAGGTTTCGGCCTTCCGGGACCGCCATCCCGGTTTTGTCCCGCTCGATCACCGCCAGCTTTGGGACAGCCGTTTTGCGGGCCACGAAGCGGCAATGCGGATAGGCGCTGCGGGCGGCATTTCGCTGTCGCCGTTGCTGAGCGGCACCGACGGCTTTTACTTCTGCGCGCTGCGGCGGGCCGGCTGAATCGTTGCCATCGATACAGGGCTAAGCCGAATGCTGCAGTGCAGCATTTGCGATTGCCTGCCGCCCACCCCTCTGCGATAAATGCCTTTGCAATAAGATTTGTCGAGAAACGAAGGGCGACGGCCATGGCAGCAAAGATCGTTCCTGCTCCCGATTACGAGGACCGCGTCAGGACGTCCTTCGCGCGCCAGAACGCGATGATGACGATTGGCGCCGAGCTGACGCTGGTGACGCCCGGCATCATCGAGATCGAAATGCCCTATTCTGCGGCATTGACGCAGCAGCACGGCTTTCTCCATGCCGGCGTCATTTCGACGGCTCTCGACTCGGCCTGCGGCTATGCGGCATTCTCGCTGATGCCGGAAAATTCCGGCGTGCTGACCATCGAGTTCAAGGTCAATCTGCTGGCGCCGGGCAGGGGCGAGCGTTTCCTGTTTCGCGGCTCGGTTACCAAGCCCGGCCGCACCATCATCGTCGCCGACGGCCAGGCCTATGCGTTCGCCGTCGACGGCGAGGCCAAGCTGATCGCCACGATGACCGGAACGATGATGACAGTGCTCGGCCGCGACGGCATCGAGGGCTGAGGAACGGGCAGGGGAGGATGGACGATCATGGCCGGCAAGACACCTGGTGAGCTCACCCCGATCTCCGGCAAATCCGTTCTCTTCGTCATGGCGGCCGAAGCCGAATACGGTCCACACCTGCAGCGGCTGTTCACGCCGCTGCTGACCGGCGTCGGACCGGTCGAGGCCGGCGTCGGACTCAGCGCCGAACTATCCCGGCTGCATGCCGGGATGGCGCTGCCCGATCTCGTCGTGTCGCTCGGGTCGGCGGGCAGCCGGACGCTGGAGCAGACGGAAATCTACCAGGCCGTTTCAGTCGCCTACCGCGACATGGACGCCTCGCCCCTCGGGTTCGAGAAGGGCGCCACGCCGTTCCTCGACCTGCCTGTCAGCGTGCCGCTGCCGTTCAGGATACCAGGCGTCAGACAGGCGACGCTGTCGACCGGGGCGGCAATCGTCTCCGGCGCCGCCTACGACGCGATCGCCGCCGACATGGTCGATATGGAGACCTTCGCCTGCCTGCGCGCCTGCCAGCTGTTCGACGTGCCGCTTATCGGCCTGCGCGGCATTTCCGACGGGGCAGCCGATCTGAGGCATGTCGGCGACTGGACCGAATATCTGCACGTCATCGACGAGAAGCTGGCCGCGGCGGTGCAACTGCTGGAACAGGCGATCGCCTCGGGCGCGATCGACTTCAAGCTTGTTGGGGCGGCAGCTTCTTAGCGTTGCCGAACAGCACGCCGATCATCCTGAAGCGAACGGCGTTGTCGCGATTGATGTAAGTGACTGACCCGGGCTCGTGATCGAGGGTCCAGCGTCCGGTCGCGCCGGTGTCCCAGTCGGCGACATAACCGTCATCGAGCATCCGCCAGCGCCCGCTTCGCGCCTCGCCATCGTCGAGCAGCATGTGCGCGGCACCCTCGCTTTCAAAATAGACGTAAGCCTCCTTGCCGTTTCGTTCCAACACATGGGTCATGCCCGGAATGAGCATTGCAAGGGTTTCCTTCTGAAGTGCTGCCATGATTTCCTCCTGAATTGAAGTCGCCGATTGCCTTGACCGGCATCGCCACTTAGAGTGAACTAGTAGTCAAGATGCTTGACTATGTATCGGGCGAGAAGAATTTGGTCAAGGGCCTTGACGAAAAACCTGAAGCGCTGCCGGATCACATAGGTTGGCGGCTGTGGCAGGCGAGCCGCGCCTGGCAGACCGAGTTCGCCGCTGCGATGCGCGCTGCCGGCCATCACTGGTTCACCGAAGCGCGTGCCGGCCTGCTTGGACACATCCCGCGCGGCGGCATGCGCCAGTCGGCGCTGATCGAGCGCTCGGCGATCTCAAAGCAGGCGATTCAGCAATTGCTCGATGGCCTGGAGACGGAAGGTGTGTTGCAGCGTCTGCCCGATCCGCAAGACGGTCGCGGCAAGCTTGTGCGCTACACCCGCAAGGGCCTGGACGCCCTGCGCGATGGCGACCGCATCAAGCTGCAGATCGAACGGAGCTATGTTGCCCGCCTTGGTCACGAGCGTTTCGCGGCGCTGATGGGCGCCTTGCAGTCGCTCGATACAACGCAAACGGATGCATTGGACAAAGCCTCTGGCGTTCAGGACGACACACCGGAATCGAAGTGAAAGCGCGACCTCACAACCCATTGCGCCGACTCGTTTCTTTCTCTAAACGCTCGCCATGAAAACAGCCAATCATCCCGACACCGTCCTGATTGTCGATTTCGGCAGCCAGTTCACCCAGCTGATCGCCCGCCGCATCCGCGAGGCCGGCGTCTTTTCCGAGATCGTGCCCTTCCAGTCGGCCGAGGCGGCGTTCAAGCGCGTCAATCCGAAGGCGGTGATCCTGTCCGGCGGCCCGGCCTCGACCGGCGACATCGGCAGTCCGCGCGCGCCGCAGATCGTCTTCGACGCCGGCGTGCCGGTGCTCGGCATCTGCTATGGCCAGATGGCGATGTGCGTGCAGATGGGCGGCGTCGCCGAAAGCTCCGACCACCGCGAATTCGGCCGCGCCTTCGTCGAGATCGCCAAGGACAGCCCGTTGTTCGACGGCCTGTGGGCGCCCGGCCAGCGCCACCAGGTGTGGATGAGCCATGGCGACCGCGTCATCTCCCTGCCCAAGGGGTTCGAGGTGCTCGGAAAATCGGAGGGCTCGCCCTTCGCTATCTTCGGCAATGTCGAACGCAAAATGTACGGCCTCATGTTCCACCCCGAAGTGGTGCATACGCCGGACGGCGCCAGGCTGCTCCGCAACTTCGTCCACAACATCGCCGGCATCGAAGGCGACTGGACGATGCGCGCCTACCGCGAGCACGCGGTCGAGACGATCCGCAAACAGGTCGGCAAGGGCAAGGTGATCTGCGCGCTGTCGGGCGGCGTCGATTCCTCGGTCGCGGCCTTGCTGATCCACGAGGCGGTCGGCGACCAGCTCACCTGCATCCTTGTCGACCACGGTCTGATGCGCAAGGACGAGGCATCAGGCGTGGTGGAGATGTTTCGCCAGCATTACAATCTGCCGCTGATCCTGGTCGACGCTGCGGACCGTTTCATCGGCGCGCTCGAGGGCGAGTCGGACCCCGAGAAGAAGCGCAAGACCATCGGGCGGCTGTTCATCGAAGTGTTCGAGGAGGAGGCCGAGAAGCTCGGCGGCGCCGATTTCCTGGCACAAGGCACCCTCTATCCCGACGTCATCGAAAGCGTCTCTTTCAGCGGCGGCCCGTCGGTGACCATCAAGTCGCATCACAATGTCGGCGGCTTGCCCGAACGCATGAACATGCAGCTGGTCGAGCCGCTGCGCGAATTGTTCAAGGACGAGGTGAGGGCGCTCGGCAAGGAGCTCGGCCTGCCCGACAGCTTCATTGGCCGGCATCCGTTCCCCGGTCCCGGTCTCGCCATCCGCTGTCCGGGCGGCATCACCCGCGAAAAGCTGGAGATCCTGCGCGAGGCCGACGCCATCTATCTCGACGAGATCCGCAAGGCCGGACTCTACGACGCCATCTGGCAGGCCTTCGCCGTGCTGCTGCCGGTGCAGACCGTCGGCGTGATGGGCGACGGCCGCACCTACGAGTTCGTCTGCGCGCTGCGCGCCGTCACCTCGGTCGACGGCATGACGGCCGACTTCTACCATTACGACATGGCATTCCTGGGAGCAGCCGCCACCCGCATCATCAACGAGGTACGCGGCATCAACCGCGTCGTCTACGACGTGACGAGCAAACCGCCAGGCACAATTGAGTGGGAGTGACGGATACAAATGGCGGCAATAGCGTAGTTTGAAGTAGTTACGACAAGTCTTCGTGGCACTCTTGAGCGACCTCCAATGACTCAGGATATTCCTCGTGTGATTTGATGGCGCTTTCTCGAAAAGTAAAGAGAGGTGTGGTCGGCGGAGTATATTGGCGTGCTGGAGCGTACAATTCGGCGGTTCGCTGGAGATCGGCGCAGCTGGCGTCGCAATCGGAAAATGAACGCAATCCTAGCCAGCGCAGCACGACAACTTGGCGACGTCCTTGGCAAAGCCGAGTGCCGCGAGCTTCAAGCCCTCGACAGTGGTTAAATACGGAAAGATCGCATCGGCGAGATCCTCGACATTGAGGCCTTGCCGGATCGCCAGCGCCGCGGTCTGGATACTGTCGGCTCCTTCCGGCGCGAGAATATGCGCGCCGAGCAACCGGCCACTGCTGGCATCGGCCACGAGCTTGATGAGCCCACGGGTGTCGCGAGCGGCGAGTGCGCGCGGCACCCGCTCGAGACCGATCGTCGAGACACGGACGGCATGTCCGGCGGCACGGGCCGCGGCCTCGGTGAGGCCCACGCTCGCCACTTGCGGGTCGGTGAAAACGATGGCAGGCATGGCGCTGTTGTCGTAGCGCAGGCTGTCGCCGTTGAGCGCATTCTTGGCAGCAAGCTTGGCACCATAGGCGGCCATGTAGACGAACTGGTCGCGGCCGGTGACATCGCCGGCAGCATAGATGCCGGCCCCGGAGGTGCGCATGCGGTCATCAACGACAATGCCGCCTTTCGGTGAGAGCACGATGCCGTGCTCGGCGAGCCCAAGGTCTTCGATGTTGGGCGTGCGACCGGTAGTGATCAGCACCTGATCGGCGTCGATCGTCGTATCGTGGCAGTCGATGGAAACGTCGAGCACAATGCCGTTCTCGGTCCCGCGGATAGCACGGTAGGCGATGCCAGAGACCACGGTGATCCCTTCGTCCTCGAAATACCCCGTCAGGGCCGCGCCGATCTCGGGCTCGGCCTCGGGGAGCAGCCGAGACCGGCAAACGAGCGTCACCTTGACGCCGGCGCGGGCGAACATCTGGGCGAGTTCCGCCCCGATGTAGCCGCCTCCGATGACGAGCAACGATCGTGGTAGCTCCTCAAGATCGAGCGCGGTCGTGCTGGCCAGATAGCGTACGGTCTCGATGCCAGGGATGGCGGGCACCGCCGGTCGCGCGCCGGTCGCGATTATGATCTTGCCAGCGGGAATGCGCCCGCCGTCTACCTCGACACCACCTTCCACGAGCCGCGCCGCGCCCTCGCGATAGGCGATGCCGTTATAGGCCGGCAGCAGGTCAATGTACTTGGCCTGGCGCAGATCGGAAACCAGCGCGTCCTTCTGGCGGACGGTTCCGCGCCAGTCCGTCAGCTCGGCCTCGGCCGCGATGCCGGCGAAACGTGCTGCCACGCGAGCGTTGTGAAGTGTCTCGGCAGCGCGGATCAGCGTCTTCGATGGGACGCAACCGATATTGACGCAAGTGCCGCCGATGGTGCCGTGGCCGATGAGGGCGACTTGCGCACCCTGATCGGCGGCGGTGATCGAAGCCGAGAAGCCGGCTGAGCCGGCGCCGATGACGACGAGATCGTAGGCGCCACCATTGCGACCGTTCGCGCGGAAGGGGCGGTCTGTTGCTGCAGCGCTCTTCAACGCCGCGCGGACCGACGCGTGTGGTGCCATCTCGAGGCCAGCGAGGCTGGGTCCGAAGAGAGCGCGACCCGCCTCCAGTCCTTCCTCGATCGACAGCCGAAAACCAGGCTCGTCCGCGGTACGCTCGCGGCGCCAGGCGGAGAGATGGTCTTCCGAACAGAAGAACGCGGTCGTCGCGCACAGCGAGTTCGCCGCGCACGCGCCTTCGTAATGGACACTTTGCCACATAACGGACGTCTTCGGTTCAACGCGAGCCAGCATCCTACCTTGATCCCGTGTGCTGATCCGAATTGGCGCACCACAATGGCGGCAGCGCGATGCAATCGCGATGTCGCGACCGGTCATGGCGCCGATGCCGAGCGCGTCCACTGCGCACATGGCGTTAACGACGCGTCCGTCCAAGGTGACCTGATGGTCCGCATCCCGGTCGGTAAAGGGATAGGCTCCGACGATCCGATCGCCGTTGAGCACGACGAGGTCACGACGTTGGAGTTCTTCGAGCTGCGGCTGAACGGTCGTCTCGCTCAGCCCCGCGCGCTTGGCAATCGCACTTTGGGTAGGTGCTCGCCCTGCCTCGGCGTAGAGCTTAAGCAGCGCAACGCGAACTCGATCCACGAGACGGTCGCGGTCGCTCCAACGATCGGCGGGTTGGTTGGGTCCAGCCATGATCCGCAGAACATCGTTCATGGCCAGCAGTGCGTCTTTGACGAGGGGAGATGTGACCACAGACCAGTCCGGAAACGTCACGCCGGGCCGCACGGTGTAGCTCGGCGGTGTCGCGGATGCGGAAGCTGCAAGCTTGCCCTGGGGCGAGGAGGATGCGCAGCAATCGTTCATTGCTTCATGCTTTCCTTGTGAATCTTCTTCTCGCAGCCCGCGGCTTGTGCCCGGCGATAATGGACGCCCCACGCGACGAGGCCGAGGCTCGCGCCGATCAGGGGAAGCACCACCAGACCGGCGCCTGCCAACCACGCGCCAAGGCCGGCCAGGGGCAGACCCACGGCGAGGAGCGGCGCCGCGCAGCAGATCGCGGCGAGGATGGCGCCGGCCACGCCGGCGCGGACCAGGGCGCGGTCGCTCATCTCAACTGCCCTGCTGTGTCGGATGGGCCGGATAGCCGGCATTCATGCTAGCGGTCGCGATAGTATCCGGGTTCGTCTTAGCGTCGTCGAAGGTCACGGTCGCGGTCTTGGCTTCGAAGGAGACGGCGACCTTCGCAACGCCGGGGACCGCCGCCATTGAGCTCTGCACGATGTAGGGACATGAGGCGCAGGTCATGTTGTCGACAGCGAAGGTGACGGTGCGCTCGCCAGCCCACGCGGCCGGAGCCACGATAACGGAGCCGATCAGGGCGAGCGCGCTCAAATACTTGGTCATGGATGAAACTCCTTTGTCTCAGGCGCCGAGCAGCAGCGGGGCGATGTAGTCGAAGGCGAAGGCGGCCAATACGAGCACCGTCGCGATCCAGAGCGCGAGTTGAACGAAGCGGCTAGGGATCGGGCGCGCGCAAGCGGCGTCATCGGCGCAGGCTCGCCTGGGCTTCCAGTAGACGAGGTAGAAGCCGCATCCGAGAAGGCTTGCCGTGCCGGCGACGAAGAATGGCTTGTAAGGCGCGAGCGCCGTCAGATTGCCGATCCAGGCCCCGCCGATGCCAAGGCTGAACAGAAGCAGCGGCACGATGCAGCAGGAGGAAGCCGCGAGTGCGCCGAGAATGCCGCCCACGGCGATCAGACGCTGCCGCCCGGCGTCGCCTCGTTCAGAGGCAGACAAGTCTGCAGCGGCAGTTTGGGCCGCCGTTGTTCCGGATCGCGATGCAACCATGTCCGGCCTCTCTTCCTTGCCGAAATCCCAAGCGTGCCGTAGCATGCGGTCTGTAGTCACTACAGGGTCAAGAGGGATTTTGCGATGCGCGATCATGCCGCGGTGAAGGGCCTGCAACGGGCCGAGCTCGCGCAGCGTACGGGCTGCAATCTGGAGACCGTGCGCTATTACGAGAAGGTCGGCCTTCTGCCCGAGCCGCCGCGTACGACGAGCGGCTATCGCAGCTACGACACCATGCACGAGCGGCGCCTTTGCTTCGTGCTACGCGCGCGAGAGCTAGGCTTTTCCCTCGATGAAATCCGCGAACTGCTGCGCCTCGTGGATGAACGCGATCGGCCTTGCGGCGAGGCAAGAGATGTGGCCGCCGCCCATCTTAAGGACGTGCGGACGAAAATCGCTGACCTCAAACGGATGGAGCGCATGCTGAAGGAGGTGGTCGCGCAATGCGCTGACGGCACGTTGCCGGAGTGCCCGCTGATCGAGACGCTGTTCCAGGAGCGAACTACCGCATAAGTGCGTCCGAAGGCGACTGGACGATGCGCGCCTACCGCGAGCACGCGGTCGAGACGATCCGCAAACAGGTCGGCAAGGGCAAGGTGATCTGCGCGCTGTCGGGCGGCGTTGATTCCTCGGTCGCGGCCTTGCTGATCCATGAGGCGGTCGGCGACCAGCTCACCTGCATCCTTGTCGACCACGGTCTGATGCGCAAGGACGAGGCATCAGGCGTGGTGGAGATGTTTCGCCAGCATTACAATCTGCCGCTGATCCTGGTCGACGCTTCGGACCGTTTCATCGGCGCGCTCGAGGGCGAGTCGGACCCCGAGAAGAAGCGCAAGACCATCGGGCGGCTGTTCATCGAAGTGTTCGAGGAGGAGGCCGAGAAGCTCGGCGGCGCCGATTTCCTGGCACAAGGCACCCTCTATCCCGACGTCATCGAAAGCGTCTCTTTCAGCGGCGGCCCGTCGGTGACCATCAAGTCGCATCACAATGTCGGTGGCTTGCCCGAACGCATGAACATGCAGCTGGTCGAGCCGCTGCGCGAATTGTTCAAGGACGAGGTGAGGGCGCTCGGCAAGGAGCTCGGCCTGCCCGACAGCTTCATTGGCCGGCATCCGTTCCCCGGTCCCGGTCTCGCCATCCGCTGTCCGGGCGGCATCACCCGCGAAAAGCTGGAGATCCTGCGCGAGGCCGACGCCATCTATCTCGACGAGATCCGCAAGGCCGGCCTCTACGACGCCATCTGGCAGGCCTTCGCCGTGCTGCTGCCGGTGCAGACCGTCGGCGTGATGGGCGACGGCCGCACCTACGAGTTCGTCTGCGCGCTGCGCGCCGTCACCTCGGTCGACGGCATGACGGCCGACTTCTACCATTACGACATGGCATTCCTGGGAGCAGCCGCCACCCGCATCATCAACGAGGTACGCGGCATCAACCGCGTGGTCTACGACGTGACGAGCAAGCCGCCAGGCACCATCGAGTGGGAGTGACGAGGAGTACTGCGGAGTAGAAGAGGATAGACCAGCATGTTTAAGGCGATGTTGGCTCGGCGATAATAGTCAATAGTCCCAGCCCCCGGCCACCCGGCGACGGCATAGACGAAGCATCTGGCCGATCGGCGAATGTCTGGAACGAACGTCCCACAGAGAAGGGTGGAGCAGCCTAGCCTTGCTGGGTTTGACAACCGGGGTCCGCGGCAACTGCCACCGGCGAGGCGTTGCATCTGCCGGCCACGTATCCTTTCGCTGGGTTCATCCGTCTTAGCTGTTCATGGGCACGGTCATCCTTGACATCGCCCTCCTGGACGAATTGGAGCGTGACAAATGAACAGCAAGCAGAGCCTAGCGAACAAGATACACTACGAAACGCTCGCGGAGGCTTTTCGCAGCGGTCGAGAATCGCCACAGGAAGCATCCGAGTGGTCCGTTTTGACGGCAGAACCGGGCGGCGTCGATTACGTCGAGACGACCCTCGGCGACACGACCGCGCTGTGGGTTCAGCCAAAACTGGCGGCCAAGGATCGGGTCATGCTCTACGCGCACGGCGGTGGTTATGTTGGCGGATCGATCTGGACCCATCGCAAGATGGTCGGACACCTTGCTAAGGCGATCGGCTGTTACGCTCTGCTCGCTACGTACGACTACGTTTTCCAGAGCAAGTTTCCGCGCCAGATCGAGCAGACCCTGACCGCGTTCGAATGGCTGCTCGAGCAGGGTGTCGCGCCGAAGCACACCATAGCTGCAGGCGATTCCGCTGGCGCGGGCCTGATCCTCGCGGCCTCGATTAAGCGCCGCGACGCCGGACGTCCGCTGCCGGCGGCGATCCTCAGTATCTCCGGCTGGCATGATATGTCCGCGAGCGGACTCTCCTACGAAGCGAACCGTGAGAAGGACGCCTTCTTCCAGAAGGCCAGCGTGGACATGCTCGCGTCGCAAGTCCTCGGTGAGGTCGATATCCGACATCCCTTGGCCAGCCCGATCTTTGCCGATCTCAAGGGCCTGCCGCCGATCTATTTGCAGGCGGGCGAAGAGGAAACCCTGCTCGACGACAGCCGAGCGCTCGCCGAGCGTGCAAAGGCCGCCGGCGTCGAGGTGCGCTTAGACGTATTTCCGGGGATGCTGCACTCGTTCCAGATGATGGCCGGCCGCGCTCCCGAAGCCGACGACGCGATCGCGCGGTTGGCACAATGGGTTCGCCCCAAGCTTGGTCTGGCCGCAACCGCGGCAATACGCGCTGAAGGTCAGGAGGTCGCATGACTGGCAAATTGAAACCAAGATGTGGCAGCTGAAGGACATGCCCGAGCGACCGACCGGCCTGTTCGATGCGCGATATCGCGCCTTCCTCGAGACGGTGTCAGGCGTCCGCGCCCAACTGCATCGCTACTGCGCCCGCATGACGGGCTCACGCCTCGACGGTGAGGATCTCGTGCAGGAGACGCTGTTCGAGGCCTACACGAAGATTGAGACCCTCGACGATGCCCGCCGGCTGAAGCCCTGGCTGTTTCGCATCGCTCACAATCGCTGCATCGACTTTCTGAGGCGACGCGATGTGCGCGAGCGCGCGGAGCACGCCTATTCGGACGACGTCGGCGTTGTCTCTGCAGAGCCGGCAGCGACCGATGCACGCCGCGCCATCGAACGGCTGGTTGGCCGCTTGCCGCCCAAGGAGCGCGCCTGCATCCTCCTGAAGGACGTGTTCGACTATTCGCTGGAAGAGACCGCAGAACTCGTGGACTCGACGGTTGGGGGCGTCAAATCCGCGCTCTCCCGCGGACGGGCGAAGCTCGCCGACTTGCCCCCTGAACCTGCCGGTGAACCGAACCGTCCGCTTGATCCCGACACCGCGCGGCTCTTGCAGCGCTATGTTGACCTCTTCAACCGCCATGACTGGGATGGCGTGCGGAGCCTCACCAGCGCCGATGCTCGGTTGCGGGTCGCCGACTGCTTCGACGGCCTGCTCAGAAGTTCTCCCTATTTCGTCGAATACGAGCGAAACCCGGAGACGTGGACCATGGAGTTGGGGGCGATCGACGGACAGCCTGTCCTGATCGTGCTCTTCCAGCGAGGCGACCGGTGGCAGGTCGCGTGGCCGGTTCGTGTCCATGTCGCCGGTCGCGTCATCGATCGCATCGAAGATTATTATGCCTGCCCATGGATGTTGGAAAACGCCGCGGAATCCGACCTGAAACTCATGACTGGGCCAGCCGTTTTGGGAAGAGCATAAGGCGACGATTTCTCACTTCTGGCCTGGCGGAGCTCCGCCGGCGGCCGGGCAACGGGCAATTTGAGTTCCGGAATTTTGGCGTCGGCGGCGACTTGGCCTACAACGCGCTGCAGCGGTTGCCGGATGTGCTCGCCTGTCGTCCCGACAAGGTCATCGTCTGGGTCGGCGGGAATGATGTTCTCACGCTCGTGTCACGCAAAGTGCGGCGGTTCTTTACGTTTTGGAAGCGTCTGCCCCGCACGCCTTCGCCCGATTGGTTCCACGAGAATCTGGCCGAGATAGCACGCAGGCTGAAGCGCGAGACGGCGGCGGACATCGGCCTTTGCTCGCTCCCTCCGATAGGAGAAGCGCCGGATTCGGACGACCCGTTCCAGAGCGAGTTCAACCGGCGGATCAAGGAATATTCTGCGATCGTGGCGGCCATCGCGCACGAGGAACGCTGCGGCTATGTCCCGCTCCATGAGGCGCTCACCGAGGCGGTTCGCGCCTCGCCCTGGCCGGGCCTACACGGCGTTCAACTTTCTTCCATTCTATCGCGATGCTTTTCGCGTACTGGTGCTGCGGCAGCGTCCGGATGATGTCGCCCGCGTAAATGGCTGGCTATTTCACACCGACGGCGTGCACTTGAACAGCCGGGCAGGGCTGATCGTGGCGGATCGCCTACAGAAATTCGTTCAGGCCTGAACCCTGAGCGGCAAGGCTGTATCCGATTTGCGCACCTATCTGAATGTCTTATCGCGCAGGCTGGCGGCCGGTTTATCGACCTAGCAACATCGCCACGCGCGATGCCAAAAGTTTAACGACGAACCCTAGAGGATAACCCCGGTGGCTCGGCACGTCGTCAGGAATGACATCGCTGTCCGACTTGAACTTAGTGCAAATCCGCAGCTGCAGTGGCGGGAGTTCTCCGTGAAACCGCGCTCTGTATGCCGAGACCCAATGCGGACCTCTATCGAAGTTCATTAACATCGCTGAATTGCAGCACATGGCGATGACCCTATTCGTGGCTGAAGTTTCCTTAAGCTTGTAACCCCTCAGCAATTCGGCCCCCTTGGAGCACTCGATGCGGTCCTTTCGATAGAGGATGTATGCGGTGCCGCCATCGGGATCGCGTATGGCGCCAGCACCTGGCAAAGCTTCGATCTGATCAGCTCCCTTCCGGCAGTCGTCGCAGTAGCAGGCACTGCTCACGATCGGCCTGCCAAAGGCTTTGAGTTCGACGCCACCGCAAGAGCAAGTTGCGGTCATGATAGGTGAGTGCGTCATCTGCTGGTGATCATCATGCGATTGCCCTCGCTGTCCCGAAATTCCGCGATCGTGCGCCCCGGTTGCCATGGCGCGGGGCGCGGTTCTGCTATGATCTCGGCGCCTCGCGATTTGAGTCTCTGAACGGTGACTTCGATTTCGTTGTCAACCAGCACGAGGACGGGCCCCTCAGATGGTGTTTCGTCCTTGCGCCTTAGGAAGTGGAGGGTGGTTTCGGCACCTGGAAATCCGAGTTCGATCCATCGCCACCCATCATTGCCCATTGGCTGATCGGCGACGACGCGGCAGTTCAGGTGATCGATGCAGAACGCCTTGGCGCGTTCCTGGTCGAACACCGGAAGCTCCGCGAACTGGATGTGCATTGTCGATCTCTCCCCATTGCATCTCGGTCCAAATCAAACTAGACGGTCCAGTACCATGAGTCAATCGGCAGCGGACACGCCAGGAGCATGACCACGACGCGTTCAGCAGGTGTTTCAGAAGAACTCGAACCGCACGGCCGGTCGGCGAAAAAGCGGCGGGCCATCCTCGAGGCGGCGACAGAAGTGTTTCTGCAAAAGGGCTATCTGGCCACCAATATGGACGAGATCGCGGCGCTTGCGGCGGTGTCGAAACAGACCGTCTACAAGAATTTTCCGAACAAGGAGATGCTGTTCGTGGAGATCGTGAGCAGCGTGACCAATCGAGCCAGCGATAGGGTCCACAGTAAAATGCCCGAACTCGCCGAGGGCGAAGATATTGCCGATTATCTTCAGCGCTATGCGTACCGACAGCTTACCACTGTACTCACGCCGCGCGTCATGCAGCTGCGCCGTCTGGTGATCGGCGAGGTCGGCCGCTTCCCAGAACTGGCAAAGGCGCTCTTCGATGGCGGACCCGGGCGCGCAATTGCGGCGATGGCAGTGTTGTTCGAGCGCTTGGCTGATCGCGGCCTGCTTGCGATCGATGATCCGGCCGTCGCCGCTTCCCAGTTCAATTGGTTGATTATGGGCGAGCCATTGAACAGGGCCATGCTGTTGGGTGACGAGTCGATTCCGAAACCGGCGAAGCTTCGACGGCACGCCGCGGCCGGCGTACGGGTGTTCCTTGCGTCATACGGCAAGTGAGGCACGCCACGGCGACGAGCGAATGCCGGGCGCTACCGTGCGGACCGTTCGGCCGTGTTTGACGGTCCTTTTTTGGTCCCCAGTGGGTCGCGGCTTGTTGCGGCGCGGCTGTCGAAAATCGACCGATTGTTGTCGATAGTCGCCGAAACCGAGCCGATCCCGAATCGCCGAAATTCCCTTTTGAAATCAAGAGCGCAGATTTCTGACGGATCGCAGAGTCGGTTCTTTAGGGCGTGCAGAAAAGTTTGTGCTGCCGCGTCAACGCGTTACCATGGCTCAAAACGATCGAGTGGGAATGAGGGAAACGGCGATGATAGGCGGCTCTAGCGTAGAATTTCGCAGAAAATACAATGATTTGCGGGCAGGGCAGACTGCTAGCCAGGGCACATTATCAATGGAATTGACAAACCTATCAAGTCATTGAAATCGTTAAGTTTATCGGAGCGCCTGGCGCGGCTCGCAGCTTGTAGCTGATCACTCTGACGGTACTTTTGACGGTGCTTTTGTATCCGACAGAGCATTCTAAAAAGTACCGTCATTCCTTTTTAGGGTTTGACGGTACTTTTCTGTGTGTCAACGCTTTGAAATATATAACGAAAATTACCCGTAGCATGACATTTCCGCGCTGACGGTACTTTAGTTATCGACATACATAGTTTCAGCTTTGGCTGCGGTACCGATCGATGTTCCGGACCCGATCGCATATCGTCGGATGGCACCGTCGCATCACCTATCAAATGTTGTCCCGACTGCTGCCGGATCTGCGATGGAGAGAAGCGTCGACCGCATCCAGGCGGGAGCTTGGACCGCGGTAGATGCGAGCGTCTTTTTATCGTTGGGAGAAAGATGAGGTGCCGCGATCTGTGCAAGCTCGGCCGCGCGCGCCGGCCCAATATGACGAAGCGCCTGGACGACGGTCCCGGCCAAGCTGCCCGGAGCAATCAAATGCTTATCCGCCCGCGTGGTCGTTGCCACCGTGCGCGGCGATGAACATGGCGACGGCCGACCGGCAATAGGATTCGATTTCGTTGTCGTCCTCTGCTCTCGCCTCATCGAAGTGTGCGATAATCAGGAGATCGGATCCTTTGAAAAGCGCGGCAAACAAGCGGGCGGACCGGAGAGGATCGGGCACGTTCAGAACCGCCTTCGCGTGCAACTGACGCAACAGGGCCTCGATTTGGGCGATGACATGGGCGGGGCCGGCTTCGTATTGGAGCTTGCTTAACGACTTTTGATTCGTCTTGTCGGCCATGATCATGGCTTCGACACTGCGGACGTCCGAGCTCAACAGCGTGCGAAGCAAGGATGATCCCACCGCCATGAGCTGATCTTCGGCCGAACCGTCGACGCCTTCAAAAAGGGCCTGTGGTGCAAACTGATGGCAGCGGGCCGCGATGGCCGCGCTGAACAGCGCCTCCTTGTTCTCGAAGTGCCGATAGATGCTGAGCTTGGATATCTTCGCCCGCTGGGCGACCTTGTCTAATGTCGTCGCTTGAAAACCCAATTCCACAAAGAGTTCGCACGCGGCGTCGACTATCGTTTGGCCAAGCGCCTCGTTGGCGGGCCGGCCGCGCCGGCCCTGGCTGTTTTCGGTCACGACAATTCCAGTACTTGACAGTATCCTAATTCTTGCATTACGATACCATGTAGTATCTGAAATGTGCAAGCCAATGGATAGGTTTCAACCTGTCCTCCAAATCAAGTTTCCCCGGGCCGCCCGGCGATATCGAATGCGGCATTGTCCGGCCGGTCAACACAGTGATGGGCGACTTTCTCGTCGATGCCGAAGCCCTGCTCGCTGCCCGTCTCGAGCGCGTATCGCTGGACGATATTTCGCGCCAGGCCCGGCCCAACCCCCTCCATCCACAACACGGAGCTTATCACCATGGATGACGTCATCATCATCGGCGGCAGCTTTGCCGGTCTCGCCGGCGCCCTGCAGCTCGGCCGTGCCCGCCGCAAGGTCACCGTTCTCGATACCGGCCTGCCGCGCAATCGCTTCGCCGGCCACTCGCATGGCCTGCTCGGTCACGATCACAAGCCACCGCTGGACATCCTGGCCGAGGCGCGGCAGCAGCTGGCGCGTTATCCCACGATCAGGCTGGTCAGTGCCCGGGCCGACAGCGTCTCCGGCGCCATCGACGATTTCTCCGTCCTCATTGGCGATGGCGAAAGCCTTGGGGCGCGGCGCCTGATCCTGAGCTATGGCGTCGCCGACCAGATGCCTGATGTTCCGGGCTTTGCCGAAAGCTGGGGCACGTCCATCGTACCCTGCCCCTATTGCGACGGCTTTGAAGTCGCCGGCCAGCATTGGGGCCTCGTCTGGTCCGGCCCGCAGTCGCATACTTATGTCAGGCTGTACCACGATTGGACCGACACGTTGACGCTCTTCGCCGATGGTCACGACATTCCACCCGATATCCGGGCCGATCTGGCGCGCCGCAACATACCTGTCGTCGATGGCCGGATCACCGAGATCGCCCATCACGGGGGCCATATCGCCACCGTCAATCTCGATACCGGCCGCAATGTCGCGGTCGACATCCTGTTCGCCCATCCGCGCAACAAGCCGTCCGCAAGCCTGCATGAATCACTGGGCCTCGCCACGGTCGATACGTCCCTCGGCATCGTCCTCAAGGTGGACGAGCGCCGCGAAACTAGCATTCCCGGCATCTACGCCGCCGGCGACCTCGCCAACCCCCTCATGGCCTCGGTCACCACGGCATCATCGCACGGCGCGATGGCGGGCATCTTCTCCCAGCAGTCGATGCTGGTTTGAGAGCACAGATTCCCTTCTCCGGTTGCCGCGGGCTATCATATTCTGAAGGTTGCGGGCCGGTGCCACGGAACGCGGGCCCCCTCTCCCCTGAGGGGCGTCTTTGGCCGGTCAGCCGTCTCGAAGGGGCAGTTGAGCAAAACGATTCCTAGGCTCAGGCCGGTCCGCAAACGGTCCCAAAAGACCCACAGGCTATTCAACCTCCCCCGGCCCCCTCCCGGGAAGAAGTTCAGCAAGTGAGGGCGCGACATTGCACCTTGAACCGTGCTGTCGCGCCCTCGGAGGGAGTGGGTCTTGAGGTGTCCAGTTTATACTGCCGGGAGTGTCCAGTTTGCACTGCCAGCGGTATCCAGTTCACCTACAAACGGAGAGGGATGGCGCTTGGATGACGCTGCCGCGGCGGGTCGCGTTGTGGCGCGCGCTGTGCTATGAAAGTTAGTGACGGTACTTTCTTCGTTCGCTGTGAAACCCACCTGAGTTGCCCAAAGTGGGTCCGGAAAGGCGATCGACTTCGATAGATGCCGAAACCGCACAAAAAATTTTCGTGCTATTTTTCCCTTTGAAATCAAGACTGTAACGTTTTGACGGCCCATGGGTCGGCTTCTTGCGCGGCAACGAATAAAAAACCTAGCTATATCAATGGTCTAACTAGATTTAGAACAATCGAGTGGGAGTAGGGGGCGTACGGTAGAGTAGGTTGGAGTACTGTCGGATATATTCGGAAATTGTTGGTCAACGATAGGAGGCGATAGTTCGCGGGCGATTCTGCAAGAACAAGCAGCCGTTTTGCAGGTCGGCGATAGACCTTCGATTATGTGTAGAGATGCTCAAAGGGATCGATACACCGCGCCGTTCACAGCACATGCTTTGGATTGGGATTGGAGCGCCGATCCAATTCCTCGGACAATAGACATCATGTTCCGTGGATTTGTATCATGGTCTAAGCCCCGGGGCGGGACCAACGAGACGAGCGCACGGCCGCCGAGCACAGCGGGGACGGCGCCGTAGCTGAATACGTTCTCGTGCCTCGCATAGTTTCAGAGTGCTCCCGCAATGCGTGGATCGTGCGCATGCCGTGCGGCAGATCCCTGTAGACTTAAGCGTGCCATGCTTCAGCAGCTTAGCCGACAGCGGACCCGAGTTGGCGAACGGAACAATTTGGTCGTCCTGCTACGCGACGAAGCGGACCACGCCACCATCCACCCGCAAAGCCGCGCCGGTGGTCGCCGAAGCCTGCTCCGAGCATGTGTAGATGATCATGTTGGCCACCTCATCGGTGGTCGCGAAACGGTGGATGAGGCTCGTCGGACGCATCGCCTGCAGGAAGCCCTGCTCGGCTTCGTGCTGCGTGATTCCATTTGCGTCAGCCTGTTTCGCCATGAAGTTGCCCAGGATCTCAGAGCGGGTAGGTCCCGGCAGGACGGCGTTGACGGTGACGCCCGTGCCCGCGACCGCCTCGGCAAGCCCGCGTGAGACCGCGAGTTGAGCGGTCTTGGTCATGCCATAGTCGAGCATTTCCTTAGGGATGTTGACTGCGGATTCGCTACTTATGAACACGACGCGGCCCCAGCCTTTCGCCACCATCCGCGGCAGGTAATGACGGCTCGCGCGCACGCCACTCATTACGTTCAACTGGAAGAGGTCAAGCCAGTCCTCATCGGGGATATTTGCGATATCCTCGACGCCGTTGTAGCTCCGGATGTGTGCTGTACCGACGTTGTTCACAAGGATATCGGCGTCTGGCGCATGCGCGATCAAGGCCTTTGCCCCCTCCGCTGTCGCAAGATCAGCGGCGATACCCGAGATGTCGCTGCCGGGGAAGGCCTGCCGCATCTGCCGCACCGCCTCATCGACCCGAGCGTTTCCACGGCCGTTGACGACGACCGATGCACCGGCACGCGCCAACCCCTCCGCCGTCGCGCGGCCGATACCGGCGGTGGATCCGGTAACAATGGCCTTGCGGCCTTTGAGTTCGATATTCATCTCATTCATCTCCAAAATTAAATAGGAAGCGCAATCAATCCACTGTCGTCTTCGCTGTTTCCGCCTCCGCTGCGTGGGCGAGGCTTTCGACCCAGTCTTGGTGATACCGGTAGAGTGCGCCGGGATGTTTGCGCCCGAGCTCATCGAGGAAGAAGGGGCCCTGCTGCGTTTCCTCGGTCAGCACATGGCAGCCATGGTCCGTAGGCGTGATGACCCAGCCATGGTATGCGCTTGAGCCGGTCTCGTCGCCATCAACTGTCGTCGCCCATGCGAGCCTGCGAAGGGGCTCGCATTCCGTCACGACCAGACTCATCGGAAATCCAACCGTCACACGGCTGTATCGCGTTCCGAGCGCCAGTTCCGGCTCCCCCGTCAGGATCTTGACCTGATCCTCGGCGGGAAAGTAGCTCGACCAATTCTCGGCTTCGACGAGCAGCTTCCAGACCGCTTCAGGCGGCGCCTTCACGTCAATGTCGTTGAGTGCGTAGATGGCCGACGTTTTCGGATCATATCGCTGGGGCCAGGTCACATGGTCGTACATCGATTACTGCTCCTTCTTGAACAAATCCTGGAAGATGAGCTGGCCCCAAGTGCGGCCGCGTGCGTGCACCAGCGCGCCACCCTCGTTGAGCTTTCCCAGCTTGACGGGTGCGAACCCGAGTTGTTTGGCCAAGGCCGCCACGGGAGCGATCGCGTCCTCGTCGTCGCTCGACAGAAAGACGACCCGGTGCCCGCCCTCGACGATCGGATCGGCAGCCAGGGTTGCCGCAACCAGGTGATTGAAACCTTTCACGAATTTGGCGCCGGTGAACGTCTTCGCGACGAAGGCGGAGGACGGGAGACCGTCCAGCTCTTCAGGCACTGGAAACACGTTCGTCGCGTCGATGACCGTCTTGCCTTTCCAACTCGGCAGGGCTTTCGCAACCTCGCGATGCTCCTCGAACGGGACCGCCAAGATAATTGTGTCGGCCTCAAGTGCATCCCGCAGCGACTTGGCGACGACCGTGGGTCCAATCGCCCGAGCCTGCGGCGCCAACGCCTCGGGCGGCCGGCGGCTCGCGACGGCCACGTCGATGTTTTTACGGGCGAAGGCGTGGGCGAGGGCCTGGCCTATCTTACCGAATCCTACAATTGCGTAGCTCATAATGCTTCTCCGATCGGTGTTCGTATTGATTTCCCCGGCCTTCAACGGCGCTGGGTTATTCGTTCCGCTGTGTGGCGACCTTTGCGTGGTCGTTCCACCATGGACACGCTAGTTCCCGCCGGTCAGCCGCTTCCCGCGATCCGGCGCGATTTCAGATGGCCGAGAAGCCGCCATCGACAGACAACTCCACCCCATTCACGAAGCTCGAATCGTCGGAAGCAAGAAACAGCGCGGCCGTCGCAATTTCCTCAGGACGCCCCATCTTTCCCCGCGGGATCAGGGATTCGAACATCTGCTTCGCCTCCTCGGTGAGAACTTGGTCCTGCATCGGTGTGGCGATCGGCCCCGGGTGCAGCACGTTCACCCGGATATTCCTGCCCTTGAGTTCGTTGAGCCACCCGCGTGCGAATGCGTGCAGCGCCGCCTTGCTCGCCGCATACACGCTGTAACCAGGAAAACCTTTCACCGAAGCAACTGACCCGGTCATGAAGATCGATCCGCCATCGTTGAACAGCGGCAACGCCTTCTGAACCGTAAACAGCGTGCCGCGCGTATTCAGGCCGAAGGCCGCATCGAAGTGCTGCTCGGTAATCTCGCCCAGTGGGACGGCTTCGCCCGTGCCGGCGCTCGCGTACAGGACGTCGATCCTGCCCTTTTCCCGCTTGACTGTATCGAACAGGCGGTCGAGGTCGTCGAGATTGGCCGCGTCGCCGCGCACGCCGGTCACGTTCCGGCCGATCAGCTTGACGGCCTCGTCCAGCGCCTCCTGTCTCCGGCCCGTGATGAAAACATAGGCGCCTTCTTCAACGAACCGCTTGGCGCTCGCCAGCGCCATGCCGCTCGATCCACCCGTGATGACTGCAACCTTACCCTCAAGTTTTCCCATGACTTCTCCTTTCGTGGTGTCGGGACGGCATCTGCCTCCGAGAACCTCGAAATGGGTCCGCCAGCGTCAGTTGTTGAGTGCGGAAGCGCGCACATCGGTGGTGCGAAATTGATCCGGCTGGACGACTGACGCCAGCCGCGACGATCGGCGTTCGCCGTTCGGAATTGAGCCGCGCTCGTCGACATAGGCTATAATGACCGCCCGTACTGCTGTTCGATGTGTTAGATACGGGCTTTGGAAGGCGCACCGCGCGGTGCCGGATTGCACCATGATCGACTGGGATGACGTTCGCTACTTTCTTGCCGTCGCGCGCGGAGGCTCGGTGCGGGCCGCCGCCGAGCGCCTCGGTGTGAACCACTCGACCGTGCTGCGACGTGTCGCCCAGCTCGAGGAACGCCTCGGGGTGCAGATGTTCGAAAAGCTGCCTTCGGGCTACCGCCTGACGGCTGCGGGCGAGGAGGTCCTCGAGTTCGCGGACCAGATGGAAGTGTCGTCGCACCTGCTGGAGACGCGCGTCTTCGGGCGCGACCAAAGCGTGCGCGGGCTTCTGCGGGTGACGCTGGCACCGCCCCTCGCGACACACCTGCTCATGCCGGACTTCGCCGATTTCGCGCGTCTGCATCCGGACATCGAGATGGAAATCTTGTCGTCCGGCGAGCTGGCAAATCTGACCAACCGAGAGGCCGACGTCGCGATCCGCGTCGTCTACGACCGCAAAACCCTGCCGCTCAATCTTCACGGCCTGAAGGGACCGGAGCTGTTCGGCGGCGTCTACATGTCTCGCGATCGACTAGCCGCATGGCGTGCGGGTGCGCCTGATCCCATCCGGTGGATCGTCATAAGCATTCATGGCATCCCGAACTGGGCCCGCGAGGGTGAGGTTCGTACCACGGGGGTTCCCTTCAGGACCACGGACGGCGAGGCGCAGATCGTTGCAGTACGGCAAGGGCTCGGGATGACGACACTGCCGTGCTTCGTCGGAGATGCCGACCCCCTACTGGTGAGGGTGCCGGGCACCGACCTGCACATGTACGGAACGCTCTGGCTTCTCACACAGGGGGAGACACGCAAGACGAAGCGCGTGCGGCTCTTCACGGAGTTCGTATCCCGCAGGCTCGCCGCGTACGCGCCGCTTCTCGCGGGGCTGTCCATATCGCGCGACTGACGCCTGGCAGGTCACCGATGGCGCTGTCTCGAGCGTACCGCTGTAGAAGGGCCATTCTCGGCGTCGAAAACAATTGCTCTTTGAAGACTGTGGCGCGTACAGCTATTTCGAAATCCATGATTGGTATGAGAAGCTTTGCCCGAGCACCGCGCCGCACGAATGATGACGCGGAGCGCAACCAAATTGGGGAGGATTCAAATATTGGTATGCGATGTTTGATTGTCACGGCTCATCCACTCAATCCAAGCCTTTGCCAAACGCTTTCGAACGCAGCTATCGACACCCTGATGGATGCGAAGCACCAGTGCCGACATGTTGATCTGTATCGATCTGGCTTCTTCCCGGCTCTTACACCGGCGGAGCGCGCGAGCTACTATTCCGGATTCGAGACTACAGAGGTAGCTAAAGAGATTGAGGATCTTCTCTGGGCCGAGACTATCGTCTTGATTTTTCCCACGTGGTGGTTCGGACCTCCAGCTATATTGAAGGGCTGGTTCGACAGGGTATGGGTGCCTGGTATTGCATACGATCACGCAGCCGATCTTGGTGCCATACAACCGCGACTTCGCCAGTTAAGGAAGGTGGTTGCAATAACCACTTTGGGCTCACCTTGGTGGGTCGATTGGCTGATCCTCAGGCGGCCAGTGCGGCGTGTTCTCAAGACAGCTATTCTGAATACCTGTGCTCCTCAAGCCTCGCTTACGTTCCTTTCATTTTACAAGGTTGAAAGTCTGCCTAGGCAAGGTGTCGATGCTGCGATAAATCGCATTAGATCAATGCTACAGCATCTATAGCTAAGCCCCGTCACAATGCTCCTTTTCTTTGAAGGGCGCAGGTAGAGCAATGCCCGTGGGGACAGCGCGGCTCGTGACCGCTGCCCTTATCGGTATGTACGCGCATACGCGCCGAAAGCGTCACCATCGGTAGATGGCAGCACCGCGGATATCTACCGTCACGACATGGCATTCCTGGGCGCCGCCGCCACCGGCATCATTAACGAGGTGCGCGGCATCAACCGCGTCGACTATGACGTGACGAGCAAACCGCCAGGCACCATCGAGTGGGAATGAGCTCAAATTCGGTCCGACGGACGTTAGGGTGTCGGGTGGGTTGTGATCAGGCGGGAACGTACGTCACTCTGATCGCGTCCTCGCCAACCCGGTCGCTGGCCACGAGACGCAGCGGTGGCCGGGGGCCGGCGAAGAATGGCTTGCCGCGACCAAGCACGATGGGACGCAAGTAGAGCCGGTACTCATCGATAAGGCCCAGCTCGGTCAGACTACCCGCCAGCTCCGGTCCGGCCACTTCGATCTCGCCCTCGTGTGCGGCTTTAAGCGCCCTAACGAACCCTTTGAGATCGTCGTCCACCAGCGTGGCGTTCGGCCCGACCGACTTCAGGGTGCGAGAGACGACCCATTTCGGCTGCGCCCGCCAGGCCGCCGCAAAGTCGCGCCCGACCTGGTCCTGTCCCGGCTGATCCTCGTCCCAATAGCGCATTACCTCGTACATGCGCCGGCCGTAGAGGCTGCCGGCGATCCCGCGCACATGGGCGTTGAAGTGGCGATGGAGCGCCTCGCCCGGCATCGGCAGCCCGGGCCCGCCCTCGGCGCCAGCGACATAGCCGTCGAGCGACTGCATCATTCCGAACACAAGCTTCGCCATGCACGGGCTCCTATCGATCGACGACGATCCGAAGGGATCGCATTCATTTATACCTCGCCCTCACTTCGTCGGTTCGTTGGCTGCACACATTCTCTGACGTGTTCACGTTGGCCGGTAAATCTGCGCCACCGCGCCCCCCGGGAAGGCTTTCGAGCTCACCAGCTTGAGAGACATCGGCGCGGCGAGTTCGGAGAACAGCGGCAGGCCTTTGCCCAGCGCCACGGGGGCCACCATCAGGGCGAGCTGGTCGACCAGTCCTTGGGCGACGAGACTGCGGGCGAAGCTCACTCCGCCGTGGGCGATGATCGGCTTGCCCTCTTGGGCTTTCAACTTCGCGACTTCCTCCGCCAAGTCACCGCTCGCCACATAGGCCTCCGCCCAACTTTCACCACCGGGCTGCAACTTCGCCGGCTGTCCGGTTCCCGCGTTGACGGCGCGAGCCTCATCGAGCGCCGCCGACTTGCTCACCTCCCTCAGGATCTCCGGTCCCCGTCGTGAGAAGACGGCCTTGGGGATCTGGTTCATCGGCGCCGCGAACTGCTCGCAGGAGGTCGGCCACCAGGCGGCCATGTCACGGAAGCTGCGGCTGCCCATGATGTGCAGGCTCGAGTTCCATATGAACTCTACGCCCCAGGCCTTCCCCTCTTGATCGGCGCCGAACATCCATGTGTTTCGGCCATCCAGGTCACTCACGAAGCCGTCGATCGATATGGACATCTTCAAGATCAGGTCTCTCATCGCTTCTTCCTTGCGCTGGTGAGACCCAAGGACGGGCCAGATCGGTCAGTTCCGACAATTCGTTGCGGGATAGTCGGACAACGCTTGCGTGCCGCCGAGGAAGGGATACCGAGCTTCCTTGCCTAGTCGGCGAGGGTGTCGTTGATGCCGCGCCAAATTCTGGTTCAGCGCCGTTTGTCAAAGCAGCGCACCTGAAGGTTGCGGCTGAGGCAACTGCCGTCCGCCAGGTGGCGAGAGGCATGTGAGACGAAGCCGGTGCACGCCGACTGATTTGATTCCCAAAACCGGATACGGGCCTTTCCGTAACGGCGTCAATCAGCTTGTCGATTTTTCTCGGCCGGGTTCTCCTTCCGTGGCGCCGAGGCGGGTAAGCAGATTGAGCGTGATCCTGCCGACGTCGTTCATGGCGCCTGCGGCCGGCAGCGCGCCGCACCAGGCAACCGAGCTTGCGGAAAAGATCAAGCCGCCTGCTGCGAGCTTTCGCAGGGTCATTTCGGCGCAGCGGCGGGCGATGCGTTGCCTATCCCCGCCCTCATACCAGCGCGTCGGATCCTGGAAGAAGCTGTCGGGAAATCCCGTCGCCCGCGCGATCACGACGGTGTCAGCGGAAGTGCCGAGGGCTGGATCCGTCGCATCCACTTCGTAGCCCGCGGCACCGCCCAGCACGATGCCGTCGGTGCCGAAGGTCGCATTTTCAACGCCTTCGAACAGCCATGCGCATCCTGCTTCATGGCTTTCCTCAGTGCGCGTGAAGGGGCGTGCGCCATCGAAACCCATCAGTGAGATCGCGCCACCGATCAGCGTGAATTCGCCTCGGCCGCGGCAACGGAGATAGCCGCCTGGTTCGTTGGTGATCGACAGCGCCTGTTCGGCGACCGGGCCGTCCCAGGTTCGGCCGGCCTCCAGCGGCGAGCGCCGCAACTCCATCAGATCGTCCTTGAAAGCCACAGTGGCAGCAAAGCCGTTTCCGCCGAGATAGGCGATGCTGCCGCCTTCGGCCACAAACTGCCGCAGCGCCTGCTCCATCTCGATCGACATATATTCGGGATGACTGCCGGTGACGACGGCTTGATGTCGACGCAAACCGTCTATGCCGCATTCGTGCAAATCGTGATCGGTCATGACGTCAAACACGATTCCATTGTCGTGGCAGAATCGGAGGAAGTGCAGATCGACCGGCAAATTGTGTGGGCAGCCGCAGAGCGGATAATCGTAATCGTCCCTGAGCGTCACTTTCGGCTTTTTGTAGGAGCAGATGGAAACACCGCTAAGGTCGGAATGGTAGTCGTAAAGGGATTTCAGATTGTTGGAGATCGCGAAGCGATGTCCCCGGTCGTCGCCTTTCCATTCATAAAGATGATCCGGGAGATATTCGTCCGCATAAGCGAGATAGGTGGCCGTCGGCACGAGATACAACAGCGGCGACGAAACCTGTGAAGAGGTGACGAAGAACACCACGCGTTCGTAGCCACCCTCCCATTCGACCTGGAACGCGTAGACGCCTGGGTGTGCGTTTTCGGGGATCGTCGCGCGGTGCGAGACCGGCCACTCAAGCGGGCCGATGTCGTCGTCGTGGCAATGGATAGCGTCGTAGTGCGACGGCACCAAGCGAGGCTCGAAGCTCGATCCGTCCCAGCGTGCCGAAGTCACGCAGAAGGCTGGCTGATTGATCACGTCGAGGAGCAACGGATCTGCTCCGCCCGACGACAGGATCGGCTGCGTTGGTAACAGCGTCGGGAAATCCCAGGCAATGGTCCCCTGTGGGGTGTCGAGCCGGATCGCAGCAAATTTCGCGTTGAGGGTAGGTTCGTGGTTGGTGGCACTTGCGCCGAAATGGATGTCGTGCGCCTGGAGGGTCCGCTCAGGGCTGGCAAAACCTTCGTGGAGTTCGTAAGGCGCGAGACGGTCATGGGATTTGATGCGCAGGCGCAACTGCTCCTGCCGCAGGTCCAACTCGACAGTGAGCCACACACCAGTTGGCGCCTTCTTCTCGACAGGGGTTTCGCCGCCGATTTCCACGACAAATGCGCCGTCGCGGAGGCGCAGCCCGAGGGCGCCTGCCTCCAGGATCGTGCGCGCACCTTCGTTGCGCGTGAGGAACAGCTCAAAACGTATGCCGTGGACGGCTTGTACTTTGGCCAGTTCGCCGGCTCGCACGAACAGGAACGACCCTTGGTCGAAATGCCGACGCCGTGCTTCACCTACCGTTTCGATGGGCCAGGCGAGAAATTCCGGAGCCGGCTTGTCGAGCCGGCAAATTCGTGTGGCCTTTATCGGCCGATCGCATGACAGGCTGAGCTTGATCCGCTGGCCTGCTTTGGCACTCCAGGGGGTGGTATAGCCAACCACGCTCATCGCGTCGTGGTCTACTGCGCGCTTCATCTATCCCTCCCGATGAACTCCAGATGGGCTGGGGCGAACCGTCCGGTCCGGTGTCGGCCAATGCGCTGCCGCTCTGACAAGCAAAGTTCCGCATGGCGCACTACAGCCATGATGTACATGCTTGTATAGATAAGCTGCATTCGGATAGTCTCGACGCGATCGGTCCAAGCGCGACATTACCAAGGAGGATGACATGCGCAACGCATCTCTCTTCGATCTGTCAGGCAGGAAGGCGCTTGTAACCGGCGCAAGCCGTGGCATCGGGCGCAGCATCGCCGAGGCGCTCAGCGCGGCCGGCGCCGACGTCGCGGTCACGGCGCGCAGCGTGGCCTCGCTCGAGAAGACGATGGCCGCCATCCGCACCGCCGGCGGGGTCGCGCATGCCATCGCCCTGGATGTCACCGATGTCGACCGCTGCCGGGCGGCGACAGCCGAGGCCGGCAGCCTGCTCGGAGGTCTCGATATTCTCGTCAACAATGCAGGGGTGGAAGAGGTCCGGCCTTCACTCGATGTCGACGAGGCCTTGTGGGACCGGATTGTCGATACGAATCTCAAAGGCGCCTTCTTCTGCGCCCAAGCCGCCGCGCGGCAGATGAGAGACGCCGGACGGCCCGGCGTCATTATCAATCTCTGCTCGCTGACCTCCGAGGTTGGGGTTCCCACGGCGGTGCCGTACGGCTCGTCGAAATCAGGCCTCCTCGGCATGACGCGGGCGCTTGCAGCGGAGTGGGCCGATCTCGGGATCCGGGTCAACGCCATTGCGCCTGGCTATTTCAGGACAGCGATGACAGACGTGTTCTACAGCAACGAGGCATGGCAGCAATCGATGCTCGCCAAGATTCCGCAGCGCCGTTTTGGTGATCTCTCGGACCTGCACGGAATCGCGGTGTTCCTCGCTTCGGATGCGGCAGCCTACATAACCGGCCAGTCCATTCCCGTGGATGGAGGCTTTCTCGCATCGATTTGAAGGCTTCAGGGGCCGGAGACGTGTCCCAGAAGTGATCGACAAGCGCTAATCGTAATTGCGTTCTAAGAAAAGGAGCCGCCATGTCTGACGTCAGCTTCCACCGCCTGTCATCCCTCAGTGTCGATCAGCGGGCCAGTTTACTGAAACGCGCCGAAGGAGATCTGTCTTCCTTCATCGAAAAGGTCCGTCCAATCATCCAGGCCGTCAAGGATGAAGGTGACGCGGCATTGCTCCGGTTTGCACGCGAACTCGACAAAGCCGATGTTGCCGACGGTGGACTGAAAGTTTCGGAAGCGGAGTTCGACGCGGCATTCGACAAGGTCGAGAAGGATGTCGTGGAGAGTATCCGGTTCGGCATCGAGAACATAATGCATTTCCACGAGGAGCAGCGCCCGGAAACGATGTGGCTCAAGGAAGTTCGGCCAGGCGCCTATGCGGGCGACCGATACACACCGATTGCTTCCGTTGCGCTTTATGTTCCGCGCGGCAAAGGCGCCTTTCCCTCGGTGACGATGATGACCTCGGTTCCGGCGGTGATTGCCGGGGTTCCCCAGATCGCGATCGTGACGCCTGCGACTTCGGATGGTTCCGTCGACGCCGCGACGCTGGTTGCTGCCCGCCTCGCCGGCGTGGAGACCGTGTACAAGTGCGGCGGCGCCCATGCGGTCGCCGCCGTCGCCTATGGAACCGAGACCGTGAAGCCTGCCGTCAAGATCGTCGGGCCGGGGAGCCCGTGGGTGGTGGCGGCAAAGAGCGTGTTGTCCCCGATCATCAACACAGGCCTCCCTGCTGGTCCGTCCGAAGCGAT
This sequence comes from Mesorhizobium sp. M0500, assembly GCF_040321165.1. Lineage (NCBI taxonomy): Bacteria > Pseudomonadati > Pseudomonadota > Alphaproteobacteria > Hyphomicrobiales > Phyllobacteriaceae > Mesorhizobium > Mesorhizobium sp. M0500. The sequence goes on from NZ_JAMYRB010000001.1 coordinate 97,941, forward strand.
CATTTTTGCCGATCACAGCGTCGACGGCGGCCTGGCTGCTCTTGACCTGTTGATCGAGGCCGAGCACGGGCCGGATTCCTCGGCCTACCTGGTGACGCACAGCCGCAAGGTCGCCGAAGCCGCGTTGATTGCGATACCGGAACACTGGTCCCGGATGAGCGAACAGCGTGTGGAGTTCTCACGCGCGGTGCTGACTGGGAAGCGCGGCGGCATCGTGCTGACCGAGTCGCTGGAGGACAGCTACCGCTTCATCAACGACTATGCGCCGGAGCACCTCGAGATTCTGTCAACGGAGCCATTTGCGCATCTCGGACGTATCACGGAAGCTGCCGAGATCCTCATGGGTCCGCATACGCCGGTGACCCTCGCCAACTTCGTCCTGGGACCCAATGCGGTGCTGCCGACCAGCCGGTGGGCGCGAACCTTTGGACCGCTTTCCGTGACGGATTTCGTCAAGAGATCGTCGGTCGGCTATGTGACCTCGGCGGCCTATCCGGAACTCGCCCTGCATGCCCGCAGGCTCGCCCGCTACGAAGGATTCAGCTCGCATGAGAACGCGGTTTCGGAGATCCGCGATCGCTATCTCGCCGGCTGAGCGGAAACGATGACGATGAGGGCGGCGCGACTCTATGGACCCGGCGACTTGCGCGTCGAGGATATCGCCGCGCCAGGCGCTCCCGAGCCAGGCTGGGTGAAGCTGAGGGTCGATGCCGCAGGCATTTGCGGTTCCGATCTCCACAACTTCCGCACGGGCCAATGGATAAGCCGGTCGCCTTCGACGGCTGGCCATGAGCTGACAGGCACGGTGATCGCCATCGGCGAGGGCGTGGACACCGTCGGTGTTGGCGACCGCGTGGTCGCCGATTCCCGTTTCTGGTGTGGAGAATGCGCGCAATGCCATGCAGGCAGGCGGCATCTTTGCACGTCGCTGGGCTTTGTCGGCGAGATATGCGACGGCGGATTTGCCGAACAGGCGGTCCTGCCCGCGCGCCTGCTGCACATCGTCGATGCCGTGCTTGACGAACGGGTCGCGGCGATGGCCGAGCCGCTGGCTGTAGCGTTGCACGCAGTGCGGCGTCTGCCGAAAACGGCCGGCTCCGTTCTTGTCGTCGGCTGCGGGACTATCGGCGGGCTTGCCGCACTGCTGCTTTCCCGGACATTCGCAGGTACCGTGCTCGTCGCCGATCGCAACCCTGGCCGCTGCGCCCGCGTGGCGCGTGTGACCGGCGCCAGCATCGTCGATTTGAACCGGGACGCCATTGCCGCCGCCACCGCGGATGCCCCCTTGCTCGCTGCCGTCGAAGCAACCGGCAGCGTCGCAGCACTCGGCCAGTTGCTCGGCGTTCTCGATGCCGGCGGCACCGTTGCGATGGTCGGCATATTCCATGGCCGCCTCGATATCGATCCCAACATCCTGGTTGAACGCGAAATAGCATTGCTGGGATGCCACGCCTTTGCCGATGAGCTTCCCGACGCCATTCGGATGCTCGGCGAATTGACCGAGCCCATGGTCGAACTGATCGACCGCGAGATCTGCCTGGATGATGTTCCCGCAGCCTATGAGCGGCTGTTGGCGGGGCAGGGCGACGGCTTGAAAACAATCATCCGGATGCGGTCTGCCGGGCGCGTGTGATTTCCGAACCTTGCCGGAGAGGATTTTTGAAATGATAACTTTGCCCGACACCGCCAGCCCTCTTTACGAGAAGGTCAAGGACTACATCCTGACGAACATCGGAACGGGGCGATGGAGCAAGGACCGCAAGCTGCCGTCCGAAAATGAATTCGTGGCGACACTCGGCGTGTCTCGGATGACGGTCCATCGTGCCTTGCGGGAGTTGACCTCTGCGGGTTTTCTGATCCGGCTCCAGGGCGTCGGCACATTCATCGCGCCACCTCGACCGCAATCCGCACTGATCGAGATCAACAACATCGCGGCGGAAATTGTCGCGCGGGGAAACAGGCATCGCTCGGAGGTTATCGTGCTCGAAAAGATCATGCCGACAAAGGAGCTCGCGCTTTCGTTCGAGTTTGCAAAGCGCGTGTCGGTCTATCATTCCATCGTCGTTAACTTCGAGAACGACCTGCCTGTGCAACTGGAAGAGCGCTTCGTCAACCCGGGCCTGATACCCGACTATGACAAGCAGGATTTTTCCAGGACAGCGACCTACGACTATCTCATGCAGAAAACCCCGGTGACGGAGGTCGAGCACATCATCTCGGCGACCCCTGCCGATGCCGAGACGGCGCGGTATCTGGGCATCGACGTCGGCAGCTGCTGCCTGTTTCTGCATCGCCGGACATGGACGGGCGCCGTCGTTGCCACGATCAGCAAGCTGACTTACGTTGGCAGCCGCTACTCGCTTGGCAGTCGATATTCTCCATCCAAAAAAACCTGATCGCAGTGAAGCGAATCAGAGTCGGAAGGAGGGGGCTAACTTGTATATGCATGTATGTATTTAGCCTTGACATCCGCTGTTGCTGACGTTGAAGTGTCGTCGCAATTTCGTTGAACGGACAGCTAAGATGCCGAGGCACGGTGCCGCAAGAGCAGAAGCCCGCATTCTCACCAGGCCGGATGTTTGGTTCAAAAAAGCGGCCTGATCATCAAGGGGAACAAGATGATGCGTAACCTAGCAGGACAATTTCGGGCACTCGTTATGGCTGCTGCCGTCGGGTTTGCCCCGGCGGTCTACGCGGCCGACACGACAATTCCGGCGACGCCTGAGGCAGGAACATTCAAGATCGGCATCGAGCCATGGCTTGGCTACGGCCAGTGGCACGTCGCCGAAGCCAAGGGTCTGTTCAAGGCAAGCGGGCTGTCCGACGTACAGATCGTGAACTTCGCCGAGGACAAGGACATCAACGCCGCCCTGGCGAGCGGCCAGCTCGATGCCGCCAACATCGCGACCCACACGGCTATGGGCATGGTAGCGGCCGGCCTGCCGGTGAAGATCGTGCTTCTGCTCGACGTCAGCATGACGGCGGACGCCATGATCGCCGGCAAGGACATCGCCTCCGTCGCCGACCTCAAGGGCAAACAGGTCGCTTTTGAGGAAGGCACGACGAGCGACATCCTGCTCAAATACGCGCTCGCCAAGAATGGCATGTCCATCGCCGATGTCCAGCCGGTTCCAATGCCGGCGGCGGATGCCGGCAGCGCGTTGATCGCCGGCCAGGTCCCGGTCGCGGTTACCTATGAGCCTTATCTCACCGCGGCCAGGGCACAGAACAAGGACGTCAAGCTGCTCTTCACCGCAGGCGAAGATCCCGGCCTGATCAGTGACGTGTTCGTGGTGCGCGATGAGGTGATCAAGTCGCGTCCCGGCCAGGTGCTTGCCATGATCAAGACCTGGGATGCGGCCCTGAAGGCTTACAATGCCGACACGCCCGACGGCCGGGCGATCATCTCCAAGGCAGTCGGTTCGAGCGTCGAAGACCTCAACACCGCCTTTGATGGCGTGCGTTACTATACTCTCGCCGAAAACAAGGATGCGCTGACGGGCGAATTTTCCACCAAGACATTCGCCGATGTCGAGGCAGCCGCCAAGAACGCCGGGCTGCTTCAGGCGGACGTGACGCCGGAGCAGATGATCGACCCGTCATTCGTCAAGGCCGCGAAATGACGAGGGCCGGCTCGCGGTGGTGACGCAAATGTCCGAGCAGCGTGCGACCAAGCCGAGCCCGTCTCACGCAGCGCCGGGGCCGGTGATCAAACAGCCGATGCGCCGTCGCCCAACCGCCGGGATCGGCGCGCCCATCGCACGCTCGCGCTTCCTGATGATAGCAGTGGCGGTTTTTGCCGGCCTCGGTCTCGCCTGGTGGGCGGCAACGGGGCTGGGGCTGGTGAAGCCGATTTTCCTGCCCTCGCCGGGGAGCGTGGTGACCCAGCTCGGCAAGCTCTCGGGTGACGGCACGCTGTGGCTGGATCTCAGGACCTCGATATACCGTATTTCTGTTGGCTTCCTCATCGCCTCGGCATTGGCGATTCCGATTGGCGTGCTGATCGGCAGCTTCAGGACCTGGGAAGCGGCGATCGAGCCGCTTGTGGATTTTATCCGTTACATGCCGGTGGTCGCTTTCGTGCCCCTCTCCATCCTGTGGTCGGGGACCGGCGATGCCCAGAAGTTCCTGATCATCTTCATCGGCACCTTCTTCCAGCAGGTGCTGATGATCATGGACAATGTGAAGCGGGTTCCCGCTGATTTCATTGGCCTTGGCAGGACGCTCGGGCTGCCGGATCGCAGGATCTTGACCCGCATCGTGGTTCCCAGCGCCTTGCCAGGCATCTGGGACACGTTGCGCATCAGTCTCGGCTGGGCATGGACCTGGCTGGTGTTGGCGGAACTTGTCGCAGCGACATCAGGGCTCGGCTACCGCATCACCGTGTCCCAGCGTTATTTCCAGACAAACACCATCATCGGCTACATCCTGCTGCTGGGCGTGCTTGGCCTCATTACCGACCAGGTCATGAAGGCACTGGGAAAAGTGCTGTTCCGGCAGGAGGGCCACGTGCAATGAGGCCGGGCCGATGAGTTTGCCCAAACTGCGGATCGAGGGTCTCCACAAGAGCTTCGGCACGGGCGCGCGGCGCACGGAAGTGCTGCGCGATATCAACCTCGATCTTGCCGACAACGAGTTCGTCTCGCTGGTGGGCACGTCGGGTTGCGGCAAGAGCACGCTGCTGTCGATCGTTGCCGGACTGCAGGATTTCGACGCGGGAGATATTGCCATCGATGGCGCGCCGATCCTGCAGCCGGGCCTCGACCGCGGCGTCGTCTTCCAGTCCTACACCCTGCTTCCCTGGCTGACGGCGCAGCAGAATATCGAGTTCGCCCTCAAGGCCGCGGGTCATGATCGCGCGACCTGCCGTAGGATAGCACGCGAGCATCTCGATCTGGTCAAGCTCCCGCACAGCGCCAATCGTTATCCGTCTGAGCTTTCGGGCGGCATGAAGCAACGGGTGGCCATAGCGCGTGCTCTTTCCTATCGACCCAAAATGCTTCTGATGGACGAGCCCTTTGGCGCGCTCGATGCCCTGACCAGGCATCAGATGCAGGAACTCCTGACGCAGATCTGGGAGGAGCACAGGCTCACCGTGCTCTTCGTCACCCATGATGTGGAAGAAGCCGTCTACCTGTCGGACCGCATCGTCGTGATGGGGATCGGCCCGGGACGCATCATGCAGACCTTCAATGTCGACATCGAGCGCCCGCGCCGGGAAGAGGTCATGGAAACCCCGGCCTTCATGGATTTGCAGCGCAGCGTACACAAGGCGATCCGCGAGGCTTCAAAACGTCCCGAAATGGTTTAGGCGGGCCACTCAATTACTTACAATCGGCGACCAGCGTTGCGCCCAATCTCGATATCGCGCCATCGCGATTCCTGACCAGGGGAGCCGCGATCGGCGGCTTTCTCCTCAACCTCGAAAAAAATTTGCAGGACAATGTCGATTTCCTAAACTCCGTTCGTCGTTTCGATGCCGGCCGGTGAGTCCGGCTCAACAAGGAGACAGACGATGCGTGTGATGGTGCTCGTGAAGGCTACCGAAGACAGCGAAAAGGGCTTTGTCCCCACGCCCGAGGCGAAGGAGGCGATGGAGGCGATGGGCAGGTTCAACGACGAGCTGCGCAATGCCGGCATCTTGCTCGACGCCGATGGCCTCAAGCCCTCCTCGCAGGGCAAGCGAGTTGCGTTCGATGGTCCCCGCCGGACGGTCATCGACGGGCCTTTCGCCGAGACCCGAGAACTGGTCGCCGGTTTTTGGCTCTGGGAAGTCAAGGACATGGACGAGGCGGTCGCCTGGGTGAAGCGCTGCCCCAATCCCATGCCGGGACCGAGCGAGATTGAAATCCGGCCGCTGTACGAGATGGCTGATTGGCAATGGGAATCTGACGCCGGAGGTCACGCAAATCCATGACCGGACGCGCGAGAAGCTCAGCGGCAACTGAACCTGTTGGCCGCAACCTGTTTTGCCTTCGTTATGGCTTTGGCCGATAAGGCAGCATGACGGCAGGCGAGACGCAGCAGGCGATCGAGGCGATTTTTCGCATTGAACGTGCCCGGCTCATCGCGGGCCTGGCCCGCCTCGTGCGCAATGTCGATCTTGCAGAGGAACTGGTGCAGGACGCCCTCGTCATAGCCCTATCCGAATGGTCCAGGACCGGCGTTCCGGCCAATCCCGGCGCTTGGCTGATGACGGTCGCCAAACGCCGCGCCATCGACGCGATCCGTCACGACAAGATGCGCGAGCGCAAGCATGAGGAGATCGCGCGGGAGCTGGACGGCGAGTGCGATGGTACGGCCGAGGGAAACGAAATGGCCATGAACGACGATCTTGGCGACGAGCTGCTGGGCCTCATCTTCACAGCCTGCCACCCCATACTTTCGGCCGACGCCCGCGCGGCCCTCACGCTGCGTGTCATCGGCGGCCTGACGACGGACGAGATCGCCCGTGCTTTCCTGTCGAGCGAGGTGACGATCGCCCAGCGCATCGTCCGCGCAAAGAGGACGATCGGAAAGGCCGGGCTCAGCTTCGAGGTGCCGCGCGGCGCCGAGCGTGCGGCGCGTCTGTCCTCGGTGCTGGAGGTCATCTACCTCATCTTCAATGAAGGCTATGCTGCCACGGCAGGCGACGACCTTGTCCGGCCGAGCCTGTGCCTGGAGGCACAACGGCTCGGCCGCATGCTGGCGGGGTTGATGGCCGAGGATGCCGAGGTGTTCGGCCTGCTGGCTCTGATGGAAATCCAGGCATCGCGCCTGCCGGCACGCATCGGGCCGGACGGCGCCCTCTTGACCCTGACCGAGCAAAACCGCGCGCGCTGGGACCAGCTGCTGATCCGCCGAGGCCTTGACGCGCTGGCCCGTGCCGAAGCCCTCGGGGGCGATGGCCCCTATGTGTTGCAGGCCGCGCTTGCAGCCTGTCACGCGCGGGCGCGCAGTCCGGCCGATACCGACTGGCCCCGTATCGCAGCGCTCTACGACCGGCTGCGTGCAGTGATGCCCTCGCCGGTGGTCGATCTCAATCGAGCGGTCGCGCACAGCATGGCCTTCGGGCCCGAAGCGGGCCTGCGGCTGGTAGACGAGATTGCCGACGCCGCCGCCTTGCGCAATTATGCGCCATTGCCGGCGGCGAGGGGCGATTTTCTGTTTCGGGCCGGCCGGCTGGCCGAGGCCCGCGCCGAATTCGAGGCTGCGGCCAAGCTCACCCGCAACGTGCGCGAAGCGGCCTTTCTCCTCGCCCGCGCAGACGCTTGTGGTTGACAGCATCGCTCTCCGTGCCCGACGCGCCGCTCGGCAACATCGAAAGCCGCCAGTTCGCTCCCGGCCAGCTCCCTTCAATGAGCGTGATCAGCTCGCAACGCGAAAGGGATTAACGATGCGCAAGCCTTCGTCGAGCGCCATTCCGTGCTGCATGTCCTCCGACCAAAGTGTATCGCAGCCAGCGTGAACCGCCGCGGAGGCGATCATCGCGTCATAGGTGGAAAGGCCGTACCGCTCGGCGAGCCTCAATCCTGTTTCGTGGGTCTCGAGCGTGAGCGGATGAACCGTCAACAGGCCGCGCAGCGTGGTCAGCAGCGCATGCGTGTCGTCCCATGACATTTGCATCTTCCGACGCGCGACATTGGTGAGTTCATTGAGAACCTGCACGCTGATCGCCCCGCCATCGGCGATGACCGCCTCGGCCCGATCCGCCTTCGCCGTGTCGCCTGACGCGATATAAAGAAGGACATTGGTATCGAAAAAACTAACGGGCATTTGCCTCGTCCCGATCGAATTTGAAGTCAGCGGGAAGCCGACCGCGGAAGGCGCGGAGACGCTTCAGCAACTCCTCACGCCCGGGCTTCCGCGCGACGCCAAGCTGGCGGGCGTCAGCGACATGGATTTCGATCTCATCGCCTTCCCTGAGTTCAAGCGCTTCGACCACAGCGGCGGGAAGGCGGACCGCAAGACTGTTTCCCCATTTGGCGACCTGCATGCCACTTCCTCTCTTAGATATACGCTGGAAGAAATGTATATCCACAAGTCGTCAAGGTCAAGAATTGCAGCCAATCGGTTTATTCATTTTGGAGGAGAGGGCCTCGATCATGCCAGCAACTGCGTCCGCACGCCGAGAATCGGTCCTGCCTCGGCGAGCCGCTGGTCGAGGGTCCACACCGTGGCGCCATGCTCCGATGCCGTCGCGAGGTGCAGGGCGTCGCCAGCACGAAGCCCGAGGATATGCTGATCGGCGAATTTCGCGGCGACCCGAAAATGCCCGCCCGTCACCGGCAGCACGGTGAAGCTCTCAGCGACAAGCCTATTGAACATCGCGAGCGCTGCCGCGCGTTGCTCCAGGTCGATCTGTCCGGTCCGAAGCTTGATCGCCATGGCGGAGGACATCTCGGTGATGGTCCAGTCGCTGATCACAAGTTGCGCTGGGTCCTGCTCCGCCAGCCAGCCCTGAACGCGCGCGGTCATGGCTTCGTTGGATAGCGCCGCGATGATCAGCGAAGTATCGAGATAGGACGTCAATAGCGATCGCCATCTCGCATCGATCGCACCAGATCGGCGGCAGCCTGAGCCTGCAGAGGCATGGTTGCGGTCAGGGATTGGAGCAGGACGGCGTCGATCCGTTTGCGAGGGCGGGCCACGGCCGTGAGCCTGGCGACCGGCTTGCCACGCCGGGTTATGTCGATCGAGTCTCCAGCTTCAACCCGGTCGACGAGCTCACTCAGATGTGCCTTGGCGTCCGCCAGATTGACCGCGTCCATGTCACGCTCCTGACCATGTAGATGGTCATGTAGCGTATAACGCGTGACAATTCCAGTGCAGAGCACGGCGAATAAGCAACTGGCTGCGTGAGCGAAGCAGGTGACCTGCAACGAGAAACATGCCGCTTCCCACTTGACTCATACATATCCCGGTGGTTATACATCGACCAATAGCCGAAGGGTTATCGATCCCAATGCCAAACGCTCACGATGTGCTCTTCAGAACGCTTGCCGATCCGACTCGGCGCGCTATTTTTGAGCGGCTGTGTCGCGAAGGAGAGCAGACGGTCGGGGCTCTGACGGCTCAGGCCGGGATCTCGCAACCGGCCGTGTCAAAACATCTCGGCGTTTTGAGGCAGGCCGGGCTCGTGCGCGACCGCCATGCAGGGCGACAGACCCATTATAGCGCGCAGCTTGCTGCGCTTGCCCCCCTGATTGACTGGACAAGCCAGATGACCGGGTTCTGGCAGAGCCGGTTCGACGACCTCGAAGACCTGCTCAAAAGGATGGACCAGTGAACGAAATGGCGACCGAAACGCTCTCCGTCGTTGTCGAACGGGAAATCGCTTATCCGCCCGAGAAGATCTGGCGCGCGCTCACGCAACCACACTTGATCGAGGAGTGGCTCATGAAAAATGACTTCAAACCTGTCGCGGACCACCGTTTCAATTTTCACGCAGACTGGGGCGCTGTCGAATGTCAGGTGCAGACGGTCGAGCCGAACAGAACACTGACTTACACGTGGGATACCAAGGATCTCAAGAGTGTCGTCTCCTGGACCCTCACCCCCACGAGCACCGGAGCCCGCTTGCGCATGGAACAGTCGGGCTTCCGGCCGGATCAGCAGCCTTACTTCCGGGGTGCCAAAGTCGGCTGGCCGAGGTTCTTTGACGATCTGGAGCAGGTTCTGGCGCGGACGGACTGAGATCCGCTGGGCTATCCAAGCAAGGGCTCTGTTACAGAGCGACATCACGAGGCGATAATGGAGGCAAGCCAATGAAGATCAAGTTGGCCAAAGTATACGTGGACGACCAGGAAAAGGCACTGGGCTTTTACACCGAAACGCTCGGCTTTACCAAGAAGGCCGATTTCAGCAATGGGCCGTTTCGCTGGCTGACCGTCGCATCACCCGACGAGCCGGACGGTGCCGAGCTGCAACTCGCGCTCAATGACAACCCGGCGGCCAAGGCCTACCAGCAAGCCATTTTCCAGCAGGGCCAGCCCGCGGTCATGTTCTTCACCGATAACGTCAAGGGCGACTACGAGCGCATAAAAGCGCGCGGCGCCGAGTTCACGATGCCGCCGACCGAAGTAACCGGCTCGACCATCGCCCAGCTGAACGACAACTGCGGCAACCTCGTTCAAATCACCCAACTGGCGCGCTGGTAAAGCATGCGCTCAGTGGCGTGGCTGCCCGGCGGGAGTCGCCAAACGGGCCGCCCGATCCGCTTCGTCTTCAGAGGAGGTCTCAATGGATTGGAACAAATGGGTTCGGCAGATCCACCGCTGGCTGTCGATTATCTTTGCGGCGGTCGTCGCCGCCATCTTCATCAGCCTGGGAGTAGGCAAGGAGCCCGCCTACTGGGTATACCTCTTGCCGCTGTTTCCACTCGGCTTGCTCCTGCTTACCGGTCTGTACATGTTCGTGCTGCCTTACGCTCCCAAGTGGCGCAACGCAGGGGGCGCCGGCGCATTGGAGTGAACGCATGGCCAACAAGACGTCCATCAAGTCAGCGGCGGTCGCGAAGAAGCCCGCCGCCAAGCCTGCAGCCGCCAAGCCGGTCCTCCTCGCAGGCGGCAACCCGCAGATCCCGAAGGGTGATGGTGACGCTCCTGTGCAGGCCTACATCGCGGCCATGCCGGGCTGGAAACGCGACGTCGGCCGCCGCCTCGACGCACTCATCGAGCGCAACGTTCCCAACCTGCGCAAGGCCGTCAAATGGAACTCGCCCTTCTATGGCGTAGAGGGTCAAGGCTGGTTCCTCAACTTCCATTGCTTCACAAAGTACATCAAGCTGGCTTTCTTCCGCGGCACGTCGCTGCATCCTGTCCCTCCAGGCGAGTCCAAGCACAAGGACGTGCGCTACTTCGACATCCGCGAGGACGACCAGCTCGACGAAGCTCAACTCACCGACTGGGTAAAGCAAGCCAGCCAGTTGCCTGGCGAGCGAATGTGAGTGGAATGCGAGTCATTCCCGCAAACCCGGTGCCGACTAGCGGTATTCATGTGACGGGCGAGCGGCAACAACCCTAGGGAAAGCGACAATGATGATGAAGAGTGGCTCTATGGAAGGAAATGCAGAGAGCTCTCCCTCTCAGCTGATAGATGCGAGGATCAGTGAGCTGGGCGATTGGCGAGGCAAGACGCTTTCCCATGTCCGCGCTCTCGTCAAGCAGGCTGACCCGGAAGTGGTCGAGGAGTGGAAGTGGCGAGGCGTTCCGGTGTGGTCGCACGCCGGAATAATCTGCACCGGCGAGACCTACAAGAACGTCGTGAAGGTGACCTTCGCAAAGGGCGCCTCCCTGCCGGATCCTTCAGGCCTGTTCAACTCCAGTCTCGAAGGCAACACCAGGCGCGCCATCGATATCCGTGAGGGCGAAGATATAGATGAGAATGCGTTCAAGGCGCTGATACGCGCTGCTGCCGCCCTGAACACGGCCCGATAGTCAGCTCCGGCCGATATGGTCGGCTAGCGGGCCGAGAGCGGCGAGCAAAGCTTCGCCGGTGGCTTGCGTCGCGTTCTCATGCGGCGCGCGCAGGTTCAGCCAGCGTCTGTCGCCGGACCGTACCGCCAGCACTGCCTTCATCGCGGAGATGAGGCCGGCGTCCTGGATGATTTTGCGGAACGCCTTGATGGCGGCATCCGCGTCAGTAATGTCCTCTCCCGCCAGTGCTGCGTCGTAGAGGGCCCGGATCGCTGGGGCATTCAGATTGACCGTCGCCGAGATGCACCCCGCAGCACCGTTGGCGAGGCCTTTCGTCAGCTGTGCTTCCGAGCTCGGGAACACCGCGACCCTTGGGGCTGCCGCAATGACCGCCGCGGTGTTGTTCCAATCGCCGGCGCTGTCCTTGTAAGCCACCACGACATCCGGAAACGCTTGGCTCAAGCGGGCGGTCAGCGCCGGGCTCACCGGTACGCCGGAATTCTGCGGGATGTGGTAGAGGATCATCCTCATCGCCGGGTTCGCCACCCGTTCGATCAGCTCGCCATAGTAGCGGGCCTGTCCGTTGTCGCCGGCGGCCGTATAGAAGAACGACGGCAGCACCATCACCCCGGCACAGCCGAGCCCGACGGCATGCGCCGTCAGCTCGACGGTTTCGGCAAGTGCTGTGACACCGGTGCCGGGCATCAGACGGCCTGGCGAAATGCCGGCCTCGACCAGCCACTCCAGCGCTTGCATGCGCTCGCGCAACGAGACGGACAAGGCCTCGCCCGTGGTGCCGAACGGCGACAGGAAGTGCGCTCCCTGATCCAGCACCCATTTGGCGTGTGACATCCAGAGGTCGCGGGCAATGCGGCCGTCGTTTTCGAACGGCGTCAGGATCGGTGCGATGGTTCCTTGTGGGCGGATCATGTGCGTCCTTCTAAAGCCGGCATCAAAAATGTCGAGCAAGCTACATGAAGCAATGTTGCTGAGTACCGGCCGTTCGACCTCGAAAGCAAGCGGCTCGCGCATAGGCGCGCGATTGTGATCGGGCGGCGGTTCTGAGGCTCTCGAAGTATATCCTTGTCACGGGATAACGTCGTCTGGCCGAAAGGGGGGTGACAAACGAGTTCTGCTGTTTCATCAATGCCGCCTTTTGAGGAGAAGCCCATGCGGAGGATCGGTGTCGGCATTATCGGCTGCGGCAACATTTCGGATGCCTATCTGAAGGCATCGCCACAATTCCCGGTGCTCGACATTGTCGGCGTCGCCGACATCAACCGGACGGCGGCCGAGGCCAAGGCAGCGGCCTACGGCCTGGCTGCCATGCCGGTTGACGCGCTGTTGGCCGATCCGCGCGTCGAGATCGTGCTCAATCTGACGACGCCGCAGCATCATGTGCCGGTCGGCCTGCAGGCTGTCGGGCAAGGCAAGCACGTCTATTCCGAGAAGCCGCTGGCAACGACGCTCAGCGACGCCGAGCGGCTGGTCGCGGCCGCGCGCGAAAAGGGCGTGCGCGTCGGCTGCGCACCCGACACCTTTCTTGGCGGCTCCCACCAGACGGCGCGGCGGCTGGTCGATAAGGATACGGTCGGGACCATTGTCGCCGGCTCTGCCTTCATGCAGGTGCCCGGCCACGAACTCTGGCATCCCAATCCGGATTTTTACTATCAGCCCGGCGGTGGGCCGATGCTCGACATGGGACCGTACTATCTGACCTGCCTGGTCAATCTCCTTGGTCCGGTAAAATCCGTGACCGGGCAGGCGAAGTCATCCTACGCCACCCGCACCATCGATTCTGGACCGCGCCAGGGCGAAACCATCCGGGTCGAGGTGCCGACCCATATTTCCGGCCTGCTCGCATTCGAGAATGGCGCCGCGGTCTCGATCACCACCAGCTTCGACGTCTGGAAGCATGAACACAATCACATCGAACTTTACGGAACCAGGGGCTCGATGATCGTCTCCGATCCCAACCAGTTCCAAGGCGACATCAGGACCAGCCAGCGCAAGGGCGACTGGACGGTGGCCGATCAGATCCATTCGTATGGCGACGGCAATTACCGGGGCCTCGGCCTTGCCGACATGGCGCAGGCGGTCGTCTCGGGCAGACAACACCGCGCCAGTCTCGATCTTTCCCTCCATGTCCTGGAAATCATGGAATCGATCATCTCTTCAGCAGAGATAGGGCAGTGTATCGATCTCAGATATGGCTGCGCCCGGCCGTCGCCGATGCGCGCCGACCTGCCTTTCGGAATTCTGGAATAGGGGAATAATGCGATGAGCAAGACGGCACTGATTTTCTGGGGCGGCTGGGAAGGTCACACCCCGGCCCGAAGCGCCGAAATCGTCAAGGAGATGCTGGCCGGCAACGGCTTCGACGTGCAGCTGGAGCAGGGGACTTCGGCGCTTGCCGATCCGCAGCTGGGCAAGCTCGATCTCATTGTCCCGGTGATCACCATGTCGACGATCGAAAAGCCGGAGCTGCAAAACCTGACCAGCGCCGTCAGGGCCGGCACCGGCCTTGCGGGCTTTCACGGCACCATGTGCGACAGCTTCCGCAACGAGCCGGAATACCAGTTCATGACCGGCGGCCAGTGGGTCGCCCATCCCGGCAACATCATCGACTATCACGTCGACATCACCAGGCCAGGCGATCCGGTCATGCAGGGCATCGACGGCTTCGCCTACCGTTCAGAGCAGTATTACATGCATGTCGATCCGACCAACGAGGTGCTGGCGACGACTACTTTCACCGGCGAGCATCTCGATTTCATCGCCGGCGTCGTCATGCCGGTTGTCTGGAAGCGCCGCTACGGCAAGGGCCGCGTCTTCTACAGCGCGCTCGGGCACACCGCCGACGAGTTCGCCGTGCCGCATATGCGCACGATGTTCGAACGCGGCGCGATTTGGGCCAGCCGAAACTCGGACCTTGGATAGCCGTTCAATCTGAACGCCACGTATCGTTGTAATCTCTCATAGGGCGGCCGCCCGAACGCGGACACAGGCACAATTGACTGCCATGGTAGCATCCAATACACCAGCGGTCATCGGGAAATTCCGTAGCTGGAGGTCGAATGGAGCAGACGTGGCGATGGTTTGGTCCGAGCGACGCGGCAACGCTTGCCCACGCGAGGCAGGCCGGCGCAACCGGCATCGTGACGGCATTGCACGACATCCCTTACGGCGAAGTCTGGCCGATCCACGCTATCAGGCAGCGCCAGGCGCTTATCGAGGCGGATCCGGCGATGGGCCCCAAATGGAGCGTCGTCGAGAGTGTGCCCGTGCACGAGGACATCAAGCTCGGCCGCGGCGATCTCGACCGGCTCTACGACAATTTCAGGCAGACCTTACGCAATCTCGGCGCCTGCGGTGTGCGCACGGTCTGCTACAACTTCATGCTGATCCTCGACTGGACCCGGACCGACCTGGCTGCGCCGCTGCCGGGCGGCGGACGGGCGCTCCGCATGAACATGCACGAGCTTGCCGCGTTCGATTGCTACATGCTGCAGCGCAAGGGATCTGAGCGCGACTATGCGTCCGATGTTCTCCAGCGGGCAAGCGAATGGTTCGAGGCGACGCCGGATGCGTCAAAAGAGCGTCTGCTTGCCAACATCATGGCCGGCCTGCCGGGCGCCTTCAAGCGCTATGACATAGCGGAATTGCGCGAAGTGGTAGCCGAGCAGTCGAGCCTGTCGCACGACAGGCTGCGCGAGAATCTCGTCCGTTTTCTCGAAAACGTGCTGCCGGCGGCCGAAGAGGCGGGCGTCACGTTGGCGATCCACCCGGACGATCCGCCGCGCGATCTCGTCGGCCTGTGCCGGATCGTCAAGAACGCCGACGACATCGCCCTTATCCTGGACGCCGTGCCATCGGCCCATAGCGGCCTCACCTTGTGCACGGGGTCGCTGGGCGCCAACCCGGCCAATGACGTGCCCGCCATCGCCAGGCGCTTTGCGCACAAGATAAACTTCGTGCATCTGCGCAACGTCAGCAAGGACCCGGACGGCTCGTTCATGGAATCCGAGCATCTGAGCGGCGATGTCGACATGGTCTCGGTGGTTTCGATCTTGCTCGACGAGCAGCAACGCCGCCGCGACGCCGGGGAACCGGCGGCGCTGCTGCCGTTTCGCCCGGATCATGGCCACGAGCTGATCGATGACGCCGCGCGGCACACCCATCCCGGCTACCCCGTGATCGGCCGTCTTCGCGGCCTTGCCGAATTGAGAGGCGTGATGACGGCGATTGCCCATCAGCGCGGCTACCGGCTGCAATGACGGCGCCCCGCCTGCTCTGCGTCGGCGCGCTCACCTACGACACGATCTTGCGCCTCGATGTCCTGCCCTCCGGCGCCGGCAAGTTCCTGCCAAGCGAGGCCGTGCAGATCGCGGCCGGCATGGCAGCAAGCGCGGCCGCGTCGGCCAGCCGCCAGGGCGGGCAGGTCTGGCTATGGGCAAGCGTCGGCGACGATGCTGTCGGCCGCGATGTCATCGGCCAGATGGAGGCGGAGCGGGTCGACTGTTCGTTGGTGCGCAGGGTTGAAGGTGGCCGCTCGGCCATTGCCACGATCCTGGTCGATGCCGCCGGCGAGCGTATGATTGTGCCCTTCTACGATGCAGTCACGCAAGCCGATCCTGACCGTCTTCCGCCCGCGGATTTTTCCCGCTTCGACGCCGTGCTGGTTGATGTCCGCTGGCCCGGAGCCGCGGCCCTGGCGCTGGCGAAGGCTCCCGAGTGCGGCATCCCGGCGATCCTTGACGCCGATGTCGCGTCGCGACCGGTGCTCGACCGGCTGCTGCCGCTCGCCTCGCATGTCGTTGCTTCGCTGCCGGCGGCACGCATCCTTTGCGGTCCGGAGATATCCGCCGGTTCTGCCGTCGCCATTCTCGGCGAACGGACCGGCGCCTTCGTGGCGGTCACCGATGGCGCGAACGGCACCGTGTTCCGCTACTCGGGCAGCAATGACGTCCGTCATCTGCCGTCGCCGCGGGTCGAAGCCGTCGACACTCTGGCGGCAGGCGACGTGTTCCACGGCACCTTCGCTCTCGGCCTGGCCGAAGGTTGGGACGAAGAGCGGGCGATAGCAGTGGCCAGCGCCGCCGCCGCCCTGAAATGCCTGCGCTTTGGCGGACGTCTTGGCGCACCGACGCGCGCGGAAACGCTGGCTTTCATGCAAGGATCGACATGATGCCGAACCCGCTTGGGCCGGCTCGGTGGAAAGAGCACGTCAAGTGGCGGCCGTCGACTACCATGGCAGTTCCTGCGCAACTGTTCGAGGGAGGATAAATGGCTGAGTTCAAAAAACGCGCACTGGTCACGGGGGCGGCCATGGGCATCGGCCGTGCTGTCGCCGAAAGACTGGCCGAGCAAGGCGTCGACCTGATCCTGTTCGACCGGGCGGGCGATCAGCTGGATGAGGTCGCGGCGCAGCTTTCGGCGCGCGGCGTGACCGTGCACACCGTGCTCGGCTCGACCGCCGACACTGAGGCCTGCGGCCGCGCCGTCGAGCTTGCCCGGTCCGCGTTCGGCGGGCTCGACATGCTCTCCCACAATGCCGGCATCCAGCGTTACGGAACGGTGGAGACCACGGACGAGGCGCTTTGGGACGAGGTGATGAACGTCAACCTCAAGGCTGCCTACCTGCTGTCGCGTGCGGCGATGCCGCTGCTGCGCCAAAGCCGCGGCGCCATCGTCCATATGAGCTCCGTGCAGGGCCTGGCCAGCCAGGAAGGGGTTCTGGCCTACAGCACGGCCAAGCACGGCCTGATCGGCCTGGTAAAGTCGATGGCCGTCGACTATGCGCCGCTCGGCGTGCGCGTCAATGCCGTCGCTCCGGGCGCGGTCGACACGCCGATGCTGCGGGATGCGGTCAAGCTCAACGACAAGCCCGACGAGATCCTGCGCATCCTCGACAACATGCATCCGCTCGGCCGTACCGCCCAGCCGCAAGAGATTGCCGCAGTCGTCGCCTTCCTGCTGTCTGACGATGCCTCCTTCGTCACCGGCGAGGTCGTGCGCGTCGATGGCGGGCTGCTGGCGCGCATCGGCGGTTCTCCGCGCAAGGAATAACGCCGGCGCTGCTGCTTGCGCCGGCATTTCATGAACGGCTTGAAACTGCTGAGCCTTTAAGGGGAATTTTGCCGATGGCGGGGCTTTTGGGAATGCGGACCATCCCCGAGGGACGACTTGTCGAATCCGGCGCCGGCGCATCGGTCGCGGCGAGGACCTTCGAGGTCCTGCTCGACCAGATCCTGACCTTCCGCCTGAAGCCACACGAATTCATATCCGAAAAGGCGATGTCGGAAGCCCTCGGCGTGAGCCGCACACCCGTCAGGGAGGCGCTCGCCCGGCTGGCCGGTCTTGGCCTGATCGACATCTATCCGCAGCGCGGCAGCATGGTGGCGCCGCTGCGGATCGCAGATCTCGAGAAATCGCAGTTCCTGCGCGAAGCGCTCGAAGTCGGCCTGATCAAGCGCGCGGTCGAGAGCCCGCGCCGTGCCGAACTGCTTGCCGTGCTCAAAGGCGAACTGGCGGTCCAGGAGACGTTCGCCTCCATCGCGGACGACAGGCGCTTCTTCAAGTCGGACGAGCTGTTCCACCAGCACATCGCCAGCCATGCCGGGTTCCGCGGGATCTGGGCCGACATCAGCGCGGCGAAGCTGCACATGGACCGCTTCCGCTTCCTGTCTTTCCCGCGCCTCGACAGCATGTCGGTGGTGCTCGGCCAGCACCGGCGGATTGTCGATGCGCTCGAGCAGGCCGACGCGCTTGCGGCGGAAGAAGCAATGCGAACGCATCTTCGCCGCATCTTCGAGGTGCTCGAAATCGTCCAGGAGCGCTATCCCCATTATTTCGAGGCAAACGGCGGTGTGAGCCCGCCGTCAGCCGGCTCAATCCAAGCCTGAGCCTTTCTTGCGCGCTTTCGAAGGCGTCTTGGTCTTGCTGCCGGATTTGTCGGAAGCTGCCTCGGCTTTGCGATCTTGACCCTCGCCGCCTTGCTCCTTGCGGAGCTGCTTTTCGACTACCGATCGCGATCCTTCCGCCGGGTCTTGTTCAGGATGAGTATTGGTTCCCGTCATGTCGGCTCCTATCCATTTTGATCAATTGCGTGCGGCGTGGGCTGACCTCCGCCGCCGGTTCTGTCGCGCCCGATCATCAGCCAGGCGGCGAACAGCACGACCAGTACGACCACGATCCAGGCGACGAAACGAGGCATCGGCCTCATGTCCCTCGCCGCCGCTTGCTGCCGCGTGCCTCCGGATCGGAGCCGGCCTCGACCGTTGGATCGGGCACGACCGGGCCGCGTTCGGCCTCGGAACCCTCAGCTTCGATCTCCTGCACGGCCTGATCCCAGTGCTCGCGCTCGCGTCCTTGCGGACGGCCTTCGCGCTCCCAGATCTCGTGGGCTCGCTGCCTGATACGGTCTTCCCTGTCCATGGCCTTTGCCTCCTCATCCCCTAATCCGGCGATCGCTGGTTTGTTCCGCGGTGCCAGCGCCGTTCATCGCGGTTCAGTTGACCTGATCACCCAGCGCTCTAGATCAAACTTCGCGCCGAAGTCGCTTGGTGCGGGGAGAACAATCGTGTGGCAGCAACGCTACAAGCACGTATTGTAAATGCCGTTACAGCCGTCGGTCTTCGACCAGACCGCCCGTGCTTGCTGCTGATAATATTTGTATTGACGGCATGCTCGCCTTCCGACCAGGTCGAGCAGCAGTCGAAAACCGCGGCTTCCGCCACACAGACCGCATCGCTGGTGCTGGATGCCTGGGCTTCAGGGGCGGCCCCCTCGAAATACACGTCGCGCACCTTGCAATCGGTCGGCAAGGCGCTCGCCGATGCCGGTGCGCAAATCCAGTCCGCCAAGTCGCCTGAGCCCAGCGGGCAAGCCGGTCTGACGATGGCGGTTGGACGGCTTTCGGCAGCGGTAATTCGCGCGGCGACGGCCGTGCAGAACGGCAACCGCTCGGAAGTGGAACACGCGCAGCAGGATCTGCGGGCCGCCGCCGCCGATCTGAGCACGTCCTACGCGAAATATTTCGCGCCGAAATCATGAAGAAGCTGCTCGAAATATCGCTCGGTATCGTCACCAGCGTTGGTGGCTTTCTCGAGGTCGGATCGATGGCAACCGCCGCTCAGGCGGGCGCGGCGTTCAGGTTCCAGCTGATCTGGGCCGTCGTTCTGGGCACGATCTGCGTTATCTTTCTGGTCGAGATGGCCGGACGCTTCGCCGCAGTTAGCCATCACACCATCGCCGACGGGATCCGGGAACGGTTTGGCTTCAACGCCTTTCTGTGGCCGTTGCTTGCGATCTTGCTGGTCAACTTCCTGGTCATGGCAGCCGAAATCGGCGGTGTTGCCATTGCGCTCGAGCTCGCCACCGGCATCGGCTTTCAGTGGTGGGCGCTGCCGGTCGCTTTTCTGGCATGGCTGTTCCTTTGGAAAGGCACGTTCGGATTCATCGAAAAAGGCGTCGCGATTCTCGGGCTGGTCACGCTGTGCTTCGTGGTTGGCGCAGTCATGCTGAAGCCCGATTGGGGGCAGGTCGCGGCCGGGGCCGTGCCCACACTGCCGGATCACGACGCGGCCAACTACTGGTTCATGGCGGTCAGCATTCTTGGTGCGTCGATCTCGCCCTATCTGTTCATGTTCTATTCGTCGGGAGCGATCGAGGACGAGTGGGACAAGAGCTATCTCGGAGCCAATCGGGCCATTGCCGGCCTGGGCATGAGTTTTGGCGGCACAATCGCTATCGGTGTGCTGATTGTGGCGGCGCTCGTGCTGGCCGCGCACGGCATAGAGCAGGTCGATGACTACCACCAACTGCCACTGATGCTGATTCCGATCTTCGGTTTCTGGGGATTTGTCCTGTTCGTTGCTTCACTAGGCATTGCCTGCTTCGGTGCCGCGCTCGAAATCGGCCTGCAGCAAGCCTACCTTGTGGCGCAGGGTTTCGGCTGGACTTGGGGCGAGAACCTGAAACCGCGCGACGACCCGGGTTTCAGCACCGTCTATACGATCTTGTTGGTTCTCGCCGCCATTCCGATCGCACTGGGCCTCGATCCGCTGAAGCTCACCATCTTTTCCATGGCGCTGACGGCCGCCAGCCTGCCGCTGACCGTGGTGCCGTTCCTCTTCCTGCTGAATGACGAGCGTTATGTCGGCGAGCACCGCAATGGCATGATAGCGAATGCCGCGGTCATCTTTATCATCGCGCTCGGTTTCGTGCTCGCGATCGTGACCATTCCTTTGCAGATATTCGGAGGCACGTGATGAAGTTGCTGCGCGACATTCTGGACAAGCAAGTGGTCGACCGCGAGCAGGTCAAGATCGGCAAGGTGGACGGGCTGGTGGCCGAGCTCAGGCCAGGCGAGCCGCCTAAAATCGTTGCGGTCGAGCTCGGCTCGATCACGCTGGGGCGTCGGCTTGGCGAGCGACCCGGGCGCTGGATGGCGCGGGTTGCGGCAAGGCTCGGCGGCAAGCGCCATGCCGAGCCGCACCGCATCGCCTGGAACAAGGTGCGCGACATCGGCGTCGACATCGAGTTCGATATCGACGTCCGCGAAACGGCGATTTTCGACTGGCAGGACTGGCTGCGCGATCATGTCATTGGGCGTATTCCGGGAGCTGGATGATGGCCACCGTCAATCTTGAGCAATTGGCTGGCAGGAATGTGCTTTCGCACGGCAAAAGCATCGGCCGTATCGAGGAGATACGCGCCGAACCGGATGACGACGACCTGGTGGTTACCGAGTACCATGTCGGCATCTACGCGGCCTTCGAGCGTCTGTCCGCTTCGGCTATCGGCATTGCGGTCCTCGACGTCTTTCGATTGCGCAGTCGCGACAGCGTGTACCGCATTCCCTGGGACAAGCTCGACATCTCCGACCCGGCGCGGCCGCGGTTGTTATGCACGACGGAAGAACTTTCCGGTATGAAGGGGAGTATCGAGGGCGATAAACCGGAATGAACGATACTTTCCCGCCGTCGGAGAATGGGGTCCAGTGAAAGTCCTGGTTACCGGCGCCACCGGCCTGATCGGTGCCTCCGTCGTGGCACGCCTTCTTTCCGAAAGGCATGAGGTGATCGGATTGGTCCGCAGCCCCGGCGCAAACCGGGCCGGCAATTATCAATTGCTGGTGCTGGACATGGCGGCGGCGCTGCAGCCCGAAGACTGGCTACCGCATCTCAGGGGTGTCGACGCCGTCGTGAATTGTGCCGGCGTCCTGCAGGACAGCCCTCGCGAAAAGACGCGCGAAGTCCATCGCGATGCGGCGGCAGCACTCTTCCTCGCCTGTGCGCGGGCAGGGGTTGCCCGGGTAATCCACTTCTCGGCGATAGGCGTCGATCGGGCGCAGCCTTCGGCATTCTCGGCGACGAAACTGGCCGGCGACCAAGCGCTTATGGCGCTTGATCTGGATTGGGTGATCCTGCGCCCGTCCGTGGTGCTCGGCCGGCCGGTGTTTGGGGCCAGCGCATTGTTTAGGGGTCTCGCCTCGCTGCCGGTGCTACCGTCCATGCCCGGCACCGGCCGGCTCCAGGTGGTACTACTCGACGATGTGGTCTCAACAGTCGTCTTCCTTCTCGATCCCGACAGTCCGTCTCGCGTCGTGTTGGAACTTGTCGGTCCCGAACAGCTGAGCATGGACGAGGTCGTCGGCAGCTATCGCCGATGGCTCGGCTGGGCTCCTGCAGCCAGGTTTGTCTTGCCGGCGGCTGTTGCAAGGCTTCTCTACCGCCTCGGCGACCTTGCCGCGATGTTCGGCTGGCGTCCACCGATGCGCACCAACGCGGCCAGAGAGATCGCCCGAGGAGCGGTTGGAGATCCCTCGGACTGGACCGCCGCGACCGGCATACGCCCGCAAACCCTGGCGGGCTTCCTCGCGCTCAATCCGGCAACGGTGCAGGAAAAATGGTTTGCCCGGCTGTATTTCATCAAGCCTGCGATCTTCGTCGTCCTGCCCTTCTTCTGGATCGTGACGGGTATTGTGTCGCTGACCACCGGCTATAACGGTGGCATCGAGCTGATGCAAAGCACGGGGGCTGGCATCTTGTCGGCGCCGACCGTGATAGCCGGTGCTCTTGCCGACATCGCCGTCGGCGCGCTCCTAGCCTGGCGGCCAGCGACGCGAAAAGGCCTCTATGGCGGCATCGCGCTCTCGCTCTTCTACCTGGTCGTCGGAAGCTTCCTGAGCCCCGATCTGTGGAACGACCCGCTTGGGCCGTTCCTCAAGGTGTTGCCGATCCTGGTGCTGCACTTTGTGGCCTTGGCAGTGCTGGAGGAGCGTTGATGCTCTATTTCCTGCTGAAATTTCTGCATGTCATCGGCGCATCCGTGCTGCTTGGTACCGGCGCCGGTATCGCTTTCTTCATGCTGCTCGCCCACAGGACCGGCAATGCCGCGACGGTTGCGGCCGTGGCGCGTATCGTCGTCGTCGCCGACTTCCTTTTCACCGCGACGGCCGTGGTCGCGCAGCCTTTGACCGGAGCCGCGCTCGCCTGGCAGGCAGGCTACTCGCTGTCGGAGGGCTGGATCGTACTTTCGATCGCGCTCTATATCTTCACCGGAATGTTCTGGCTCCCGGTCGTCTGGATGCAAATGCAGATGCGCAAGCTGGCATCGCAAGCCGCCGCTGCAGGCGCGCCGTTGCCGCCGCGCTATCATCGGCTCTTCTGGCTGTGGTTCGCCTTCGGCTTCCCCGCCTTCGCTGCGGTACTCGGGATTTTCTGGCTGATGATCACTCGGCCTGCGATCGACTGGTGAAGACAGGCCGCGTGCAGCTGCCGGGATGAGCGATGACTTTCATTTCAGCGAATAGAGATAGGCCGCGATATCCCGCGCCTCCTGCTCGGAAATTCTGGTCGAAGGCATTGCCGTGTGCGGATTGATCTCTCTTGCGGCGCGTATCCAACGGACCATGTTTCGCGGGTTGTTGGACAATACGCCGCCGATATAGACCCGGGTGGCCAAGCTGGCGTCGAGGCGTGGACCGACCAGTCCCTGCGCGCCGGGCACGCCGGTGATCGTGTGGCATCCGGCACAGCCATTGGCCATGATGATTGGTATGGCGCGGGCGCCAACACCGCCGGTTGCATTGTCGGCCTTCTGCTCCACTCGACGGCTTTGCTCAAAGTACAACGCGATCCCGGCCAGGGCTGCAACAAGCACGACAATTGCCGCGGCGCCGAGGATGGGTCCGGACGGAGTGAAGCGCGATGTTGCGCGCACGCCGATGCTGCCAGGGGCATTGTCCGTCTTATGCGCGACCCTGACGAGGCGCTCCGGCCACAACGTCAGCGCCGCCCAAGCTGCGGCCAGCACGGCAATTGCCGTCCCGGTACCAATGACCAGCTTAGACAGCCTGGAGCGCATGCGACGCCTCCCATCTTCTCTGTCCACTTGAGCGAATCCACAGACCGGCCAGCAGCAACGCGGCTCCGCCATAAATCAGGCCGGCCGGAACCCACATCACCAAGCCGGCGAGCTGCTGGTCCTCGAGCGGGCTAAGGCTCCACAATTCCGCGCCGGCTGCGTTTACCGGGTACCACAGCCTTGGCGAGACCAGCAGCAGCACCCCGAGCAGGCCGGTGTGCAGCGAGGTGAAAAAGAGGTGCATGACTGCGCTGCCGTAGGCTTGTTCGCGGCCTGAACGCGGCAGCAGCACCCACCAGAACAGCAGCCCCGTACCGAAGAAGCTGGCATGTTGCGCATAATGCAGGACACCCTGTGCAAGCGCCGCCTCGAACAGCGCCGGAACGTGCCACGCCCATATCGCGACGCCGTGCAGGAAGGTCGCGGCTAGAGGGCGGCTGACGGCGGCCCAAACGATTCGAAGCACCTTCGCCTGCCCGGCTGCGCCAAATGCCAGCCGCAGCTTGATCGGCAATGCCCACATCATCGCCGCCGCCGGACGGGAGGCGACCAGCAGGGGTGCCGCCACCGCCATCAACAGCTCGTGCTCGATCATGTGGGCGGTGAAAACGCGCTCACCGAATGCGTGGAGCGGACTGACCAGTGCTGCCGCCAAAATGGCCCAGCCGGTCGCAAACAGCAGGGCTTGCCGCAACCGCAACGGGCGGCTGCGGGCACTCCGCCGCCACAGCCGAAAGGCGCCTGCCGCGTAAAGCAGTGCGACCATGGTTAGCGGCAGCGTGATCGGCAACGCCAGCGTCCAGCCGGCCTGCGGGGCGCCAGCACCGTAGCAGATCGAGGTCGAGAAGAGCGCGTCGAAGCTCATCGTAGGCAGCCGTCAACAATGAGCGAAGCCGCGCCTTGCATGACGATTACCAGCGCAAACAGCACCGCGCTGAGAATGCCGATATTGGCGACGAAATGCTCGGTGCCGCGCGTACGATCCGGTTTAAAGGCGGCGCCACCTTGCTGTCGCGCCCGCCACGAAAGCACGCCGCCGAGCAAGGCCAGCACTGTCAGCACCAGCGCAATGACCGGTATGACGGGAATACCGTGGGCGCACTGCCACTCCACGAACGCATAATTCAGCTGGGTCGACACCGCCCAGGCCAAAGGCCCGGACAACAGCCCGCCCCATGATGTGCCCAAGCGAAGCGCACGCATCTCAGTCAAGCCTCGGCATCCAGTAGATCAACAGATAGATCGGGATCCAGGTCGCGACCACGAAATCCCAGTAGAAGACGTTGTCGCCAACGTCCCCGAAACGCCGGCCGCTATAGCCATGGCGCGTGAACATCAGGACCGTCAGCACCAGCGTGTCGCCGACGTCGGTAATCAGGTGCGTTGTGTGAAGGCCGAGCAGGACCCACAGCATCGAGCCGTACGCATTGGTATCCCAATAAATGTTGAGGGCCGGAAATTCGAACCACCGCACGACAAGCGGTGCGATACCTAGCAGCGACATGACGATCAGGCCGATGCGCACGGGCACCATGGCACAGGCTTCGGCGTAGCGGTTCAGTATGTGATTGGGCACCACGCTGGCGAGCAGCAACAGCGTGACGATGGTGCCCGGCCAATGGTTGGGCGGCGGCACGCCCAATGGCCATTTGGGCGACAGATAGGCGAGGTAAAGATAGGTGCCTGCGGCGAGCGCGAAGCCGGTGCCCTCCAGCGCCATGAAGGCGAGGGTGCCCCACCAGGTCGGGCTGCGCGGTCCGATCCCGAAGGTCGGGAGTTTGGAAAGATCGGCGGCAGGACGCTGTTTCATTCCTCATCCTCCGGATCGCCTTTCGGCCAGAACCAACCGATCAAAGTGATGGCGATCGGCCCGGCTCCCCAGACCACCGCCCACGGGCTGAAGATCGAATAGAGAAAGGTGGCGCCGACGGCGAGCGCGGCGAACAATGGCCAGATCGACGGCGTCGCCGACTTCTCGCGCACATCTGGATGCGCCTCTGCCACGGTCGAAATGACAAGTTCGCGCGCGTCGACGCGAAGCCCGGTCGCGACAGGCAGCGTGTCACGTTCGGCCCAGAGCGGCTCGGCGTGGGTAACCACCGGGATCCGAGCGAAATTATAGCTCGGCGGTGGAGAGCTCGTCGCCCATTCCAGCGTGCCGGCATTCCAGGGATTGTCCCCGGCCGGGGCGCCCCTCGAGGCGCTGTACACCAGGTTTATAGTGAACAGAACGAAGCTTAGGAACAGGATGACCGCGCCGGCTGTGATGAACAGGTTGATGTTGCCCCAGCCGAGTTCCACCGGATAGGTGTAGACCCGCCGCGGCATGCCCCACAGGCCGACAACGTGCATCGGAAAGAACGCCGCATTGAAGCCTAGGAAGGCAAGCCAGAAGTGCCAGCGTCCGAGACGTTCGCTCATCATCCGGCCGGTGATCTTGGGGAACCAGAAATAGGTCGCGCCGAGCAGCGGGAACACCGACCCGCCGATCAGCACGTAATGGAAATGCGCGACCACGAAATAGGTGTCGTGCACTTGCAGGTCCAATGGCACCGACGCCAGCATCACCCCAGTCAGGCCGCCCGCGACGAACGTGAAGAAGAAGCCGAACACGAACAGCAGCGGCGTTCTGATTATCGGGCGTCCGTCCCACAATGTCGCCAGCCAGCAGAAGATCTGCAGCCCGTTCGGGATGGCGATCAGCATGCTCGAGGCGGTGAAGAAGCTCGCGCCGAGCTTGGGCAGACCGGTTGCGAACATGTGGTGAACCCACAGGCCGAACGACAGAAAGCCGACCGCGATCAAGGCCAGTACCATGCCCAGATAGCCGAATACCGGACGCCGGGCGAAAGCGGTGATGATCGAGGACACCATGCCGGTAGCCGGCAGGAATATGATGTAGACTTCGGGGTGGCCGAAGAACCAGAACAGGTGCTGGAACAGCAATACGTCGCCGCCCTCGGCGGGATTGAAGATATGGGTGCCGACCAGGCGGTCGAGGATCAGGAACGTCGACGTGATCATGACCGCCGGCATGGCGAACACGATGACGAAGGAGGTGACCAGCATCGCCCAGACATAGAGCGGAATCTTGTCCAGCGACATGCCCGGCGCACGCTGCTTCAGCACGGTGACGATGGTGGCAACCGCGACCGCCAACGATGACACTTCGGTATAGGTGATCATCTGCGCCCACACGTCGGAACGCTTGCCTGGCCCGAATTCAGGACCGGACAGCGGCACGTAGGAGAACCAGCCGACGTCGGGCGCCATGTCGAGAGCAAACGACACCCAGGCGAAGAGGCCACCGGAGAGATAAATCCAGAAGCTGAATGCATTGAGGCGCGGAAAGGCGATGTTGCGGGTGCCGACCATCAGCGGCACGAGGTAGATGCCGGTCGCCTGAACGATCGGCACCGCAAACAGGAACATCATCGTCACGCCATGCATGGTGAACAGCTGGTTGTAGCGGTCGGGCCCGATCAGCCCGCGCTCCGGCCCCGACAGTTGGATGCGCATGGCAACGGCGCTGAGGCCACCGAGGCATAGGAAGGCGAAAGCGGTGATCAGGTAGCGCCGCGCGACAATCTTGTGGTCGACGCTCGAGAGCGCACCGATGATGCCCGGCGCCGTCTGCCATGTCCGCGCCAGCCAGCGGTCAAGGCTGGAGTCGTCGAGGCTGGTATCGCGAGGACCGTCGCGCTCGGGGGCCAGGTCTCCTTTGCCGGCCGCTGCTCCCTCGCCGGCGAGCCGACGCTCACGGGCGCTGCTCATTTCAGGCCCTCGAGATAGGCGACGATCGCATTCAGTTCGTCCCCGTCCAGTCGCACCACGGGCATGTGGGCGCCTGGCTTGATCCCCTGCGGATTGGCTATCCAGGCTGCGAGATTGCCGCGGCTCATTGTCAGCGTGCCGGCAGCGAGCGTTTGCCGGCTTGCGATATGGGTGAGGTTTGGGGCGACCGTGCCGCCGGCGATGGTGCCGCCGATCTTGTGGCACATCACGCATGGCCGTTTGAGGAACAGGTCGTGGCCGGTTTTGGCCTCGGCCGACACGGGGGCGGCCGCCGGCCGCAGCTGATCGTTCAGCCAGGCATCGAAGACGGGCCGAGGTTCGGCGATGATGAAGGTGCTCATATTGGCATGCTGCGCGCCGCAGAACTCGGCGCATTGCCCGCGATAGACGCCGGGCTTGTCCGCCTTCAGATCGAGAACGTTCTCGTGGCCGGGGATAAGGTCCAGCTTACCCGAGAGGTTCGGCACCCAGAAGGAATGAATAACGTCGGTCGAGGTCACCACAAGCCGCACCGGCTCGCTCGCCGGGATGTGGATTTCATTGGCGGTCGTCAGGATGCGGTTCGGCTGATCGTTTTCGTAGCGCACCTCCCACCACCATTGATGCCCGGTCACCCGGATCGTCAGCGCCGCATCCGAGCCGATGGCGGCGAGCGTCCGGTTAGCGAAGTAGCTCAGCAGCGTCAGGCCGACCAGGATCAGGGCGGTAGCGGCGAGTGCGGCGACGACAATTCGCATCTTGCTGCGCTCGGCCGCAGCGTCGAGGACAAGCGGGTCGCCGAGCGGCGCCGCGCGCCGGGCCAATGGCACGATCAGCACGGCCATCACCAGAAGCCAGACCACCGTGCACAGCGCGGTGAACAACCAGATCAGCCATGCGAGTTCGCCCGCGGCCGGGCCCTTTGGGTCGAGCGCGGATTGCCAGCCGCTGCATCCTGCGAGGAGCAGGATGCAGGCCGTGCACCCGCACACCGTCCAGACACCGCGGCTCACGGCGACTTCCCCAGCGTCGCGGCGTCCGGCAGGCGATTCTCGGATGGATGGGGCATCATGTCGTCGTCGCGGCCCGGCGCGGCGGAGGACGGTGCGTTACCGCTCAGTGCCCGGACGAAGGCAGCAAGCTCCCAGATCTGGTCATCCGGGATCGTATCGCGGAAGCTCGGCATGCCGTTGGGCCGGCCGTCCCTGATCGTGGCGTGGATGCTTTCGATCGAGCTGCCATAGAGCCACTTCTGGTCCATGAGGGCCGGGCCCATGCCGCCGCCGCCATTGGCATGGCAGCCGGAACAGTTGAACCAGTTGAACAGACGCTTGCCCTCGCTGAGGTGGAAGGCGTTGGCCTCGAACACGCCGGCCTTGTTGTCGGACGAGGTCGGCCGTTGGCCGCCCGGCTCGAGGGCCGTCACGGCTGCCGGTTGATCGCCCGAGCCGAGCGCCGACTGTGGACGCGTTTCGCGTTCCTCACGCTGGCAAGCGGCAAGGACGAGCATCGCCGACAGCAAGCATGGAAGGCAGCGGTTCATCGCACTGCCGCCCCGGCGACGTCGAGGCGAGGCACGCCATATTCCGCCAGGATTGCATCGATCTCGGCGCGGTGTTTGGCGAGCGCTGCGTCTACCTCGCTGCGCAGCGCATCGTCGTCGTGGCGCACACCCATCGAGATGTCGTAGATCATCGGCAGCAGCGGACCGTCGATGCGCGGCGCAACCGGCGTAATCCGCAACGGTATTTCTTGCCTGGCACCGAAGTAGCCGGCCAACGGTCCCCAGACGACGGCCATATCGATGTCGCCATTCGCGACCGCCTCAATGATGCGTGCTGGCGGGTTCGGCGCCGAATAGTCGCCATAG
The DNA here is from genome assembly GCF_040321165.1 of Mesorhizobium sp. M0500. Lineage (NCBI taxonomy): Bacteria > Pseudomonadati > Pseudomonadota > Alphaproteobacteria > Hyphomicrobiales > Phyllobacteriaceae > Mesorhizobium > Mesorhizobium sp. M0500. Next base: position 127,353 of record NZ_JAMYRB010000001.1, read on the forward strand.
ACGGGGAAACCGATGAGATGGCCGACGATGCCACGACGGCCAAGCGCCTGGACGGGGGGCGAGTTGGCGCCATCGTCGCCTATCAGCTGGACGCCGATGTGCAGATCTCGCAGGCGAGGATCGTTGAAGGACGTGATTTCGGGCACATCTTGGCGTGTCACGAACACATAAGAAGACCGGTAGTAGGGCGCGGTCGTGCGCAGCATCTCGAGATTGGCGGGCGTGCCGGGCACAAGATCGCACAAGCCAGCTTTCAACGTGTTGCGGACGAAGCCGCGCCGCTGTGCCCACCACGTGTAGGAAACCGCTGCGCCAAGCTCCGTCGCGACGAGTTCGGCGATCTTGTTTTCAAAGCCCTGCCTGGCGGCATTGGAGAACGGCATGTTGTTGGGATCGGCGCAGATCCTCAATTCGCGCGCATCGGCAACGGCGGCGACGAGCGAGAGCGCCAGTGCGCCGACCGCGGCGCCAAACCGCCGGGAAGATTTTCTCCGTGCGCGCGCAACTCGGCCGATCTTCTCAAGGCAGCCGGAACACATACAGCGCACCTCCCGGCGTGGTTACATCCTTCAGATCCTTCATGACGTTGACGAAGCCGAGCGCGGCGGTGGCGTCGCGCGGATCGAGATCGGCGGATACGATCGCGCCGGCCCAGCCGCCGACGCCCGAAAGAATCGCGACATATTGGTGCCCGTCCGGGCCGCGATAGGTGATCGGCTGGCCGATGATGCCGGACGACGTCTTGAACTGCCACAGCAGTTCGCCGGTCCTGGCGCTGACCGCCTTGAACCAGCCTTCCATAGTGCCATAGAACACGACGTTGCCGGCGGTGGCGACGGCGCCGCTCCACACCGGAAAGTTCTCCTTCAGGCTCCACGCCGGCTTGGCGGCGGCGACATCCCAGGCGGTGAAAGCACCGCGATTGCCGCCCGGCCCGGGGATCATGCGCACGTTCATGCCGACATAGGGCGTGCCGGCGATGTAATTCACCTCGACGCCCTCTTCGTCCATGCAGAGATTGTTGTGCGGGATGTAGAGCAGACCAGTCTTGGGCGAGAATGCCGAAGGCTGCCAGTCCTTGAGGCCCGATGCGGTCGGGCAGATGTCGCGCACGACCTTGCCGGTGCCGGTCTTCTTGTCCGGATTTACAATCAGCCGGCCGGTCTTGAGGTCGACGCCCGTGCTGGAATTGACTGGCCCGAAGGGGACTGCCGACAGGACCTCGCCTGTGGTGCGATCCAACAGATAGACGTAGCCGTTGCGTTCCGGTCGGACCAGCACCTTGCGGGGCTTGCCCTGCCAGGTCATGTCGAGCAGCACCTGTTCGTTGATGCCGTCGTAGTCGTGCAAATCGTGCGGGGTCCATTGATAGAACCATTTGGCTGCGCCGGTGTCGGGATCGCGGGCAAAGATGCCGGCGGTCCATTTGTTGTCGCCGGGCCGCAGATCCGGATTCCACGGACCGGGATTTCCGGTGCCATGGAAGATCAGGTTTAGGTCCGGGTCATAGGAGATCCAGCCCCACACATTGCCGCCGCCGATCTTCCAGGCGTCGGGCGGCCACGACGTCACGCCGAGATCCTTGCCCTTGTCCATGTCGTAATGCGGCTTGAAATCGGGGCCGATCAGCACCTCGGCGTCCGGTCCGGTATTGTAGGCCGTCCAGACGACGTGCCCGTCGCCGGCGTCGAGCGCCTTGATCCAGCCGCGTACGCCCATTTCGCCGCCGGAATTGCCGACCAGCACTTTGCCCTTCACCACCAGCGGCGCCATGGTGATGGTCTCGCCGATGTTGATGTTGCCGATGTGGGTGTTCCAGACCGGTTTGCCGGTGGCCGCATCGACGGCGATCGTGTGGCCATCGAGCGTGTTGAAATAGATGCGCCCTTCGAAGAAGGCTGCACCGCGGTTGACCACGTCGCAACAGGCAACGCCCTGCGCCGCAGGCTCGGGATTGGGCTCGAACTTCCACTTCATCGGCGCGCCGGGCTTGGTAAGGTCAAGCGCGTAGAGAATGTTGGGAAACGGTGTCACGATATACATCGTGTTGCCGACCACCAGGGGCGCAGCCTCCTGACCCTTGTTGACGCCGGTCGAGAAGGTGAAGGCCACCTGCAGGTTTTTGACGTTGTCTTCGGTGATCTCCGCAAGTTCGCTGTAGCGAGTCGAGGCGTAGTTCTTTGCCGGCATCGCCCATTGGCCGTCGTCGGGCGGAGCAGCTGCGGCAGGCGGATTTATCGCAAAGCTTGACGTTGACTGAGCAACCGCCGCGGTAGTCAGCGCGAAGCTTGCCAGCAGCGTCCATCCCAGCATCGCAGCCAATGGCCTCTTTCCCCTTTTGCCAGGCACCCTATTTTTCGCCGCCACCAGTCGCGCTTGCCTCATTGGCTGTCGAGTTTGCCGACGTTGGCGCAGAGCTCCATTAGCTGCAGCTGCGCCGTGTTTGTTGAACACTCTCCAACGCGTGAGCGGCGCAGAAGTGCCAAATGCAACGAAATAAATGTCGGGTTCGGTTGGCCAAAGTCGGCGGCCGGGCGCTCGGAACAGCCGATCCGAGTGTTCGCACTCACGTCGGAAGTAAATCTATTCCGGCGGCGGTCCGGGCTCGGCTGGAACGGAGCGGCGCCTATCGCAGTTGTGTCGAATGCTGTCTGCAGTCGAGCAACTGGCTCAATCGGTGAAAGAGCGACGAGCTATCTTGTTCGTTGGAGCCGGGGTGTCGATGAGCGTCGGCTTGCCGTCCTGGCAAAAGCTCATCGAGCACATGCAAAGCGAACTCGGCCTTCACGAGGACATGATCGGCGCACCGGAGGCCAGCTATCAGGCCCTTGCCGAATACTACCGGCTGAAGCAGGGGAGCCTCGGCCCTTTGCGCAGCTGGATGGATCGCGAATGGAGCGTATCGCGCGAAGAAGTGCAGCGGTCGGCAATCCACAAGCTCATCGTATCGCTCGATTTTCCGATCATCTACACCACCAATTATGATCGCAATCTCGAGGTTGCCTTCGAGATCCATAGCCGGCCCTTTGTCAAAGTCGCCAATGCAAAGGACTTGCCAAAGGCCACCGGCGAGGTGACGCAGATCATAAAATTCCACGGCGATTTCGACGACGACAAATCGCTGGTTCTGGCGGAGACCGATTATTTTGAGCGGCTTTCGTTCGATTCGCCGCTCGACGTGAAGTTTCGCGCTGACGCGCTCGGGCGCACCATCCTGTTCATCGGCTACAGCATGTCCGACATGAACATCCGTCTGCTGCTGCACCGGCTTTGGCAGACCTGGCGCCGCTCCGGCTATGAGAAGAATCGCCCGAAATCCTTCATCTTCATGTCCCAGCCGAGCATCGTCCAGGAGGCTGTCCTCGGCCGCTGGGGCATCGATATGCTGACCGAAGCGGCCGACGATCCTGAGGACGCGCTGCTCGCATTCCTGAACGAACTCAAGGACAGGGTGGGCCGGCCAGACGGCGCGTGAGAAAACTTGCGGAAACGGATTGGCCAGGCGCTGGGAACCGGCTGATCCGGGACCGAGCCTGAATGGGCGCACGCAAACACCAGCGAAAAATGCATGCCAAACACGACCTGTCGGCCGAGTTGGCCTATGAGATCGATTGTTTTGCCCGCAGGTGCGGCCTGACCAGGGACGAAGCACTCAAGATGATGCGAAATGCCGGCAGGTCCAACGATGGCACCAAGGCATCTGGCGAACCCGGGCCGAAGTGGCCGCATGGGTTCTACATAGCGGGCGGCCGGACGGTCATCCGGCACAGCTGCTTCGTCGTCTGTCTCGGTATCCGCATGGCAGTCGGTGGTGGAGCGCACCGCTGAGGATCGAGCGATGCAGCGGCCGCCGATGGAACATCCGCCGACAATTTTCGTTGACATGCTCCACTAGGCGAAGAGGTCGAGCATGTCGAAGTTCCAAGCCGCTACCCCGGAGCGTTTGCAGCAGCTCAGGCTCGAGGCGACAGCGCACTTTGCGCCGCTCATACTGCGCGAGGCGCTGGTGCGTCTCTGCCGAGCGTGTGGAAGCGAGAGCCTCGAACGGTTCGAGAAGACCATGGTTGACCAAATCGAGGCATCGCGTGACGAAAAGGCCGATTTCGACACAATGAAGGAATTTGCCATCGAACAGCTCTATGGCTGGATTCGAGAAGTCAGGTCTTCACCGGACATGACACAGCCGCTGGAGAATGTAGACACCCGAAGGACCCCTGGCCGCTCGGAAGAGCCGCAGACGCTGGAAGACCAGCTGCAGGCGGGTCTGGAGGATTCTTTCCCCGCAAGCGACCCGCCGGCTGTTGTTTCCACCGCGATCCCCGGCGGATCGAAGAAGCTGGTCGGAACCGACGAGGTCCTCAGGCAGCAGCGGGAGAAAAAGGCCGAGGAAGCCAGCCATTCGTGATAAACGGCTCTGCGGGGAAGCAGCCTGCCGGTTCACCCGCCGTCCGGCATGAAGGCCGTCCGGGCATGTGTGTCATGCGGCTCGCCTTCGACAAGAATCTTCGCTTCCAAAGCCGCGTCGATAAATGCTTCGCGGGCTTCCGCTGCCGTAATCTGGCCGATCTGGGCGCCATCCAATGCATCTCCCGCCATCAGCGACAACGGGGCATTGCGGGCAGGCCATTTCTCGCTTTTGAGGCAGTAAGAAGCCTCGAAAACGGAGCTGACCATTCGCGATCGTCCCGGCTTGCCGAAGTAGATGCAAACCGGAGCATCGAACTTTATCTCCAGCATGGCGGTCCTCCCGATTTAACCACCCTTGATATAAATTAGCCTCAGCAGGTCACATGGCCTGCTGGGCATTTTAGCCGACGTCGCGAACCGCAGTGGGATTGGTGCCTGCTGGTATTTCGGCGGCGACATCGTGCGCCAGAATGCCCGCCTTGCGGGCGAATGCTTCGAACGCCGCGCGCACGGTCTCGGCATCGACCTCGTCAGCCAGCCCGGCGCGACAGGCGTCGAACGCCGCCTTGTGCGCCGGGCCGCGACTCGGCCATTCGTTCAAGACGTCATAGGCCTGCCAGATATTTTCGACATGGCGAGGGAAACCAAGGCCGACGAGAATTGGAACGGGGCGGCCAAACGATTTTTTTGTCATCTGTGTCTCCGCGAAAGAGCCTGTCGCATCAACGCTGGGCGGACGCGAGGCCCATGCTCTTTAACGCGGGATTGCTGCACGGGTTGCAGCGGGTTTGTTCGATCGTGCGCCGGCCGATGCTGGCGTCATTTGTTGGTCCGCATCTTTTGCCGGGGATTGATACCGCCTTGAGGCGTGGTGTCGTTCTCGACATCGCCTTCGAACGTGTTGTCGCCCTGATCGAGCCGGTCGCCCTCCTTGATCGTGCCCTTGGAACTGCCGATGCCGGGATCGTTGGCAAGGTCGCTATCGGCCGGCGTTTTGCCTTTGGCGTGCTTGTTTCCTGTCATGGGTTCCTCCTGTTTTGAGGTGGCGGACTGTCCTTAAGGTGGCGGCCCAGGCTCGCTGCGAAAATCGCGTTTCGACACGCCAATGGCGGCGCCCCGGATTTTCGGACGGCCTGGATTCCAACTCCGCGATACCGGTGGTTGTTCCGTCAAAAATATCACCGCCGGCTGGGTTGCCCAGCCAAGCCGCTCCGGTTCCCGATCCGGGTGATTTTCGCCAGCCGGAACGATCTTTCGCCCAATGCATTTAACTGGTCTGCGCTCACGAACTCATTCTGGACGGGAGCTGGACCATTGCTACCTACAGCCTACGCCTTGGCGACTCGCGAAACCGAAGAAGTTTCCATCGTCGACCTCATACCCGCTTTGAGGGCTTTCGCCCGCACCTTCTGCCGCACTCCCGATGATGCCGACGACCTGGTCCAGGAGACGCTGACCAAGGGCTTGGCCAACATTGACAAGTTCGAAGCTGGAACGCGCATGAAGTCATGGCTCTTCACGATCATGCGCAACACCTACTACACGCGTGTCAGGGCCGCGGTGAGGGAAGCGCCCGGCCTGCTCGACTGCGCTTCGCTGCGGCCGATCTCGGAAGCGACGCAGGAATGGTCCGTACAGGGCAAGGAAGTCCACCAGGCCATCCAAAGCCTTCCTGAGCACCAGCGCGAGGTTCTGATGTTGATAGGCGTTCTGGGCATCAGCTATGAGGAAACGGCCGAAATATGCGGTTGCGCGGTGGGAACCGTGAAGAGCCGGCTCAACAGGGCACGCGCCGGCGTGCTGGAATACCTTGGCGAAAGTTCCTCGCAAACCCTGATGGAAAGGCGCAGCTATCTGTCCGAAGGACAACTGGACTTCGAAGCCGAGAGGCGCCGCTAATACACGTCACGTTAGTTACTGGTTTCGCGCAAGCGCCTTTCGATAAGCGCATGCTGCAACTCGATCGCAAGTTTGGTCAGCCTGTCAGGAACCCTTTCCTGTTCGATGGCCGCAAGCAAGGAAGCGATTTCCCGGTCTATCGTCAGATCGGCACGCGTGCTGACGGAATCTTCCCTTGAGCGAGACATCGCGTTCTCTTGGCAAATGTTGGTCCCTTCACTTCACTCTGGTGGCAACAGTGCGAGTTTGCAAGAATTTGCAGGGCGTCCATGCGACCGGCATCGGTCCTTGCACAGCTTCGTCAGCGGTTGGGCTCTCGCCGCCTTTCAATTGCTCACCGGCTGCAAGCTCGCATGCTGCCGCAACGATCAGTCTTCAGGCCGCCGATCCGCTGAATGATCCTGGTACTGCTCGGACTTGACCCGATTGCCGTCGAGCCCACGCTCCTTGGTGTGCTGCTTCTTGTCTCTGTTGGACAGAACGGCGTTCTCTCCGATCTTGTCCTTGGGAAGATCGGTCATCGCGCCAGCGCCAGCGCCTTTGCCGTGACTGCCGCGACCGATGTGCTTCTTGCTGCCGGACGCCATCTTGTCCTCCTTCATACTGTCGAATAGCGGCTTTTCCCGTTCGGCATCCGAACCATCGTTGGGCCGCAATGTTCCGCCGGAAATCGTAAGCAGGAAGGCATCGCCGTCCCAGTGCCGGAAAGGCTTTTCGCCGTCGACGAGGACTTGCATGCCATTTGCGTTGGCGAAGTTATGGACATCGGCGCGATCCAGCGCCGGCGATCCGCGATATGAATAATTCAAAAGCGCGGCCATGCCCGGCCTCTTCAGCACGCGCGCGATTTCCACGAAATGTCGCTCCGCAAGGCCGGCCAGCACCAGATAGGGAAAGCTGTCGACGGCCAGCACGCGGTCGAAGCTGGCATCGCAAAAATCGGCAAGATCGAAACCGCGCGCAGGGCGGAATTCTACATTGCCGAGCCCGGCGCATCGCCGGCGGGCGATCGAGATCATCGCTGGGGATATATCGCTGCCAACGATCCGGTGCGACAGAGCGGAGAGCGCCTGTTCGAACCGACCGATACCACAGCCGATATCCAGTATGTCGCGGTCAGTGCCGGTAAAGCCTCGCCTCTCCAGCCATGCAACGATCTCAGCCGTAGCGGCAGAGAGCTTTTCCTCATTGCCCAGCGATGACAGCTGGACGCTCGCCGCCGGGGAGATCGCCGCCGCCGCGTCAAACCCGGCCGCCAGCCGCTTGACGACCGCATCGTCGGTCTCGTCCTCGCCACGCTCGTGCCGAACGGCACCACCTGTTTTGCGCAGCGTGGCGAAGATCTCGGGCCTGCGCTGAAGCAGGTCGGCAATCCGTCGTAGTTTTGCCGTCTTTCGCGAATCGGCCGAATGTGTGTTTTGTGCAATCTTCGCCAGTTCTGCGGCTTCGATTCCTGTCTCGAAACGGAGAGCCAGCCTGGCGATGACGGCTTCGACGCCGGCACCGTCTGCCATGCAGTCCTCCAGCACCCGCCTTGCTGATGTCGACCGCCGAGATCCTGGCTGCGTCGCGCTCATCGCCCTTTGCTCCGCGTCCAGATCTTGCGCATCGTCCACCGGTCTACGGCGCCCCAGCTGTACTTGTAGGCCTCTTGCCCGCGCAGAAAATCGAACTCTTCCGCGCCTTCGCAGATCGCCTGCCTTATCGCTTGGCCGATGAGCAGCGCGCCGGGACTTTCCTCGGCATAGGCCGGATCGAAGCCACCGAGATAAGCGCAAGCGCGGCCACGATGATGGAACCCGTAATAGGCGCCCACGATCGCGTTACCGATCGTGATAAGCCAGCATCGGGCAAGCGCTTGGGCGGCCATTTGCGGCAGCGCCTGACGGTGGAATTCTTCCACGCGGGAATCGGACAGCACGCCGTCGCCGTGTCCGGCCCAGCGCGCGCGGTGAAGGCGGATCAGGTGGTCGAGGAATGTCTGCGGATCGGACAAAGCGGGTTCGATGGAGACACTGCCGCGTCTCGACGCGGCCCTGTGGGCGCGGCGCAATTGGCGCCTCCGCCGCGCCGGAACACAGCCTTGAAGCGTCTGGTCGCCGGCGAGGGCGAGCACCGGGCAAGCGGCGTGACCGACGGCTTGGCACGATTCGAGCGCGGCATGCCTGATGGCAAGGCCGGCGCCGCCGGGAGGCAGGTCCTGCAAGATCCACTGTGACCAGCCGACGGAAAGAACGGCGCCACCGATGACTGCGCCGACCGGTTCGGCGATCTCGGGAAGACAAAGGACATCCAGATAGTCGCTCACCGAAATGCCGAGCGGAAGCAATCGCGCGCCGGCGTCGTGGCGTTCCAGATAGAGTGGCGCCAGGCCGACCAGATCGTCGCCACGCCAGATGGCGACCGTCGCTAGGTCGCCGGGAGCAAATGTCCGCCACCATGGCAGCAACCATGCGGGAGACTGGAACGGCGTCGCCGAGGGACTGCTCGACCAGAGTTCCCACCAGTGCGGCTCGAGGGCTTCGAGGTCCGCCGGATCGTCGATGATCTCACTGCGGAGCATGTCGCGCTCACTTTGCCGTCGCGAGCTGCCCGCTGTCTGTGCCGAGCCGTGCCAGCGCCCGATAGGCGTCCATGTAGGAGGAAACCATGCGGTCGAGTGAAAAGCGCCGCCGCGCCTCGGCCCGGCAGGTCTCGGGGTCCAGGCTGGGTGCGGCAGCGATGGCTTCGGCCATCTTGTCGACATCCCCAACCAGATACCCGGTCTTGCCGTGCTCGACCACATCCGGCAGTGCGCCATTCGGGAAGGCCACCACGGGGGTGCCGCAGGCGAGCGCCTCCATGGCGACGAGCGAACTGGTTTCCGCGGCAAGGCTCGGGATGACTAGGCAGCGGGCTGTGTTCAGCAGGCGCCGCTTGGCGACAAAGCCGAGCGGACCAAGGAAGCGGCGCCGGTCGTCCAGCCGGGGTTCGACCTCGTCGCGAAAATACGCTGTGTGCGTTTCATAGGGGTAGACGTTGCCACCGATGACCACCGGCACGCTGGCCTTCTTGGCTGCGTCCAGCGCCAGATGGATGCCCTTTTCCGGGCAGACGCGGCTGAGCACGAGCGCAAAGTCGTGTTTGGCCTGCGGTTCGCTCAGCGCGTCGACGTCCACTCCGTTGGGAATCGGCCCGATCAGCCTGGCTCCCGGCGGCGCGGTTCTTTGCTGAGCCGCGGATACAGCATGCAGCCATAGATCGTTTCGCGCCGGATTGAGAGCGTCGGCCGGATACCAGTCGAGCGGCAAATGCAAGGTCACCAATGTCGGCCCGTCGCCCGGCAGATAGGCGTCGAAATCGATGCCGTGCAAATGAACCACGTCGATTGGCCAACGGGCGCGCGCGGCAGCAATTGCGGCGCGATGAGCACGCTGTGCCCGGTGCCTCGCCGCTTCATCGAGCACGCCCGGTTCGGCCGGCGTCTCGATGAGGACACCCGCCGCGCTCGAGCCTTGGCAGCCGATCACGATCGAACGGTGTCCGGCGCGTACGAGCGCCTGGTCGAGCATCGACAGAACCTGCTCGGCGCCGCCGACCGCATCCGGCCCGACCGGGGCGAGGGGATAGGCGACGTTGAGGACGGTGAGCGTCATGGCTGGAGAGCCGAAGCTCCTCACGCTGCGGAGGCGCGCAGCCTGCCGACCGAAGGGGCAGCGATGCTGCCGGCATATCGGCGCGTCATTGCCGCGCAGAAGTCGGCGAATTCCTCCGGCACCAGCGGCGGACTGCTGTGGTGCGGCATCATTCCGCGGTGTTCCGGCGTGAAGCAGAAAGTAACCGTCACGTCGAAGTCGGCCAAAGCCTCCATCTGCCGGTCGAACCAGTCAAGTGCGTTCGGCCTGAAGCTGTCGGCCCAGGAAAGCCCGGTGCGCAGATTGGTGACGCCGAGCCGTTTCATCCAGGCGACGGCGTCACCCAGCCGGTGATCTTCGAAATGGAACCACTGCACCAGTCCCATTGCCGGCGTGTGGTGCAGGAACTCCTCGAGCGCGGGCTTTGGCGTGCCGTCCTGGCGGAGCAGGCCCATGTAGAAATGGCGGTAGTAAGACGAGCCTTCCGCCTCGCGATGGCGCGTCGTCGCTTCCCACTCGCGCGGCAGGTCGTAGAGGCTATACCATTGGATGCGCGGTGCGTTGCCGATCAGCAATTCCGCGGTCCGGCGCAGGCCCCAGACCTGTACCTCCTCGGCGCCGAAGGTCGACACGCCGACCTCGCTGACCCATACCGGAAGATCGGTGACAGCCGAAATCTCCCCGATCTTCTGCGGCCATTCGTGGATCTGCCAGAGGTTCCAGTCGAGCGGGAAACCGTGCACGGCGACAGCATCGACATGATCGAGCACGTCGAACTCCTTCATCCGTGTCATGAAACCGGCATCGATCGGCGAGATGCCGCCAAGGACCTTGGTCAAGGCCGGATTCTCCGACGCGATCGCGTCGGCGACCAGGGTTGCCATGTTGGCGAAGCGGCTCCAGTCGGGGTCGAGCTCGGGATCCCAGTGGGATTTGTTGTTGGGCTCGTTCCAGATCATCGCGGCTTCAATCATTTATTTGTCCTTTCGACGGGTAGACGACGCCGCCACCGGCCGGCACGTCGGCGGTGCGGCAGAAATAGACCTCCTGCTCCGGTTGCAGGACGATCTCGAAGCCGGCGCTGCGCAGCATGGCTTCGGTGCAGGCGCGATTGGGAATCCACCAGTTGGTCGGGTCGTCGGCATAGCGATGCTCGATGAAATGCAGCTTTGGGAACTCCGGCCGGTCGAACAGGTCGTGGGTCCAGAAATGATAATTCTGCTCGAGCGCCGGCACGTTGGTGCTGCCGCGCTGCATCGACTGGAAGATCATCAGGTCCCGGGCGACGTGCTCACGGATCAGATCGAGTGCGAGCAAGGGATGGCGCAAATGGTAGAGCACGCCCATGAACAGCACGATGTCGAACCGCTCATGCAGGGCGCCAACGTCGTAGACCGAGAGCTGCCGGAATTCGATGTCGCAGTCCGCAACCTCAGCGGCAAAGCGCGCCTGCGCCAGGTAAGCCTCATCGAAATCGATGCCAAGCACGCGGCCGGCGCCGCGGCGTTTCATCTCGATCGAATAGAAACCCGCATTGCAGCCTATGTCGAGCACCGCCTTGCCGGAAAGATCGGCGGGAATGGCGTCGGCGAATTTGCGCCATTTGATCAGTGGGTAATTGCCGAGGAAATGATCGGGAGCGGTTTCGACGCCGGCCAGTTCCATATTGTGGAACCATGGGCCGAGCGCATCGATACGGCGGCGGATTTCGGCATCGGAATGCAGCATGGCTAGCCTCCTTCGCCTGCGAGGACAGGGACGTGCTGGTGGCCGGGCAGCGTAATGGCGACTTGGTCGTCCTTGGTACCGGCGGCGCTTTCAAGCAGGCGAAGTGCGGTGCGGTAGCCGTTGAAGGTGCCGACGTCGACATAGGCGGTGCCAGCCTTGATGCCATAGGCATCGCCTCCGGCGGCGAGATAGGCATTGACCAGCGTGCCGATATATTCGTCGCACCGGTCCCGTTCCCGCCACAGCGCGGCGAGCTGGTGAAGGGTGCGGCCGGGCATCTTGAACGCACCCCAGATCCAGTTCGATTGGGCATTCTGCTGCTTGACCTGGATTTGCTTCACCCGGTCGTCCTGGTCGACAACGACGGCGTCGAAGAACTCCGGCTGGTCCACCGGAAACAGCAGGAAGGACAGGCCGTCGTCCGGGAGGGCCAGGAAGCCGTCTTCGGGAAACCAGATCGTATCGGGCAACCCGACCAGAACGGTCTCATCGGCTGTGACGAGCGGTGCGGCACGGAAGATGGCGTCGCAAAGGCCGACCGGAGAGGGCTGCACCACAAACAGCGCAGTCGCGTCGGCATAGCCGGCAGAATAATATTCGAGGATATCCGACTTACCCGAGCCGATGACGAAGCAGATCTTGTCGGCCCCCCCGCGCACCATGCGGCGCACCAGGTATTCGCTGACCGCGCAAGGCCGCTCGGTGTTGCCGTCGATGCGGCTGCCGACCGGCAGAAGCTCCTTCGAAAAGCCGAGCGGCTGGATGCGGCTTCCCCGTCCGGCTGCGGGCACGATGCCCAACATCAAACTGCCTCCTTCAACGGCTCGCCATGCGTGGAGCCGTGCAGTGCATCAGACAGGATGCGGTCGAATTCCTTCGCGCGCCGCGCCGAGGTGTGTTCGTCCAGCACCCGCTCGCGCGCTCGGCTGCGGATAGCGTCAAGCTCGGCGTCGGACAGGTCGAGCGCGGCGACCACGTCGTCGGTGCTGTTCGCCACGACGATCTCTTCGCCGGGCCGGAAAAAGGCCTCCAGTCCCGGCCATGTGTCGCTCACCATCGCGGCACCGCAAGCGGCGGCTTCGAACAGCCGGCCGGAAGGACACCAGCCCCTTTCGGCCATCGCCTCGCGGGTCACGTTCAGGGTCAGCCGTGATGATGAAAAGAAGGCGGGGTGGTCGGCCGGCGGCAGATGCCGGACGAAGAAAATATTGTCGCTCCACGGGAATTCCTGCGGATATTGTGCGCCGCCAATGATGAAGCGGCGCTCCGGCAGGCGCGCAGCCGGACTGACCAGCAGCCTCTCGACCCCGGCCTGGCGGTCTGCCGCATAGGTTCCAAGATAGGAAAGGTCGCCGGCAAACTCCGGCCTGGGCGGGGCGGGCCGGTGTCGCTCTGGATCGACATGGCCGTAGAGCGGCATGACGCGACGCGCACCCAGCATCGACCTCAATGCGTCGATCGCGGTTCCTCCCGTGTAGCTCAGCACGAGATCGAAATCGCGAAGCCCTTCCGGCCCGAAATAGGCCGGAGGATCACCTTGTTCGATCCGCGCCAGCGTCACCGGCGTATCCAGATCGTAGAACACCTTCAGCCCGCGACAGGCCTGGTGGGCAAGGCGCGACGCGCTCACGGCATCGGGGCAATAGGAGGTGACGATGACCACATCGGCCTCATTCATCGCCTGCTCGGCAACGCGCTGGATGTCCTCCCAATCCTGATAAAGGACGAGGTTGCCGCCATCCAACTGGTCGAGGTCGCGCGTCCCGGCATAATAGGGAGTGTTGCGTTCGAAGAAGGTGATAGACCAGCCCAGCCCGGCCATCGCCCGGATCAATCCGCGCCACAGCGTGGCGTGCCCATTGCCCCACGACGATGTCACGGTAAGACCGAAAATGACCATGCGCATCCGGCAATTCCTCGTCAGGCAGCTTCGTTGAGTCTGATCAGGTTCGACCCCCAGTCCCCCCAAACAACCGTGGTGATCGACGCTGGGTCGATATCGAAGCGAAAGCAGTTTCCCAGCGACAGGCCGAGCACCTTGCACACGGCGGCCTTGATGACGTCGGCATGGCTGACCAGTGCGACGCCCTGGTTCTGGTAGGTGCCGCGGACCTGCTCGATCAATGAGACGACGCGTTGCTGCACGTCCAGCATGGTCTCGCCGCTCGGTGTTCTCGCCTGCTGACGCTGGTCGTTCCACACCCGCCAGTCGGCATCCTGGTTCAGCTCTTCGAAGGTCTTTCCCGACCAGGTGCCGAAGTCGATCTCATCGAGTTCCTCGCGGATCACGATTTCACCGGCATTGCAGGCGAGCGCGATCGGATTGGCGGTCTCCTGCGTGCGTTCGCGCGGGCTGCAGAAGATTGCCGCTATCGCCTCGCGTGCCATGCGGTCTGCCAGATGCGAGGCCTGTGCCTTGCCGGCTTCGCCGAGGCAAACGCCGGCCATCCGTCCGGCAAGATAACAGCCGACATTGTCGTGCGCGGCGTGGCGCACCAGAAAGAACGTCGTCGTCATTCCGCGGCATCGAGCATCGGCTCGTCCTTGCCGGCGATGAAAGAGAGCGTGCGCTGGCGGGCTTCCGCGTCGGTGAACTGCTCGGGCGGCGATTTCATGAAATAGCTGCAGGGACCGGTCAGCGCGCCCGCGATACCGCGGTCGAGCGCCAGCTTGGCGCAACGCACCGCATCGATGACGACGCCGGCCGAATTGGGCGAATCCCACACTTCCAGCTTGAGCTCGGCATTCAGCGGCACACCGCCGAAGGTCGTGCCTTCGACCCGGATATAGGCCCACTTGCGATCGGTCAGCCACGGGACATGGTCGCTCGGCCCGACGTGAATGTTGCCGGGCTCCAGGGGAACGTCGATCTGGCTGGTGACGGATTGCGTCTTTGAGATCTTCTTCGATTCCAGCCGCTCGCGTTCCAGCATATTGAGGAAGTCGGTGTTGCCGCCGAAATTGAGCTGGTAGGTGCGATCGATGCGCACGCCGCGCTCGCGGAACAGGTTGGCGAGCAGCCGGTGGACGATCGTCGCACCGACCTGGCTCTTGATGTCGTCGCCGATCAGCGGCAGGCCGTGCTGCTCGAAGCGCCGGCGCCACTCCGGCCGCGAGGCGATGAAGACCGGTATGCAGTTGACGAAGGCACAGCCGGCCTCGAGCGCGCACTCGGCATAAAAGCGCGTTGCCTCCTCCGAACCGACAGGCAGATAGGACACCAGGATTTCGGCGCCGCTTTCGGCGAGGATCTTGCCGACGTCGGCGACCGGCTCGTCGGCCTCCACGATCTCGTCGCGCAGATATTTGCCGATGCCATCCAGCGTCGGTCCGCGTTCGACGCGGGCGCCGGTAGGCGCTACATTGGCAAAGCGGAAAGTATTGTTCGGCGCGCTGTAGATCGCGTCTGCCACATCGCGTCCGACCTTGCCCTTGGCGACGTCGAAAGCGCAGACCACCTCGATGTCCTTGACATGGTAGCCGCCAAGATCGGCGTGCATCAGCCCGGGTATGGGCTCATTGCTTCTTGCGTCGCGGTAATAGGTGATGCCCTGAACAAGGGAGGAGGCGCAGTTGCCGACGCCGACTATTCCGATCCGAACTTTCTTCGATCCCACGAAACCGCTGCCTATGCTGTTGAAGGTAAGTTCTTCGTGCCAAACCGCCTGCCTCGCTGATTGTTCCTTGCCGGCTGCAAAAATCGTGCAACCGATGGTGGATCAAAGTAGCGCTCGCCGAGTTGTGCAGTGAGGCCAACCGGGACGGGACAATGATCGTCTATGGCGACCACAAGCGAATTGAGAGCGCGCGATATGTTCGCAGCTCGGCCTGCGAAGCGGCCGGGCACATTGCGGACATGCCAAGCGGGATCGGACGGCACGCAGCCCTGGTCGGCCTGTTCATCAAGATCTCGGAATTGGTCCAGGGCCTTGCCGATGCTGAATTCGAGGCCAACGGCATGGACAGGAATTCTCGACAGCGGATCGCGGGCGCAAATCTGCTGGTCGGCTTGGCCCGGGACGTGGGCAGATCGTGGGCAGCCGGATTCGCCATCGACGGCCCGGTCCGTGCGGACGTGCCGCGAATGCTGGCCGAACTCGATTGCGATGGCGAAATCCTCATCGGCACGGCCGAGGGATATGCTCACTATGCGCTCTATCCGGAAAGCTATTTCGTCGCCGCGCGGCAGTCGGGTCTCGATGCGAACACATGCGTAATCGGCATCCGCAGCATCGGCCTGGGGCTTGCAGCGATGGTGGCTGCAGCCATCGGCGCACCGGCACCCGTCGGTGTCCGTCCGATCGGTCACCCGTTCCGCAGGCGGCTTGCCGCCGATCCGGAACTGATCGGCGGCTGGAGGACAAGGCCATCGGCCCATTTCGCTGTCGTCGATGAGGGCCCGGGCCTGTCCGGCAGCTCGTTTCACGCAGTCGTCGCATGGCTGCAAGCGCTGGATATCGATGCCGGGCGCATCCATCTGTTCCCCAGCCATTCGGGTGGGCCGGGCCCCGAGGCATCGACGAACAGTCGGGAGGCATGGACGGTTTGCCAAAAACACAGCGTGGATTTCGAACGGACTTTCCCTGCTGGATCCGCTGTCCCGACGTTGCGGGATTGGGTGGCCAGGACGATCGGCCGCACAGCGGCCAGCCTGACCGAAACATCCGCCGGAGAGTGGCGTCGCTTGCACTATGGCTCGCTGGATCATTGGCCACCTGTTCACCGCGGCTTCGAGCGGCGAAAGTTCCTCGCTTTTGCGGGCCGGGGAAAATGGTCGGTCAAATTCGTTGGCCTCGGCGAAATCGGAATGCAAAAGGCCGAGACCGCCAGGAAGCTGCACGATGCAGGCTTTGGCCCGGAAGTCGCCGGGCTGTGCCATGGCTTTCTCGTCGAACGCTGGATCGACGGTGCAACGCTGGACCGGGCAAGGCTTTCGAAAGAAAAAATGGTCGCTCATCTCGCGCGCTATCTGTCCTGGCGCGCAGCCAATCTGCCCGCCTCCCAGCCGGGCGCCTCGCTGGAGGCCCTTGCCGACATGGCCGTGCGGAATACAAGTGAGACGCTGGGCGAAAACCGCGCGGCGGAGCTGCAGAACTGGTTTTCGACACGGGCTCCACCCAAGAACATGCAGCGGGTCGAGATCGACGGGCGGCTTCATCCGTGGGAGTTCATCCTTTCGCGCGGCGGAACGCTGATCAAGACGGACGCCCTCGACCATTGCCGATCGCACGATCTGATCGGCTGCCAGGACATCGCCTGGGACATTGCCGGCGCCCGTGTCGAGTACAGCCTCTCCGACGCAGCGACTGCGGCACTGTGCAAAGCTGTCGAGGCGACTACCTCTCGTCGCGTCGATGCCAATCTGGTCCACTACTACGAGCCCTGCTATCTCGCCTTCCAGCTTGGCTTGTGGAGCATGGCTGAGCGATCGGGCGATGATCGGGAACAGATCCGGCTGGCGGCCGCGGCAAGACGTTACGCTGCCGCGCTGCTTCGTTTCCTGGAAAGCCAAGGCGACCTGCCGCCGCTCGACCAGGATCAGTCCAGCCGGCGCAGCATATCCGCTTCCTTTTCGAGGATGGCCGCTACCTCCTCGCGCTGAAGATGCGTCATCATCAGGCTCACACAACATTCCAGATAGGTGATGGAGGCGCGCCGCAGGAAGGCAGCCGTCTCCTTTGCGGCCATTTGTTCGATGTCTTTGGCGGATCGCTTCGGATGCACAATCGTCTCCATGCCGGTACCTTGACAGAACCAGAAGCTGGACGGGTTGTTCCCGCAACGAGAAAAAGTGACCAAATCCGAGACGACGGCGCTTTCCGTCGTGACCAAGCAGCGGCCAGACGCTCCCCGCCTTCAGGCCGGCAGGTTTTGCAGCCGGCCTGATGCAGAACGCACGGTGGCGGCAATTCGACGTCTTCTGTCGACCATCTGCGCCGTCTCAAGCTCGGCAAAATAGCCGATTGTGCGCATCAAACCCTGCCTGAGCGGCACTTTGGGCGACCAGCCGAGAAGCTTCCTTGCACGGGAAATGTCGGGTTGCCGACGACGAGGATCGTCTTGCGGCAGCGGCAGGAATTTCAAGTCCGATTTGGTGGCGGTCATGCCTCTCACCAGGCCCGCCAGTTGCAGGATGGTGAACTCCCCCGGATTGCCTAGATTGATCGGCTGGCGCGGGTTGGGATTGACCTCCATCAACCGGATCAAGCCGTCGACCAGATCGGAAACGTAGCAGAACGACCTGGTCTGCAGCCCGTCGCCGAATATCGTCAGCGGCCGTCTCTCGAGTGCCTGCATGATCAGATTGGAAACGATCCGTCCATCCGCAGGATCCATCCTGGGACCATAGGTGTTGAAGATGCGCGCGACACGGATATCGGCCTTTCCCATTCTCAAATAATCGAAGCACAAGGTTTCGGCGGTGCGCTTGCCTTCGTCATAGCAGGCGCGGGGGCCGATGCAGTTCACGTGGCCGACATAGTCTTCCTTCTGCGGATGCTGTTCGGGATCGCCATAAATTTCGCTGGTGGACGCCTGCAGGAAGCGGGCGCCATTACGGGCGGCGAGCTCCAGCAGATTGAGCGTCCCGATGACGCAAGTCCGTGTCGTGTGGACCGGGTCGGCCTGATAGCGTGGTGGCGAGGCCGCGCACGCCATGTTGAAGATGCGGTCAACCGGTTCGCCAAGCTCCAACGGTCGGCAAATGTCTTGCTTGATCAGCCGAAAATCCGGACGATCGGCGATCGATGCTATGTTCTCCATGCGGCCGGTAAGGAAATTGTCGACGCAGATCACGCGCCAGCCGGCCTGGAGCATTGTCTCGCAAAGATGCGAACCGAGGAAACCTGCGCCGCCGGCGACAAGCACGGTCTTGGTCCGTTGCGCCTTTCTTGATAGCTGCATCTCTATCTTCTCCCGTCTGCGGGTCATGCTGCGCTCTCGACGTCCAGATCGAGAACAGAACGTGGCGATTTGGCCTGCGCCAGCAGCGAAACGAATTCGCGGGCTCTTGCGATGCTTGTGTGAGCTGCGAGGATGAGCACGCGCGCCTGCCTGGCCATGGCAAGCCGGGCGCCGTCGGATTCCCCAGACAGGATACCGATTACGTCCTCGGTCCTGCGCGCCGTGTGGATCGTCCGCTCTGGAAACAGGCTGTCCAGTCCGGCCCAGCTATCGCTGATGATCGCCGTGCCGCAGGCGGCTGCCTCGAAGAGGCGCACGCTGGGCGACCATCCGGCCGCGATCATGGAACTGCGCGTGACGTTCAACGTGTAGCGTTGGCGGCTGTAAAAGGCGGCGTGATCTGCCGGCGGCAGGTGTTCGATGCGATCCACATTGTCCGGCCAGGCGATTTCGCGCGGATATTGCGAGCCTGCCACGACGAAGCGGCGCTCCGGCATGCGACGCGCCGGTTCGAACAGCAGGGCCTCTAGCGTCGCCTGGCGGTCGGGGCTGTAGGTGCCGAGATAGCCGAGATCCCAGCGGATTGGATCACCGGTTCCGTGATGCCGTTCCGGGTCGACGGAGCAGTAGAGCGGCTCGGCCCGCCTCGCGCCGAATTCCGCCGTCAGACGGGCAAGCGTCGGCCCGCCGGTGAAGGAGAAGTAGACGTCGAAATACGGGACCTGCCGCCTGGCAATGTACTCGCAATCATCGGTCGAAAGCTTTGCCAGCGTGATCGGCGTGTCGATGTCGTAGAAGCAGAACTGACCCGTGCACAGCGATGCCACGACGTCGATGATTTCAGGGCCTTCGGGAACGAAGGAGCCGACGACCACGATATCGGCATCGCGCAGACAGCGCGCAAAATTGCGGCGAAGATCATCGATCGTTTCATAGTAGCGCAAGGCGCAGAAATCGGGATCGCGCAGATCCCGGTGACTTGCGTACCACGGCACGTCGCGTTCGAGAAAAGTGACGCGGTGGCCGAGTTCGTGGAGACCTTTAAGCAGCCCCCGAAAGGTGGTGGCGTGGCCGTTTCCCCAGGATGAGGAGAGCGACAGGCCAAGAAAGACGATGTCGAGCGGCTTTGTCATTCGGCCGCCTCCACGGTCGGACGCTCGAAATGGCGCCTGAAGATGGCGTCGGCTAAAACGGCACGTGTCGTGTAGGTATGTTCGCCAAGCACGCGCCGAAGCGCCGATGTCCCGATCGCCTTAGCCCGTTCGGCACTAAGGCTTTGCATGATCTCGGCGACGTCCTCGCCATCGCGCGCGACCAGGATTTCCTCGCCGGGTTTCAGGAACAGGTCCACGCCGAGCCAGGCGTCGGTGATGAGGCATGCGCCGGCGCCCGCCGCCTCAAAAACGCGCGTCGCAGGTGAAAAGCCATTGGCCGCCATGCTGTCGCGGCTGATGTTCAGCACCGCCTTGGCCGTGACGTTCAATGCATTGTGGTCGCGCGTGCCGACATGGCCGAGCCATCGGACATTGGCGGGCATCTGCTTGTCGCCCCAGCCCGATCCGCCGAGCAGGAAGCGCTGATCGGCGGAGCGGCCGGCCGGGTCGAGGAAGAAGGCTTCGACGCGCGCCTCGCGGTCCGGCAGCCGGTTGCCGAGAAAGGCGAGATCGCAGGCAAAGCGCATGTCCTTGCCGACCGGATGATGCGTTTCCGGATCGAGCGCATTGTAGATCGGCACGCATTCGGCCGCCCCCATTGCCCGATAGGCCCAGACCACCGGGTCGCCGCCGCCATAGGTCAGCACGAGGTCGATTTCCTGCAGCGCGCGATGCAGCGGATGGTCGGGCTCGTCGCGCAACTGGCCAAGCGTCGCCGGCGCATCGACATCCCAGAATACGGTGAGCGCATCGGCACGGGCGTGATCGAGCACCGCCCGCAACAGCGCGTCGTCGGCGAAACCGACGCCGCTTGCCTTGACGACGATATCTGCCTCCGCCGCCCGCGCCGCCACCTGCATCATGGCATGCGGAGTGGCCTCGTAGACGACGACGGCACACCAGTCCGGCGCCGCGATATCGCGGTTCTTCTGGCGATCGTAGACGTCCGGCTCGTAGAAGGTGATGTCATAGCCGAGCCTTGCCAGGGCCTTGAGCAGTCCGCGGTAATAGGTGGCCGCGCCGTTCCAATAGGACGACAGCAGGCTCGACCCGTAAAATGCGATCTTCATTCGGCGGCCTCCTTTGCAAGGATCGTGTCGGCGGCTTGGCGGTGCCCGCATTCGGCGAGCACGCCGAACAGCTCATTCGCCCGGTGCCGGCATGTGTGCCGCAAGCGGATGGTCTCGAGGCCCGAAGTCGCCAGAGAGGCGGCGAGATCCGCGTCGTGCAGCACGGCGCGAAGATGACGCCGCATCTCGGAACCGTTGTTTGCAAACAGAAAATCTACGCCGGGCCTGAACAGGCGTTCGACATCGGACCACGGCGCCGAAACCAGCGGGATGCCGCAGGCGAGCGCCTCGAACATACGGATGGTCGGGATGCCTGGCAGGCTTTCGCGGTATGGACGCCTGGGGATGTGCACTGTGATGCGGTTTGCTGCAAACGCCTTCGGCACGTCGGCGTTGGCGATCCAACCTTCGTAGTGCAGGCCGGCGGCCGCAAGGTCGGCGAGCGCTTGCCGTGGATAGCGAACGCCGTGGACAGTGCCGCTCAATCCGAGCTCACGCACCGGCTCGACCAGGAATTCCCTGATTTCGGCGCTGCGCTCGTCGTCGCCCCAATTGCCGATCCAGATCAGGTCGGCGCAGCGCTCGATTTCAGGATGGGGCTCGAACAGATGGTCATCGGCTGCCTCGTGCCAGGTAAAGACCCGCTTGCCCCATCCGGCGCGAAGATAGCTTTCCCGCAGCGCCGCGCCGAAGGCGAGCACGCCGTCGTAATGTTCAAGCTGCAAGGCAGAAATCGCTTGCGTGGCCGAGATGGCGCGATGGTGCGTGTCGTGGAACAGCAGCGTGAAACGGCCGCCAGTTGCTTTCGCCTTGCCCAGCCGCGCAACAAGGTCCGGCTCGGTCCACTCATGCACGATCACCACATCGGCATCGGATATCCAGGCTTCGTGGTCGAAAGCGGCATCGTAGGTCACCGGCATCAACTCGGGGAAATCCTTCCGGAATCGCTCGATCGCGAAGGACCCTTTCTCGGCTACCAGGTTCGACCGGCTCCAACCGTCGGCGGGTTCCAGCGCGATCGCCTGGTGCCCGCGCGCGACCAGCTCGCGCATGATGCCGCGCAGGAAATGTGCGTTGCCGTGGTTCCAGTCGGAAACGATCGAATGGGTGTAGAATAAAAATCGCATAATCAATTATCCGCCATGGTGGCCAGGGCCGCCTTGTCGTAGACGCCGCGCATGGCGGTCGCCTGCCTTGCCAGTGAAAATCTGCGGCTTCGGCGCGCCGCCGCCTCACCGAGCTCTCGCCGGCGCTGCGCGTCATTGCAAAGGCCATTGATGCAGCTGGCGAGATCACTCGGATCGCGCACGTCGTAGAACAGGGCCGCGCCGTCCCACAGTTCCTGGTAGGTCGCGATATCGGCGAGCACCAAGGGCGTTGCCGACATTGCGGCTTCCAGCGTGGCCAGGCCGAACGGTTCGTAGAGCGACGGCGATACGAAGATACCGGCCCGAGCCATCAGCGAGCGCACTTCCTCATGTGGCACCGGCCCGAGGGGAACGGCGCCACTGAAGCCAACATGCTGGCCGTCCGGCCCTTGCTGCGAGCCGGCGACGAAGACCGGCCATTGCGTCAGGGAGGCGGCCTGGTCCAGCACCGCCGCATTCTTTCCTTCGTCCCACCAGCGCGCGGCGGCGAAAACGACCGATTCCCGCCTTTCGCTCTTCGCGCCGGGCCGTGCGCCGTTGCCGACGACGCACAGGCGCGCGATCGGCCCGTAGCAGGTTTCGAGCATGTCGGCATGGCTGCGGCTCGGCGCAACGACAATGCCTGCTTTGTCGAGACCGCGCCGGTTGCGGTCCTTCTGCCAAGCCCATTCGCCGTCCGCCGCCTGTCCCTTGACGGCGTGGAACCATGTCACCACGCAGGAATGCGAGACCGCTACCACCGGGCAGGGCACATCGAGCCCCGCGGCCTGCGTCGGCGCGTTGAGATGGACGATTTCGACGGCGTAGTCACGTATGAGCGGGTGCAGCTCCTGCTGCAATGTGTCGAGGTCGTGCTCGTTGCGGGTCATCCAGTCGGGCGGCGTGTTGAGCCATGTCAGCGCCGCGAATGACTGGGCCTCCTCCGCCTGCTGCCTGGACGGTTCCGGACCAAGCCCGGCAAGCACGACGCTGTCGCCGCCGGCGACCAGTTGCCTGGCCAGATCGAGCGCATAACGCCAGACGCCCCCAACGGCATCGACAGTCATCAGGATACGCCGCGGCCGCGGGCTCAGTGTCCGCAACATGTGGCCTCCAATTCGGCCAGCGGACGCGGCCGCTTCTCCTGGATGTCGCTGAACGTTCGGAAGGATGCGAGATAATGTTCATGCGCGCGCTCCCAGGCGAGATCGTCCGGCTCGCCCCAAAGTTCGCGGTAGCTCGGCGAACTCGGATAAGGATAGAGCGGCACCGGTTCGTTGGCCCAAACGCCGTTGTCGATCAGGTGCTTCCGCCAATAATCGACGAGCGCGGGATCGTCCTCAACCACGCCGATCAGATTGGCCTGCACGAACGGCACGTGGCGCCTTGCGTCGACCAGCAACGCGGCCAGCTCCTCGGTGCCCAAACGGCAGCGTTTTGCCAGCATGGCGCGGCCTTCCACAGTCAGGCTTTCGAGCCCCGCCTCTATGGAGACGCAGCCGGAGGCGCCGAGCAGTCTCAGCAGTTCCGGTTTCCAGAGGTCGATACGGGTCTGCACGCCGAACTTCACATCGCGATCGACCAGCGCCTCCAGCAAAGCCTTTTGCGGCAGGAAGATCTCGTCGATGAAGTAGATGTAGCCGACGCCCTGTGCGATCAGCCGGTCGATCTCGGCGATAACTGCTTCGTGGTTCCGGCGGCGATAGGCATCGCGGAAATCGATCTTGGCGCAGAAGCTGCAATTGTACGGGCAGCCGCGCGACGCCTCGACCTCCGCACCGAAACCGACCTGGTTGTCGTCGAAGCGGTGATGGTGGTGCGAATGCGCGGCAATCCAGTCCGACGGCCATTCGAGCGGCGGGTGATCGATGAACGAGCTCGCATGGACGCCGCCGTTCGAGACCAGTTCTCCATCCTCGAAATGGGCCGTGGACGGCACCGCGGTCCAGTCGTCGCGCCGGGCAAGTTCCGCGACCACTTCCTCGCATTCGCCGCGCACGACAATGTCGACGCCAAGCTTGCGCAAAGTCGGCGTCGGCGTCGCCGAGCCATGCGGCCCGACGGCGACGGTGCGACCGCCGCGCCCGGCAAGATGATTGAGGAAATCGGCCGGCACGCGCAACTCGGGCGGTGCGCAGCGCCAGAACAGGTAGGTCGGCGCGGTGCTGACGACGGTCATGTCAGGCTCGAATGCGGCGACGCGATCGGCGAGCGCGGCGTTGTCGAGCTTCTGGATCTGCCCGTCCAGCATCAGCACCTCGTGGCCAGCTGCTTCGAGCAGCGCTTTCGAATAGCCGAGTTCGAGCGGCAGATGCGGCTGGCGGCAGCCGAAATAGATGCTGTCCTGGTACGTCCAGGACGGATTGACCAGAGCGACCCTCATGCCACGTACCTCGCCGGTTCGGGATGCGCGTCGAGGCGATGACGCTGCAGCCAGTCGGCGAGGTCGCGGATGCCGTTTTGCCACGGGACGTGCGCTTTCCATCCCAGTGCCGCCTCGATCGCGCGTGTGTCGGCGACGAAGAACGGTTGGTCGCCGGTGCGTTCGCGGTCGTAACGAATCGGAACGTCCCGTTTCGTTATGTCGCGAATCTCCTTCAGCAGCATGCGCAGGCTGACGGCGTTGTCCGGTCCGCCGCCGAGATTGAATGCTTGGCCCTTGATCGCCTCGATGCGGTCGAGCACGGCGCGGTAAGCCGCGACCGCGTCGGCAACGTGGAGGATGTCGCGCACCTGCTTGCCATCGCCGTAGATGGTGATCGGCCGGTCGGAGAACGCGTTAAGCAGGAAATGGGCGACCCAGCCCTGATCCTCCGTCCCGAACTGGCGCGGTCCATAGATGCAGCTCATGCGCAGCACCGCCGTCGGCAGATCGTATGACTTGGCGTAGTCGAGGACATACTGGTCCGCCGCGCCCTTGGAGCAGCCATAGGGCGTGCAGAAATCAAGGCCGCGCGTCTCGTCGACGCCATGCGCACGGATGCCCGCGTCGCGAGGCGCGTATCTGCCGTCTTCTTCGCGCATGGCGAGGTCGGCGAGGCGGCCATAGACCTTGTTGGTGCTGGCGAAAACGACGGGGATGCGCTTGCCGCTGCGGCGAGCGGCTTCCAGGACGTTGAACGTCCCGCGCAGGTTGATGTCGAAATCCTCGTCCGGCCGAACCAGGCTCGTGGTGACGGCGGTCTGCGCGGCAAAGTGGAAAACCGCCCTCGAGCCTGCCACCAACGGCGTGAGCGCCTCGGCGTCACGGACATCGGCGATCTCGACAGCGAGGCGGTTGCCGTGCTTTTGCGTCAGCCATTCCAGGTTCTGCTCGACGCCGGGACGGCTCAGATTGTCGATGACCAGCACCGGCTCGCCGTCCGACAACAGGCTATCGGCGAGGTTCGAGCCGATGAAGCCGCTGCCGCCGATAATGGCGACGGGCGCTTCGCGAAAATTGCGTGAATCCGGTCTCATGATACCAGCCCTCGCGCTTCGAGTTCCCGCTTCATCTCTGCACTGCGATCGATGGCGACCGTGTTGCGCACCCAGGCGGCGAAATCGCCGAGCGAATGCTCCAGCCGGTGCTGCGGCTGGAAGCCGAGCAGTTCGCGCGCCTTGGAGATATCGGCAAAGCAGTTGCGGATATCGCCGGAGCGTGCCTTGCCGAGGATTTCGGGCTGGCGCCCAGGCACGCCCATGGCTTCGGCGAGCAGCCGGGCGACCTCGCTGACCGCGTAGGCCCGCCCGCTGCCGATGTTGATGACGTGGCCGCGCGCCTCGGGCTGTTCCAGCGCCAGCCGGAAGGCGAGGGCGACATCGCGTACATGAACGAAGTCGCGCTGCTGTTCGCCGTCTTCGAAAATCAGCGGCCGCTGGCCATTGGCGATGCGCGAGGCGAAGTTCGCCAACACGCCAGTATACGGGTTGGAGAGTGCCTGTCCGGCACCGAAGACATTGAACAGGCGCAGCGCCACCGCATCGACGCCATAGGCTTCGCCGAAGATCAGCACGGCTCGTTCCTGGGCGTATTTCGTCAACGCGTAGATCGAGGCGAGGTCGACGGGTTTCTGCTCGTCGGTCGGCAGGGGCAACAGGACTTCTCCTTCCGGCGACAGGGGATTCCATTGGCCGCTGCGGATGTCGTCCGGCTGCCGTCTTGCATTGTCGATGCGCCGGCCGTCCGGCGTGGCATAGAGACCCTCGCCATAGACGCTCATCGACGAAGCAACGACGATCCGTTCGATCGGGCGTTTGATCAGTGCTTCCAGCAACGTGGCGGTGCCGAGGTCGTTGGCGCCGACATAGCGGGCGATCTCGTACATGGACTGGCCGACACCCACTTCAGCCGCCAGGTGAATGATCGCGTCGACATCGTCGACCGCCTCTGCGATGGCGTCGCGATCACGAACGTCGCCTTTGATCAGCTTGGCGCCTGCCGGCAGGCTGATTGCCTCGCCGCCATGCACCTGGTCCAGCAGCGCATCGAGAATTGAAACCCCATAGCCATGTTCAACGAGTTCCTGGGCGACGTGGCGGCCGATAAAACCGCAGCCTCCCGTGACCAGTATACGTTTCACGACAACTCCTCATACGAATGGCTTTGCCGCCCCAAACTTCCGGGCGAAAGGTTTGTTCCCTTGCTTCAACAAAGTTCAGGAGGCTCGCCGGGGTAGGTTCAACCAGGCGTGGGAACATCGAAGGCTGCTTGGTGTTAGGAGCCATGTTCGACCAACCGCGCACATGCCGGGCAGCGATGCATCTGCTGGTTGTGTGGAGGCAGACCGGCAACGCGGGGTCTCGCGGTCTGCGGTGGAATCGAAGGGAGATTGCGATGTCTGAATCGAAGACGACCACCGATCACGACGAAATCCGCCGTTGGGCCGAGGATCGCGACGGGCGGCCGGCGGTGGTGCGCACCAAGGGCGAGGGCGGCATACTGCGCATCGACTTCGGCGAGCCTGAAGAGACGTTCGAGCCCGTTGAATGGGACGAGTTCTTCAGGATCTTCGATGAGAACGAACTGGCGTTCCTCTACCAGGATGAGACCAGCGGCGGAAAGACTAGCCGCTTCAACAAGTTCGTCGAGCGCAGCCGGAAAGGCTAACATCGTCTAGTACCCCTGCGCAGAGGGTTCGACGGGTTCGATGGGTTGTAGCCTGGGTAGGATATCGGGTTTGACGAGCAGTTCAATGCTGTGCGCGAGGCCCGGTTGCCTGCGGATCAATCCGGCCCGCTCGAGGGTGAGCACCATCTGATGGCCGGAAGGCGCGGTGACGCTGAAGAAGCGCTGCATGGCGCGTTGGCCGCAGAACTATTCGAGACGACGGAAGCGATCGAGCGCGTCCTCGTCATAAGGGATGCCTCCCAACTCTCGGGGTGCGCCGAGGCTAGACTTCGCCTGGAAAAGGCGACGACGCGCATCATCGACTATGGCGGCGGCGACCTCACGCAAGAACCCTTTCACGTGAGGATCGTGCTTGCAGATGGCGTCGCCGCCTACGTCGGATCGGCCAACCTGCTCAGGCGCTCGAAGGTAGCAAACCCGAGTGCGGAATGTTATCGAGGGTCCGGCTGTTCATGCCGTCACAGTGCTCATCGATGCGGTTGCCAACATGCGGAAGCAATCTCCACGAGGTGCTGACCACGAAACGGTATCATGGAATTATTGCCAATGCCGTCATGGCGAGAGTGTTAGCGCAATCGCTGTCACCGGAAGCGCGCGCTTATGTGCCGTGCTGGAATGCACATGAAGAATCCGCGTCCGCGCGGCCTCGTCGATTTCCTTGCCTTCGAGGAAATCGTCGATCTGTTCATACGTGACGCCGTGGGCATCTTCGTCAGGACGAAGCGGGACAAGGTTCTCCAGGTCGGCGGTCGGGATCTTGTCGACGAGTTCGGGCGGAGCGCCCAGATGCGCGGCCAAGGCTCGCACCCTGCGTTTGTTTAGCCCCGAAAGAGGAAGGATATCGGCGGCGCCGTCGCCGAACTTGGTGAAGAAGCCCATCAGTGCCTCGGCCGCATGGTCGGTGCCGATGACCAGTCCTCGGCTGGCGCCGGCGAGCGCGAACTGGGCAATCATGCGCTGACGCGCCTTGATGTTGCCAAGCAAGAAATCCTCGCGGCCTGCGTCGCCGAACTCGACACCAGCCCGCTTGATCGAATCTAGCATTGCGTCGGCAGCCGGCTTGATGTCGACCCGATGCACTTCGTCCGCCCCTATGGTGTCCAAAGCCCGCTGGGCGTCGCTCTCGTCGGCCTGGTTGCCATACGGGAGCCGAACGGCCAGGAATTTGGCGTCGTATCCAGCCGATCGCAGTTCTTCGACGGCTCGTTGAGCCAGAAGGGCCGCGGCGAGTGAATCCACCCCGCCGCTGATCCCCAGCACATAGGTGCTGAGGCCCGATGCACGCAGATACGTGCCGAGAAAGTCGATACGCCGGCGTGCTTCCAGCGCGACGTCAACACTGGGAGCGACACCCAACGCGTTGATAATCATTTCCTGTTCGGTCATTGGCAGTGGGTGCTCCTGATATCACAGCAATGACGGGTTCGATGGGTTGTAGCCTGGGTAAGATATCGGGTTCGACAAGCAATTCAATGCAGCGCGCGAGGCCCGGTTGCCTGCGGATCAATCCAGCGCGCTCAAGGGCGAGCACCATCTGATGGACTGAAGGTGCGGTGACGCCGAAGAAGCGCAACGGCACCGCAAACCTGTTCGTCTCCTCGACGCGCATCGTTCCTGGCGTGAGGTCAAGGTCGCCGAACGGCGCGCAGCACAAGACTTTGCCCACTGCATGCGCGACCTCGTCGATATTCATTACCCCAGGCCGAACGCGTCAGGGTGGTGCTCGACAATCTATCAACCCACACGCCCGCCGCGCCCTATCAGGCCCTGCCGCCATCAGAGGTGCGACGCATCCTGCGACGGCTGGAGTTCCACTACACGCCCAAGCACGCCAGCTGGCTCAACATGGTCGAGATCGAAATCGGCGTTCTGCGCGGCCAGTGCCTCGATCGTCGCATCGACAGCTACGATCGCCTCGTCACAGAGACCGCTGCCTGGGAGCACCTGCGAAACAAAACTAGCGCCCGCCGCAACTGGATGTTCTCAACCGAACAGGCGCGCCTCAAATTGGCCAAGGCCTATCCAAAGCCAACCGCCAAAGAGTCATAATCCATGTGCAGAGATACTAGTTGCCGGCGGGCATGGTCAGTGCAGCAGGTTTGCTCCGCGTGCCTTGACGATGTTTCGCATGATGCCGTTAAGCCAGTCCTCGGTGGAGGAACCGGATCGTCTCCTGTCGATCTCGCCGATCGCCTGCTCGAGCGTCCGCTCGACCAGCCGGTCGGAAGCGTCAACGTCTCCCAGCAGCAGACGCGCTGCGAGCCTGAGCTTAGGCAGCAGGGAAAATACGTCGTCTGACGGCTCGGTCGCCAGATTTCCGCTTGATGCTTTGGGCTCGGAGGGGAAGAGAGCATCGAAAACAGCCTGGCCGTCCGAGGATTTTCTGAGGCTGCTGGCATACCGAAGGCGCTCAGGAATAACGATGTCTTCGTCGCCGCTGAAAAACACGAACGGCACGCCGCGGCGCATCAGTTCGTCCGCGATCGGGAATACCCGTCTTCCGTTGAGATTGACGTCCAGGATTGC
Source organism: Mesorhizobium sp. M0500 (assembly GCF_040321165.1). Taxonomy (NCBI): domain Bacteria; kingdom Pseudomonadati; phylum Pseudomonadota; class Alphaproteobacteria; order Hyphomicrobiales; family Phyllobacteriaceae; genus Mesorhizobium; species Mesorhizobium sp. M0500. The sequence continues at coordinate 156,891 of NZ_JAMYRB010000001.1, forward strand.
GGCTTCCGCCTCATCGGTATGCTTCGACGCCTGTTCGACCGTCGCCACGGGGCCAAGCACGACGGCGCCCATCTTGCTGAAATAACGTGCAAGATCGCCCGCCAGCATCCATTCGTCCTCGACGATCAGGATATGCAAGCCTTGCAGGTCGCGCACCTCTTTGTTCCTTCTTTCTGCGGGAGTCACGGCTGTCGGCGCGGACTTGTACAAAATGACGGGACAAAGCCTCTTGCAACCGTTCCGCGCGCGCGAGCAGACGAGGCGGGATTTCTTCGGATACCGGGACCTTGGCCAGATCCGGCGAACGTAACGAGATTTGTTTTGCCGGCTTTATCTCAGGTGGTCGTTTTGCCATTGGAACCGCCTCGAAAACCGGATGTTAATGCCCACCGGCGGTGCTTTGTTCCGTTCGAGGACTATTTACTGGCCTGAGGCTCGGTCCGGTCCTAAAGCACGTCGCGTTTTGCCGGCCTCATGCGACGCGCTTTAGGCTGTTGTTTTTATTCATCTCGTTATCGCAAAACCGCTGCACACTTTTGCGCGACATGCATTAGTCTGAGGTCCGATTTGGCGGTTTCGCAGCCGCGGCTGTTACCGAGGCGTGGCATGGTGTTCCAGAACGGAAGATTTCCCATTGTCGGCGTCGGCGCATCGGCCGGCGGCATTCCCGCGATGGAGGGCCTGTTCAAAGGACTGACCGGCGGCACCGGCATGGCGTTCGTCGTCGTCACTAATCTGAGCCCAGAGCGCGAAAGCCTGCTGCATGACGTTATCGCACGTTACACCGGCATGCCGGTCATCGTCGCCGAGGAGGGCATGGCGGTCCAACCCGACCAAGTCTATGTGATGCCGCAAAACGTCGTCCTCACCATCCGTAAGGGCGCGCTTTCGCTGCGCCGGCCGAACACGCTTAACCGCGAGCGCAAACCGATCGACATCTTCTTCCGTGCACTGGCCGAGGACCAAGGGGAGTACGCCATAGGCATCATCCTGTCGGGGGGCGATTCGGACGGCACGCTGGGCGCCCGGGCGATCAAGGAACATGGCGGACTGACGATTGCCCAAGCCTCCAACGGTTCCGGCGCGCGCAACCCGGACATGCCGCAAAGCGCGATTTCGAGCGGCCTGATCGATATCGCAGCGCCCGCCGAGGAGATCGGCGCAAAGCTTCAGGCGTTTGGCCGCGGCTTCAATGTGCTGAACGGGCTGGCCGAGGGGGGTGGCGAGCACAAGGCTGACATGGGTCGGGCCGCCGATGAAATCGACCCCACTCTGCGCGGCCATTCCGGTCACGACTTTTCCAGCTATAAGACGAAGACGTTCTCCGCCAATGAAGAGGCGCAGTCGACTAATGAGGAGCTTGAGGCCTCGAAGGAGGAGAAGCAGTCGCTCAACGAAGAGCTCAGCACCATCAACGCAGAGCTGACCAGCAAGATTGAGGAGCTCGACCGCGCCAACAGCGATCTCAGAAACCTGTTCGAAAGCACAGAGATCGCAACCATATTCCTCGACCGCAACCTTGTGGTGCGGACCTTTACCCCCGCTGCATCGGCCTTCTTCAATCTGCGCCCATCCGATGTCGGACGGCCGCTGACCGACCTTTCAAGCCAGCTCGACTATCCCGAGCTGAGGCCTCACATCGAGGCAGTGCTCGAGACGGGAGAGATCCTGAACCATCACCTTGCGCGCGACGACAAGGGCCGGTTCTACCTGGTTCGCATCAACCCGTACCGGGACAAGAGCGGCAGCATCCAGGGCGTCGTCGTGACCCTGATCGACGTGACGACGCTGGCGCAGGCGGAAGAGCGTCAGCAGGTGCTCATCTCCGAGCTGAACCATCGCGTCAAGAACATGCTGGCGGTCGTGGCCAGCATCACCAACCGGACCCGTGAAAACTCGGCATCGAAAGAGGAGTTCGCCGAAGCCTTGATCGGGCGCCTGCATGCCATGTCACGAGCCTATAGTCTGCTCTCGCGCGAGAGCTGGACGGAAGCCTCCGTCGAGGAACTGCTGCGTCAGGAACTCGATCCCTTCGGCCCCGAACGGTTTGAGCTCGATGGCAAGAGGGTAAATCTCAAGCCGGCACAAGGGCTTTCCTTCGGCATGGCCATCCACGAACTGGCGACGAATGCCGCCAAGTATGGCGCACTGTCGAGGCCTGCCGGGCGGATAGTTGTCAAATGGTCGGTGGCCGACGGAACCTTCAAGCTCGTCTGGCGCGAGAAGGGCGGCCCCCGCATCAAGGAGCCAACCGACAGCGGCTTCGGCCTTACCCTTCTACGCGGAGAAATCGGCTATAGGCTGGGCGGAAAAGTTGAAACAAGTTTCCGCTCAAATGGTTTGGAGGCGGAAATCGCATTTCCTCTGACCCGCGAGGGCTCGTCGTGACCGGAAAGGTGCGTGTGCTGATCGTCGAGGATGAATGGCTGATCGCCGACGATGCGGCGGCTTACCTGCGCAAAGCCGGCCATCAGGTGGTTGGACCTGTTTCGTCGGTGACGGCGGCACTCCGGCTCGTTGGCGAAGGCGGCGTCGACGCGGCGTTACTGGATATCCAGTTGAACGACGAAACCAGCTATCCGATTGCGGAAGCGTTGCGGACGCGTGGTGTTCCGTTCGCCTTCCTCTCAGGCTTTGGCGAACGCGAAATTCCGGCCGGGTTCCGCGCTTGCAGGATCGTGCAGAAGCCGGCGAGCCAGAGTGCGATCCTGAATGCCGTGGATGAACTCGCGCGAGCCGGCTGAGGTCGCGATTTGAAAGTCGCGCCAGGTCACATCGGCGTGGTGCGTGCCTGCCGCGAACGACGAACGCCTATGGCAATATCCGCACCGGTACCGATTTGACCGCCGGAACATGAGCCTTCTCGGCTCTGTGCCACAAAGGAACCAGCGGGTTGAGCTCGGGGTAGTAACCGGCGCAATTTCCCTCCGGCACCGAGTAAGGTGTAACGCGCAGCCCGTGCACGCGGCGCTCCACACCGTCCTGCGCATTGGCTTCGAGATCGACTTCCTGTCCGGCGCTCAAACCGAGGCGCTGGATATCCTTCTCGTTCATCAACAGCACCATGCGTGTGCCGCTGATGCCGCGCAGCCGGTCGTTGTAGCCGTAGACGGTCGTGTTGAACTGGTCGTTGGAGCGCACCGTGATCAGTGTCAGCACATCACGGCCGGCGACATCGATGTCGGGATCGGTTTCAAGGCCACTTGGCAGCTTGAAGTTGGCCTTCTTGTTCGGCGTCTCCCACACCCGCTTGCTCGCCTTGATGTCGCGATGGAAGCCGCCGGGCGTCAGGAAACGCTCGTTGAAGTCGCGGAAATGTTGGGGGTAGCAGCGCTCGATTTCGTCGCGGATGCGGGAATAATCCCCAACCCACTCGTCCCATGGGATCGAACTTCTGCCCGGCACTGTCGCCTTGGCAAGCTCGGCAACGATCCTGGGCTCGGAAAGCAGATGCGGCGAAGCCGGAGGTCGCGATCCGAACGAGCCGTGGATACAGGCGGTGGAATCCTCTACCGACACCCTTTGGTCGCCGCTTGCCTGATGATCTCTTTCCAGCCGTGACAGGCAAGGCAGCAAATAGGTTGTCCGCCCGGCGATCAGGTGGCTGCGGTTGAGTTTGGTCGCGATCTCGACATGCAGGTCGAGCCCACGCCAGGCCTTTTCGACCAGGCCGGTTTCCGGAACGGCCCGCACGAAATTGCCGCCCAGTCCGACGAAGCCCTTGACCGATCCGTCGATGACGCCTTCGCAGGTTTCGACCGTATCGCGACCTTTCTCGCGCGGCGGTTCAAAGGCATAGAATTCGGCGAACTTGTCGAGCGGGACGAGCTCGGGTTTTTCCGATATGCCGACGGTGCGCTGCCCCTGGACATTGGAATGCCCGCGCAGCGGCGAAATGCCGGCGCCGGCTTTTCCGATATTGCCGCGCAGCATCAAAAGGTTGCACAGCATCTGGACGTTCTCGGTGCCGTGCCGATGCTGGGTCAGGCCCATGCCGTAATTGCCGATCACCGCGTTGGCATGGCTGTAGACCTCGGCGACATGTTCCAGGTCGGTCTGCGCAATGCCGGATCGCGCGACGATATCGCTCCACTGGGTTTTGCGCAGGAAGGCTTCGAACTCGGCGAAGCCATGCGTGTGCTCGGCGATGAAAGCCGTGTCGAGGACACGCGTCCTGCCGCTTTCGCGGGCGGCATCGTCGAGCGCCTGCAACGCTTTGGCGATGCCCGTTATCGCGGCAATGTCGCCGCCGGAACGAACCTGGAAGAAGTCGCTGGACATTTTGGTGCCAGGCCCGGGCGACAGCATGTCGACAGGGTTTTGCGGGTTCTTGAAGCGTTTCAGTCCCCGCTCGGGCAAGGGATTGAAGGTGAAGACGGGCACGTTGCGTTGACGTGCCTCTTGCAGCGGATGCAGCAGGCGCGGCGCCGTCACCCCGGTGTTGTGCCCGAAGAAGAACATCATGTCGCATTTCGCAAAGTCTTCGAGCTGCACGGTCCCGACCGGCGAGCCGATCGATTCCGGCAAGCCGACCGAGGTCGATTCATGACACATGTTGGACGAATCGGGCAGGTTCGAAGACCCATAGATTCGCGCAAAAAGCTGGTACATGAACGAGGCCTCGAGCGAGGCCCGGCCAGACGTGTAGAACACTACCGATTTGGGATCGAGCCGCCGCAATTCGGCAGCTATGTCGCGGAACGCATCGTCCCAGGAGACCGGCTCGTAACGGTCGGTGGCGGCACTGTAGCGCATGGGCTCTGTTAGCCTGCCCTGTTTCTCCAGATCGTGGTCCGGCCAATCGAGCAGTTCCGTCACCGAATGCTCGGCGAAGAAAGCGGGTTCGCAGCGCAGCTTGGTCTGGTCCCACATCGTCGCCTTGGCGCCGTTTTCACAGAATTCGAAAGGCCTCGGCTGGGCTGGCTTTGCCCATGAGCAAGACACGCACATATAGCCGTCGGCCTTGTTCTGCTTGAGCAGCGTGCTCCATATCCCTGACAACAGCAGGCCTTCGCCTCGCGCCTTGCGGACCAAGGATCTCAGCGATCCCCAGCCGCCTGTCGGGTGGTCGTATTTCTTGGTTTCGATGCGATCGGTTACGGCGGGTCTCATGCAAGCCACTCCCTGTGGAAGAGCACTCATACGAACCCGCGGTGAGGCTGAATGTTCCGGGCTGGGTCCGTACCGTCACGCCGTCCGTCTAACCGGAACCATTTCCGCCATCGTTTGTTCGGCTCGAAGAAAGGAGCCGCGCGAAATGGAGCGACGTAATGCGTTAATTGCGATGGTGATTTCGGCCATCATCATCGTCGGCCTTCTCATAGGCTTTTTGTACGGCGATATGGGCTGGCAGACTTCGCCGCTCAAAAGAGCCCCTGAACAGAACCAGGGTGGCAATGCTCCGGCCGATACCTCGCCTGCCGCCGGCATCAAGAAGAACCCCAAGGAAAATACCGAAATGCCAGGCCAGCAATGACGTAGGGCCAGCAATGAAATTCAGCAGCAAGGCAATGCCACGAACTGAAACGGGTTCCTGTTTTTGCGGCGCCATAACGGCGGAGATGCGCGGCGAGCCTTTCTGGATTTGCTCCGATCACGATGACGACTGCCGCAAGGCGATAGGAAGCCCGCTAACGGTGTGGGTCGGTTATCGGCCCTCTGAATTCACCTTGCTCACCGGCACGCCGAAGACCTTTTCGAAAACCCCAGGCGTGCTTCGGTCCTTCTGTGCGGATTGCGGAACATCGATCGGCTATGTCGACCAGGGCCTGCCCGACGAACTCTATTTGGCGATCGGCTTCCTCGATCATCCCGAACGGTTTCCGCCGCAGGCCCACGCATATTGGGACATGAGGCTTCCATGGGTCGACTTTCCAGACGAGCTGCCGCGGGTGGGGACGTATTCGAGGCGGCGCGATCCGGCCTTCGGAAATCCGGCGGAACGCTAGCTTTCGATCCCTTCAGTGGTTGGGAAACGTGCCTTTCGCGACTTGGTATGAAAACGACAATTGGCGCACGGCTGAAAACGCGCGATCATATGCCAATGGGCCGCCGTTTGGATGACAAGCTCGATTGCAAGGCGTGCGGGACGATCCTGATGGAGATTCCCGACAACCCGAAGGATTCGACGCCGATCCATTGCAGCAATTGCGGCGCCTATCTCGGCGAATGGGGCGATCTGCAGGAGGATTTCTTCAGGCAGGCGTTCGGTGCCCAGGCCTTCGATCTGAACAACGGAAACATCATCAAGAAATAATCCTGGATCCCGCCGGCCCCAAGCCACGGCCTGTGGACCCGGCTCGTTGCGGCAATCACCGTTAGTATCGGACCCTCGGGAACCTTTCTCCCGAGCCGCTTGTTTGGGTGGCGGAAGGAGAAACGCCATGAGCACAAAACCTCCGCCTGTGCCGCCGAAGAATCTGAGCCCAAAAGGCGCCGGTGACAAAAAATCGGTAGCAGCCGACCAGGCGCCGCAATCTGCCGTTCCGGATCCCGACAAGCAGGGCCAGCAAGGCAATACGAAGGTCAATACCACCCATCAAGGCAACGTCCAGGATCGCTAGGTCATGTCCACGTCGAAGAAGACTCCTGCCAGCATCCGCCAGGGCGGTCCCGGCGCCGCGCACGAAAACGCCAAGAAGCCGCTGAGCATCGAAAAGCCGCCGGCCGACTCCGACCGTCGCAGCCACAGCAAGGTCTCCGGCGGCGGCGGCGAACGCGACAGCCACCATACCCACGACCCCGAAAAGAAAGGCGACACTCGGCCCGCGCATCAGGACAAGTGAAGTCGGGCGGCGATGCGACGATCGGTGAGGTTCGAGCGAAGTGTCAGCGGGGACGGCGCGCCAAGGCAAACGGCACGACGTTGTCGACATTTACTACCGGGACCACCGGCAAGTCGAACAGCATCGGAAGCCCCCGCGTCGCGGCCATTTCCACGATCAGCTCCTCGATCGAGTGATCGGTCAGACGGGTCTCGACGCCCAGCCGGATCATCGCCGCCAGCTTGTGCACCGGCACCGGCACGGACTTCGCCCGGTCGTCGAGCAGCTTGCTGATTTCGATCACGACGTCGGCGTCGATATTCCTGGGCAAGTCTCGCATAAGCGCCTCCCCGCCAAACGAAACGAAAAGCCCGCCGCACCTTTCGATACGGCGGGCGATCCAGTAATGCGTACCGGCGAGGGGATCGGGGTGGGCGTGCCGGCGCGCGCAGATCGCAAGTAATTTTAGTTAAATCCGTCAACTTCGATGTGTCACGGAAAAACGTCTGTACGTTTTTTACCGAACCGCGCGGATCGTTAGCTGTCCCCGCCGTCGCGCGGCGCGGCAGCACGGATGGCGCGATCCATTGCCCTCCGGACAGCGAACTCAAACAGTATACATTATAAACTTAAAACATCTTGCCAGGTGATCCAGCCTATGCTCCACTTGAGCCGGGAACATGGCTGATAGGTCGATTTCTGCCGACACGTGGCTGCATTTCAAACGGCACGACTGCGAGAACACAGCCTCAAACGATATACGAAATCTTCGCATGGGAAGGCGTGGATGACGGAAACGATAGAGCTCAAACGGGTTGGCGATGGCAATCTGCGTGCCCAGGTCTATCAACAAATCCGGCTGACGATACAGCATGGCGAATTGGCGCCTGGCCAGAAGCTCGTCGACGTCGATATTGCCGCCCAGCTCGGCATTTCCAGAATGCCTGTCCGCGACGCCTTGATGCAGTTGGTGCATGAGGGCTATCTCGTCGGCACCACACGCGGCTTCACCCTGCCCACGCTTACCGCGACGGATGTCGCCGACATCTTCGAGGTCCGCCGCCTGCTTGAGCCACGGGCCGCCGCGCACGCCGCACGGACACTTGACGCCGCTGGCCTCAAGACCCTGGCAGCCGCGCTTCGGGAGGCCGAGGCTGCGGCCGCCGCCGGCGATGCCGACCGCTTTTTCCAGGCCAATTCGGCATTCAGGAATTGTTGGCTCGGCGCCGTCGAGAACGAGCGCCTTTCCCAAACGATTGCAAGGTTCGCCGACCACGTGCTCGTCGTCCGCTTAAGGACGCTGTCGCACCAGCCGACGCAGGCCGTTATCGTTGCCGGCATGCGCGCAATCTATGAGGCATTCGTCAAGCGCGACGCCGTCGCCGCTTACGACCGCATGACCCACTTCATTCAGAACGCCGAGGAGCGTTTCATGAAGCTTAGCCCACCGTTTCAAGACTCCAACGGTGAAGGTGAGGGCATGTCGCGGCAGGGGAAAGCATGATCAGGAAGCAGCACCCGCTGAAAGGGCCGAACAGGTTCAAGCTCGGCGTCTTTTCCATGAACGCCGATGGCGGCCTGGCAATGACCACCGTTCTCGAGCGCTGGCATGCCCGCTGGGAAGACAACCTCAACTCCGCCTGCATCGCCGATCGCGCCGGCCTCGAGTTTCTGCTGCCGATCGCCCGCTGGCGCGGCTTCGGCGGTTTGACGCATGTGCGGGAATGGTCGTTCGAGACTTTCACCTGGGCGGCGGGCCTTGCTGTCGCCACGGAAAACATCGGCCTGTTCATGACGGTGCATGTGCCGCTGGTTCATCCGCTGCAGGCTGCAAAAGCGCTGGCGACGGTCGACCACATCTCCAATGGGCGGGCCGGCTTGAACATTGTCTGCGGCTGGAACCCCGACGAGTTCGCCATGTTCGGGCAGACGGTCGGCGATCGAACCTACGATCAAGCCGAGGAATGGATCAACATCATCGTGCGTGCCTATCAATCGAGGGAGCCGTTCGATTTCGGCGGCGAGTTCTATGATCTGAAGGGGGTCGTCAGCCGCCCGCCAAGTCTGCAGGCGCCACGACCGGTGACCATGAACGCCGCCTTCGGCGCGCCAGGGCGCAACTATGCAGCGCGCCACTGCGACTATTTGTTTTCGACTTTTTCCGAAATCGCCGACGGCCGTGCGCATGTGGTCGACATCACCAACCGAGCGGCCGAAGTCGGACGCGAAGTCGGCGTCTATACGGTCTGTCACGTCGTCTGCCGGGAGACCCAGCAGGAAGCCGAGGACTACTACCGGCATTACGCGCTGGAATGCGCGGACGAGGGTGCGGTCGACGAGCACATGCGCAAGAAGAAGGAATTCGCGAACTCGCACGACGCGAAGGCTTTCACCGAATATCGGCAAAGGTTCGCCGGCGGTGCCGGAACGTTCCCGCTCATCGGCACGCCGGAAAAGATCGTCGACGATCTCACTGAGATCATGGACCAGGGCTATTCCGGCGCCGCCCTTACATTCGTCAACTACACCTACGAATTGCCCTTCTTCTGCGACCGCGTGCTGCCGCTGATGCGCCAGGCCGGGCTTCGAGTCAATTGATGCCGGCGGCCGCCATTCCGACCCCGTGGGTGGATGGGCACGACGCCATCAATCCGCGCGCCTTCAAGCAGGCGATGCGGGCCGTGGCGGGCTCCGTCGCCATCCTCGCGTCGGAGCATGACGAGATCGGCTTTTGCGGCATCACGGCGACGGCCCTCTGTTCGTTCAGCGCCGAGCCGCCGTCGCTGCTGGCCTGCGTCAACCGCGGCAGCACCTTTGCCTCGGCCATCCGCGAAGGATTGCCGTTTTCGGTCAATCTTCCCGCCGGCGACCAGGAGAACGCTGTCCGTGCCTTTGGCGGCATGACCAAAGCCAAGGGCGCCGCGCGGTTCTCGTCCGGATCATGGGTGCGTGGCGAAACCGGCGCGCCTCTGCTTGTCGGGGCACGGGCAATATTCGAATGCCGGGTGGCCGAAATCATCGTGCGGGCATCGCACATGATCGTCATCGGCATCGTCTCGGGCGTTGCGCTGGACCGCGCTCATCGATCGCCGGTCTTCTACGCGCATGGGCGGTTCCTGACAGTAGGAGATGATGCCAACTAACCGCCGTTCACGTGGCGGCGCGGCGATTGCAATTTCAGATCGGCCCGATCATGGGCCGGATCATGGGCGAACTATCAGAGGGAGTACGGCAATGCGCATTTGGAAATCCCTTGTTCTGGCTGCACTCATGTCGGGTGTAGCGGGTATCGCCACGGCCGAAGAGGTCGTCCTCAACGCCGTGCATTTTACGCCGACGCAGAACGGCTACGCCCAGAGCTTCCTGAAGTTCGTTCAGAAGGTGAACGAAAAGGGCAAGGGCGTGGTCCAGATCAACGTGCGTGGCGGGCCGGAGGTCATTCCGCCGATCCAGCAGGGCGCGGCGCTCAGGAGCGGCCTGATCGACGTGATCGACACACCGGCAGGGCAGTTCCTCGAACTCGTGCCCGAAGGCGAGGTTTTCTCCGCATCGACGAAGACGCCGTGGGAGGTCCGCGACAATGGCGGCTGGGATTTCATCAGCGGGATTTTCGAGAAGAAGGCCAATGCCCATCTGCTGGCGCATGTCGACGCGGGCTCGGGCTTCAACGTCTTCACCGTCGACGAACCTAAGCTCAACGATGAAGGCAGCATCGAGTGGAGCAGTTTGAAGATCCGCTCGTCGCCGCTCTACCGCGATTTCCTTGAATCCTTGGGCGCAACGGTGATCGTGCAAGCGCCGGGAGACGTCTACACTTCGCTCGAGCGCGGCGTCGTCAATGCCAACGCCTATACCGTATTTGGCTATGCGTCCTTCGGCTGGGACAAATTCACAAAATACCGTGTCGACCCGCAGTTCTTCAAAACCGACGTGCTGATCTCGATCAACAAGGCGAAATGGGACACGCTGTCACCCGAGGCGCAGAAGCTGCTTGCCGACGCGGCCGTCGAATACGAGCGCGTGAGCTATGACGCCAATCTCGCCGAGTCCGAAAAGCAGGCACAGGCAATGATCGGCGGCGGGCAGAAGGTGATCAGCTTGACCGGCGCCGGCCGCGACAAATTCCTGGCGGCTGCCACGCAGGCAAGCTGGGCGAGAATGACCAAACGCGATCCCACCAACATCGATCAGTTGAAGAAATTCTTCCAGTAGCCCGAGCCGAGGGTGCCTTGTGCGCCCTCCATCAAAGCTGGACCAAGGGGCAAAGGTGGACGTGAGGGTCGTCGGGCATGGACGGATTGTTTGCAGCGATCGGGAAGCTGAGCCTTGCGTTGGCGGCGGCGGCAAAAGTGGTGCTTGGCCTGATCATCGTCGCGGTGGTTGCTGATGTGTGCGTCCGCAATCTGGGCCTGAGGCCGCTTGCCTGGGCAGTATCGGCGACGGAATACGGTCTGCTCTATGCGGCATTTCTGCCGATGCCCTGGCTGGTCCACAGCAAGGGCCATGTCTTCGTCGAGTTCCTGCGCCAGGCGCTGCCGGTGCGGGCACGGGCGGTGCTTGAAAAGCTGGTCTATCTCGCCTGCATTGCCGTCAGCCTCTACCTTGGCAGCGTCGCTCTGTCTTCGCTGACAAGTGCTGTGGCGGGCGGCGAATACGAAACGCGCAGTTTCGATATGCCGAAATGGCTGGTCTTTCTGCCCATCATGCTCGCCTTCTATCTCTCGGCGCTGGAATGGCTCAGATATCTGCTCGGCCGTGACACGCTGTACACGCTCGATCCGCTGGAAATGGAAGGGCTCTGACCGGTGGCCTGGCTGTTTCCATTCGCCGTGCTCGTCGGCACCATCCTAGTGTTGATGGGGCTTGGGCTGCCGGTCGCCTTCGCGTTCTTCGTCACCAATGTGATCGGGCTGTACCTGTTCTTCGGCGGTTCGATCGGCGTGACGCAGATGGTCGCCAACTTCTCCGACGCTGTCTCGACCTATGCGCTTGCTCCGCTGCCGATGTTTCTCGTCATGGGCAGCCTGTTTTTCCGCTCCGGCCTCGGCGAGAAGGTCATCTACGCGCTCGACCTGTGCATCGGCAATCTGCGCGGACGCCTCGCTTATGTCGTCCTCGCCGCCGGCACGATCTTTTCCGCGCTGTCAGGTTCCAGCCTCGCCAATACCGGCATGATGGGCTCGCTGATGGTGCCCGAGATGCTGAAGCGAGGCTACAAGCCTCATATGGCCTACGGCCCGGTGCTTGGCGCCGGAAGCCTTGCCGTCATCATCCCGCCATCCTCGCTGGCCGTCTTGCTCGGCTCGCTTGCCCAGATCGACGTCGGCGCGCTGCTCATAGCGGGGGCTCTGCCTGGACTGCTGCTCGTTGTCATGTACGCGGCCCTGATCTTCGCGCAGACGAAGATCGATCCGGACGCCGCTCCGCACTATCCGGTACCCGCCGTTCCCGCGGCCGAGAAGGTGAGGGCGGTCGCCGTCAACATCATTCCGATGAGCGTCATCGTGTTCATGGTGGTCGGCACGATCATCCTTGGGATAGCGACGCCGACGGAATCGGCCGGACTCGGCTGTGCCGCCGTCTTCGCCTTGTTGTTTGTCTACCGACGGTTCAGCTGGTCGGTTGTCTGGAAGTCGCTGGACGATGCGATGAAGGTCACCGGCATGACCTTCCTGATCATCTCGGCTTCGACGACGTTCTCGCAGATATTCGCCTTCTCCGGCGCCTCCAACGGCTTTATCCAGTTCATCGTCGGCTACGATCTTGGACCGTATCCCATGCTGCTCATGATGGTGCTCGTCATCCTGTTGCTCGGCATGTTCATGGATCAGGTCTCGATGATGCTGATCACGCTGCCGATCTTCCTGCCGATCGCCCAGCAATTCGGCTACGAGCCGGTATGGTTCGGGCTGATCCTGCTGCTCGCCTACGAGGTCGGCTTCACCACGCCGCCGTTTGGTCTGCTGCTGTTCATCATGATCGGCGTTGCGCCGAAAGGCACATCGCTCAAGACGGTTGCCATGGCTGCGGCGCCTTACATCGCGCTGACGCTTCTGCTGATCCTGCTGATTGTCCTCTTTCCGCAGATCGCTCTCTTTCTTCCGAATTTGATCTAGTCGAACTCGATCCAGCAGGTGTCCACATGCGCTTTGCCTATCTTGCTTTCTTCCATGATGACCGCGAGGCAAATTTGGCCATCGCCGGCGAAGATGTTGACGCCGTGCGGCGTGTGATTGCTTCAACGCCGGGCCTTGCGCTTGCAAACATCTATCTACCCGAAGTGGCGACGGACATGTTCAACAACGATGGTCCACCGCCGGTCTTTGGCTTCCAGCTCTATTTCGACGAACTGGCGGACATGGAGGCGGCGCTGGCGCCGTCCGGCCATCTGCAGACGCTTGCCGCACCTGGTATGCTGTCGAGCATCGCCGGTTCGAGGCCGACGCAACAGGCAATGTGCGTGCGTCCGTTTCCCGTCGACGACGCTGGCGTCAAGACATCCGGGCTCCCCTGCAGCTATCTTGTCCACTATCCCGGGCCGGCCGAAGACATGAATGCCTGGCTCTACCACTATGTGACGCATCATCCGCAATTGATGCGGGGCTTCCCCGGTATTCGCCACATCGAGGTTCTGTCGCGACTGGATTGGTGCGGTTCGCTTCCCTGGCCGCGGGTCGACCATATGCAGCGCAATCGGGTCATGTTCGACAGTCCCGCGGCATTGACGCACGCGCTGCAATCGCCGGCGCGGCTGGAGATGCGCGCCGACTACAAGACCTTCCCGCCGTTTTCAGGCGGCAGCCGGCATTTCCCGATGTCGACGGAAGCCATGCCTCCTTTGTCGCGGACCACCGCAACCTAGCGCGAACAGTTTTCGCCGACGCCGAAAATTTCTGGAGATTTCATGTACGACTTTCGCAAGAAATGTGTCTCTCTCGATCGCCTCATCGGTACCTTCTGTGCCATCCCGCACCCTGTGGCGGTCGAAGTGGCCGCCGCCAGCGGGGTCGATTTCCTGTGCATCGACTGGGAGCATTCGCAGATCGGCCGCGAACGGCTCGAGGATCTGATCCGCGCCGCCGATGTCCACAGGATTCCCGCGATGGTGCGCGTTCCCGGCCACACGCCGGAGTGGATGGCGGCCGCGCTCGACGCCGGCGCGTCGGGTGTCCTGGTACCCCGCGTCTCCACGGCCGAGCAAGCGCGCATGGCGGTCATGGCCTGCCGGTACCCGCCGGTCGGCGCCCGCGGTGTCGGCCCGGGCCGCGCCGCCGGTTATGGCTACAGGATTCCGGACTACCTCAAATCGGCCAACGAGGTCCTGACGGTCGCCATCCAGGTCGAGACGGCCGAAGGGCTCGCCAACATCGACGACATCGTCCAGGTCGACGGCGTCGACGTGGTCTTCATTGGCCCCGGCGACCTGTCGGTCTCGATCGACGCGATGGGGCCGGCCGGCCAGGACAAGCTCAATGCCGCGATTATGAGGATCGCGGCCGCGGCGCGCACGGCGCGCAAGGCCGTCGGCATCTTTCGCCCTTCGGCGGATGATGTCGGCAAATGGTCGCGGCACGGCATCAGCTTCTACATGCTGGCCAGCGATACGATGTTTCTCGGGGCCGGCCTTGCCGCCGGCGTCGCCTCGGCGCGCAGCGCCTCATAGCAAGAGTTTGCCATGAAGATCATCAAGACCGACGGCGTGTTGTCAGTCGAGGAAGAGCAGCTGCGCTACCTCGACGGCTTGAGCGCCGAGTTTGTCGAAAAGACGCTGCTCACGGAAGATGCCCTGATCGAACACTGCCGCGACGCCGACGCATTGATGGTATTGCGGGAGCCGATCACGGCTCGCGTTTTGGCGGAACTGAAGAGGCTCAAGGTCATCGGGCGGTTCGGCGTAGGGCTCGATTCGATCGACGTCGAGGCCGCCAGCCGTGCCGGTGTTCAGGTAACCTACGTGCCGGACGCCAATCTGGTTGAAGTCAGCACCCACGCCATAGCCCTGATCCTGGCCTTGACGCGCAGGCTGAAACAGTTCGACAGCGCGGTGCGCGCCGGCCGCTGGGCTGCAATGACCGACGGCGCCGGCATCACGCGGCCCGACAGGCAGATCCTCGGCCTGATCGGCTTCGGCCAGATCGGGCGGCTGACTGCCGAGCGGGCGCGGGTCTTCGGCTACCACATCATCGCCTACGACCCGCATATGCCGGCCGAGCGCATCGCGGCCAGTGGTGCCGAACCGGTCGGCTTCGACGATCTGCTGGCCAGGGCCGATATCGTCTCGCTGCACGTTCCAGCGACACCGGAGACCAGAAACATCATGTCGGCGCAAGCCCTGTCGCGGATGAAGGAAGGGGCGATACTCATCAACGTGGCCCGCGGCGGCCTGGTCGACGAGGTCGCATTGGCGGACGCGATCCGGCGCAGCCATCTGGCAGGCGCCGGCATCGACACGTTCGAGCGGGAGCCGCCTTCGCCCGACAATCCGCTGCTGGCGCTGGACACCGTCCTGGTCAGTCCACACGCGGCGCACTACTCGACCCAGTCTTACGCGGAGGTTCGCAACAAGGTGTTTGCCGATGTCGCATCGGTCCTGCGCGGCGGCAAGCCGGTATATCCGGTCAACCGGATATGACCAATTCCCGATGTCTGCACCACCTCTATCCGCCTGCTCCGCGGAACCCAAGTCCTGCAAGTCGGCGTTCGCAGGGCGATAAGGGGCAGCGCAACCTGTCGCGGTTGTCCGGTTTGCCACATTTTGTTCTTGCTTTGTGCCGGCAGCTATGCTACTAATTTGCGTATGGTGCTGATTCGCACCGAGGACCCGCCGCAAGGCGGTTTTTTTGTCTTTAGGTTTCAGCGCCATCCGTCGAGGCTCTGCTCGGCTTGTCGCGACGCTCGACGATGTAGATGTGATCGGCGACCAGCACCACGTCGCCATGCTGGTTGATCACCTCGCAGCGCTCGACGACCCGGCCTGAATCGGGTCGCTTCGGGTCGTCTTCCCTAGCCGAGATGGTGGTGCGGGTCCTGATCGTATCGCCGATGAACACCGGCTTGATGAAGCGCAGCCGGTCGTAGCCATAGGAGAAGGCAACCGGGTTGACGACGCTGGCCGTCAGCCCGACGCCGACCGAAAACACCAGCGTGCCGTGGGCGATGCGCTGGCCGAACGGCGTCGTCTTCATGAACTCGGCGTCCATGTGGTGGGGAAAGAAATCGCCGGTATGGCCGGCATGGACGACGAAATCGGTCTCGGTGATGGTGCGCCCGCTGGTCATGCGCGACGAGCCGATCCGGTAGTCCTCGAAATAGACAGTCTGCTCCATGTCAGGGCCTCGCCGCGATCGGTGTTGCCGGCGCCGCGCTCGATCGGTAGGCGGCTTCGACCAGCGCCATCGTGTTCCAGCCGTCTTCGACGGAACTGACAAGCTCGGCGTCCTCGCCCGACGCGTAGCGCTGGACATTGGCCATGCGGCCGGCAAAGGCGTCCGGAAACCATGCGCCGACGAGTGGAACCGCAACCCAGTCCGTGCCGCCTTTGGGGTAGATTTCGAGAATGTCCGGCTCGCCGCGCGGATAGTCGAGGTTGACGCCCAGTTTGAGGTAAGCGGCGCCTTCGGTGCCGCAGATGCGGAATTCGCAGGCCTGATGTTTTCGACCGAATTTGTGATCGTGATTGATCGACAGTGCACAGCGCACGGTGTCGCCATAGTCGAGGATCGCGCTGGTGCGCGTTTGCGCAACCTTATGGCCGGGGTGGCCGAGTGTCTTGGCATGAACCCCCTTGGGGTCGCCGAGCAATTGCCGGATCAGGTCGAGATAATGGATGGAATGCATGGTGATCTCGACGCGCGGCGCCTGCAACAGGAATTCCCAGAGCTGCCAGGGTGTCGCCAGCGCCAGCCATGCGTCGAAATCGACCACGTCGCCGAGCCAGCCCTTGGCGATCGCATCCCTGAGCGCCAGCATCATCGGCGCGAAGCGCAGCTGGAAATTCACCGCCGCCTTCAGGCCTTTGGAGCGGCAGATTTCGAGGATGTCGGTCGCCTCGATGAGATTGCTGCCCATCGGCTTCTGGATCAGCGCCACCGCACCATCGGGCAGCGCCCTGAGCACCCCGGCATGATAGGCCGGCGGCGTCGCCAGATCGAAGACGGCGTCCTTGATTGACGCAGCTTCCTCGACCGACCGGTAAGCGGTGACGCCCCATTTCTGCGCCAGTCTTTCCGCCTTGGCCAGGTCGGGGTCGAAAAGCCCGGCAACCGGGAAACCGGCTTTCCCATAGGCCGGGAAATGCGCATCGCCGACGATCGAGCCGGCGCCGAAGATCACGATCGGCCTGGGCTTTGACGGCTGTGCCCAGGCCTGGGAGAGCGAGGCAGGATCGAAAATGTCATCAGTCATAATGGAAGACTTCGTCCATCGACGCCCACCACTCGCCCTCCTTGCGGGTCGGCAGCGGCTCCTGGCACGGCATGCAGAGCGCCCACCATTCCTGCGTCGTGGGATCGGCGGCCATCTTCGCCAAGTCGGCGGCATAGTCGGTGCCGTGGTACTCGAAGGTGCTGAACAAAAGGTGCTCCGGCTCCCTCAGATAAATCGAATAATTCTTGATGTTGCAGGCGGAAATCATCTTGAGGACGTCCGGCCACACAGCAGCGTGAAGCCGCACATACTCGGCGACTTTCTCCGGCTTGAGGCCGAGCACCATTCCCATTCGCTGCATGTCCGCCTCCTATTTTTCTATCGCCATGGTGAATTCCGCGATGCTCTTCGCCTTGATCGCATCCCAGTCCCAGTCGATGCCGATGCCGGGTTCGTCCGGTGCCAATGCGTGCCCGTCCTCGATACGCATTTTCTTGCCGGTCAGCTGGTCGAGCTGGGGAATATACTCGACATATCTGCCGTTCTGAACGGCGCATGTCAGGCTGACATGCAGTTCCATCAGGAAATGCGGGCAGACCGGTATGTCGAACGCCTCGGCTGCATGCGCCACCTTCAGCCACGGCGTGATGCCGCCGATGCGGCCGACATCGACCTGCACGATCGAGCACGCGCCCTTCTGCATATATTCGCGGAAATGCCGGATCGAGTAGAGCGACTCGCCGACGGCGATCGGCGTCGACGTCGCATTCGACAGGCGGATATGGCCGTCTATGTCGTCGGCCGGCAACGGTTCCTCGATCCAGGCGAGATCGAGTTCACGCAAGCGCTCGGCCCGGCGGACTGCCTCGTCGACCGAGAAGCCCTGGTTGCAGTCGGTCATGATTTCGTAGGAGTCTCCAACCGCCCGGCGCACCGCCGTCAGCCGGACAAGATCCTCGGAGCCGTGCGGCTTGCCGATCTTGACCTTCGAGCCGCGAAAGCCCTTGCCCTTGGCGGCCAGCGCATCCGCGACCAGCGCCTCGGTTTCGATATGCAGCCAACCGCCTTCGGTCGTGTAGAGCGGGCAGCGGTCCTTGGCGCCGCCGGCCAGCTTCCACAGCGGCAGCCTCTGTTTCTTGGCCCGCAGGTCCCAAAGGGCAGTGTCGATGGCCGCCAGCGCGATTGCCGTGATCGCGCCGATCGTCGTGGCATGGGTGGCGAACTCCAGCTCGTGCCAGATCGCCTCGATCATGTCGGCATCGCGGCCGATCAGCCGCGGCGCAAGGTGGTCGGCCAGCAGCCGCATCACCGAAGAGCCGCCCGTGCCGATCGTATAGCTGTAGCCGGTGCCGACCGCGCCGTCGGCGTCGGTGATGGTGACGATCGGTGTTTCCTGGCTGACAAAACTCTGGATGGCATCGGTGCGCTTGACCTTCGGCACCAGGTCGACCATCCGCAGTTCGATTTTCTCGATCTTTGCCATGATTTTAACCTCGCAATGTCCTGCCTGTTTCGGCGGAAAACAGATGGGCCTGCGACAGGTCCAGGCTCATCTTGACCCGGTCGCCGGCTTTCAGCGGCTTTGGATTGAGCATCCGCGATACCCAGTCGCTGCCGTTGAATTCGGCGAACACCAGCGTCTCGTTGCCGAGCGGCTCGGTGACGGTCACCGGCAACTCCACCTGGTGGACGTCGACGTCTTCGCCGGAGCTGATGCCATGCCCGGTCGGATAGATGTCGTCGGGCCTGAGGCCGAACACGACTTTGTCGCCGGTTCCGACATTGGCCTTGAACTGGCTGGGCAGAGGCAATCTCTCGCCGCTGGCGAACAGCAACTGTCCGTCGTCGACAACCGCCTCATGCAGGTTCATCGGCGGCGAGCCGATGAAGCCGGCGACGAAGCGTGTCTGCGGCCGGCGGAAGACCTCGTCGGGTGTGCCGACCTGCTCGATGAAACCGTCACGCATGATGACGATACGGTCCGCCAATGTCATCGCTTCGACCTGGTCATGGGTGACGTAGATCACCGTCGACCGGACCTTGGCATGCAGTTTCTTGATCTCGGTGCGCATCTGCGTCCGAAGCTTGGCGTCGAGATTGGAAAGCGGCTCGTCGAACAGGAAGACGTCGGGATCGCGCACGATGGCGCGGCCCATGGCGACGCGCTGGCGCTGTCCGCCGGACAGCTGCGACGGCCGGCGGTCGAGCAATTGGTCGAGGCCGAGAATGCCGGACGCTTCGGCGACGCGACGGTCCATTTCTTCCTTCGCGGCGCCGGCTATCTTGAGCGAGAAGCCGAGGTTTTCGCGCACGGTCATATGCGGGTAGAGCGCGTAGGACTGGAACACCATCGAGATGTTGCGCGAGCGCGGCGGCAGGTCGTTGACCATGCGGCCGCCGATCTCGATGACGCCGTCGCTGATCGCCTCGAGGCCGGCGATCATGCGCAGGGTTGTCGACTTGCCGCAACCGGACGGCCCGACCAGCGCGATGAACTCGCGGTCGGCGACCTCGAGGTCGATGCCGTGCACCACCGCCACCGGGCCGTAGCTTTTGGTGAGGTTCTTGAGCGATACGGTTGCCATGTCAGCCTTTCACCGCGCCGGAAGTGAGGCCGCCGACGAGGTGTTTCTGGACGATGAAGGTAAGCGTGAGCGCCGGTATGACCATGACCACGGCGAGCGCGCACATGCCGCGCCAGTCGATGGTGAATTCGGCCGTATAGTCGAGCAGGCCGACCGGCAGGGTCTTGGAGTTGATCGAGCGCGTCAGCTGCGAGGCGAGCGCGAACTCGTTCCAGGAGGTGAGGAAGGCAAAGATGCCGGCCGAGGCGATGCCGGGCCCGGCGAGTGGAAACTCGACCTGCCAGAAGGCCTGCCAGCGCGTGCAGCCGTCGATCTGCGCGGCTTCGGCGAGATCTTTCGGCACCTGGCGGAAAAAGCCGTCGATCAGCCAGACGGTGAACGGCACGTTGAGCGCGACATAGACCAGGATCAGCCCGAAATGCGTGTCGATGATGCCGAGCCGCGCAAAGACGAAGAACAGCGGCAGCGACAGCGCGATGCCGGGCACCGTGCGCGTCAGCATCAGGCCGAGGAACATCGCCGACTTGGCGCGAAAGCGGTAGCGCGCAAAGGCGTAGCCGCCGGCCATGCCGATGACGATGGCAATCACCGTCGAGGTCACCGAGATGATCAGCGAATTGCGGAAGTAGTCGAGCACCGGAATGCCGCCCTGGCCGACGCCGCTGAACATGGCGATGTAAGCGTCGAGCGAGAGTTGCTGCGGGATCCACACCGGCGGCTTGGCCATGATTTCGACGGTCGGCCGCAGCGACGACAGCACGATCCAGATGCCGGGCAGGCAGATGACCAGCATGGCCAGGAACAGCCCGATGCCGTGAACGATTCCGAGCGCTTTGTTGCCGACGCGATGCAGGCTGTTCTGGTCCATGCTCACCACTCCGCCGCGATCTGCGTGCGCGCTGCGGCGAGCTTGCGGTAGAAATAGACGGTGAACAGGATCGACAGCAGGATCGAGAAATAGGCCATGGCATTGGCCATTCCCATCCTGGCATCGCTGTAGGCGGTGCGGGCGACCAGCGTCCAGACCAGTTCGGTGCGGCCGGCGGGGCCGCCGTCGGTCATGATCTTGACGATGTCATAGGCGCGCGCGACGTCGAGTGAGCGGATGGTCATGGCGATGAAGGCAAACGGCATGACGAACGGCCAGGTGACATAGCGGAATGTCTGCCACGGCGTGCAGCCGTCGACGCGGGCTGCCTCGACCGGTTCGCGCGGCATCGCCAGCAGCCCGGCCAGGATCAGGATCGCGAACACCGAGGTCGACGACCAGATCTCGGCGATCAGGATGGCGATGAAGGCGAGATTGCCGTCGATCAGCCACGGGATGGCGCGATCGGTCAGGCCGAGCCCCTGCAGGGCGTTGTTCACCAGGCCGATATTGTCATTGAACATGAATTTGAACTGGAAGCCGACGAGGATCGGCGAAAACATCATGGGGAACATCATGATGGTGCGCAGGATCCGCTGGCCGCGCGATGCCTTCTCCACCAGCAGCGCCAGCCCGAGCCCGATCAGCATTTCCAGGTTGAGCGCGACGGTCAGCAGCACCACGGTGCGGGCAAAGGCGACCCAGAAAGCGCGGCTGGTCAGGATGGTGACGTAGTTGCGCGCGCCGATGAAGACCCAGAACGTCTCCGGCCTGGTCAGCCGGAACGGCGTGAAGCTGGAATAGAGCGAAAGCAGCAGCGGCACCACCACCACCGCTGCCAGAACGATCACCGCCGGCAGCAGGAGCAGCAATGGCGGCGAAGGTCTCCAGCCTTTCATGGCGATCCGGTTCTGGTTGGTGCCCGGACACCGAAGGCCGCCATCGGCGAGCTGGGATCAAGACAAAGCGTGTTGCGCATGGTTCGTAAAAAGTTCGGGGACGCCGCTCTTCGCTGAGCGCGGCGCCCCCTTGGGAGAACGGTCAAAGCTTGCCGGCGTCCTCGAGGATTTGCGTGGCCTTGGCGGCAGCGTCGTCCAGCGCCTGCTTTGAGGTCTTGTCGCCAAGGATGGCGGCCTGCAATTCGGGATAGACGGCGTTGGAGATTTCGATCCATTCAGGTGTCTGCGGCACGGCAAAAGCGTGCTTTGCCTCTTCCTGGAAAGCCGCCAACACTTCCTTCTTGTAAGGATCATTGGCCGCCTGCTGGATGTCCCAGTCCCACACCGCCGTGCGGGTCGGCAGTGGGCCGCTTGCCGCCTCGAGCTTCTGGCTGTCCTCATTGGTCAGGAACCAGACCAGCGATGCCGCGGCGTCCTTGCTGGCGCAGTTTTCGGTGACCGAAAATCCGTGGTGCCCCGACCAGCCGGTGCGAATGCCGGCCGATCCCTTCGGCGCCACCTTCACGCCGACATTGCCGGCGACCTTCGACGACTTCGGATCGTTGAAGAAGCCTGCCCAGCCCGGCCAGTCGAGGTTGATGGCGACGGTGCCCGAGGCAAAGCCCTGGCCGAGATCGTCCCACAGATAGTTGGTGGTGCCGGCCGGCACCGCCTTGGCCTTGTAGAGATTGACGAACCAGTCGAGCGCGTGCACGCCGGCTTCCGAGTTGAAGGCCGGCTTGCCATCCTTGTCGAGGTATTCGCCGCCGTCGGCGATGAGCATCTCGTAAAAGCGGCCGTTGATCGCCTCTTCCTTGCCGGCGAACTGGGTACCATAGAAATCGGGCGGGCTGGCGAAGAATTCCGCCTGCTGGGCGACCTCGTCCCAGGTGTCGGGCGGTGTCAGTTCCTTGCCGTACTTGGCCTTGTAGGCGGCCTTCTTGGCTTCGTCCTGGTAGAGGCTCTTCTGGTAGTAGAGCGCCGACACGTCGAACTGCGCGCGCGGCAGCATCACCAGCTTGCCGTCGAGCGTCGAGGCCTTGATCGTCGACGGCACGAAGGCGTCGATCTCCTCCTTCGGCAGCAGCTTGTTTAGGTCGGTGTAGATATCAGGATATTGCGGCGCGAAGGACGAGTGGTTCGACCCGACGCACCAGTTGATGCTGCCGGAGGCGATGTCCGACTTGATTTCCTTGTCGAGCTCGAAGTGATTTTTCTTCGAGATCACGTTGACCTTGGCGCCGGTCAGTTTTTCCCATTCGCCGATGCGCGCGTACAGCCCTTCATATTGCTGGCCGCCGATCAGCTTGGCGTCGATGGTGACGCCGTCGAATTTGCCGGGCAGGTCGGCAGCAAGGGCACTCGCACCCAGTGCGAGCAGCGTTACGCCGGCCGACAGGCCGCAAAACAGTTTCGTCATTGGTATCCTCCCAAGAGTCTGCGTCGATCCATAGCGAGGGCTGATCGGCAGCTTCATTCATATACAAACAAAACATTTATAAGATCGTCAAGCCGAAAGTTCTTCCGGAAGCAATGCCGTTATGCGTATATGAAAGATGAAATTCACTGGAGAAGCCCAATGGCAGAGGACGAGGAAGACGACCGCTATCGAGCCCCGGCGTTGGACAAGGGGCTCGACATTCTCGAGCTGCTGGCCGGCGTCGACGGCGGCCTGACGCAGGCGGAAATCGCCAAGAAGCTCGACCGCAGCCCGAACGAGTTCTACCGCATGCTGGACCGGCTGGTGCGGCGCGGCTACGTCACGCGGCCGGATGGCGACCGTTATTCGCTGACGCTCAAGCTGTTTGGCCTGGCGCAGCTGCACGCGCCGGTGCGCCGGCTGGTTTCCTATGCGACGTCGCTGATGCGCGAACTGGCCGAAACCACACAGCAGGCAAATCAGCTCGTCGTCTTCGATCGCGGTTCCGCGGTGGTGATCGCACAGCAGGAGGCGCCGGATTACTGGGGCATCTCGATCCGCGTTGGCTCGCATATCAGCCTGTTCGACACCGGCTCCGGCCATGTGTTGCTGGCGTTCCGCCCGCCGGAAGAGCGGCAGATGATGATCTCAGAACATCTGCGCAGCACCGACAAGCCACCGCAATCGCCGGAATTCTTCGCCCGCCTCGATCAGATCCGGGAACGCGGCTACGAGATGATGGCGTCGATGCAGACGGCAGGCGTGTTCAACCTGTCGACGCCCGTTCTCGGCTCGGACGGCAAGGCCATCGCCGCACTGTCGATCCCCTACATAACCCTGGTCAACGCACCCAAGGCGCCCGACATTACGAGGACGATTGAGCTGCTGCTGGCAGCGACCGAAAAGCTGTCGCAACTGGCGGGATCGACCGTCAAGCAATCGCGATGAATTCTTATTTGAATGAAGAATTTCTCCGTGAGATGATCCCGAAGTCGCCAAGGAGGAGCGCCACCATGATCTTCGACACCCATCTGCACCTGATCGATCAGTCCGCGCTGCGCTATCCCTGGCTGGCCGGCGTGCCGGCGCTCAACCGCGATTTCTCCTACGACGAATATGCAGTCCAGGCCCGCCGCGCCGGCATCGAGGGCGCATTGCATATGGAGGTCGATGTCGATCCTGCCGACATCGAGGCTGAAACCAGCCGTGTCAAAGCGCTGTCGCGGGAAAAGGCCAGCTTGCTGCGGGGGGCAATTGCCTCCTGCCGTCCGGAAGGGCCCGGCTTTGCCGCCTATCTCGAGCGCCAGCGCGCCGATCCTTTCGTCAAAGGCTTTCGCCGCGTGCTGCACGTCATGCCGGACGAGCTTTCGGAGGGCGCGCTGTTTCGTGAAAACATCAAGCGGCTTGCCGGCACCGGCCTGAGCTTCGACCTTGTCGTTCTGCCGCACCAGATCCCCAAGGCGATTGCACTCGCCGACCTCGCGCCGGACGTGCAGTTCGTGCTCGACCATTGTGGCGTGCCCGACATCAAGGGTGGTGCCGAGCACCCCTGGCGCGAGCACATGGCGGAGATCGCGCGGCGCCCGAACGTCGTCGGCAAAATTTCCGGTGTGGTCGCCTATGCGGATGCCGGATCCTGGACTGTCGAAACGCTGCTTCCCTATGTCGAGCACACCATCGAATGCTTCGGCTGGGACCGCGTCGTCTGGGGCAGCGACTGGCCGGTCTGCACGCTCGGCGGCGGGCTTGCGACCTGGATTGCGGCAACGCACGCGCTGATTGCCGGCACCAGCACCGATGAACGGCAACAACTGCTGTCCGGCAACGCCAAGCGGCTGTGGCGTTTGTAAGCCGGCTTACTTTAGGGTCAAAACTCAATCACTCCGAACGGCCGAGTTCGACCATTTCGGTCGTAGGTCGGTCAGCTAGGAATTTCCAGAACCGGACCCTCGGCTTTGCGAGGCGGCGGCTGCTCGGTACGCTAAGCAGGCGAAGGCGACCATGCGACTTCAAGCTCGCGGAGCATTCCGCCGGGAAGACCATCTTGACCGGGTAATGCGCGGAACCTTGCCCCATAAAGGGTCGGCAGTTCCTGAAGTCGCGCTATCTGTTCGTCGAGCCAGAACTGCAGTTCGTCGTATTCAGCGTCGCCGCCGTAGCCCGGATGGGTCTCAAGTTCAGCGTCGCCGCTATGAAATTTGCGCTCCCAAGCCCGATAGATGTCCCAATTGCGCATTGCGCGTCGCATGAACTCAGGCCCAATGGGATAGAGCTTGAAATTGTCAGAGTAGTCGTCCGCGCCTTCGTCAAACTGAGAAGCGAAATAGTGGGGAGCGCCATCCAAATCAGCTACGCCGGTCCGAACCCCGTCGTAAAAATCCCAAATTGCATGCACCTGTTCATATCGCATTGGAGAGCACCATACCGCGTGGAAAGTCTAGCGCCAATGTCCGCCTTTGCTGAGTTTCAGGCGAAAGGGGCGGGCAGCCGCCTGATTGAACGGATTCATGGGAGGCGCTTCAAGTTTCTTGTTTTTATGCATGTCGTTAGCGCAAAACCGTTGCGCACCCTCGGTTCACGCCCGAGGGCATGCTTTTGCGCGACGTGAATTAGATCGTCGCCGAGACGTGCCGCTCGCGACCGTACAGCGAAACCAGGAGCACGATGACCAGGCCAAGTGCCGCCTGCACGGTCGAGGGCCGGAAGCCGAGGCCGATCAGCAGCGTGTTGATCTCCGTCAGCACCAGCACGCCGGCAATGGTGCCGAAATAGCTGCCGCGGCCGCCGACAAGGGCGGCGCCGCCGACCACCACTGCCGCGATCGTCTGGAACAGATAGGGCTGGCCGACATCGCCATAGGCAGAGCCGGTGAAGCCGAGCAGCAGCACGCCGGCTGCGGCGGCGAAGAAGGCGCTCGCGGCATAGGTCACGGTCCACATGCGGACCGGATCGATCAGCGCCAGCGGCGCAGCACCTGGATTGCTGCCTAGGGCGTAGAGACGGCGGCCGTATGGCGTGCGCGCCAGCACCAGCGCCACCAGCAAGGTCAGCACCGCGACGCATGGCACCAGCCCCGGCACCGGCAGCGGTCCGACCGAACCGCCGATCGAAACGAAGGCGGAAACCGCGGCAGGCGCCGATCCGGATGGAAAGCCGCCGGTCCATAACAGGACGACGCCTTGCACGATCATGCCAGTGCCGAGCGTGACGATCAGCGGGTGGATGTCGAGCCCACGCGAGATCAGGCCGTTCAGCGCCCCGATCAGTATGGCGAGCGCGACGACGACTGCGCAGACAAGGGCAAAATTCCAGCCGCCGCCGTAGAGCTGTGCGGCAACGACATTGGCAAAGCCGATGATGAAGGGGATCGACAGATCGATACCGCCCAGGATTACGACGAGGGTCTGGCCGATCGATGCCACCGCCAGCAGCGAGGCGATCACCAGCAGCGCCCGGATGGCGAACGGCTGGGAGAAGCCCGGGATGAGCAAGGTGCCAAGGAGATGCAAGGCGACAGCGACGGCAAAGGCACCGGCGACGCGGGCATTGGTGGATTGGAACCAGGTCTGGCGCATGCTTCTCAGCCTTTCCCTCCCGAGAGCCGTTCCTGCAGCGCCGTCATGATGACGGCCACAACCAGGATCGCGCCATAGGCGATCTGCAGCACATAGGTGGAGACGTTGAAGGCGGTCAGCACGCTCTGCAGCAGGAAGATGTCGACAGCGCCGATGGCGGCGCCGGCGAGCCCGCCGCGCCCGCCGGCAAGGCTGACGCCGCCGAGCGCCACCGCGGCAATCGCGATCAACGTGTAGGTTGGCCCGATATTAGGGTCGGCCGAACCGATCAGGGCGGTCAGCATGAGGCCGGCACAGGCGGCAAGTAGGCCGGTCATGACATAGGCGATGAAACGTACTTTCGTCACCGGAATGCCGGCCGTGTAGGCGGCGCGGTCGTCGCTGCCCACCGCCATCAGCTGGTCGTAATAAGGCGTCTGTCGCACCAGCCACCAGAACAGGAAGATCAGCGCCAGCGGCAGTGCCGACCAGGGTCCGGCCATTGCCTTCAGCCAGCCCGGCGCCGGCCCGATCGGCGCCGGCAGGACGGTCAGCGTCATGCCGGTGAGGATCAGATAGGTGCCGAGCGTCGCAACGATCGGCTGGATGCGAACGATGGTCGCCAAGAAGCCGTTGGCAGCGCCGACGATTGCGCCGATCAGAAGCGCCGCCGGCACGATGACCAGCGGCGAAGACATGCCAAGCCTGAGAAACAGCAGCTGGATCACCATCGCATTGACGAAGCCCATCAATGGCCCGACGGAAATGTCGATGCCGCCGCGCCCGGCCAGGATCACCGGAGCCGAGGCGACCGCTGCGCCGATCAGCGGCGCGGCGAGCCCGATCAGCGCGCCCCAGGCGGCAGGATGGAAGCGCGCCGGATTAAGCAGCAGATTGACCGCGATCAGGATGACCAGCAGAACTGCCGCAAAGCTAGCGCCGCGCCATCGCGCCGCCATGCGCCGCAACCCGCTCATGCGGCGCGTCCGAACATGGCGGCTATCACCGTATCGCTTTTCATGTCGTCTCCGGTGATTTCGGCCGCGACCTGCTGTTCGCGAAATACCAGCACGCGATGGCAAAGCAGCAGGATTTCCTCGATCTCGCTCGACAGGATGACCAGCGCCATGCCGTCGGCGGCCAGCCTGCGGAACACGTCATAAAGGACGTGGCGCGTCGCCACGTCGACACCGCGTGTCGGATCGTTGAGGAGCAGGATCGCCGGTTCCAACGCCAATGCGCGGGCCAGCAGCACCTTCTGCTGGTTGCCGCCGGAAAGCGTGGTGATCGGGGCGTCCGGCCGTGGCGCGATGATCGACAGTCTGTCCCGATAGCTCTCATAGCGCTGCCGCCGCGCGGCGAAGCTGAGCAGGCCGAAACGCATATCGCGCGACAGCGTCGAGACGGCAAAATTGTCGAGCACCGATTGGGTCGGAAAAATGCCGGTGGTGCGCCGGTCGCGCGGCAAATAGGCGATGCCGCCGGCGACCGCCTTGCGGAAATTGGTGATCGCGCGCGCTCCGGTTGGCGCCTCGACGGTCACCTCGCCGCCGGCCGGGCGTTCCAGGCCGGCCAGCACTTTCAGGAACCGCTCCTGTCCGTGGCCGTCGAGGCCGGCAAGGCCGACGATCTCGCCCGGCGCAATGGTTTGCGTCATGGGGCTTGCGCCCGGCGCGATCACTAGGCCGCGCACCGAAAGGCTGGCGCGATCAGCCATGCGCCAGCTCCGCCGCCGTGCGTGGCGCCATCGCTCTGAGAAGTTCGGATGCGGTGGACGTGCCGCGTTCCTCAGTCGTCACCACGCTGCCGCCGCGCAGCACGGAAATCCGGTCCGAAAGCGACATCACCTCGTCCATGCGATGGGTGATGAACAGGATCAGGCAGCCTTCGGAGGCAAGCTTGCGCATCATGGCGAAAACCGCCTCGCGATCGGCAAAGTCGAGCGCAGCCGTAACCTCGTCAAGGATGAGAATGCGCGGGCTGCGCACCACGGCGCGGGCGAGCACTACCAATTGCTGAACCGCAAGCGGCAATTGCCCGGCCAACTGGTCGAGCGGGATCTCGGTCACCGCAAAGCGCTTCAGCACCGCTTGCGCGCGTTGCCGCCGCTCGGCGCGCGGCACGGTGCGCGTCAGCAGGCCGTCGAGGCCGAGCAGGATGTTGTCCGTCACCGAACGGTCAGGCGCGATCAGCACTTCCTGGAACACGGTGGCCAACCCGGCGGTCTGGAACGCCGCCGGCGAGAGGCCGGTAAAGGGCGCTCCGTCGAGCAGGATCGCGCCGCTGTCCTGCTGCACGATCCCCGACAGCAGCTTGACCAGGGTGCTCTTGCCCGAACCGTTCTCGCCCAGGATGGTGTGGATCGTGCCGGCGCGGAATGCGATGGAGGCATTGGCCAGCGCAATCGTTTCGCCGTAGCGCTTCGAGATGGCCTGGACTTCCAGCATGAGCAATCCTGATGGAGAAAGCCGGCACCGCTGGTGCGGAGCCGGCGCTCATAAATGCTACTTGGCGCAGGCGTCTGGCACCTTTGAATAATCCCAGCCCTTGGTCGGTGCCGGATTGGCGAAGTAGGCATCGAGCCATTCCTCCGGCATCGGATCCTTCGGCGGGACCGGGAAGATCGAGACGGCGTCCGGCGTCATGCAGTCCTTGTACCAGGCGCCGAGGTCGGCATTGTGGACCGGCGGAATCGGGATCAGCAGCGTGTTGAGCTTGGGCTTCTGCCCATCCAGCATGCGCGCCCCGACACGAAACAGCGTCTCGGCCGTCCAGTGCGGCAGAACCGCATGGCCTTCGAAGCGGTATTTGTCGGGATTGGCCTTCCAGTAGCCGAGCGCATCGCCGGTGATCGAGCCGGTGATCAGCGGGGCAGGGCGGCCGGCCTCGGCAAAGGCCTCGGCAACGACGCGGCTTTCGCTGCCCGTCGTCCACACCGCATCGATCGGCGCCGGATTGGTGGCGATCGCCTGCAGCACCGCTGTCTTGGTGACGTTGGCCGTCCAGTTGCCGTTGACGCTGCGCGAGACCTTGAGCTTTGAATTTTCGGCCAGCGCCTTGTCGCCGCCCTGGCGCTCCTGCACGACGATCGGGTGACCGGCAATGCCTTCGACCAGAAGCACGCTGCCGCCGTCCGGCATTGCTTTGCCGATCGCCGTCATCATGTCGTAGCCCCAGCGCGCATAGTTGGAATCGACGTTGATCGCATTCGCGCTGGTCACCGACCCAGCTGCCGTGATGAAGGGGATGCCGGCTTTGGCTGCGGCATCGATGGCATCGTCCAGCGCCGTCGCCGAGCCGGGGATCGAGGTGATGATCGAGCATTTCTTGTCGATGAAGGCGCGGATCTGGTTGATCTGCTGACTGGCGTCGTTGTTGGAATCCGACACCTCGAAGCTCGCCACGGTGCCGTCGGCGATCAGGCCGTCGACCAGCCGCTTCAACTCCTTGGTGACGGTGACGCGCCACGGATTGCCCTGGTAGGACTCGGAGTGGCACCATTTCCATGGCTTTGGCGGCGGCGTGAAATTATCCCAGGCCGACGGCAGCACCTTTTGCGGCGCGCCGTCATATTGCGCCTTCAGTTCGGTCGGCAATCCAGCAATCACGCCCGAAACGTCTTGAGCGCAGGCTATGGTCGTGACCGATGCAAGTGCGGTTGCGGCCATAAGGCCGCGGATCAGGCTGTTCATGTTCTCCTCCGTTCGGTTGTTCAGGCTCCTCCGCCGGCAACGCCGGACACCTGCGTCGAAAGGCTCTCCCGAAACAGGCGATTGAGATCGGCAACGACGCGAGCGGCATTGTGCCTTTCGCTCAGGCCGAGATTGATGCGATCGGACGCCGCCTGCTGGAACGCCATGTAGCCGTCGTGCCGCGGCCTGACCCAGGCACCTTCGAGCGTGGCCCGCGTGTCCTTGTAGAAATTGCCGGCGGCGGCGTTGACGGCGGCATC
This sequence comes from Mesorhizobium sp. M0500, assembly GCF_040321165.1. Taxonomy (NCBI): domain Bacteria; kingdom Pseudomonadati; phylum Pseudomonadota; class Alphaproteobacteria; order Hyphomicrobiales; family Phyllobacteriaceae; genus Mesorhizobium; species Mesorhizobium sp. M0500. The sequence continues at coordinate 187,337 of NZ_JAMYRB010000001.1, forward strand.
CGCCCAGGCTGCCGCATGGCCGGGCTGGCCGCCGGCCGAGGCGTAAGGGCCGCGCTGCACGTCACCGCTGGCGATCCAGTAGGCGAAGTCGATTGCTTCCTGTCCGGCCTTCGAGAAGGCCGACACGGCGATGCCGGTGCCGCCGAGCGCCGAGCCTTTGGGGCCGGCATTGCCAGCGGCCGGAATATCCGCGAAAGCCAGGCGGTTGGGTCGAAACCCGGCGATGGCATAGGAGACATAGCCATAGATCAGCGGCGCGCAGGCGATCCGCGAGCCGGATCCGGCCATTTGCTCCAGAACCGCGATCGGATCCATGCCAAGACAGGCCGGGTCGACGAGGGCTGCGATCTCGCGCATCATCTCGAAGACCTGCTTGCCCGCTGCCGGATCCACATGGTCGCCAGGGCCTTCACCGGCGGGTCGGCCGAGATTGCCGGCAAGCGTGTAGAACACCATCAGCGAATGCGGCGGCCTGAGCGGCAACAGCACGTGGCCTTGCCGGGCCAGATCGAGGGCATCGGCCCAGCTCGCCGGCGCAGCCGAAAGCATGTCGGGCCGCCATGCCTGCACCTGGCTGGCCGCGTCGATCGGAAACGCCCACTGCCGGCCTTGCCAGTTGTAGCTCGGAAAGGACCGGCCGACGCTGCCCGCCGCAAGTGCTGCACGCTCGCCTTCCCGGCCGGCGACATCGAGCGGCGTCAGGCAGTTCTCGGCGGTGATCTGGCCGACATGCGGATGGTCGACGACGATCAGGTCGTAGGCACGAGCCAGTTCCTCGACCGGGAAGGATTCGAAATCCTGCAGCGAGCGCTTGTCCCATTCAACGGCGACGCCGGTGCGTTCCGTCCACACTGCCGAACAGGCGACCATCGGGTCATAGCCGCGCGGATGGCTCCAGGTCATGCCTTTGAGCGTGACGTCGCTCACAGCCCGAACTCAGCGCGGATTTTTGCGCTGTGCTCGCCGATGCGTGGCGCGGCCCGCTCGACCTTCGCGCGGATGCCGTCTACCCTGAGCGGCGAGCGCGTGGTGAGGATCGAAACGTCATCCTCGCGCGTCACCGTCTGCAGCATGTCGAGGACCTGGAAGCCTTCGCTGGCCATCATTTCCGGCCAGGTCAAAACCTTGGCGCACCAGATGTCGGCAGGCTCGAGAATGGCAAGCCATTCGTCGACCGTCTTCGTTGCGATCTTTTGCGCGATGATCGCCTTGATCTCGTCGCGGGCGGTGAACCAGGTCGACGGCTGGTCGCGATAGGGCGCAAGCTCCTCGAGCCCGAGGAGATCGGCGAGTTTCGAGATCGGCGTCATGGCGATCGCCAGATAGCCGCCCTTGGCCGGATAGACGCCGTAGGGCGCCGAGAGATAGGCGTGCGCGCTGCGGAAGCTCGACCGCCGCGGCAGCCGGCGCCCGTCATTGAGATGCGTGGTCAGCACCTCGAACTGGAAGTCGACCAGCGCTTCGAGCAGGCTGGTCTCGACATGGCTGCCCTTGCCGGTCACGCCGCGCCGCACCAGTGCGGCGAGGATGCCTTGCGCGGCGGCGGAACCCGCCAGCATGTCGGCGATCGCCAGGCCGAAGGGCACCGGCCCCTGGTCCTCGTCGCCGTTCAGCCACATCACGCCGGAGCGGGCCTGCGCCAGCAGATCCTGCCCGGGCCGCTTGACCCACGGGCCTTCCTCGCCATAGCCGCTGATCGAGGCGTAGACCAGGCGCGGATTGATCTTGCGCACCGCCTCGTAATCGAAGCCCAGGCGTTCGATGACGCCGGGCCTGAAATTCTGGATCAGCACGTCGGCCTTGGCCAGCAGGCCGCGCAGCGCCGCAAGGTCGGCCTCGTCCTTCAAGTCGATGGCAAGGCTTTCCTTGGCGCGGTTGATCGCATGGAAAATGGTGGAATCGCCACCGATCTCGGTGTCGCTGAGATAGAGCCGGCGCGACAGATCGCCGCCGTCCGGCCGTTCGATCTTGATGACGCGAGCGCCGAGGTCGAGCAGTCGCAGCGAGCAGTAAGGCCCGGACAAGAACTGGCTCATATCGACAACGATGAGCCCGGTCAGCGGCAGTTCGGCAATGGCAGCCATTGCCTATTTCTCCGTCTTGCCGGCGAAATCGGCCGGATTGCGGTACTTCACCGTCTGCAGGTGCTCGCAATAAAGCACGAGCTCGCCTTCACCCTTGAAGACTTCATAGCTGGCGCGGATCAGCCCCATTTCCTTGTATTTTGGCTTCTTGTCGAGGTTGGAGCGGATCGAATAGATCGTGTCGCCTATGAACACCGGCTTGATGAAGCGCAATTTGTCGTAGCCATACGAAAAGGCGTTGATGCAATTGGTGGCGACGAGACCGAGCCCGGCCGAGAACACGAAGGCCCCTGCCACCAGCCGCTTGCCGAAAATGCCTTGCGTCTCGGCGAACATCTGGTCCTGCACGTATGGATGGATGTCGAGCACCAGCGTGTTGAAGAGATGGCTGTCGCCCTCGGCAATGGTCCGGCGCAGCGAGCGGATCTTCTGGCCGACCGGCCAGTCTTCGTAGAACCAGTTCTCCGCGTTCCAGACGGGAAGGTCGGCGTGATCCCTAGGCATGTTGGCGGGGTGTGTCGATGCCACGCCCACGGTTGGCGCGAAACCGCTCATGACGACTTCCTTTGGGAGCGGGAATCGTCCATCAGGGCGCGCCGCGGACCAGCGAAATGCATGATCGATCCTCCCGTCAATCTTCTTTTGTGAATAGTATTTTCACATATGGGGTTGTGTTGCAAGCGTGAACAGGCGAAATTTTGCCTGCTCCGTCGGGGCCAATGCCGGCGGAACAAGGGAGGAAGTGATGCAGAATGCCTGTCTGGTTTTCGTCGGCAGCCTCAATCGCGACGCCCCGTATTTTCAGGGCGCGCGCGGCATCGGGCTGGGTGTCTACAGTTTCGACGAAGGGACGCTGCAGACGAAGAAACTGGCCGAGACGGGAGACATCGACAATCCCACCTTCCTGTCGGTGACGCCGGACGGCTCCCACATCTATGCCAACTCAGAAGTGTTCACCTGGCGCGAAGGGGTGGTCTCGGCCTACCGTTTCGACAGGCAGACCGCCACGCTGTCCTACATCAACAAGCAGCCGACGCTGGGCAGCATCACGGCGCACAACGCCATCACGCGCGACCGGACGAAGCTGCTGGTCGCCAATTACGGCATGGGCGAGGGCGGCCCCGATCGCTCGGTCGTGGTCTATGGGTTGGGTGAGAATGGCGGCCTGACAGCGCCGTTGTCGAGCGTTGCCCATAGCGGGACCGGACCAGATCCTGCCCGCCAGGAGCGGCCGCATGCCCATAGCGTAACCGAGACGGTTGCCGGCGGCATGGCGATCGTCGCTGACCTCGGCATCGACCGGCTGGTGTCCTATCGCATCGGCTCAGACGGCAGCCTGACGAAGCTCGCCGAGTCGGCGCTTGCGCCAGGCGCGGGTCCGCGCCATCTCGCACTGCATCCGGGCGGTCGCTTCGTGTTCGTCATGAACGAGCTGGATTCGACGGTTGTCTCGCTGGCGCTGGACGAAGCATCAGGCAAGCTTACGGTGATCGACAGCAAGCCGGCCGTGCCGCCCGAGGCGCGCGACGGCAATCACTGCGCCGACATCCAGATCTCGCCTGACGGCCGCTTTCTCTACGGCTCCAACCGCGGCCATGACAGCATCGCCGTGTTTTCGATCGACCAGCAAACCGGCAGGCTTGCCCTTGTGGGCTATACGCCTTGCGGCGGCGCCACGCCGCGCAATCTGGCACTGACGCCCTCGGGCGGCCATCTGTTCTCGGCCAACCAGAATGCCGACCGCATCTCGATTTTCGCCCGTGATGCCGCAACCGGCCGGCTGACCGACACCGGCCGATCCATCGAAATTGGCACGCCGATGTGTGTGAGGATCGTGCGTTGACGCGATCTCAGAACTCGAGCGCCTGCCTGAGTGCCGGGCCGCTCCTGACGCGCAGATCGAGGTCGGCCTCGATATGGTCGATGTGGTGCAGCATCAGCGCGCTGGCGCGTTCGGCATTGCCATTTTCCAGCGCCTCGAGGATCTGCGTGTGTTCGTTGTGGCCGCAGCTCGAGATGCCCGAGCGGCCATAGAGTGCGATCACCAGCGATGAACGAGCGACCAATTCCTCCATGAAGCGCTGCAGGATGACGTTTCCCGCGACCGACGCCAGAAGCAGGTGAAAATCCCCCGACGCCTTGATCTCCGATCGCCTTGCGTTGGGTCCGCGTTCGGCGATGAAACGGCCTTCTTCGTCGAGCTGGGCCTTGAACGCGGCGACATGCGCCGGCGTCATCCGTCCGGCGGCGGCAATCGCAATGCCTGGTTCGATGAGCCGGCGCGAAGCAAAAACCTGCCGCGCTTCCTCCGGCGACGGATTGGCGACGAAGGCGCCGCGATTGCGCTCGGTGCGCACCAATCCTTCGAAGGAAAGCATCTGCAGTGCCGCACGCGCCACGGTGCGGCTGACATCGAACAGCGTGCCGACTTCGCCTTCGGAAAGCTTTGTTCCCGGCGCCAGCCGGCGATCGACGATCGCGTCGCGCAACTGGTCGCGGATCGCCTGCGCGCGATCCTCGTTGGCGGCCTCGATAGCAGGGAAGGTCTGGTCGGCAATGTTCATGGCAGTGGTCCTGCGTTCTTCTACCCTGAATCGCATCGCTTGGACGAGAGACAAAGTGAATACAGAAATGAAAAAGATTGCATACGATCTTTGCGAAGATCGGCGGCAATCGCCTATAATTTGTGCATTGCACAAGGGCGACGTATCGGCAGCTATATAGAGGCGGCCCTGATTTCTTCGAGGATTCAGTCGGTTGGTGTGGCGGCGCGCAACTGGCACGCATGATGCTTTGGCTAATCCGACCAAAGGGGAAGCTGGATGTCCAAAGCCGCCGAAATCGACATTGTGTCCGTTTCGAAAGTCTATGGCGCGACGACTGCCGTCGAAGGCATCAGCCTGAAAATCCCTGCGGGAACCTATTGCTGCCTGCTCGGTCCGTCCGGCTGTGGCAAGACCTCGACACTGCGCATGATCGCCGGGCACGAGAGCATATCGAGTGGCGACGTGCGTCTCGGCAACACAGTGGTCACCGACCTGCCGCCGGCCAGGCGCGGCACTGCCATGATGTTCCAGTCCTACGCACTGTTTCCGCATCTCGACCTGATCGACAATGTCGCCTTCAGCCTGAAGATGAAAGGCGTCGGCAAGGAGGAGCGCCGCGCCAAGGCACTCGACATGCTGAAGCTGATGCAGATGGAGGCCTATGCCAGCCGCCGCCCGGCGCAGCTTTCCGGCGGGCAGCAGCAGCGCGTTGCTCTTGCGCGCGCATTGATCACCGATCCCGAGGCGCTGTTGCTCGACGAACCGCTTTCGGCGCTCGATCCTTTCCTGAAGATCCGCATGCGAGCCGAACTGAAGAAGCTGCAGACGTCGCTCGGCATCACTTTCGTCCACGTCACCCACAGCCAGGAAGAGGCGATGGCGCTGGCCGACCTGATCGTGGTGATGAACGATGGCCGTATCGAGCAGGCGGCGCACCCTCGCACGGTGTTCGAGCGGCCGGCCACGGCCTTCGTCGCTCGTTTCATGGGCGACCACAATGTCATCTCCGGGCGCGTCGCCGGCAGTCGCGACGGCATGGTCGTTTTCGATGTGCCCGGCGGCGTCACGCTCGCGGCCAGCGGGCAGGGCAGGGAGACCGGGGAACCCATCGACATCGCCATTCGCACCGACCACGTGCGCATCGGCGAGCCGCCGGCAGCCGGGCTCGGCTTCACCGGCATCGTTTCAAACGTCGAGTACCGCGGTTCGACCGTGAAGCTCTCGGTCAATGGCGCCGGCATCGAGGATTTCACCGTAATCGTCGACGACACCAGCTTCTTCGCCAGCCCGGTTGCCGTCGGCGACGCAGTGCCGATCGCCTGGGACGCCGAGGACGCGATCGTCCTTGGTCGTCTCGATTCCTGAAATCCAGCATAACCAATCAAAACAGGGGAACTGAACATGACCAACACCACCGACAAGAAGACTGGAATATCGCGACGTTCGCTGCTCAAGACAGGTGCCGCCGCCGTCGGTTTCGCCGCCGGTTCCGGCGCCATATCTGGCTTTCCGACCATCTGGGCGCAATCGAACATCACGCTGCGCCAGTTCGGCACCGGCGTATCCAACCTCAATGCCATCGCCGACAAGTGCAAGGCCGATCTCGGCATCACGCTGGAGATGACAGCAACCGATTCCGACGCCGCCGCACAGCGCGCCGTGACGCAGCCCGACAGCTACGACATCGCCGACATCGAATACTGGATCTGCAAGAAGGTGTTCCCGACAGGCGTCCTGCAGCCGATGGATGTCACCAAGCTGAAATATTACGACGAGCTGGTGCCGCTGTTCAAAACCGGCAAGCTGGCGCCGGACAGCGTTATCGCCCAGGGCACCGCGCCGCACACGGTCGGTTACGTCGAGGCGCAGGACAGCAAGGTCTTCGCCAAGGCGCCGACCAACTGGTTCACCATGGTGCCGACGATCTACAATGCCGATACGCTCGGCATCCGCCCCGACCTCGTCGGCCGCGATATCACCACCTGGGCCGACATCATGGATCCGGCCTTCAAGGGCAAGACCGCCATCCTCAACATCCCGTCGATCGGCATCATGGATGCGGCGATGATCATGGAAGCCACCGGCAACATCAAATACGCCGACAAGGGCAACATGACCAAGGAGGAGATCGACAAGACGATCGACTTCCTGATCAAGGCCAAGCAAGCCGGCCAGTTCCGCGCCTTCTGGAAATCCTTCGACGAGAGCGTCAACCTGATGGCTTCAGGCGAAGTGGTGATCCAGTCAATGTGGTCGCCGGCCGTGGCCGCGGTCCGCTCCAAGGGCATCGCGTGCCGGTTCCAGCCGCTCAAGGAAGGCTACCGGTCCTGGGGTGGCGGGCTTGGCCTGGCAGCCCATCTCTCCGGCGCCGAACTCGATGCCGCCTATGAATACATCAACTGGTACACGTCCGGCTGGGTTGGCGGCTATCTCAACCGCCAGGGCTATTACTCGGCCAACATGGTGTCGGCCAAGAAGTTCATGTCCGAGGACGAGTGGGGCTACTGGATCGAAGGCAAGCCGGCAAAGGGCGATATCCTGTCGCCGGACGGCAAGGTCATGGAAAAGGCTGGCGCCGTGCGTGACGGCGGCTCTTTCGAAGAGCGCATGGGCAAGGTCGCCTGCTGGAACTCGGTCATGGACGAAGACCGCTACATGGTGAAGCGCTGGAACGAGTTCATCGCTGCGTAGGTACAACGTCTTCCCCTTCTCCCCTTGTGGGAGAAGGTGGATTGGCGCGCAGCGCCAAGACGGTTGAGGGGTGCCGGCCGGAGCGCTGTTGGTGCCAAGCTGGAACACCCCTCATCCGACCGAGCTTCGCTCGGCCACCTTCTCCCACAAGGGGGAGAAGGAAAGGCGGCTTCGCCGCATCGCTGACTTATACCGAGATGTTCATGACAGCCGCGCTCGAACGCCCCGCCACCGCCGCCGCCAAACCCGCCAGACGCCGCCGGCTCTCGATCGGCGCCCTCGTCCCCTATCTCCAGGCAACACCACTTGCCCTGATCCTCGGCGCGTTCCTCCTGCTGCCAATTCTGATGATCGCCGTGGTCTCATTCTGGGATTACGATTTCGCAGCGATGTATCCGGATTTCCTGACCACCAATTATTCCGACACGCTCGGCTCCTGGGTCACCTGGAAAACCTACCTGAATACGCTGAAATACGCCGCCATCGTCTGGGCGCTGACGCTGTTCATCGGTTTCTGGGTCGCCTATTTCCTTGCCTTCCATATCAGGACCACGGCCATGCAGATGGTGCTGTTCCTTGTCTGCACGGTGCCGTTCCTGACCTCCAACATCATCCGCATGATCTCGTGGATTCCGGTGCTTGGCCGCAATGGCCTGGTCAACTCGACGCTGGTGCAAATGGGGCTGATCCCGAAGCCGATCGAATGGCTGCTCTATTCCGAATTCGCCGTGGTGCTGGCCATGGTGCATCTCTATACGCTGTTCATGGTGACGCCGATCTTCAACACGCTGATGCGCATCGACAAGTCATTGATAGAAGCCGCGCGCGACGCCGGCGCTTCCGGCTGGCAGGTTCTGTGGAACGTCGTCATTCCGCTCGCCAAGCCCGGCATGGCGATCGGCACCATTTTCGTCGTCACCCTGGTGATGGCCGACTTCTCGACGGTGCAGGTGATGTCCGGCGGGCAGAGCGCCTCCGTCGCGCTGATGATGAAGAACCAGATGTCGCTGCTGCAATATCCGGCAGCCGCCGCCAACGCCGTCGTGCTCTTGGTGCTGGTGCTGCTGATGGTCGCGGGCATCCTGCGCATCGTCGACATCCGCAAGGAGCTGTGAGGCGATGAGCCAGGACAAGCGCACCCTCGAATTCTATGTGTTGGCGGCGTTCTTCGGTCTTTTCGTGTTGTTCCTCTACGGCCCGCTTTCGGCGATCCTGATCCTCTCTTTCCAGGGCGAGAACGGCGGTCTGACATTTCCGCTGAACGGCGTGTCGCTGCACTGGTTCGCCAATTTGTTCGAGCGCCAGGCGGTCGGCGACTTCGGCGGCAGCTTCAAACGCTCGCTCGTCCTTGGCCTGATGGTGATGGTCGTCACTGTCGCCGTGTCGCTGCTCGCCGGCCTGGCCTTCCGGCAGAAATTTCGCGGCGCAACCGCACTGTTCTATCTGGCCGTCGCCAGCCTGGTCGTGCCGTCGATCATCATCAGTCTCGGCATCGGCGTCGTCTTCCAGCAGATCGGCTTCCGCCCCGCCTGGTACACCTCCGCTTTCGGCGCCCATCTGACCTGGACCTTGCCTTTCGGCGTGCTGATCATGTTTGCTGTCTTCAACCGGTTCTCGCCAGCCTATGAGGAAGCCGCGCGCGATCTCGGAGCATCGTCGTGGCAGACCTTTGCCCATGTCGTGCTGCCGATGATCGCGCCCAGCCTGATCGGCGTCGGCCTGTTCGGCTTCACTCTGTCATATGACGAGTTCGCCCGCACGCTGATGACCTCGGGCACGTTCAACACGTTGCCGCTCGAAATCTACGGCATGACGACGAATGTCACGACGCCGGTGCTCTATGCGCTGGGCACCGTGACGACCGTGTTTTCCTTCCTGGTGATCCTGCTGACGCTCGGCGCAATCGTCTATGTCGGCCGCCGCCGCGAGCGTGCCTGACAGTGCAGATCCTCGTCGTCAATCCAAACACCACCGCCAGCATGACCGATACTATCGCGGTCGCCGCCCGATCGGTCGCTGCTCAATCGACGAAGATCGTTGCCGTCACCTCGTCGATGGGACCTGTATCGATCGAAGGCTATTACGATGAAGCACTTGCCGTGCCCGGCCTGCTGGTCGAGATCGCCGCCGGCGAACGCTCGGGCGCGCAAGCCGCGATCATTGCCTGTTTCGACGACACCGGCCTCGATGCCGCGCGCGCCATGGCCAACATTCCGGTCATCGGCATTTGCGAGGCATCGCTCAGCACGGCCTCGTTCATCGCCCAGCGCTTCACCGTCGTCACCACCACCGGACGTTCGCGCGTGCCGGTCGAAGGGTTGGTGCAGCGCTATGGCATGGCAGGGCGCGCGCGTGTGCGCGCCGCCGACATCCCGGTTCTTGCCCTCGAAGATCCGGCGTCCGACGCACTGCTCAGGCTGCGCAACGAGATTGCGCGCGCCATCGACGAGGATCGCGCCGAGGCGATCGTGCTCGGCTGTGCCGGCATGGCCGATCTGGCGGCGGCGCTGCAGCGGGAATTCGGGCTTCCGGTCATCGACGGCGTGGGCGCTGCCGTGAAACAGGCCGAGGCCTTGATCGCCCTTGGCCTGACGACATCCAAGCGCGGCGCCTATGCAAGCCCGTTGGCAAAGTCCTATCATGGCGCGTTGAAATCCTTCGCGCCTGGCGCCGCCGAGTGATCGCAATGCCCCGAACGATCCGAACGCTCGCACGTGAAGAAGTGCAAACCCTTGTCGATTGGGCGGCGGCGGAAGGCTGGAATCCCGGCCTTAACGATGCCGCGCTGTTTCAGGCAGCCGACCCGCAGGGCTTCATCGGTGCCTTTATCGATGCGAGATGGCGGCCGGCATTTCGGCCGTTGCCTATGGCGACGGTTTCGGCTTCATCGGCCTCTACATCTGCCGGCCGGACAAGCGTGGCCAAGGCCATGGCAAGGTCGTTTGGGATGCCGGCATAGCGCGGCTCGGCAAGCGCACGATCGGCCTCGACGGTGTCGTCGAACAGCAGGCCAACTACCGCAGCATGGGTTTTGCACCGGCCTACCGGACGATCCGGTTCATGGGGTCACCGAATGTCCCGGCAGCCGTCGGCAACGACATTCGCGCCATAGGGCCGGAACTCGTGCCGGACATACTGGACTATGACCGCCGCTTCTTTCCCGGTCCGAGGCGATCCTTCCTGGAACACTGGCTGCGCCCGCCGCATATGGCGCTTGCGATCCTCAAGCACGGCGCCATTGCGGGATACGGCGTCGCGCGCCAATGCCGGGACGGCTGCAAGATCGGCCCGCTCTTTGCCGACAGCCTGGACGCGGCAAGCCATCTCTTCGCCGCGCTCGCGCACATGTCCGGTCCCGGAAACGTCCATCTCGACGTTCCCGAAACCAGCCGGCAATTTGCAGACTTGCTGTCGTCCGCAGGCCTTCAGCCGGGCTTCGAGACGGCTCGGATGTACAAGGGAAAGGCGCCGCAGCTCGTGCAGTCCGGAGTTTTTGCGATAACGACGTTGGAGTTGGGGTGAGGCGGTACAAGCCGACTTCCAGTGCAAAGTCGGGCAACAGGACTACGCGGTCTATTTCTCCTGAACTGAAATGCCGGAATCGTCGATGCGAAGTTCCACGCCTTTCGGCCTAGTCTCCTCGCGATAAACGTAAATCCCCAACGCAATAACGGCGACGGCCAAAGCGCCGATGATGAGATAAAGATAGTTCTGCTTCATCCGCTGTCGTTAACAACATGATGTGGGCGAGTCTAGCAGTTCGGGTATCAGGACGGCGGCCGGAGACGCACGTCGATCAGCCATCCAGCCGGTCGCGCAGCATGCTCCAGGGGAGCACCATGTTTGGTGCATGCCGCATCAGGCTATGGAACGGGATCGGCGACGGCGGCGCAAACGGCAGCGGCAAATCCTGAGGTTTTGTTCCATCAGCCCAATCCGCAAGCACCTTGCCCATCGCAGTGGTCATGGCGATGCCGCGTCCGTTGCACGCCAAGCCGGCGATCAGCCCGGGGCCGAGATCGACGAGGTGCGGCAGGAAGTCGGGCTCGACGGCAGCCATCCCGGACCAGCTATATTCAAGCGGCGGGATTTCCGGAAGATCGAGATGCTTGGCCAGTCGCCGCCAGATCGCCCGCGGCACGCGGGCGTCGGCGCCGGGACCAAAAATATGCATGCCGCCGGTTATCAGCCTGTTTTCGCTGTCGAAGCGGAAGGTGAAGAGATTGCGTCTTGTGTCGCCGACGCCTTGCCCGCCAGGAAGCAGGCGAGTGCGTATTTCGCGCGGCAGCGGCGCTGTCGCGATCTGGAAGATTTTCAGCGGGAAATAGGTTCGCTGCAACGCGCGATCCAGCGCTCCGCCATAGGCGTTGGTGGCGACCAGCACCTTTCCTGCGCGTACCGAACCGGAGGCCGTCTTCAAAGCCCAACCATCGCCTATGTGATCGATCGACGCGACACGCGTATGCTCGAAGATGCGCGCTCCGGCCTTTTCCGCCGCGTCGGCCAATCCGCGCGCATATTCGACCGGATTGAGGACGCCACCCGATCTGTCGATCCAGCCGCCGAGATAACCGCGAACGCCGGTCAGCTCTTCGACCGCCTGTCTATCCAGCGCAACAGCCGGCCTTGCGCGTGGTGCCCATTGTTCGGCGCGCGATCTGGTCTTTTGCAAAGCGGCCGGTGAATGGGCTGGTTGTATCCAGCCGCTCTGGACGGCATCGCATTCGATGGCATGCCGCCTGATCAGGTCGAAGACGAGGTCGGCGCTGCCGGCGGCGAAATCGACAAGGCGTTCGCCGCGTTCGGGCCCGAGCTGGGCAATGATATCGTCGGGGTCTCTTTTCGCGAAATTCGGCACGACGAAGCCGGCATTCCTGCCGGTTGCCCCCCAGGCGATGATTTCCGCCTCGAGGACGGCAACCGAGATGCCTTTCTCGGCACTGTGCAGCGCGGTGGAAAGGCCTGAAAACCCGCCGCCGACAATTGCCAGATCGACATCGAGTGCGCCTTCGAGGGTGGGCCGGTCGCGGCGACTGCGGCTGACGGCATGCCAAAGGGAAACGCCGTGCGGCCGGGTCACAGCGTTCATGAGCCGCTCTCGCTCGAGGCCACGCGTGCACGCTTGCCGAACCTTGGACGCCGCGGCCTGTCGCCAAACAGGCCGTTCGGCCTGACCAGAAGGATGACGCACAGCATCACGCCGATGGCGACGATCTGCAGCGAAGCGGCGCGGGCCTGTTGTTCGGGCGAGAACAACATACTGGTCAAGGCTCCCGATCCGGCCCATATCGCCCAGACCAGGATGCTGCCGATGACGGCGCCGATGTTGCTGCCCGAGCCACCGACGATCAGCATCACCCAGACCTGGAAAGTCAGCGCCGGCAAATAATTGTCCGGCGCGATGAAGCCGGTGAAATGCGCCTGCAGCGCACCGGCAAGCGCCATGATGGCGCCACCGACGGCAAAGGCCTGGACGCGGTAGAACCGTGCGCTTTTGCCTAGGGATATCGCGGCCCGCTCATCCTCGCGAAGCGCCTTCAACACGCGCCCCCACGGGCTGCGCGACAGATGCTCCAGCGCGAGATAGACGATCAGCGTCACCACCGAGACGATCGCAAGGTTCGAAAGGTTGAACAGCAACGGCGTTTCGGCAAGACCGCCGAACGGACGCGGAATGAAGCCGATGCCGAACGGCCCGCCGGTCAGCTTCTGGGCATTGAGCGCTACCAGTTGCACGACGACGGCGACGCCGAAAGTAGTGATCGCCAGATAGTCCGATCTCAGACGTAGCGTGGCAATGCCGGTGATGGCGGCGGCGACGCCGCCCAACAGCATGGCGCCAAGCCAGCCGATAAGGATCGGCAGGTCGAAGCCGCCCAGGCGCGCGGCATCGTCGGGCGTGGTCAGCAGCGCCGAGGTGTAGGCGCCGATGGCAACGAAGCCGGCGACCCCGACATTGAAAAGCCCGGTCAGCCCCCATTGCAGATTGAGCCCGAGCGTGATGAGCGAAAAAATCAGCGCGGTGGTCAGGAAGAAGGCGCCGTAGCCGAGCAGATCCATCAGCGTTCCCTCACTCCGAAAAGGCCGATGGGCCGCACGAACAGCACCGCCATCAGGATGATGAACGAGACGGCTGCCCGCCATTCGGCGCCGATCAGCTGCACCGCGCCGGCTTCGGCCATGCCGATGATCAGGCCGCCGAGAACGGCGCCGGGCACGCTGCCGATGCCGCCGAGGATGGCGGCCGCGAACATCGGCAGCAGCATCTCGAAACCCATGAACGGGCGGATCTGGATGAGAATGCCGATCATGACGCCGGCGACGCAGGCCAGCGCGCCACCGATGATCCAGGTGACGCGCACCACCCTGGCGACGTCGATGCCGACGATGCGGGCAAGTGCCGCGTTCTGGCTCAATGCCTGCATCGAGCGGCCGGTCTGGGTCCGCGTCATCAGGAGATGCACGCCGAGCACCAGCACGGCGGTCAGCAACAGCAGCGCGATCTGGTCCGGGGTGATGCGGATGCCGAAACCTATCGGCATGGCGATCTGGATCGCCCGGCTGAAATAGGTCGGACGCGAGGTGAAGATGAATTCGAGCAGGCTTCTCAGCGCCATCGAGGCGCCGAAGCTCGCCATCACCACGATGATCGCCTGACCCTTGGCCCGTAGCCGCGCGAACAGCACGATGTCGAGCGCCAGCGCCAGCAGGCCGGTGGCCGCCATGCCGATGATGAGCGCGACGATCAGCGGCCAACCGAAGGAGAGGGGCGCGATCGGCGCGATCTTGCCGAAAATCGCGCCAATGGCGCCAACCACGGCGAGCGTCGCATAGGCGCCCCAGGCCATGAAGTCGCCATGGGCGAAGTTCGAGAAGCGCAGGATCGAATAGGTGAGTGTCACGCCGATGGCGCCGAGGCCGATCATCGACCCTGCCAGCAGTCCGTCGACGACGAATTGCAGGTTCATGCCGCGCTTCCTTGTCCAAGGTCGAGGCGGCGCTGGCCAAGATAGAGTTCAGCGACGACCGGGTCGTTCCAGAGCTCGGAGGCGACGCCCTGGTGCCGCTCCTTGCCCTCGACCAGCACATAGGCGCGGTCTCCAATGGCAAGCGCTGCCTTGGCGTTCTGTTCGACCAGCAGAATGGTGACGCCGGACTTTCGGATGCCGGCCAGCATCTCGAGCACCATCGCCACGAATTTCGGCGACAGGCCGGCCGACGGCTCGTCGAGCACCAGCACCTTGGGATGGACGATCAACGCCCGGGCGACGGCCAGCATCTGCCGCTGTCCACCCGACAGATTGCCCGCGGCCGTTCTGCGCTGACGGGCGAGATCGGGAAAGGCCGCATACATTTCCTCGATGCGGGCTGGGACCTCGCGCGGCCTCAGGATGCCGCAGGCGACCCTGAGATTGTCCTCGACCGACATCAGCGGGAAGATGTTCTCTGTCTGTGGCACGAAGGCAAGGCCAAGGCGGACCATGATGTGAGCGGGCGACGCCGTGATATTCTTGCCGTCCAGCAGCACCGTGCCGCCGGTGATCGGGACAAGGCCGGCGATGGCCTTGATAAGGCTCGACTTGCCGGCGCCGTTGGGACCGAGAACGACGACGATCTCGCCCTGGTCGACGGTGATCGAAGCGCCGCGCACGATCGGAACGCCAGGCTCGTAGCCGGCTTCGAGATCGCGGACATCGAGTACCTTTTGGCTCATGCCGTGCCTCCGAGGTAGGCCTCGATGACGCGCGGGTCGCGCGCCACCTCCTCCGGGGTGCCTTCGCACAGAAGCTGCCCGCTCGCCATGACCAGCACGCGGTGGCAAAGCCGCGTCACCATGTCGATATTGTGCTCGATCAGCAGGAAGGTGATGCCGCGCGCATTGATGTCGCGGATGCGGTCGATAATGACCTCGAGCAGGGTTGCGTTGACCCCGGCCGCCGGCTCGTCGAGCAGGATGATCGCCGGGTCGGCCATCATCACGCGGGCCAACTCGAGCAGCTTGCGCTGGCCGCCTGAAAGCACGCGCGCAGGTTCGTGCGCGAGGTGAGCGATCGTGACGAGCTCGAGCAGTTCGACGGCTCTTGTCTCGGCAGCCCTTTCTTCGGCAGCGACCCGCCGGGGCGTCAGGAAATTGGCGAGCAGTTTTTCTCCGGCCTGCCCTTGCGCGGCCAGCATGACGTTTTCGATCAGCGTCAGGTTAGGCAAGGGCCGGGGGATCTGGAACGTGCGGCCAAGGCCGCGGCCAATGCGGCGATGGGCAGCTTCCCCCGACACCGATACGCCGTTGAGGAGGATTTCGCCGCTGGTCGGCAGAATGCTGCCGGCGAGCAGGTCGAACATCGTGGTCTTGCCGGCGCCGTTCGGGCCGATAAGGCCAAGTATTTCGCTCGGCCGGACGTCGAACGAGACATTGTTGACCGCGACCAGGCCGCCGAAGCGTCTGAGGACGTTCCTGGCCGTGAGGACCGGCGTACGGATCTCCTCCTGCCGTTCCGTCGTGTCGCTCATCAATTCCTCTGGCCGAAAAGCGACCTTCATCGCCTATGATTTGATTTGTGATCACGCTTGCTTTGATCACGCTATTCGGCTTTAATTTCTTCCGCAAGCCGAAAACGGCCAAGACCGGGATTGCCTATGCAGAAGGCCGCCATCGAAAAGAACAATGAGATGATCGCAGCCCAGCTTACGCCGGTCGGCCGCGAGACCGTGCAGGATCGCGTCTATTCGGAGCTGCGCCGCGCCTTGATCGGCGGCCTTTTCGAGCCGAGCCAGGTTCTGACCATCCGCGGCCTCGCCGACGCGCTGGTCACCAGCACCATGCCGGTGCGCGAGGCGCTCGGACGGTTGATCACCGAGAAGGCACTGGAAGCGCTTCCCAACCGTTCGGTGCGCGTGCCGCCGATCACGCTGGAGCGCATCGACGACCTCTTGCGCGCCCGTTCTCTGATCGAGGGCGAAGCGATCGCGCTGGCTGCCACGCGCATGAACCCGCGCCAGATCGCTTCGGTCGAAGCCATGCTCGGCGAGTGGGACGAGATGCGGGCGCTGAAGCACAAGAAGGATATCGACCGCGAGGCCACGCTCAACCAGAGCTTCCATTTCGAGATCTACCGTTGCTGCGGTTCCGCCGTGCTGATCCCGATGATCGAGAGCCTGTGGTTGCAATCCGGGCCTTGCATCCGCGTTGCCATTTACGCCTTCTCCGACGCCGGCGAGGTCGATACGGCCCACTACCACCGCAGCATCGTCGCAGCGCTTTCCAGGCAGGATGCGCAAGCGGCGCGCGAGGCGCTGGTGGCCGACATCAGCCGGCCCTTCGCCTTTCTGCGCGACAAGCTCCAATCCACAAGCAAGGAAGGATTGAGGGCATGACGGTGCCTGGCATCAACATCACCGAGCCACACTCGATGCTTTCCGTGACCGCGCTGCTGTTGCCTGAAAAGGCGCCCGACAACGCTGCCTTCCTGCTGGCGTATCTCGAGCAGCCGCGCGTCGTTGCCGGCATCCATGCTATGTGGACGGGGCCGGAAATCTCCTGCCCGGTTCCATCAGCCGAACTTGAGGGCCAAACCTATGCCAGGCCCTTGCCGGCGGAGAACGCAACGCTGACGCCGCAGCCGGGCGACATCGTGTTGTCCTACGTGCCGCCGCGCATGTGGGGCGGCAACCCGAATGCCATCTTTGACGTCGGCCTGTTCTACGGAGCGGGTGCACGCCTGCTGTTCCCGATCGGCTGGCTTGCCGGAAGCGTCGTCGCGCAGGTGGTGCCTGAGGATCGCGATAAATTCGCAGCCGCTTGTGGCGTGATCCGCCGCAACGGTGCCTGCGACATCACCTTCACCCGGGTGGAGATCTGAATGGCTGAGACCGACGACAGTTTCGAACTCTTCGACCTTCGCGTCGAGGCGGTTATCCCCGAGGGCAAGCCGATCTATTGCGGCGCCAAGCCCGGCGACTATTTCGAGTTGAAGGGCGAGATGCTGTCGATGCCGGCGGGGCAAGGTTTCTCGATCTATTCCATTGCGGCAGTGTTGCCGCTTCTGGCCGCAAAGCAGCGCCCGACCCACAGGAACGACTGGATGACGTCGGACGCCGAGATCGCTTGTCCGGATCCCAATTGTGCCAGCCGGCTCCGGATCGTCAGGACCGGCAAGCGGCGGTTCAGCCATGCCGAAACGACGACGGTGCCGCTGCCGAAGGAGAATGACCGGAGATGACCGCCAAGGCTTTCGAGCTCAGCCCCGGCTATACGATCTCGCGCGTTATTCGCGGCGGCTGGCAGCTTGCCGGCGGGCACGGCGCGATCGACCGCCAACAGGCGGTAACTGACCTGATCGCCACCTTCGACGCCGGCATCAGGACCTATGATTGCGCCGATATCTATGCCGGTGTCGAAGAGCTGATCGGCGCGGCGCGCCTGCGCCTTGCCAATGAGCGTGGCCTCGACGCTGCCACCAAAATGAAGGTGCACACCAAGCTGGTGCCTGACCTGGAAAGGCTTTCCAATATCAGCCGCGACTACATCAGAGGCATCGTCGAGCAGTCGCTGCGGCGGCTGAAGACCGAGCGGCTCGATCTCGTGCAGTTCCACTGGTGGGACTGTGCGCTGCCCGGCTACGTCGAAGCGATGGGCTGGCTCAACGAAATCCGCAGGGAAGGCAAGGTGCGCAACATCGGCACCACGAACTTCGACACGCCGCGGTTGGCCGAGATCCTGGCCGCCGGTGTGCCGCTGGTCAGCCAGCAATTGCAATACTCGGTGCTCGACCAGCGGCCAGCCAACAGCCTTGCAGCGCTCGCCAGCCGGCACGGCGTCAGTTTCCTCTGCTACGGTTCGGTGGCGGGCGGCTTCCTCAGCGAAAAATGGCTTGGCGCTGCCGAGCCGCAGACGCCGCTCGAAAACCGATCGCTGGTCAAATACAAGCTGATCATTGACGACTTTGGTGGCTGGGAGCTTTTCCAGGAGTTGCTTCGCATACTGAAGGCCGTCGCCGACCGCCACGGCGTCGATATCGCCACCATCGCCAGCGCCTGGGTGCTGGAGCAGCCGCAAGTGGCGGCCGTCATCGTCGGCGCCCGCAACCAGGCGTACGCCCTTGCCAATGCCAGAATCATGGACGTCGCGCTCGATGCCGACGACCGGGCGAGGATCGCTGCCGTGATCGCGCAAAGCCGTGGGCCGCTGGGCGACGTCTACACATTGGAACGCGACCGTCACGGCCGCCACGGCTCGATCATGCATTACAATTTGAATGCAGGCAGGAAATGAACGCGGCCACGGACGAAAAACCTTCCTTGCTTTCCCGCGCCAGCGCCGAGGTGGTCGATCTCCACCGCTTCTTCGTCGACTGGTTCAATGCGGCGAGTGCGGACAATGCAGATTTCAACCGGTTCGAAAGCGTCATGGGCGAAGGCTTCCAGATGGTTGCGCCGGACGGTCAGGTCCTCGATCGTGACGCGGTGCTTGACCATGTCAGGGCAAGCCGCGCCACCTCGGATGGCGATTTCAGTATCTCGATCGAGGATATCCGGGCCGGCTGGCAGGCAGGCGACACGATCGTCGTCTGCTACATCGAAACGCAGCAGCGGGCGGGCAAACATAGCCGCCGCCGCTCGAGTGCCGTTTTCACCACCAGTTCATCGGCGCCCAACGGCGTCGAATGGCGACATCTGCATGAAACCTGGCTGCAGATGCCGGAAGGCTGAACAGGCTCAAGACATCAATGAGAGTCGTGTAACAAAAGGGGAACAACAATGAAAAAGACCATACTTCAGATCACCACCGCGCTCGCACTGCTGACAGCGGCCGGCGCAGCGCAAGCCGCCGATTGCAAGATCACCGTCGGCCTCGTCATGGAACTGACAGGCCCGGCCGGCGAGTACGGCCAGGCCGGCGCCAAATCGGTCGAGATGGCCTTCCGCGACATCAACGATGCGGGCGGCGTCCGCGGCTGCGATCTCGCGACCGACACGCGCGACAGCCAGAGCCAGGGCAACATTGCGGTCGACGCCGCGACGCAGCTCGTGCAGGTCAAGAAGGTGCCGGTGATCATCGGCGGCATCATCTCCTCGGTGTCGATCCCGATCCTGACCTCGGTCACCGCTCCGGCCAAGATAGTCCAGGTGTCGCCTGCTTCCTCGTCGCCGACGCTGACGGCGCTCGGGCGCGACGGCAAGACCAACGGCATCTTCTTCCGCACCATCACATCTGATGCGCTGCAGGGCGTCGCTGCCGCCAAATATGCCATCGACAAAGGCTTCAAGAAGCTGTCGGTCATCCACGTCAACAACGATTTCGGCGTCAACATGGTGGCGGAATTTTCGCGCGCCTATAAGGCACTCGGCGGCACCATCGTCTCCGACACGCCCTACAATGAAAAGCAGTCGAGCTATGCCTCGGAGGTAACCGCGGCCATGGCCGGCGAACCGGACGGGCTTTACCTCGTCAGCACGCCTGTCGACGGCGCAACCATCGCCCGTACCTGGATTTCTCAGGGCGGTGTCCAGAAATTCCTGCTCAATGACGGCATGAACAGCCCGGACTTCATCGAATCCGTTGGCGCGGATTACCTGAAGGATGCGTACGGCACTTCCTCCGGCACCAGCCCGACCGCATCGACCGAGTATTTCACCAAGAACTACAAGGAATTTTCGGGCATCGAACCGTCGAACCCGGCGGCCGACCGGTCGTATGATGCCGGCGCCATCGTCGGCTTGGCCATCGCCATTGCCGGCTCCGAGGATCCGGCCAAGATCAAGGAGGCTATGTACAAGGCGGTCGACCCGGCCGGCACGCCGATCTATGCCGGCAAGGACGAGTTCGCCAAGGCCCTCGGCCTGATCAAGGATGGCAAGCCGATCCGTTACGAAGGCGTCATCGGCCCGGTTGCCTTCGACAAATACGGCGACATCACCGGCCCGTTCCGCCTCTGGAAGATCGTCGATGGCAAGGTGACGACCGACGGCGAAATGACCACGGATGACGTCAACGCCCTGCAGGCGAAGCTTCAGTAAGCCGCCTATGTCTTGTTCGGCATCGATCCCATTCCATTGAGGTTGATGCCGGACACTTGCATGTCCTGTTGCTGGTTAGGCCGGCCTGGAAACGACCACCGCACCAGCCGCCGGCATGATCCAAGGGCAGGCATAGTAATCGGCGATGCGATTTATGGTCCCGCCGGCGGCTTCGATCCGAACTGGATGGGCCGGCTTCCAACCGTTTTCGCCATGGTGGAGCACGAGCAGCACCGCCTGGCCATCGATCTCGCCAACCGCCATTTTCCAGGTCGTCGAGGCTCTTTCATATTCAACGAAGTAAGGTGATTCCGACAGCCTGCCCTTGAAGCAATCCGCGACACGCAATTGTGCGTCGGCGCTGGTCAACGCCCGTACCCCATCCCAGTCGCGGCGGTTGAACAGTTCGACATAGCGGCTGAGCAATTCCAGGAGTTCCGGATCGCGTTGGGGCTCCGAACGGACGATTGGCTCGCCTGACAAGGCGGCCAATTTCGAACGGCCACGGCTCAACGCAGCCTTGACGCCGCCCACAGTCGAGCCGACGAGGTCGGCGATCTCTTCCAGCGAATAGTCGAAGACGTCCTTGAGCAGGACGCAGGCGCGTTCTTTGGGCGGCAGGTGGATCACCAGCCGTTCGATCGCGCGATCCGCGCCCTGGCCCGCCGGCTCGACCGGCAGGATGATCTCGTCTTCGGCGAAATTGGCCTCCGCATGCTGACGCACCTGCCGGCTTCGCAGAAAATCGATGCAGCGATTATGTGCAATGCGAAACAGCCAGGGGCCAAGAGCACTCGCATCGTCCAGCTTCTCGATCTTCCGATAGGCCTCGAACAGCGCCTCTTGCATCACGTCTTCGGCGTCGAGCGTTGAACCGGTCATGCGTGCACAGTAGCGGTGCAGCCGTCCACGCAAATGCGCGACTGTCTCCAGAAAACCGGCGTAGCGGACGTCGAAAAGCCCGGTCGGGTCAAGTCTTGGCTGCATCTTCATGGCATACGGATCATAGCGGGACATAGGTCAACGTAATGACGCCGTTCTTGAAACGGTGGGTATCTATAAGCTCCAGTCTGACCAGGGACGGGTCGACATCCTGGAAAGCGCGTTTGCCATGGCCGACGCGGGTCGGCACGATCGAGAGCTGATACTCGTCGACAAGCCTGTTGGCGAGCAGCGTCTGGTCGAGATTGCTCACTCCGTACTTCAAAATGTTGCCGCCGGCCTGCTGCTTGATCCTGGCAATTTCGGCAGCGATGTCGCCTTCGATCAGCGACGCGTTCCAGCTCACTTCCTTGAGGCTGCGCGACGCGACGAGCTTCTTCAGCCCGTTCATGCGATCCATGTACTTGCTGCCTTTGACCTGCGGCCAACGCGCCGAAAACATTTCGTAGGTGACGCGGCCGAGCAGGAAAAAATCCGCCTCGCCGGCCTTTTCATAGGAGTGTTCCTTCATCTCCTCGTCGAAGAACGGTGACGCCCATTCCATTGGTGCTTCGATGACGCCGTCCAGCGAAATGAAGCTGCCCACGATCAATTTTCTCATCGCGTGTCTCCGGTTGCGCAACAGGCATCCCGTCGGATCCAAGAACCGGCGCAAACGAACCGGCCGGACGGATGACCACAGGATGCAGTGCCTAAGACGTTTCCGGTTCGACTTTGGATACGCGTGAGAATCGTTTGAGCTAATAAAGCGGCTTGGCCATATGCCGGGGGGTCGGCCATTCCGTCGTTATCCCCGGCTGCACCGGCCGCTCGAGATAGGTCGACAGGACCACATAGCTTCGCGTCGAGGTGACGCCAGGCGTTTCGTAGAGGCGCGACAGCAGGCCCTCGAGCGCCCGCGTGTCCTCGGTGCGGACCTTGATCAGCATGCATGTGTCGCCGGCCACCGAATGGATCTCCTCGACTTCGGGGTGTTCGGAGATTGCCATCAGCTCCGGCGTCTTTCCCCACCCCTTTGTGTCGATATGGACAAAGGCAAGCAGCGGCTTGTGCACCGCCTTGGGATCGATGATGACCGCGGTGTTGCGGATGGCGCCGCTGCGCCGGAGGCGCTTGACGCGTTCATGGGCTGCCGGCGGTGAAAGGCCGACGCGGTCGCCGAGCTCGGCATAGCTGATCGTGGCGTCGTCGACCAGAACGCCTAATATTTTTCGATCGGTTGCATCGATATCGCGGGCGGCGGGCCTGTTCTGCGGAATGCCATCTGTTTCTTCATTCATATTAAAATTCCCGATTGATGCAGAATTTAATACGGCCATTATTGCCATATGTCGAACACTGATCAAGTCGCCACATTCGCAGCGGCCCCCAAGCCGCCAATCCCGGCACTCGCTTACGTGCTGACGGGGTGCATTGCCGTGATCGGCTCGAACTCGCTGGTGCTCGGTCCGATCGCGCCGGCGGTGGCCGCGTCCTTCGGCACAAGCGTGCCGGCGGTCATGATCGCGTCGGCCGCGTTCGGGCTCGGGACGTCGGCAAGCGCCTTGTTCCTGGCGCGCTATATCGATCGGCTTGGCGCCCGCCGCATGCTGCAAGGGGCGTTGCTGCTGCTGGCGATAGCGCTCGTCGCCAGCGCCGCTGCGCCGACCGTGACGGCGCTGGTCGCGGCCCAGCTTCTCGCCGGCATCGCTGCAGGTGTCGCCATGCCGGCAATCTACGCCAGCTCAGCCGCGATTGCACCGCCCGGCCGCGAAAGCGGCACCATAGGCGTCGTGCTGACCGGCTGGACGCTGAGCATGGTCGCCGGGGTTTCGCTGTCGGCCGTACTTGCCGACCTGGTGCATTGGCGCGCCGTTTTCGCGGCGGTCGCGGTGCTCGCAGCACTCGCATTGGCAAGCCTGGCGCTGACGTCGCTGAGCGATGTCAGGAAGAGCGGCCCGGCGCCGACGCCGCTGGGCGCCTTGAGCGTCCCTGGCATAGTGCCGCTTCTGGTTGCCTGCGCCGCATTCATGACCGCGTTCTACGGTGTCTATGGCTATCTTGGCGATCACCTTCACAATGGCTTGGGACGGCCGGTCAGCGCCAACGGGCTGGCCGCGCTCGCTTATGGCGCCGGATTTGGTGCGGCGGCACTTCTTGACGGCGTTATCGACCGCCTGGGCGCGCGGCGTGTCATGCCATTTGCCTATCTGCTTGTCGCGGTCGTCTATGTCGTGATTGCCGCGGCAAGCAGTAGTTTTCATCTGACCATAGCGGTGATAGCCGTCTGGGGCCTTGCCAATCATTTCGGGCTGAACGTCCTGGTGATGCGCCTGTCGGCGCTCGACCCTGCGCGTCGCGGCACGATCATGGGTTTGAACAGCGCGGTGACCTATCTTGCGGTGTTCGTCGGCACCACGGCGTTCGGACCGCTCTATTCCACGTTCGGTTTTGCAGCATCGGCGGTGATTGCAGCTTTGCTCATGCTAATCGCTGCTGCGGCAGCGGCGTGGCGTTCGCCGAAGCTATAGCGCAGCAAGGCTTGCTTCTCGGTCCCGTCCTTCGATAGATGCTTGGTGGATGGACAATACAACGCTTGAGACAACCGCCGATCCCTTGCCGCACGAGCTGGCTTTTCTCGGAGAGCGGCTTGCGGCGTTCAACGACAGTGATGTCGGCGCCTCCTGCAGGAAGGCATTGGCCGTGTTCGTGCGCGATGAGCACGGCGCTATTGTCGCCGGCATCTCGGGATATACAGCCTGGGGCTGGCTCTATGTGCAATGGCTCTGGGTCGATGAAAAACTGCGCGGTCACCGCATGGCTGGCAGGATGCTCGAAGCGGCCGAGAGGGAGGCGATCGCGCGCGACTGTCACGGCGCCTGGATCGACACGTTCAATCCCAAGGCCGCCAAGGCCTATGAGCGCCAGGGCTATTTGCCCTTCGGCGTGCTTGCCGATTTCCCCATTGGCCGCAGCCGTATCTTCCTGCAGAAGAAATTGTTGGCTTAGTTAGCTGGCAAGGCGTCCGCCGCGCATCGGCTGGGGCACGCCGGTCGTACTGGGGAAGCTGATCGGCAAGCCTCTGAGCACGCGCACTGCCAGGAACGCAAAACACTCCGCCTCCACCGCATCGCCCTTCCAGCCAAGCGCCTCGGCCGGAACCGCTTCGACGCCAGCGCGGCTGGCAAGCATGGCCATGATCGTTGGGTTGTGTCGACCGCCACCGCTGACCACCAGCCGCTTCGGCCGGCGCGGCAGAAGATCGAGCGCCTTGCCGACGGCGGCCGCGGTGAAGGCCGTCAGCAGGGCTGCGCCATCCTCGGCGTTCATTCCGTCCGCCATCGAGGCGCCGAAATCGAAACGGTCCAGCGATTTCGGGTAGGGTTTGGTCAAATACGGATGCTGCAGGAGCTTGGCCAGCCGTGCCTCGTCGACCGTGCCGGCGCGGGCAAGGGCGCCGTCGCGGTCCATTTCGCCGAGCCCCTTCGATTTGATGAAATCGTTCAGCGGTGCGTTGGCGGGCCCGGTGTCGAAGGCAACAACATTGTCCGTGCCGTCCCACCAGGTGATGTTGGCGACGCCGCCGAGATTGAGCACCGCCGTGTCGCCGGTGGCGTCGGCTTCGCGCAGCAGCGCGGCGTGATAGGCGGCCGACAGCGGCGCGCCCTGGCCGCCGGCGCGCATGTCGGCCGAGCGGAAGTCATAGGCGACCCTGGTGCCAAGGATGGCATGCATCAGCTCGCCGTCGCCAAGCTGGCGGGTCTGGCCCAGTCGGCCCACTTGCGGGGCACGGTGCAGCACGGTCTGGCCATGGAAGCCGACGACGCCGATATCGGCCATGGTCAGACCGTGACTTTCGACAAGATCCTTGACCGCGGCGGATTGGGCGCGCGTCAGCGCCTCCTCTGCCTCGTGGAAGATTGCCGGTTCCGGCCCTGTGAAATTCCAGCTCCTTGCCTGGCGCAACGTCTCTTCCAGCAAGGCCCGGATCGACTGCGGGTAGGGGGCCAGCGTGTAGGTGCCGAAATCCACGATCCGTTCGCCGTCGGTCTTGATCAGCGCGACGTCGATATTGCCGTCCAGCACGGTGCCGGTCATCAGGCCGACGGCCCACATTGGTTCGCCATTTTTCGCAATCATGGTTGTCAGGCTCCGTTAACGAGATCGCCGACCGCTTGGCGAAGCGCTGCGATCCCGCTGTTGAAATGACGTGTCGGATGGATCCGGTTGGTGAGCAAGGTCCAGGCTCTGCATTTGTCGAAGTCGACCCACAGCCCGACACCGGTAAAGCCGGTATGCCCGATGGTTTCGGGGCTGCACAGCCGGCCGCCGGACCAGCCTTCGTAGGGTCGCTCCCAGCCATGGGTGCGGGTTGCCGACAAGGGCGTGCGCATCAGCGCGATCGAACGCTGCGACGCGCCGGTCCCGTCCAGCAGCCCTTGCGCAAAGTCGAGGACCGAAGCCGCCGTTCCGAACAGGCCGGCGTGACCGGCACCTTGCAAGGCCGAGCAATTGTCGTCGTGGACTTCGCCGCAGAGCACGCGATGGCGCCATGTGCAGTCTTCGGTCGCCGCCGCTTGATCCGGTTCGGCGGAGAACGCGAAGCCCGGACCGGGATCTATGTCGCGAATGGTCTTGCCAGACAGGCGTTCCAGGACGAAGCCGAGCAGGATGAAGTTGATATCGGAATAGACCGGCTCGCCAGCCTGCCATTCGCGCTGCAGGATGAACGCGCGCAGCAGCTCGGGGTCACGCCCATAGGTGTAGATTGGCGCGACGGGGGGAAACGGTGTCTGATGGCCGAGACACTGGCGAAACGTTACGTTCCGTTCCCAGGCTTTTTCGTCATATTGGCGAAGGTCGGGCAGGACGGAAATCAGCGGCGCGTCGAGGTCGACGACGCCTTCTTCCGCCAGCGCCAGGATACGCGACGTGGTGAAGATGACTTTGGTCAGGGATGCCAGGTCGAACCATGTCCCGACATGCATCGGCCGTATCTTGGGCACGACTTGGGCTGAGCCGATTGCCCGGACGATGCGTTCGCCGTCCCCGTCAACTATGCCGAGCACGCCGCCCGGAATGCGCGATGCGGTCACGGCCGCTTCGAGCGGGGCGAATGCGCGGGAGAAGAGATCATGGTCGATCAACTACGCCTCCGTTTGGAAGGCAGCGATGGGGCTGTCCCTCCGGCCTTTCATATCCTTGGGCGACAATCATCACACTTCCACCCGTGCTCTATGATCCGGCCCGAATTGCTGCCAATTGGCCGGGCCCGGCTCAAACCCCAGCGGACGCACGAGCGAGGGGACCTGGCGCGTGTCCAGCTCGAAACGTTCATGCCGCCGGTCTATAGTAGGAACGGCCGCGATAAGCTGTTTGGTATAGGAGTGCTTCGGCTCCGAGAGCACCGATCTGGCATCGCCGATCTCGACAATCTGGCCGGCATAGATGACCGCGATGCGATGGGCGATCCGCTCGACGACAGCCATGTCATGCGAGATGAACAGATAGGCCAGCCCGAATTCACGCTGCAGCTCGATCAAAAGCTTCAACACCCTGGCCTGCACCGACACATCGAGCGCCGAAACCGCTTCGTCGAGGACGATAACCGAAGGATTGAGCATCAGCGCGCGAGCGATGCACAGGCGTTGCCGCTGGCCGCCGGAGAATTCGTGCGGATAGCGCTGCAGGCTGTTTTCCGGAAGGCCGACGCGTTTCAGCAGCGCTGCCATTTTCGCCCGCGTTTCAGCAGTTATCCGTCCGCCGGTAGCGATCACCGGCTCTGCGAGGAGGTTTTCGACGGTGAGTCTGGGATTGAGCGAGCCATAGGGATTCTGGAACACCATCTGCACGGGAAGGGCGCTCTGCCCGGCGGCGGCCTTGCGCGCGCTGGCCGAGATTGTGCCGCGCGTCGAGCGCACCAGCCCCAGAATCGCGCGGGCGGTGGTGGACTTTCCGGAACCGCTCTCGCCGACGACCGCCAATGTCTCGCCCGGCATTAGCTCGAAATCCACACCGTCCACGGCATGGACGGCACCGCTGGCGCGGCTGAGAAAACCACCCTTGACCGGAAATCGCACCACGAGGCCATCGACCTTCAGCGCCGGCTCGGCAGCTTTTTGCTTTTCGCGTTGCGCGTCCCTGCGTGTCGCACCGCCGCCGGCGAAATGCGGCACCGCATGCAGCAGATGCCGCGTATAGGGATGCTGCGGATCGTCCAATATCTGGTTCAATGCGCCCTGCTCGACAGCTTCTCCGCCTTGCATCACCATCACCTTGTCGGCGATGCCTGCAACCAGACCGATGTCGTGGGTGATGAAGATCATCGACATCCCGGTTTCCTGCTTCAACTCGGCGAGCAGCGCCATGATCTGCGCCTGCACCGTAACATCCAGCGCCGTCGTTGGCTCGTCGGCAATGAGCAGGCGCGGGTTGCACGCAATCGCCATGGCGATCATCACCCGCTGCAGCATGCCGCCCGACAGCTGGTTGGGCGTATATTTCAACCGCCTCGCTGCGTCCGGAATACGGACGCGGTCGAGCGCGTCCTTGGCCGCCGCCGTCGCTCGCCGGCCGGTCAGGCCGCGATGCAGGCGAAATGATTCCTCGATCTGCCAGCCAATGGTCAGCACCGGATTGAGCGAGGTCATCGGCTCCTGGAAGATCATGCCGATTTCGCCCCCGCGGATCTTCGTCAATTGCGGCTCGGCTGCGGCTGTCAGGTCGAAGGTGCTGCCGTCGGCCCGCCTCAGCTTGATCGACCCGCCGGTGATGCGGCCGCCGCCATAATCGACAAGGCGATTGATCGACAGCGCCGTAACCGATTTGCCCGAACCGCTTTCGCCGACGATGGCCAGCGTTTCGCCGTCGGCGAGATCGAAGCTGACGCCGCGCACGACCTCATTGGCTTGCGGGTTGCGACCGAAGCCGACGCGCAATCCGCTGACGGACAGCAGCGAGATCATGCGATCGATCTCCGCATCTTCGGGTCGAGGACATCGCGCAACGCATCGCCGAGCAGGTTGAAACCGAGGATGCCGATCATGATCGCCACGCCCGGGAAGATCATCAGCCAGGGAGCTGTCTCCATCAGATTGCGGCTGTCGCTCAGCATCAGGCCGAGCGACGCGGCGGGCGGCTGCGTGCCGAGCCCGAGGAAGCTTAAGCCGGCTTCGGTCAGCAGTGCCCAGGCCAGCGCCAGCGTCACCTGAACCGTCAGTGGCGCCACCAGATTGAGCAGCAGATGCCGTGTTACGATATAGCCCGCACTGCTGCCGAACGTGCGGGCCGCGT
Source organism: Mesorhizobium sp. M0500 (assembly GCF_040321165.1). Classification (NCBI taxonomy): domain Bacteria; kingdom Pseudomonadati; phylum Pseudomonadota; class Alphaproteobacteria; order Hyphomicrobiales; family Phyllobacteriaceae; genus Mesorhizobium; species Mesorhizobium sp. M0500. The sequence goes on from NZ_JAMYRB010000001.1 coordinate 215,886, forward strand.
CGACGAACTCGCGCGCCTTGAGCGACAGAGCCGGACCTCGTACGACGCGCGTGAAGATCGGTGTGTAGACGATGGCGATGGCAATGACGCTGGTCGAGGTTCCCGGTCCCGCAACCGCGACGATCAGCAGCGCCAGCAGGATCGCCGGGAACGCCAGCACAACGTCCATGATGCGCATCACTAGGCCGTCCCAGCGGCGCCCGAACCAGGCTGCCGCCAGCCCGAGCACGGTGCCGGCCAGTGTCGCGACGGCGACCGAAAAGAAGGCCACGATGAAGGACTGGCCGATCCCGGTCATCAGCCGGCTTGCGACATCGCGGCCGAATAGGTCCGTGCCCATCCAGTAGGTGCTATCAGGCGCATGCAGCCGTTCGACCCGGTGCTGCGTCAGCGGATTGTGCGGCGTCAGCCCCAGCATGCCAAGCACGGCAAGCAGCAGATAAAGCGCAACGATCGCACCGCCGATGCGGCCGCTGGGATGCGCAAATATAGCCCGCAATGTCGCCATCAGTGCTCGCTTAGCCGGATACGCGGGTCGAGCGCGACATAGGCGAGGTCGACGAGGAGATTGACGATCATGAAGTTGAAGGCGATGAACAGCACGCTTCCCTGCACCAGCGCGTAGTCGCGCTGCAGGATGGCATCCAGCACCATGCGGCCGAGACCGGGCAGCGCATAGATCTGCTCGACGATGACAGCTCCGCCCAGGAGGTAGCCGAACTCTATGCCGCTCAGCGTCACGACCGGGATGAGCGCGTTGGGCAAAGCATGCCGCCAGATGACGCCGCGCGCCGAAACGCCCTTGCTGCGCGCCGTCCTGACATAGTCGTCGCTGAGCACATCGAGCATCGCCGAACGCGATATGCGGGTCACCGAAGCCGCGAAGGCAAATCCAAGCGTGACCGCAGGCAGCAACAGCTGGCCGAGATTGCGCAGCGGATCCTGCCACAGCGGCGAAAACTCGCCCATCGCCGGCAAAACGCCAAACCCCGCCGACAGCGTGTAGATGATCAGCAGGGCAAGGACGAAGTTCGGCGTCGACTGCCCGATCATTGCGACAACGCGCACGCCGAGGTCGGACAGCTTTTCGTTATGGGTGGCGGCAAAGATCCCCGCCGGCATGCCGACAAGCAGGGCGATGACCATCGACAGCAGGGCGAGTTCCAGCGTTAGCGGGAAACGCTCGAGGATGACGTCGAGCACCGGCCTGCCATAGGTGGACGAAATGCCGAGATTACCTTGGAAAAGACCAAGCAGCCAGCGCCAGTACTGGATGAACCAGGGCTGGTCGATGCCGAAATAAGCTGCAAGCGCATCGCGCTGCTGCGGCGTCAGCAGGCCGGCTTCGGTCCCCAGCATTGCCGTGATCGAATCGCCCGGAACCATCCGGATCGCCAGGAACACCACGATGGACACGCCAAGCAGGACGAGAGGGAAGGTCGCCAGTCGCCGCATCAGATAGTTCACGCGAAGAATATCCTCTCGTCCGGCATCGAAGCAGCTACTGGATCGTCACCTTGGCGAGGCTGAACAGCGAACCTGTCGGCACCGGTTCGAATCCTGCGATATTCTTCTGCTGTGCCGTGTAGCTGTAGGACGTGTAGAGCCAGATCCAGGGCGACATCTCAGTGATGTGCTTCTCGAAGTCGGCGAAGATCGCTTTGCGCGCTGCCGGGTCGGTCTCGGTGCGGCCCTTCTGCATAAGACTGTCCAGCGTGTCGTCGATATAGTTCGCCACCTTCTGCAGATTGCCCGTCTTGGTCCAGTAGCGGTTGTACATAGTGTAGGGATCGGCCCTGCCGCCGTTCAGCGCGACTGCCATGTCGAAATCGCCCTTCAGCCAGGCGTCGACATAGACGTTGAGCTCCATCATCTTGATGTCGAGCTTGACGCCGATTTCTGCGAGTTGCGACTGGATGACCTGGGCTTCCGCCGCTGCCGTCGGCGGCTCGCCGGTGGCGCCGATCACGGTCGCCGAAAAGCCGTCGGCATAGCCGGCTTCGGCCATCAACTGCTTGGCCCTCTCAATGTCGCGCTTATAGCAGAACAACTGCTTCGGATCGGTCGCCAGTGCCGGGATGGTCAGCGGGCCGGTGACCTTGCCTTCGCCGAGCGAGGCGGTGTCCAGCACTTCCTGCCGGTCGATGGCGCAGGAAATCGCCTGACGCACCTTGAGTTCGGTCATCGGCTTGCGGGAGGGATTGAGCTGCAGCACGTGATAGGCAAGCACCGGCACGCGGTTCAACTGCAGGCTGGCTTCCTTGGGCACCAGCGTGGCGACAAGCGGATCGTTGAGCAGGGCAAAATCGATCTGCTTGGTGCGCATCGCCGCCAGAATCGCCGTCTCGTCCGGCAGCACGCTGATATCGATGCCGTCGACGCCGGTCGCGCCGCCTGCCCAGTCCTTGTTGGCGACAAGCACTTCCTTGGAATTCGGATCCCATTTTTCGAGCTTGAACGGACCCGAGCCGATCGTTGTCGTGCCGATCGAGCCGGCCGCGATTTCGCTTGCCGGGACGATCGCCGCGTTGACGTCGCTCATCGCCGTCAGGATCGGCACGTCCGGCTGCGAGAGGTGGAACACGACGGTGGCGGGATCGGGCGTGTCGATGCTGGCGATCGAGAGAAAGTTGGCGCGCGCCGCAGCACCCGTCTTCTCGTCGAGTATGCGCTCGAACGATGCCTTGACGTCGGCCGAGGTCACGGCGGCGCCGTTCTGGAATTTTGCTTTCGGATTGAGCCTGAAGCTCAGCTCCTTGCCGTCCGGCGAGAACTGCCATGAATCGGCAATCGCGGGCGTGATTTGCAGCTTTGCGTCGAGCCGCACCAGCGGTTCGTAGATCAGCTCCAGCAGCCGCAGTGAGGAGAATGCGGTCTGCTTGTGCGGATCAAGCCCGGTGGCGTCCTGCGACCACGCCATATGCAGCGTCGCCGCACTCGCCTGCACCGGTAGCGCGGCGATGGCAACCATTGCCGCGAGCGTCATGCCGGTAAGCAGTTTCTTGCCAATGTGCCGTACCATTGTCGTCTCCCATTATTGTTAAACCAGATGCCTTGCAGTTCCCCGGACCGCTTCAAAGGGACACACGCCCCGGAACATCGGCCCAGTATCCATGCGGTCTTACACCGTCTTTTCGCCTATCGCCTTGCGCAGGAAACCTCCCGCGTTGGCAAGCGCCTTACGTGCTTCTTCGACACCCATGCCGGTGATCGTCACCAGGATTGCCAGTTTTACATCATTGCCGGTCTGGTCGAGTGCCTGTCGTGCCTGCTGTGCCGCGCAGCCGGTCGTCTGCATCACGATCCTAACCGCCCTTGCGACAAGCTTCTTGTTGCTTGGATTGAGGTCAACCATCAGGTTCTGATAGCTCTTGCCGATGCGGATCATGCTGGCGGTAGACAGCATATTGAGCACCAGCTTTTGCGCGGTTCCCGATTTCAGCCGGGTCGAGCCGGTGAGGACCTCCGGGCCAACCACCGGAGAGATGCCAATATCGGCAATGCCGGCAATGGTCGATCGAGGATTGCAGGACAACGCCACGGTGGTGGCTCCCACTTCCTTGGCATAGGTCAGGCCACCGATCACATAAGGTGTGCGTCCGCTGACAGCGATGCCGACCACCACGTCGCCAGCGGTCAGCTTGATGTCCTGCAGCGCCTTTATTCCCTGTTTCGGATCGTCCTCGGCGCCTTCCGCAGAGTGCATCAGCGCGTCGACGCCGCCGGCGATCAGGCCCACCACCATGTCCTCGGGTACGCCGAAGGTCGGCGGACATTCCGAGGCGTCGAGGACGCCGAGCCGGCCGCTGGTGCCAGCCCCCATATAGACAAGGCGTGCACCGTTCTGGAACGCGCTCACGATCCGGTCCACGGCCGCAGCAATATCGGGGATGACCTTCTCGACGGCTGCCGCAACGCCTTTGTCCTCGTCATTGATCTTGCGCAGCACCTCGAGGGTCGGCAACAGATCGATGTCCATGGTTTTCGGGTTCCGGTCCTCGGAAATCAGCCGCTCCAGCTCCGACATCAACCCTTGTTCGACCACTTCGCTTACTTTCAAGTGCGACTGCGAGCAGGACTGTGATGCCCGCGGCAAGCGGCGTCCAGTGCCTGCACCTGGCCGTCGGCTCCGTACCGGCTGCGCCGGTTCTGTTTCGTTAACTTTTTAGAATTCGATATTCCCTCTGTCAACGGAAAGTAGGAATATTATATTCCTTGCCGAGCAAGGCATCACTGGCGGCAGAGGGATTGTCTGGCCAGGATTATGGCTCCCGAAACCGCATCGCCGTCGGCCGGCTTCAGCCGTCGGCGGACGTCGGGAGCGAGCCATGGCTCAAGCGGGCTGGACAACCCACCGAGCAACGTAATCCGCGGCGCGCCTTTTTCGAACAGCACCCGCACGAAGGTGTCGATCTGCTCGGCAGCGCCTTGCACGATCCGCCGACCGGCCGGATCGCCCTGGTCGGCATGGCGGATCACCATCGGCGCCATGGCGGCATAGTCCGTCGCGCTGGCGCGGTCCATCCAGGCCACCGCCTCGAACGGATCGTCCTTGAAGCGCTGCATCACCTCGGCCAGCAGCGCCGTCCGCTCATGCCGGCCGTCATGGGCTCGCAAGGCAAGCTGCACTGCCTTCAGTCCGAGATCGGCGCCGCTGCCCTCGTCGGAAATCGGAAAACCGTAACCGCCGACGCGCAGGTCGCGCCCTTCGACAAAGCCGAGCCCGATCGAACCGGTCCCGGCTATGACGATGGCGCCGTCTTGACCCGAATGCGCGCCAAGGCAAGCCGCGACGCCGTCGCTGACGAAGTCGATGCTCGCAAAGGGTTGTTCGATGTCATGAAACGCCTCGAGCGCACCCTTACGGCCGATGCCGGCAACACCGATACCCGCGCGGATCCTGGCGATTTCCGCCGCCGCGAAACCTGCCTCTTCGATCGCCGCGCCAAAGGCTTTGGCAATCGAGGCCCAGGCCACCTCTATACCGAGTCGCGTTGTCGCCGGGCCCGACAGGCCTTGCCCGAGCACGGTTCCTGCCTCGTCTTCGATACGCGCGCGGCAGCCGGTTCCGCCGCCATCGACGCCCAGGAAATAATGCGGAGACGCCCCACCGGCACTCATTGCCTTATTCGTTCGATCTGGGCGCCGCACAGCCGGAGCTTGCGGTCCAACTGCTCGTACCCGCGGTCGAGATGATAGACGCGATTGATCGTCGTCTCGCCCTCCGACACCAGCGCTGCTAGCACCAGCGAGACGGAGGCGCGCAGGTCGGTCGCCATCACTTGCGCGCCCTTCAGCTTCTCGCCTCCGCGCACCAGCGCCATGGTGCCTTGCAGCTTGATATTGGCGCCGAGCCGCATCAGTTCAGGCACATGCATGAAGCGGTTCTCGAAGATCGTCTCGCGCAACAGCGAAGCGCCCTCGGCACAGCACATCAACGCCATGAACTGCGCCTGGAGATCGGTCGGAAAGCCCGGATAGGGCTCCGTCGTCACGTCGACCGCCTTGAGCGGCCCGTCTCTCGATATGATCAGCCCGCGGTCGCCCGGCCATATTTTCACACCGGCTGCTTCGAGCAGCTGGACGATGGATGCCATGTGCTCGAGCCGCGCGTGGGTCAGCTCGAGCTGACCGCCGGTGATGGCCGCTGCGACGGCATAGGTGCCGGCCTCTATCCGGTCCGGGATGATGTCGTGCGTGGCGGCGCGCCAGTCTGTGCTGCCCCCGATCAGGATGCGGTGCGTGCCGGCGCCCTCGATCCGCGCGCCCATGTCGTTCAGGCAGGCGGCAAGATCGGCCACCTCCGGCTCGCGGGCCGCGTTGAGGATCTCGGTCTCGCCGTTTGCCGTCGTCGCCGCCATCATCGCCGTTTCGGTCGCGCCGACCGACGGCGAGCTCAAAACGATGCGCGCGCCTTTCAGTCCGCCCGGCGCAGACGCGACGATCAGTCCGTTTTCGATCGCGATATCGGCGCCAAGTGCGGCAAGTGCGGCGACATGCATGTCGACCGGCCGTGCGCCGATCGCGCAGCCTCCAGGCAGCGAGACCCGGGCATGGCCGAAGCGGGCAAGCAGTGGACCGAGAACCAGCACCGTCGCGCGCATGCGCCTGACGGTATCGTAGCTTGTCTCCCTGGAAGCGGCAGCACTGGTATCGATTGTGGCGGCATTCGCCGATCTGGTGACTTCGGCCCCATGAAGGCCGACGACGCCAAGCATGTTGTCGACATCCGTCACCTCAGGCAGGTTGGTCAGCTGCAGCGGATAGGGGCTGAGCAACGCCGCCGCTATTTGCGGCAAGGCCGCGTTCTTGGCGCCGGAGATCGTCACCGCGCCCTCAAGCCTGTGCCCGCCGACGATCCGCAATTTGTCCATGGCTCTGACCTAATCCCGAGCTGTCGGCGAGTCTACGATCTTTCATGTCCGAATCGTCGACATGCCCGAAGGCTGGGCCGCAACCGCACCAGTCGAGATTTGATGGTTCATTCTTGGCTGGCAATCAGAGACGGAATAATTTATTCCTTGGCTTGGCATTGTCGATGACAGGCAATGGAGGAACGCATGTCCGTCCTGAAGAAGATCGAGGCCAAGCTCGAAGTCATGGCGCCCGGCGACCGCGAGATCGGTCGGTATATCGTCGATAATCCCGACCAGATGCTCCGCCTGTCGACGGCGGCGCTTGCCGCCGAGATCGGCCGCAGCCAGTCGAGCGTCGTCAAGTTCAGCCAGAAGCTCGGCTATTCCAGCTATCAGGAGCTTAAGCTCGCCGTCAGTGAGGCCAAGTCGCAGGAATGGCACGTGCCGGCCGGCATGATCCACGGTTCGATCGAGGTCGACGACAGCTATCTGGTCATCTTGCGCAAGCTGATCGGCAGCAAGCTTTTGTCGATGCAACAGACCGTCGCAGCCAACACCGAGCAGGAAATCGGCAAGGCTCTCGAAGCGTTGAACGGTGCGCGCCGTATTCATTTGGCCGGCGTCGGCGCATCCTCGCTGGTGGCGCGCGATTTTTCCTACAAGCTGATGAAGCTCGGCCGCAACGTGCTGCACGACAGCGACAGCCATGTGCAAATGGCCAATGTCTCGACGCTTGGACGAGGTGACGTGCTGTTCGCGCTCTCCTATTCCGGGGCGAGCATCGAAACCCTGCGGATGGCTGAACTTGCCCGCAAACGTGGCACCACCGTTATCGCCGTCACCGGACTTCGCGACAATCCGCTGAGCCGGGTTGCCGACATTCGCCTCCACACGATCGCCGATGAAGAGCGCGCGCGCTCGTCATCGATAACTGCGCGTGATGCACAACTGACGCTGACCGACCTGCTGTTCATCCTGCTCGTGCAGAAGCAGCCTGACGCCAACGAATACGTCCACAACAGCGAATTGGCCGTCTCGGTGCTGAAGGCTTAGCGCTCTTCGCCGTCTCGCGTTAAGGCCTCAGTTCCTCCCTGGCGCTGCACGCCGACAAGAGCAACTTTCGTCCTCCTTGGTGAAATAGCTTTCTTCAATGTGCTCACCCGCTTTCTTCGTCCGGCTGGCAGAGAGTCGCGGGAGCGCCGATTGGTCAAATGCCGCCGGTCGAAACAAATGTTGACAATGTCATCTGTTGTTGCGAAAGCGTTCAGCCTCGAATTTGACGGCCGGGTGAGACAATGGACGACCTTGGAGCACAGGAACAAGCGGTTCTCGACCTCATTGCGGCGAACCCATTCGCCGGCCAGCAGGACATAGCAACGGTGCTCGGCATCGCCCGCTCGACGGTCGCGGCTCACATCGTGCAACTCGTCAACAAGGGATACATTCTCGGCCGTGGTTACGTCTTGCCGACGTCCAAGCGCATGGTCTGCGTCGGCGGCGCGGTGCTCGACCGCAAATACCACGCCAAGAAGGATCTGATTTTCGAGACGTCGAACCCGGTCGACGGCTATCGCAGCTTCGGCGGGGTTGCCCGCAACGTCGCCGAAAACCTTGCCCGCCTCGGCGTCGACATAAGCTTCGTCTCGATCGTCGGCGACGATGAAACCGGCCGCTCAATGGTGCGGCATCTGCGCGACCTCGGCGCCGATGTCAGCCAGGTCATCACCACCGCGGAACGGCCGACGGCGGAATACGCGGCCATCCTCGACCGCAACAACGACCTCGTGCTCGGCATTGCCGACATGGAGATCTTCGATCTGTTTTCGTCGTCCTATCTCGACCGCTTCTGGCCGCATCTGGCTTCGGCGACATGGGTGTTCATCGACTGCAATCTGCCGGCTGCGACCCTCGCAGCACTGATCTCGCGCAAGCAGGCCGCGCGCTTCAAGCTCGCCGTCGACGCGGTCTCGTCGCCGAAATCAGCGCGCCTGCCGAAGGACCTGACCGGCATCGATCTTCTATTCACCAATCATGACGAGGCCAATATGATGCTCGGCATGACGGATGCCGACAAGCGGCTGACGCCGGAGGAAGCAGCGGCAGCGCTGCGCGCGGCCGGCGCCGGAGAGGTGATCGTGACCGTAGGCGCGCATGGATTTGCCGTTGCGACCGAGAGCGGTGTGACGAACATGCACTCCGTCCCGGCCCAGCCCGTCGACATCACCGGCGCCGGTGACGCGATGATCGCCGGCACTCTGTACAAGGTGCTTTCGGGTGAGCCGGTCGCTCATGCCGTGCGCACCGGCGCACTGCTTGCCACACTGACCACCGAGAGCGAATCCAGCGTCCATCCCGATCTGTCGCCGCGCTTCCTTGCCGCCGGCATGTACCGCATTCCTGCCTGAAAGCGAGATGATATGAAACCTTTCCTTGTCCACCTGAACGATGAAGTCGCTGCTGCGCTTGATGAAGGCCGCGCGGTGGTGGCATTGGAATCGACGATTATCACCCACGGCATGCCATATCCGGCCAATCTGGAAACTGCCCGTGGTGTCGAGACCGTAGTGCGTGAAAACGGCGCCGTGCCCGCCACGATCGCAGTGGTCGCCGGCAAGATCAAGGTTGGCCTCGACGACCGTGAACTGGAAGAGCTGGCAGCGGCAAAGGGCGTGGTCAAGGCTTCCGGGCGCGATCTCGCCGCCATCATGGTGCGCGGCGGCTCGGCCGGAACCACCGTCTCGGCGACGATGCGGATCGCCGCTTTAGCCGGGATCGGCATTTTTGCGACCGGCGGTGTCGGCGGCGTGCATCGCGGCGCCGAAGCCACTTTCGATATCTCCGCCGACCTGACCGAACTCGGCCAAACCGGCACGACCGTCGTCTGCGCCGGAGTTAAGTCGATCCTCGATATTGCGAAGACGCTGGAATATCTGGAAACTCAGCGCGTGCCGGTGATCGCCTATGGGAGCGATGATTTTCCGGCTTTCTACACCCGCTCCAGCGGGCTCAAGGCCGATCATCGCCTCGACACGCCCGACGAGATCGCGCGAGCCATGCTGCTGCATGACGAGATGGAATCCGGCACCGGCATTCTCGTCGCCAACCCTATCCCCGAAGCGGACGCGCTCGATCCGGCGTTCATCGACGGCACGATCGCAGCGGCCGTGGCTGAGGCCGAGAAGCGCGGCATCGGGCGCAAGGAACTAACGCCATTTCTGCTCGCACGCATCAATGAGCTTTCGCAAGGCCGCAGCCTGAAGGCCAACATCGCGCTGGTCCGCAACAACGCCGCGCTTGCTGCCCGCATTGCGGTTGCGCATGCGGAATTGAAGAGCGCGACCAGATAGAGACAGTATCCGGCCAGCGCTACCGGCCTTCGATTTCAGCCCGGCGCCAGGTCGAAGATGCGCCCGGCATTGAGGATGTTGTTCGGGTCGAAGGCTGCTTTCAGGCGGCGCATGGCCGCGATCTCGGCGTCGCTGCGCACAAGGTGCAGCCATTCCTTCTTGTCGAGGCCGATGCCATGTTCGGCCGAAACGCCACCGCCGGCGGTGGCAACACCGCGGTACACGATGCCGTATGCGGCCGCCGGATCCGCGGTGCGGACCTGATAATGCAGATTGCCATCGCCGAGATGGCCGAAGACGTAGATGTCGGCGCCAGGGTCGACGGCCCTGATGGCGGCTTCTGTTTCGCCCAGGAAAGTCGCCATTCTCGCCAGTGGGATGCTGATATCGACGCCGATCAGGCCTGCCATCGAAAACAGGAAACGGTTGGCCTCTTCTCGCACCGCCCAGAGCGCCCGGAATTCGCGCGGCGATTGCGAGACGACCACGTCGTCGATCACGCCATCTTCAACCGCCTGCATCAGCACCGCGGCAAAACGTTCGCCGTCGCGGTCGGGCTCGCTGCCCTGTATCTCGGCAAGCACATAGACGGGCGAGCCGGCGGGCAGCGGCGCCGGCGCCTCCATGCCGGCGATCATGGCGCCATAGAGCGGTGCGAAATTACACCTCATAGGCCGACAGCAAGGGCCCGAGCTTCCGCCTGAGCAGCGCAAGCAACGTGATCGCCGCGTCCAGCGAAGCAAGCGCGCAGAAGGCGTTGATCTCGGTGGCCGGCTTCGGATGCAGCCGCAGGCATGCGCGTGTGACCACGCCGAGCGTGCCTTCGCTGCCGATGAACAATTGGCTGAGGTCGTAGCCGGAGTTGTCCTTCGCCAAACCCTTGAGCGAGGTCAGAATACTGCCGTCGGCAAGCACCGCTTCCAGCCCAAGCACCTGCGCCCGGAACATGCCGTAGCGCAGCACACGGATGCCGCCGGCATTGGTGGCGACATTGCCACCGACGGTGGCCGTGCCGCGCGCTCCGATGTCGACGCCGAACAGCAAGCCGGCCGCATCGGCGGCTTCCTGCACCGCTTGCAGCGGCGCGCCGGCCTCGGCGATGATGGTTGCCGCCTCGCGGTCGAGAGCTTCAACGGAAGTCATGCGCTCCAGCGACAGCACAGCTTCGCCGGGTTGGATGCGAGCGCCGCCGGCAAGCCCGGTCCGGCCCCCCTGGACCACAAGCCTCTGCCCCGCCTCATTGCACAGGCGCAGTATGTCCGACACCTCGCCGGCAGTCCGCGGTCGCAGCACGACCTCCGGCCGCGCACCGGTCTTGCCGTCGGGGTCTTCCCTGTAACGCGGCCCGGCCTCATCTGCCGAGACGATCGCCGACCGATCCAGCCGACCCTCAAGTCGCGACAGAAGCTCGGCGGTTCGCGAGGAGAGGGCGCTCACGGATGCTATTGGCGCGCAGATATCGATGCAACGCACGCGAAGACCGGCGAGGATTGCAGGAGCGGCTTGACGCGAATTTCGCTGGAAAGAAAACATGCGGAAAACCCGCCAAAAATGCAGTCGGTTGCTGTCGCCATGCACCGCTCCTGTGGAACAGGTCGACCATAGGCGCGGACCGCGTTTTGTCAAACTGTGGCAGTTGGTGATGGGTGGCTCGACGCCTGCGTTTCGGCGCGGACCACCTTGATGTCGGCGCCTGCCGCCCATGCTCCGATATCGTCGCGACGTAAGGCCGCAGCCATCATGTCCGGAAACAGATCCGGCGTGCAGGCAAAGACGGGAATACCAAGGGCTGCTACCGAGCCTGCCATTGTGGGATCGTAGCCGGGCCGGCCTTGATCGGTCAGCGCCAGAAGCACGACGACATTTACGCCGGATCGAACCAGCGCTGCCAGTCGCCGCAGCAGGTCCTGGCCATTGCCGCCTTCATAGAGATCGGTGATCAGCACCAGATGCGACTTGGTGGGCCGTTCGACACGGTCGGCGCAATAGGCGACCGCCTGATTGATGTCCGTGCCGCCGCCAAGCTGCACGCCGAACAGCACCTCGACGGGATCGCTGAGCTCTTCGGTCAGGTCGACGATCGCCGTATCGAAGCAGACAAGCTTCGTGCGCACAACCGGCAGCGAGGCCATCACCGCCGCGAAGATCGAGGCGTAGACCACCGAGCTTGCCATCGAGCCGGACTGGTCGACGCAGAGAACGACCTCATCCAGATCGACAAGCCGGCGCTGCTTGCGCATGAAGCCGACCAGTTTCTCCGGCACGATGGTCCTATGCTCGGGTTGATAGTGGCGAAGGTTCGCCGAAATAGTGCGCTGCCAGTCGATATCGCGTGCACGCGGGCGGTTGGTGCGTCTCGATCGATCGAGAGCGCCGCGTATCGCCTCGGCGGTCTTCTGCTCCAGCTTCTGCATCAGCTTGCCGACGATATCGGCAATGATCGTCCGGGCAATGTCCTTGGTCTTGGCCGGCATGACCGAGCGCAGCGAAATCAGGTCGGCGACGAGATTGACGTCAGCCTCGATCGCTTTGAGGAATTCCGGTTCCATCAGCATCTGCTTCAGGTCCAGCCGTTCGAACGCGTCCTTCTGGACGATCTGGACGACCTGCGCCGGAAAGAAGGAGCGAATGTCGCTCATCCATTGCGCGACGCGCGGCGCCGACCGGCCAAGGCCGCCACGCCGCTTGCGCGGGTCGGCAGAAGCGGCGCTAACGCCGTCGCCGTAGAGAGCGTCGAGTGCCGCCGAAAGCCGTTTGTCGTCGCTGGAAAGTGCCCCAGACGTTTCGTCATCGGCGCCGATCGCCAGTCGCCAGCGGCGCTCCCTTCCGCCATCGGAAGTGAGCGGGCCGGGTTCGTTCATTTCGGCCTCGTCATCCATTGCCGGTTTCTCCGTTGAGCAACGGTCCAAGCAGCCCCAGGTGCCGGCGCCATGCCTCGCCGCCATCCGGCGTCGGCGTCACGCCAGCCGGCAAGCGCGCCGCGCGGCCGAGGACCGCTTCGATCAGCCGGCGGCGTTCCATGCTGTCCAGATTGGAAAAGACACGGCGCAGCAGCGGTAGATGCGCAATGAAAGCATCTTCGTCCAGGGATCTGAGCCACCCATCGACCGCACCGCGCAGACCCTCGTCATAAATCAGCCGTTGACCGGCTGTGCTGAAGAAGCCCTCGAAGAACCCGGCCGCGTCAGTGACAGGCGTCCCCGGTGACAGGCGTCGCCCGAGCAGCCCGGCAGCGGCTTCGGCGGACAGGCGACCGGCTTCATACAGCAGGTGCGCGGCGCACCCGGCCAGCAGCGCCGTCGACCGTGACGCCTCCAGCACGGCCGCCAGCCCGTTGCGCCATCCGTCCAGCACGTCTTGGCCGGGTTCGACCAGCCTGATCGCCTCATGGGCCTTGCGCATCGCACCAACCAGTGTCGCGGCGGCCTGCTCATCCAGATCGCGCACAGCGTAGGGAAGCGCGATCGCACCTTCGACGATCAGCCGCTCCATGAGGCCGGACAGCCGGTCCGTTTGCGTTTTGCGGGCCTCGCCGTAGCGGACAATGTCGGCGAGCGGCGGCACCGACGCCAGGATCTCCAGGCATTCACTGCTGCGCGCCGCGCGTGCCTCCAACGCCGTGAGGCCGGCAGTAGATGCTTCCGACAAGTTTGCAGTGATGGCGCTCTGGACCAGTGCCGCAAGCGTATCGAGCGTCGCCGCCGTTTCGATCATCTGGATCAGGCGGCCATTGGCAGCCTTTTCGATGGTCGGCCCGTAGATCAGGTTCTCGACCAGACGAACGGCATATTCCGGTTCCCACGCTAGGGTCCACCGCTCGCGGAAGGTGCCACGGCTGCGACCGGCATCGGTCAGTCTGCCCCAATGCACACCAAGCACGTGCAGCCGATGCAGCAATGTCGAGCGAAACAGCCCGCTCTCGCTTCGCAGGTCGACCGACAGTTCCCGCTCCAGCGCCTCGGGTTTTAGGCGCGCCGCCTTTTGGCTACGCTGCAGATCCTCGATCAGCGGCGCCAGCGGTGTGTCGGGCGGAATTTCCCCTACGTCCGAACCCAGAAGCAGCTCGGCCTCAACCAACCTCCACAGCAACGCTTCGCCGTTGAAGAGGGCGGCGATCGCGGCGTCGCGCAATTCCTCAAATCCGGGTTTCGGTCGTTCGCGAATCGCGGCAAGCGTCCGGGCGAGCCGCTCCGCTTCGATCAACGAAGCGGTCGAGATCAGGTGACCCTTCGCCCGCAGCACGGCGGCGATCGTCGCAAGCCACAGGGTCGCCGCATCGCGCCGGCCGCGCGTGCGCCAGAGATGCTTGCACCAGCCCGGTGCGACGACGCCCGCGCCATAGCCGTATCCCAGCGCAAGGCGCGGTCCCGTCCACGGTGCCCATGTCATTGTGCTCTTGCGCCGGGCAATTCCCTTGATCAGGACCTGATCGTTTTTCTGAGTGTGGGTGGCCTGCAGCGCCGGCACATGCCATGCCCCGCAGACGACGGCGATCGGCCCGCCGAACTGATTACGCGCCTTGGCGATTTCGAGCCGCATATGCGCCTCGCGCTTGGCTTCGAACTGCGCGATCGGACCCTCACCATTCCGCAGTGTCGTCATCGCATCTGCGATGGCCGCAAATATGGGGCCGGGTTCCGGGTTCTGTTCAATGATGTCCGACCACCAGCTTTCGCCGTCCTCATAACCGGCGGCGTGTGCCAGCATGGCTATCGGATCACGCGGAAGCGGAGCCGCGTCACCATCCTCGGGGGCTTGGGTAGCTTCGGTCGCATCGGTGTCCTCCGCGCCACCGATCGCAGCAGTGGTGAACCGTGCCGATGACGGCAGGTCGATAAACTGCAACGTCGCCTTATTGCCCACAGCCCAAAGCGCCGCCTGGTATTCGGGCGAGAACTCGGCAAAAGGCCAGAAGCTTGTCGAAGCCGGATCGTCCTCCGGATAGCAAAGGAGCGCCACAGGCGGCTGCATTTCGGGGCGGGCCAGCATGGGCAGAAGCTCAGAGGCGTCGATCGGCCCCTCGATCAGCACGGCGACCGGGTTCAAATCCTGCAGTGCCTGCACCAGGCTGTCGGCGGAACCCGGCCCGTGATGGCGTATCCCGAAATAGGCAATGTCGCCGTGGCCCATGGCGTCAGATCGCTGCGTTCAGCGCCGCGTAATAGCCGGCATAGTCGGCCCGCTTCTTGAGCACTGTTTCCAGATATTCCTCCAGCACCACCTTGTCCTGCACCGGATCCTTCACGATCGCGCCGACAAGGCTGGCGGCGAGACCTTCGGCGCCGAGCTTGCCACTGTCGAACCACGCCGCCTGGCTGAGCCCGCCAACCATCGTGGCGATCGCTTCTGCGGTCGACAGCGAGCCGGAAGGCGTCTTCAGCGTCACCTTGCCGTCGGCAGTCGCACCGGAGCGCAATTCGCGGAAGATGGTCAGCACACGGGCGATCTCCTCGCCGACATTTTTCGGCACCGGCAGGTCTAGTCCGCCAGCCATCTCGTCGACCCGTTTGGAGACGATCGCCACCTCTTCGGCCATGTCTTCCGGCAATGGCAGCACCACGACATTGAAGCGACGCTTGAGCGCCGAGGAGAGGTCGTTGACACCTTTGTCGCGGTTGTTTGCCGTGGCGATAATGTTGAAGCCGCGCTGGGCGTAGATCGAGGTGTTCAATTCCGGGATAGGCATCATCTTTTCGGAAAGCACGGTGATCAGCGTGTCCTGCACGTCTGAGCCCATGCGGGTCAGTTCCTCCAGCCGGCAGAGCTTGCCGTTCTGCATGGCTCGGTAGAGCGGCGTCGGCACCAACGCTTCCTGGCTCGGGCCCTTTGCCAGTAGCTGCGCATAGTTCCAGCCATAGCGGATCTGGTTCTCGTCGGTGCCGGCCGTGCACTGCACGATCAGCGTCGAGTCGCCCATGATGGCGGCGGCAAGATGTTCAGACACCCAGGACTTGGCGGTTCCGGGAACGCCGAGCAGCAAGAGTGCACGGTCGGTGGCGAGCGTCGCTACCGCGGTTTCCATCAACCGGCGGCGACCGACATATTTTGGCGTTACCAAGGTGCCGTCACCGGCCTTCCCGCCTAGCAAATAGGTCAGCACAGCCTGTGGCGACAGGCTCCAGCCGGCAGGCCTCTGCCGGTCGTCATCGCGCGCCAGCGCCTGCAATTCCGAAGCGTAGGCCTGCTCGACCGGGAGGCGGATGGCTGCGTTCATTTTGCTGTTCTCCGGATTGGTGATGTGTTGGTTCCAGGCCCCGCCAGTGATGCGTTGAGACGTAGAAGCCCGAGTGAAGGAGCCGCGGGCGGCACGCCCGCCGCGACCATGTCGTCGATCAATTTCGCTGCCGTGGTCGCGGTGGCAAGGAAGCCGATCGTCTCCAGTACATCGTCGAGACCCCGCCGCGCGGCGTCGTCTTTTCCGCCGGCGGCGGAACGCAGTGCGGCGAGCGCCTGTCCATTCGTCAGGTCGTCCCATTCCAGCCAGTCGACATCGATGCCTTCCGCCAGGTTGATCATGCCAAGATAAGTTGTCTCCTTGAGGATCAGCCTGATGAGGACACGCTTTCTGCGGCTGTCCAGGCGCGGCATGAGGTGAAGCACGAACAGCGCCGGTTTGCCGCCTTCGGCGATAAGTGTATCCGCCATCTGCGTAAGGGCGGCTTCGCTCCCTGAGGCGGCGACCATTCGTGCGATCAGGATGTCGGCTTTATTGTCGGCACCGAATTGCCAGCCTCCTATGAATTCGGCTTCCGTAGTGTTGAACCGTTCGGCAACCTCGACGAGGTTGCATATCTCGAACAGTTCGGCGCGGCGTTGCTCCTGCGCTTGGGATTTTAGTTTTGCTGGAGTGTAGATCGTCCGGCGGCGGATGAAGCCCGATCTGCCTTCAGTGATAAAGGCGGCGAGTTCGGCTACGGGATCGTCCGGTCCACCGTCGCTCGGGCGAACGTGCTCTCCTAATCTTGCCAGCAGCCGGCCAGCCAGTTCGCGCACCTTGCCGGACCTGTCGGCGGAAAGGCTTTTCAGGAAAGGCACGTCCTCGGCACTCAGGCCGAAGCGCATAAGCTCGACCAGCGCAAGTCTGACTTCCGCCGGTTCGCCCGACGCCTTGGCTTCGATCAACATTCGAGCCGATGTCGGGTCAGTACGGCGCATATCGGCAAGGGCCAAGCGTCGCGCGGCGGGATAGAACTCATCCCAGTTTTCCGCAGTCAGTTTCTCTTGTGGGGCAAGCCTTTCCCCGTTCATGCTTGCTTGCCAGTCTACCCATGGTGCGTAGACGTCAGGGCTGTTCTGATCCGAGGGCATCCAGTCCATGGGATGGAGCACAAAGCCGCGGCTGGCGACGAGCGCCGCCACGCGTGCCTTTCGCCTCGCGTCGGCGGCGTGCTTCAGAGCGGCTCTCAACAACGGCCGAAATCGTGCCGGCAGAATGGGCAGGGCAAGTCTGGGCAGCGGCGGACGACGCTTGAGTGTCGTCGGCGCGGCCGGCCGCAGCGCGACGTCGAGCGCTTGTGCTGCGATTGCCAGGAGCCGGCGCTCCTGTTCGTCGGGACTTGCACCGCCGGCGATTGCCTTCCATCCGGCCGGAGCCAGATCGAACGTAGCACCGCCGGTGATCCAGCAATCGCGCATTGCCGCCAGGCCTGTTTGCTCGCTTTCGTTCACGCCAGATCAAGCCTCCCGAACTCGCTTTGCGCCGCCAGAAGCTCAAGCCGGGCGCCGTTCCAGAGCGCTGCCGTGGCTGCAAGGTCGAGGCCGAGCAAGGTTTGATCTACCGCGCCGGCGATCGGCAAGGCGATCCCCTGCGGTTCATCCTCCGCCTGCCACCATGCCGTGCCCCGATCGTCGAGCAGGATAGCACCGGGCGGCAGCATGAGGGGACAATCGGCGATCCAGGGCGCGGCGTCCTGATGGGAAGCATGCGTGGCGAGCGGATCCTTCGCGGTGCCAAAAGCAAAATCGGGCCACGCGCCGGGCACAACCTCCCCCATGCGCTCCACCACGAGGGCGCGGAGCGGCAGGCGTGATGGATAAAACACCAGTCGGGCATTGAAACGGTCGCCTGGTGCAAAAGCGTTGGACCGGCGCCCGGCCGAAGCCGGGAAAAAGTCGAGCAGCACGGCAAATTGCGGGGTGGCGCTTTTCAAATCGAGCAGCCAGGTCGAATGGCTGACCAGACCATCGCGGCGGCTCTCGATCTTCTCGCCGAGAACTTCCCAGAGGCTTTCAACCTGTCTTGCATCCGGACTGCTGAGAACCTGTTCGCGGGGTTCCGACGTTGATACGAGGCGCTTCAGCTCGGGGTCGTCGGGCTCCGACCGCCACGCCTTGGCCAGCAGCACGAGCTTGCCGAGCTCGCGGATTGCCGCATCAGACCGTTCCTCGCTGCGCAGCGCCATCAGCCGCGACGGAATCTCGTCGATACGGCCGGCGAGCGCGGCTGCCTTCATATCGACCAGCCGCGCAGCAATCCGCCGGCAACGGTCGCTGCTGGCGTCGACAAACCCGGACAGACCGAGCCGTAACTGGTCGGCAATCCACTGGTCAAGCTCATCGAGCCCAGCCGACACTGCTTCTCGTGTGCTTTCCGCCCGCTTGCGCTGCGCCGCCTCGCGACGCTCCAGCGCCGCGATGTCTTCAATGGCGGTGCTCTCGTCGGCTTGTGAGGCTTCGCCGATGCGCTTGGCTTCCGCACCGGGTACCGGTTGCGCCGGCTGTGGCGTTGTCTTCCTGCGTCGGCCAAGCCAGTCATTCACCCATTCCGGCGTGGTATTGGCAGCGGCAAAACTGGCTGGCGCGGTGGCGGCAATCCACATCAGGGCCAGAGTGTGCTTGCATGGGAATTTGCGCGAAGGGCAGGTGCATTTGTAGCCGTGATCACCCGTGTCGACCACCACTCGATAAGGATTGGAGCCGGAGCCCTGGCATTCGCCCCAGATGAGCGCCTGCTGCTCATGCTTTTCGAGCCGCGGCCAGTTCGTTCGTTTGGTGAGCTTGGAGGCGGCGCTCAGCGACGCCTGATCGGGAGCAAGCGCCTCAATGGTTTTCAGATCGAATTCCAAGCCGCGCTTCTCCCCGCCCCGACGCAGTATAGATAGCGGTTTGTGAAGAATTATTATAGCTCTGGCACGGTGAAGATTGGCATGCCTTGGCCCTGTTTTGATGGGCCGGGACATGCCTCAGACGCAAATGGGGTCGACTGTTATTCGGCAGACAGAACGGGCTTTGGTAGCCGGCGGCCTAGGCGGAAGCGTTCAGGCTCTGCCCTTCAGGAACTCGATCACCATTGCCGCGGTCCAGGTGAAGCGATTGCCGCCGAGCGGCTCGCCGCTGAGGGGATCGTAATATTCGGCAAAACCGCTCTCGGCGATCAGCTCGAGACTGGATTGCGTGATCCGTTGTGCGATTTGGCTGTGGCCGGCGGCGGCAAGGCCGTCGGCGATCATGTAGTTGACCACCAGCCAGACCGGGCCGCGCCAGTAGCGCTTTGGGTCGAAGCGCCCATCCTCAGGATCGTGCGACGGGACGATGTAACGCGCTTTGCCGGCGATGCGCTCGATCGTTGCAGCGATGGTCGCTGCCCGGCTTTCCGGGATGGCCGAAAATACCGACAGAATGCCGCCGACCGACGCGCTGTCAACATGCTTTCCGGCCACTCGGTCGAAACAAATGTACTGGCCATGCGCGTCGCTCCACAGCCGTTCCATTGCCGAAAGCCCCTTTTCGGCACGGGCGCGATTGGCTTCTGCGATTTCGGTTTCGCCAAGTGCCTCGGCGAGATCGGCAAGGTCGGCGGCGGAACGGATCAGGATGGCGTTGAAGCCGGGATCGACGACCTGGAATGGCGAGGCATCGTGCAGCCGGGCATTATCCCAGCCAAGCCCGCGGAAATGCTGCAACAGCCAGACATAGCGGTCATACTGTGCCTTGGTTGGACGATGCGCCGGATCGGCGTGCAGGATGTCGCGGCGGGTGTAGGGCTCGACGCCTTCGGTCGGCACGCGCTCGAACGCCTCGTCCCAGTCGATCGAGTTGTCGCGGCCGGACTCCCATGGGTGGATTATGGCGACCAGCCCTTCGCCGTCCGGGTCGCGATTTTCGTAGAACCAGCGGTGCCAGGCATCGATTTTCGGCAACAGCGCGCGGGCGCGCTCGGCCGCCAGGGCCTTGTCCTTGGCCTGGTCGAACAAGCGGCGCACGGCAAAGCCGGCGACCGCCGGCTGGGTGATGCCGGAGGTGGCAGTCGGGCGGTTGGTTCGCCAGACCTCCGGCCCGGGGAAATAGCCGTCGCTCCAGACATGGAAGACGATGTGCGGCACCATGCCGTCTGGCCATTGGTGGGCGAACAGCGTGTCGATCTCGGTCCAGGCGCGCGCCTCGTCATAGTGGGCAAGGCCGAGCGCGGTCAGGCAGGAATCCCAGTTCCACTGAAACGGGTAGAGCCCCTTGGTCGGTATGGTATAGGTGCCTTGGTCATTTTCCCTGAGCACCTCGACGGCGCGGGCGATGGTTTCGTCGACAGCAAGAGATATCATCGGGGCGTTCGTACTTTCAGAATCGAAGGGGATCAAAGGGCGTTGGTGGTTTCGGGATCGAACCAGCGGATGCGATCGGGTTTGGGCGAAAGCCGCAAGTGATCGCCGACGGCGACCGTGGCATTCGATTCGAGGATGGCGCGGAACAGGCCGCCCTCGACGTCGCAGGTGACCAGCGTGTGCGGTCCGAGCGGCTCGACAACGCGCACGGTGGCGTTAATACCTTCGTTGCCGGCGTCCACATCCTCGGGGCGAATGGCGAATTCTATCGTCTGCTTGTCCGATTTGGGGCCGGGCAGCGTCAGCCCGGCGACGGTCCAACTGCCGTCGGCCGTCTTCGTCGCCGGGATGAAATTCATCGGCGGGTTGCCGATGAAGGAGCCGACGAAGCGGGCCGCCGGATTGCGGTAGACCTCTACCGGCGAGGCGGCCTGGACGATACGGCCCTGATGCATGACGGCGATGCGGTCGGCGAGGCTCATCGCCTCGACCTGGTCGTGGGTAACGTAGATGGTGGTGGTCTTGGACGCCGCGAGCACACCTTTGAGCTCGGCGCGCATTTCGAGCCGCAGCAGCGCGTCTAGGTTGGACAGCGGCTCGTCCATCAAGATCACGTCAGGCTCCATCGCCAGGGCCCGGGCCACAGCCACGCGTTGGCGCTGACCGCCGGAAAGCTGGCCCGAATAGCGCTTCAAAAGCTGTTCGATATGCATGAGCTCGGCGGTGCGGTTGACGCGCCCGTCGACCTCCTGCTGCGGCAGCTTCTTCATGCGCAGGCCGAAGGCGATATTCTCGAATACCGTCAGGTGCGGAAACACGGCGTAATTCTGGAACACCATAGCGATGCCGCGTTCGCGCGGCGGCAGATGGTCGACGCGACGGCCGCCGATCCAGACCTCGCCCTGGCTTGGCGTTTCCAGCCCGGCGACGATCCTCAGCAGCGTGGTCTTGCCGCAACCCGAGGCGCCAAGCAGCACCATGAATTCCTGGTCGGCGATGGTCAGGTCGATCGAATGCAGCGCGGTGAAGCCGCCGAAACGTTTTGCCACCTGCTTGATGACGATCTCAGCCATCGGCGTTCTCTTTTGTGCGCGTCATCGGTTGGCGATCCCCCACATGGCGAACAGATATTTGCGAACGGCGAAGATGAAGATCAGCGCCGGAATGACCAGTGCCGCGCCACCGGCAAATTTGAGGTAGAGCGGCGATTCGCCGAGGCTCTGCAACAGGAAGGCGGTCAGCGTCCGGTTCTCTATGGTGAGCACTGCGGCAGCAAACACCTCGTTCCAGGAGATGGTGAAGGCAAACACCGCCGACGCCGCGATGCCCGGCAGCGCCAGCGGCAGAATGACTTTTCGGAATGCCTGCAATCTCGTGCAGCCGAGCGTCCAGGCCGCCTCCTCCAGCTCGACGGGAATGCCGGAGAACAGCGAGAAGGTGATCAGCACCGCAAACGGCAGCGCCAGCGTGGTGTGGACCAGCGCCAGCCCGATCGCGGTGTCGTCGAGGCCGGTGCGGATGAACATCACCGCCAGCGGCAGCGCCAGCAGCGGCAGCGGGAAGGCGCGGGTCATCAGCACAAGGAAACGGAACGTTTCCTTGCCCGGGAATTCGAAGCGCGACAGCGCGTAGCCCGCGGGTGCGCCGAAGCCGATCGAGAGGAGCATCGTCAGCGTGGCGACGAGAACGGAGTTCCACAGCGCCTTGGCGACGCCGGCGAAATTGATGAAGAAAGAAAGGCTGCCGAAATCGAATGACGGGAAGAAGCGCTTGGGAAAGGCGGTCACCTCTTCCGGCGACGACAGCGCGTTGACGATCAACAGATAGATCGGCAGCAGCACCCAGACGCAAAGCAGGATGACCGTTGCGACCAGCAACCAGTTGCCGGCTTTGCGGGCCTCAGGCGCGGCAATCGAGAGCTCCGCGACAGTGCTCATATGCGAGTCTCCTTCGGCACACGCAGCACCCGCAGGAAGAACAGCGTGAAGCCGATCGAGATGGCGAGGATGAACAGCGCCATGGCGGCGGCGACATTGTGGTCCTGCAGCGTGAACTGCCAATTGTAGGTCTCGCCCATCAGCACCGGCAGATTGGTGCCGCCGAGTGCTGCAACCACGGCAAAGACCTCAAAGGCAAGGATGACGCGCAGGATGATCGCCGTCTGCAGGCTTGGGCGCAGCAGAGGCAGCGTGATCTTGATGAAGCGCTTCCACGGGCTAGCGCCAAAAACCTCCGCCGCCTCGTAGTATTCCCGGGGGATCAGCCCCATGCCTGCGACCAGAATGACCATCATGATGGCGGTCGCGCGCCAGATCTCGGCCAGCGCCACGGCGATGAAGATCGTCAGCTTGCTCTGGTAGCCGAGGAACATAACCGGCCTGTCGATGACGCCGAGATTGGAGAGCAAGGTGTTCAGGAAGCCGGACTGGTCGAAGATGGCGAGCCAGATCAGCCCGGCGGCGAGATCGGATATGCCGAGCGGAATAGCGAAGATGTAAAGCGCAGCGCTGCGCCCGGTTTCAAGCCGCGACACCACCGTTGCCATCAGCAGCGCCATCACCAGTTGGATCGGCACGACGATGGCGCTCAGCAGCAGCGTATTGCGGACAGTGACCGGAAACTTCCAGCTGCCCGCCATGGTGCGGAAATTGTCGAGCGTAAAGCCGCCGTCGCGGGTGAACGCCTCGAAGGCGACCAACACGAACGGGTAGAGGAAAAAGACACAGAGGAACAGCGTCGCCGGCGTCAGCAGCAGATAGGGCAGGGCCTTGCTGTGCATGGAGCGCTCTCTATTCGAAGCTTCAAAAGGGGTGGGCGCCCGGCGCGCTGGAAATCCGGACGCCCGGGAGGATTCTTAATCGACCGGGCAGGCGCCTTGCGAGGGCTTGTCGGGCGCCCAGCATGGCGCCTTTGCCTGGTCGATGATCGCCTTCAGCGCCGTCGCCTGTTCGTCGAGCACGCCGTGCACATCCTCGCCGCCGAGCACGATGCGCTCGAAGCTGTCGGTGTAGATCTGATTGAACTTGCCGCCGAGGCCGCCAAGTCCCATCGGCAGCAGCGCCGGCAACGCATCGGGAGCTCCGGTCATGGTGGCGATCACTGGGCTGAAGGCCTTCACCGAGGCCGGCATCTCGTCGGGCAGCTTGACGTCGACGATGGGAAAGAAGTTTGTCGCCTTCAGCGTCGCGATCTGGGTTTCCGGTTTCAGCATATAGGCGACCAGCGCCTTGGCCTTGTCCATGTCAGGCGAGGTCTTCGGGATAGCGACACCGGCCACCACCGGCATGTAGCCGCGGCCTGCCGGGCCAGCCGGCGCCGGGAAGGCGACAAACTCGTCGGGTTTCTGGTTGAAGGCGTCGGCGAGGCGCGCCACGTGATCGAATGCCACCCAGACTTCGCCGGTCAGCAGCGGCTCCTGCATGAAGGCATAGTTGGTCGAATTCGGGTTGGTGTATTGCCACAATTCCTTGAACTTGTTCCACGCCGTCTCGGCCTCCGCCGAGCGGAACTTCGTCACCATCGAGCCGGTATACGATGGAAGGAGAAAACCCTCGAAGAAACGGTGCTTCAGCCCTTTCGGGCCGGCCGGAAAACCGAATTTGGGCGAACCGGTCTTTTCAGCGATGTTTTTCGCCCACTCGATCAGTTGGTCATAAGTGATGGTGTTGAGATCGGTACCGGCCGGCAGATATTGCAGCGCCTGTTTGTTGGCCGCCATCAGAAAGGTGGCCTGCATCCATGGCAGGTACTTCTGCTCGCCGGTGCCGAGCATACCGAGCTTCTTGTAGGTCTCGTTGACCTTGACGCGACCGAGATCGATGCCAGAGAGATCGACAAGGTTCGCGCCGACGGTGGAGAAGTCTCCGTGCAGGCCGCCGAGCACGCCTATGGTGCCGGAACCGGCCTGCAGTTCGGCCTGAAGGCGGGTAAGCCAGGGCCCGTCCTCGGCGACCTGATAGTCGACCTGGCCGTCAAACCCGTTCAGCACTTCGCTGCGCATCTTCTGTGTCTCTTCCACTGGTCGCGCCTGTGTCGACCAGAACAACACCTGCTGGGCTTGTGCTGCGCCGGCAGCAAGCGACAACGCCAGCACCGCACCTGCCAATGTCCTCAACGCATTCATCGTCGTCTTCCTCCCTGGTTGTGCGCCGCTAAGGCGTCAGTTCCGTCCTGTGGGTGCCGGGCCATGGCTTGCCCGCGAGACAAGTGTCGGCCGGACCAGCCGCGTCAGTGGCGCGTCCGGCCTGTCGCCGATGACGGTCAGCAGCATCTCGCCGATCTCGCGCGCGCACCGGCGGATCGAGGCGTCGAAAGTGGTCAGCCCCGGCGGCGCATAGGCGGAGGCGGCTATGTTGTCGAAGCCGATCACCGAAAGGTCGCGAGGAATGGCAAGTCCGGCGCGCCCCGCCTCTTCCATCACAGTCAGCGCCAGCTCGTCGAACAGCGCGACAATCGCCGTCGGCCGCTCGGTGGCGTGCAGAAGCCGGATGATTGCCTGGATGCGGGCACCGCGATCGAAACGCGGCGCCGTCGCCACATCGAGCCTGACGGACGGATCGCCCCGGCGGGCGATCGCCGCGGCGAGCCCGTCCTGTCTGAGATGGCGAAATGTCATCGGCTCGGAAATCGTCACCAGGCCGAAATGGCGGTGTCCGAGATCGTAGAGCATGTCGAAGGCCTCGCCGAATGCGTGCGCGCCATCGGTATCGAGCCAATGGTAGGCAAAGTCGCCGTCGAGCACCCGGCCATGCGCGACGAACGGGAAATTGCGGTGACGCAGATAGGCAAGCCGCTCGTCGACCTCGGCGATGCGGGTGACGACGACCCCATCGGCGCGTCCGGATTCGACGACATGGCGAAGCACGGAAAGTTCCGACTGGCCCTGCGCCGCTGCGGCCAGGATCAGGTCGGAGCCGTGCGAAACCAACCCTTCGCCGAGCCCGGTGACGAATTCGCCGAGGAAGGAATCGACCAGATTGGGGCCGCGGATCGGAAGCACCATGCCGACAAAGCCGCTGCGGCCGGAGACCAGCGTGCGGGCTGCGGTGTTCGGCACATAGCCGGCCTGATGCGCAGCCTCGGTGACACGTTGGCGCGTTTTCAAGGCGATCTGCTCGTGACCGGCAAGGGCGCGCGAAACGGTGGTAATCGACAGGCCGAGCTGCGCAGCAAGTTCCTTGAGGGTGGTAACGCGGGCCGGCATCGTTCCTCCCGAACGAAGTTTGAAACGTTTGTAATCACTTCAAGCGAAATTGCAAACGTTTTAAATAGCGCGCGGTCGGTGTTGTTTCTTGCCCGTTGGTTAGCACGGCCCTATTCGGCCCCGGCCGGCAAGCTCTCTGGCCGGAGATTTAAACGCAGCGGTTGCTTGACTCGGGCGACGCCTTGTGAAAAATTTTGCAGCAACTGATAAAAATATCAAAGGGCGGAAATGGTTGGTTTTGGCAACGGCCTGCTGCGCGACGATGAGACCGGAATGGCAGCCCGTGCCGCCTGGCTTCACTATGCCGGCGGCCTGACCCAGTCGGAGGTCGCCAAACGGCTTGGCCTGACCAGTCTCAAGGCGCATCGCCTGATCACCAAGGCCAATCAGGAAGGCCTGGTCAAAGTCTACATCGACGGCGAAGTCTCAGAATGCGTGGAGCTTGAGGATGAGTTGTCCGGCCGGTACGGCCTCGACTACTGCGAGGTGGTTCCGGACTTCGATGCCGAAGACCTGCCGCTCAAGGCGCTCGGCATTGCTGGCGCGCAGTTTCTTAAGCGCGAGATCGAACGCGGCGAAGAGGCGCTGATCGGCGTCGGCCACGGCCGCACGCTTGCCGCCTGCGTGGAATATCTGCCGCGCATATCGGCCGGCAGGATCCGTTTCGTCTCGCTGCTTGGCGGCCTGACGCGCAAGTTCTCGGCCAACCCGCATGACGTCATCCACCGCGTCGCCGAGCGGACTGGTGCGGAGGCCTATGTGATGCCCGTACCGATGTTCGCCAACACGGTCGAGGATCGAACAGTGTTGCTCGGGCAGAAAGGCGTCAGCGATGTCTTCGACCTCGCCAAGTCCGCCGACTTGCTCATCGCCGGCATCGGCACCGCCGAACGTGAGGCCTCGCTTGTCGCCACCGGTATGATCGAGAAGGGCGAGATGGAGGAGATCCGCCGCAACGGCGGTGTCGGCGAACTGCTCGGCCATTTCTTCGACGATGCCGGAAAGGCCGTTGCGACGACGCTTTCCGACCGGGCGCTGGCACTGGCGCGCGAAGACATCAGCAACCGCAGGATTGTCGCCGTCGCCGGCGGCAAGGTGAAGGTTCGCGCCATCAAGTCAGTGCTGGAGGGCCGTTATCTCAAAGGCTTGATAACCGACGAGCGGACGGCGCGATCGCTCGTGGAACAGACGCCGGTCGGGTAGCCGGGAACCATTTCGTTGAAACTACCCTGTGGAGGAGAAGAGAAATGCATGAGAAAGAGAAAGACCTCATCGACGCATTCCTGCGTGGACAAGTCGACCGCCGTGGGCTGATCAAGGGCCTCGGTGCAATGGGCCTTGCCGCCAGCACCGCCGGCACACTGCTCAATTTCGGGCAGACCCGCGCCCTGGCGGCTGATTTCGACTGGCAGGCGCATAAGGGCAAAACCATCAAGCTGTTGCTCAACAAGCATCCTTACGCCGATGCGATGATCGCCAACCTCGACAATTTCAAGAAGCTGACCGGCATGGAAGTCGTCTATGACGTATTCCCGGAAGACGTCTATTTCGACAAGGTTACCGCCGCGCTGTCGGCCAGCTCGCCCGAATACGATGCCTTCATGACCGGCGCCTACATGACCTGGACCTACGGCCCGGCCGGCTGGATCACCGACCTCAACGAATGGATCAAGGATCCGGCCAAGACCAACCCGAAATATGCCTGGGACGACTTCCTGCCAGGCGTCAAGAACTCCTGCGCCTGGAACGGCCAGCCGGGCGGCGCGCTCGGTTCGGCGGACGCCAAGCAATGGTGCATTCCGTGGGGCTTCGAGCAGAACAATATCACCTACAACAAGGGCATGTTCGACAAGGTCGGCGTCAGCGTTCCCGGCAATATGGATGAGATGGTCGCTACGGCGGCGAAGCTCACCAAGGACGTCGGCGGTGGCGTCTACGGCATCGGCGTGCGCGGCTCGCGCTCCTGGGCAACGATCCACCCGGGCTTCCTGTCGGCCTACGCCAATTTCGACCAGAAGGACCTGAACGTCTCGGCTGACGGCAAGCTGTCGGCCGCGATGAACACCGCCGAATCCAAGGCTTTCCACAAGCAGTGGGTCCAGATGATCCAGGAGAGCGGCCCGAAGGACTGGTCGACCTACACCTGGTACCAGGTCGGCACCGATCTCGGTGCAGGTGCTTCGGCGATGATTTACGACGCCGACATCCTTGGCTACTTCATGAATGGCGGCGACAACAAGATGGCCGGCAAGCTCGCCTTTTCGGCATTCAAGGCCAATCCTGCCGCCAAGGCGCCGACGCCCAATATCTGGATCTGGTCGCTGTCGATGTCCAACTTCTCCAAGGACAAGGACGCAACCTGGTACTTCATGCAATGGGCATCCGGACCCGAGCATGCATTGTTCGGTGCGACCAAGATGGACTTCGTCAATCCGGTTCGTCAGTCGGTCTGGAACGACGAGATGTTCCGCGAGAAGCTGAACAAGAGCTATCCGGGTTATGTCGAGATGTTCGACGTCTCGGCGCCGGGCGCCAGCATCAAGTTCACCCCGCAGCCGCTGTTCTTCGATCTCACCACCGAATGGGCGGCGACGCTGCAGAAGATGGTGGCCAAGGAAGTGCCGGTCGACGAGGGCCTCGACAAGCTGGCCGAGAGCATCAACAGCCAGCTCAAGGAAGCCGGGCTCGGCTAAGCCGCGGCCAAGGCTGACCCGTCCGCGGGCCAGCCTTTGAGATGTGATACGTTTGCGACGCGGTCCCGAAAGGTGCCGCCTGCTCGCCCGACCGGCCGCCTTGCTCCCTTGGGCGGCCGGGACGGCGAAGCAACAGGATGACGGAGCAGCCGATGACTGCGGCGACAATACAAAGAAACAGGCCGTCGGGCTTCAGGATCAGCAAGCGGGTGCTGCCCTATCTCCTCAGCCTGCCGGCCCTGCTGGTCTGCATCGGCATCCTGATCCCGTTCCTGACGTCGGTGATCTATTCGTTCCAGCGCTACCGGTTGAGCCAACCCTGGGCGCGGCAGTTCAACTGGGGCGACAACTATATCTCTTTCTTCACCGATCCGAAGTTCTGGAACACGTTGCAGGTGTCGCTGCTCTACGCCGGCATCACCGTCGTGCTCGAGCTGCTTCTCGGTCTCGGCATCGCCATGCTGCTGCAGAAGCGCTCGACGCTGAACAACTTCATCTCGATCATGCTGCTGATGCCGCTGATGACGGCGCCGGCGCTCGCCGCGCTGATGTGGAAGCTGATGACCAATCCCGGTTTCGGCGTGCTCAGCTATCTCGCCAGCCTGATCGGGTTGCAGGATTTCCGCTGGGCCTCGTCTCCGTCGACGGCGCTGCTCACCGTCGTGCTCGTCGACATTTGGGTCTACACGCCCTTCATCATGATCCTGCTGCTTGCAGGCCTGCGCAGCCTGCCGACGCAGCCCTTCGAGGCGGCAGCACTCGACGGCGTGCCACGCAGCTTCGTCTTCTTCCGCATCACACTGCCGATGCTGACCCCCTACATCCTGACGGCGACCCTGTTCCGCCTGCTTGATTCCATCCAGCAGTTCGACATCATCTACGCCATGACGCAGGGCGGTCCGGGCGACACGCTGACCGTGTTCCAGGTCGAGGCCTATCTCAATTTCTTCCAGTCGACCAATGTCGGCCGCTCGGCGGCACTGATGATCATCCTGTGGGCGATCACCTATTTCCTCTCGAACATTTTCATCAAGAACTGGCTGCGGCTGCGCGAACGCGCCCGCGGCCAGGCATAGGAGGCTGGCGTGGAACACACCTCGCTTCTCGAACGCATCCTGCGCGGCATTGCCCTGGCGCTGGTCGTGATCTTCTTCATGTTCCCGATCGTCTGGATCCTGATGATGTCGTTCCAGACCAACGAGACAATCCTGCGGATTCCGCCGCAGCTTGTCTTCGAGCCGACGCTCGCCAACTACACTGCCTTGATCACCGGCAAGCTGATGACGGCGGCCGGCACGCTCGATATCGCCTTCATGCGCAACCTCTGGAATTCCGTCTTCCTGTCGGTCACCTCGGTTGCCGTCGCGTTGCTGCTCGGCGTTCCGGCGGCCTACGCCTTTGCGCGGCACAAATTCCGCGGCTCGGAGGACATTGCCTTTACGCTGCTGTCGTTCCGGTTTGCGCCGGCGCTGCTGGTGCTCCTGCCGCTCACCCTCTATTTCCAGAAGCTCGGGCTGGCCAACACCTATATCGGGCTGATCTGGGTCTATCAGCTGATCTGCCTGCCGTTGATCCTGTGGATCGTGCGCGGCTATTTCGAGGACATTCCCGCCGACATCGAATACGCCTACCGCATTGCCGGACATTCCTGGTTTGCCACCTTCCGCAAGATCGCGCTGCCGCTCGCCGGCCCAGGCATTGCCGCTGCCGGTCTGCTCGCCTTCATCTTTGCCTGGAACAATTTCGTTTTTGCGCTGGTGCTCGCCTCGGCCGACAAGCAGCCGGTGACGGTCGGCGCGCTCGCCTTCATCACCTCCTCGGGCATCCAGTACGGCCAGATCTCGGCGGCGATCGTGCTGTCGATCACGCCAACGCTGGCGCTCGCGCTCTATGCGCAACGCTATCTCGTCGAAGGCCTGTCGCTTGGCGCGGTGAAAGGATAGTCCGATGGCAAGCCTCGAACTGCGAAACATCGTCAAGCGCTATAAAAGCCAGACTGTTCTCGACAATCTGTCGCTGACCGTCGCCGACGGCGAAACGCTGGTCCTGTTCGGGCCGTCCGGCGCCGGCAAGACCGTGCTGCTGCGGCTGGTGGCCGGCGTCATCGACCCCGACGAGGGAAAGATACTCATCGGCGGCGAGGACATGACCGATCTCGACGCCGAGTTCCGCGGCGTCGGCATGGCATTTCAGAACTTCGCGCTGTTCCCGCATATGACGGCGTTCGATAACATTGCGACGCCGCTGCAGGCGAAGCACTCATCGCAAGGCACGATAAAGACCGGCGTCGAGAGCGTCGCCAAGCTGTTGAAAATCGGCCATGTGCTCAGCCACAAGCCACGGGCGCTGTCCAACGGCCAGAAGCAACGCACCGCACTTGCCCGCGCCCTGGTCGGCTCGCCGCCGCTGCTGCTGCTCGATGATCCCTTGCGCAACGTCGATGCCAAATTGCGCTTCGAAATGCGGCTGGAATTGCCAAGACTGCTGGCGGATCGTGGCGCGACCGTCATCTATGTCACCCAGGACTACAAGGAAGCGATGGCGCTCGGCGACCGCATCGCGGTGATGTCGCAGGGCGTCGTCAAACAGCTCGGCACGCCCGAGCAGATCTATCGCGAGCCGGCCAACGTCGAGATTGCCCGGCTGTTCGGCGACCCGACCATCAACCTTCTGGACGTCAAGCCGGCGCGGGACGCCAAGGGCATCTATGTCGGCCTGTCCAACGTCCAGGTCCATCTTGCCGGCGCGCATGAGGCGGCGGTCGGCCGCGACTGCGTGATCGGGCTGCGGCCGGAGGCGCTGGCGTTTGTCGATGAACGCACGCCCGGCGCCATCCCGGTGACGGTCGAGGCCGAGACGCCGCTCAACGAGAAGATCGTCACGCTGGTGCGCACCGTGCGCGGCCGTGAAATCCTGGTTTCGCGTCCGTCCGGGACACCGGGCCAATCCGAGGGCAAGGTCTACATCGCCGTCGACAGCAAAAGCGCCCTGCTGTTCGATCGCACAAGCGGCGAGCGCATCGGCTCGAAAAACGTCGTCAATTTGCGCAGTGGAGAAGCGGCATGAGCCCGAGCGCAATCACCGTTTCGGGCGTCGACAAGTTCTACGGCCCGATTGATCGCGGCGTGCACGCCGTCAAGAACCTGACGATGGAAATCGCCAAGGGCGAGATCGTGGCGCTGCTCGGCTCGTCCGGCTGCGGCAAGACGTCGACGTTGCGCATGATCGCAGGCTTCGAAGAGGTCTCGCGCGGTAGCATCTCGGTTGCCGGCCGCAAAGTGCACATGCTGCCTCCGGTCAAGCGCAACGTCGCGATGGCCTTCGAGGGCTATTCGCTCTATCCGCCGCTGACCGTGCGCGAGAACATGGCCTTCGCCCTCAAGGCTGCCAGGCTGGCGAAGAGTGCGGTCGATGCAAAGGTTGCCAATATCGCCAAGTTGCTTGAGATCGAGGACATTCTCGAGCGCTATCCGAGCTCGATCTCCGGTGGCCAGCAGCAGCGCGCCAGCCTCGGCCGGGCGCTGATCCGCGAGGCCGACCTGCATCTGCTGGACGAGCCGATGGGCCAGCTCGAGCCGCAGCTTCGCGCCGTGCTGCGCGGCCGCATCAAGCATTTCATCAAGGAGCGCGGCCTGACCGCGATCCTGGTCACCCACGACCAGACCGAGGCCAATGCGCTGGCCGACCGCATCGCCGTCATGGAGGGCGGCGTGCTGCAGCAGTTCGATACGCCTGACAGGCTCAAGGAGCGGCCGGCAAACCTGTTCACCGGCACCTTCGTTGGCGAGCCGCCGATGAATGTCTTCGAGGCCTATGTCGGCACGGCTGCCGGCAAGATCAGTCTCAAGCTGCCCGACGGGCTTTCGCTCGACTACGACAAGGATGCGTTCAGCGGCCCGGTTCGCGACGAATTGCTCAACCGGCAGCGCGTCGTCATCGGCGTCAGGCCCTATGCGGTCCGCCGCTCGAAGGATGGTGTGCCGGCGACGGTTTCGGCCAATCAATGGCTCGGCGACCAGACCCATATCGCCGCCGATTTCGCCGGCGGTTCGCTGGTCCTGGTCGAACATGACCGAACCCGCTTGGAGCTTGGCGCGCCGATCAAGATCAGCATCGATCCGAAAAACCTTCACGTCTTCGATCAGGCGAGCGGCAATGCCATTTCGCACGGCACGGAGCTTGCTTGATGCAGGATGTGCTGATCGGCATCGACGCCGGCACGTCTGTCATAAAATCCGTCGCCTTCGACACGGCGGGCAGGCAGATCGCGTCCGCCGCGCTGCCCAATAAATACGAGACACTGCCGGGCGGCGGCGCCGAGCAGGACCTGACACGCACCTGGGCCGATACCGCGACGACCTTGCGCGAGCTTGCCGATAAGGTGCCGGATCTCGCCAGCCGGACCATTGCCATCGCCGTGACCGGGCAGGGCGACGGTACCTGGCTGATCGACAAGGATGGCGAGCCGGTTGCCAAGGGCTGGCTGTGGCTCGACGCGCGCGCTGCCGCGGTCGTCGAGGAGATCCGCGCGCGGCCGGAGGACCGGCTGCGCTTCGAAAAGACCGGCAGCGGGCTCGCTGCCTGCCAGCAGGGATCGCAGTTCGTGTTCATGAAGCGCCACATGCCCGCGATGCTTGCCAATGCAGCGACGGCGTTCCACTGCAAGGACTGGCTCTATTTCAAGTTGACCGGCCACCGCGCCACCGACCCGTCCGAGGGCACCTTCACCTTCGGCGACTTCCGCACGCGCGGCTATTGCGATGATGTGCTCGAGGTACTCGGCGTCACCGATCTCCGGCATCTGTTGCCGCCCATCGTCGATGGCACCAGGCAAAGCACCTCGCTGTCGGTGGCAGCAGCCGATGCGACTGGCCTGCTCGCCGGCACACCGGTCGTTCTGGCCTATGTCGATGTCGCCTGCACGGCGCTCGGCGCCGGCCTGTTCGATCGCGAACGCAAGCCGGGATGCTCGATCATCGGCTCCACCGGAATGCATATGCGGCTTGCCGAAACGCCGGACGAGGTTCTGCTCAACGAGGCTGCAACCGGCTACACGATGACGATGCCGGCACCCGGCGTCTTTGCGCAGATGCAGTCGAACATGGCGGCAACGCTCAATATCGACTGGGTCCTTGGCCTCGCCTCCGGCATTCTCGCCTCGCAAGGTATTACGCGGACCAATGGCGAGATGATCGCGCTGGTCGACCAGTGGATATCGTCGTCCGAGCCAGGCTCGCTGCTCTACCAGCCCTATGTCTCGGAGGCCGGCGAGCGCGGGCCGTTCGTCGATGCCAATGCCAGGGCCGGCTTCATCGGCATTTCGTCCAGGCACGGCTATGCCGACATGGTCCGCGCGGTGTTCGAGGGGCTGGCTTTCGCGGCACGCGATTGCTACGCCGCCATGGGGCCACTGCCCAAGGAAATCCGCCTGACCGGCGGAGCGGCCAGGAGCCCGGCTCTGCGCAAGATCCTGGGTGCTGCGGTCGGAGCCGACATTCGCACCAGCGAACGCGAGGAGGCCGGTGCTGCGGGCGCCGCAATGATTGCTGCGGTCTGCGTCGGCCAATACGCATCGATGGACGATTGCGTCAGCGAATGGGTCACGCCTTTGCTCCGTACGGCCGAACCCAGCGATCGGAAACTTGCCGCTGCCTATGAGGCGATGGCTCCGTCCTACACATTGGCGCATGAGGCGCTGCGGCCGGTCTGGCGCTCGATGGCCGCGTCCAGGCAAACCGACGTGAATTGAGAAGAGCATGCCCAAGAAAATTGCGATCATCGGCGACCGCTTCATGCTTCCGGAAGTGTTTCGCGAGAAAATCGAGGCGGCCTGCGGCGACAATCTCGACATCCGCAGCATTGAGACCGCTTGGCCCGACGAGCCGATGCAATTCGGCAATGCCGCGCTTGGTCTGGACAAGGTCAAGGAGTATTTCGGCGATCCCGACGAGGTGGTGGATTTCATCGGCGACGCCGAAATCTTCGTCACCCAGCTTGCGCCGCTCTCCGAAAGCATGATGCAGCGCCTGCCCACGCTCAAGCTGGTTGCGGTCTCGCGCGGCGGACCGATCAACATCGACATGGCCGCCGCCAAGGCCCACGGCATTACCGTTGTCAATGTGCCCGGCCGCAATGCCAGCGCCGTAGCCGAGTTCACCATCGGCGCCATTCTCGCCGAAACGCGGCTGATCCGCGTCGGCCACGAAGCCTTGCGCAAGGGCGAGTGGCGCGGCGATCTCTACCGCGCCGACCGTACCGGCCGCGAGCTCAACGAAATGACCGTCGGCGTCATCGGCTACGGCAATATCGGCACCAGGCTGGTACGGCTGCTGCGCGCCTTCGGCTGCCGCATCCTGGTCTGCGATCCCTATGTGCAATTGAACGCCGAGGACCGCAATGCCGGGGTCGAACTGGTTGCGCTGGACGATCTCCTATCGCGCTCCGATGTGGTCACGCTGCATTCCCGGGTCACCGAGGAGACGCGCGGCCTGATCGGCAAGGACGCCATCGCCCGGATGAAGCCCGGCCTGATCTTCGTCAATACCGCGCGCGGACCGCTGGTCGACTACGATGCGCTCTACGAGGCGCTCGTCTCGGGACACATCGGCAGTGCTATGCTGGAGACGTTCGCCGTCGAGCCAGTGCCTGCCGACTGGCCGCTGTTGCAACTGCCGAACGTGACGCTGACGCCGCATATCGCCGGCGCGTCGGTACGCACCGTGACCTACGCGGCCGAGCAGGCGGCCGAGGAAGTGCGCCGCTTCATCGCCGGTCTGCCTCCGGTCAATCCATGCTGACGACAGGGCATAGAGCGAGATGAGCGGTGAAACCGAAATCGTCGACCTCTTCGTCATCGGCGGCGGCGTCAATGGCGCCGGTATCGCGCGCGATGCGGCAGGCCGGGGGCTGTCGGTCATTCTTTGCGAAAAAGACGATCTCGCCGAGGGCACCAGTTCGCGATCGGGAAAGCTCGTTCATGGCGGTTTGCGCTATCTCGAATATTACGAGTTCCGCTTGGTGCGGGAGGCGCTGATCGAACGCGAGGTGCTGCTCGAATCCGCGCCGCACATCATCTGGCCGATGCGCTTCGTGCTGCCGCACAGCCCCGATGACCGGCCGGCCTGGCTGGTCCGGCTCGGCCTGTTCCTCTACGACCATCTTGGCGGCCGCAAGCGGCTGCCGGCCACGCGTACGCTCGACCTGCGCACCGCGCCCGAAGGCGCGCCGATCAAGGACGCCTTCAAGCGCGGCTTCGAATATTCTGACTGCTGGGTCGATGACGCTCGCCTGGTCGTCATCGACGCGCTCGACGCCGCTGAGCGCGGAGCCAGGATATTCACCCGCACCGCCTGCATAGCCGCCCGTCGCGAAAACGGCCTGTGGTCGATCGAGATGCGCGACGGTCGAACCGGCGTCAGGACCACAGTCCGGGCACGGGCGCTGATCAACGCCGCCGGACCCTGGGTCGACGACGTCATCAACCGCGTCGCCGGCCAGAATTCCAGGCGCAACGCGCGCCTGGTCAAGGGCAGCCACATCGTCGTGCCAAAATTCTGGGAAGGGCGGCAGGCCTATCTCGTTCAGAACAGCGACAAGCGGGTGATCTTCATCAATCCCTATCAGAACGATCTGGCGCTGATCGGCACCACTGACATTCCCTATGACGGGCGGCCGGAGGACGTGACCGCCGATGCGAGCGAGATCGATTACCTGATCAAGGCAGTCAATCGCTACTTCAAGCGCCAGCTCGCACGAAGCGACGTCGTCTACTCGTTTTCCGGCGTCAGGCCGCTCTATGACGACAATGCCGACAATCCGAGCGCGGTGACCCGCGATTACATATTCGAACTCGACGCACCGGCTGGGCAGGCGCCGCTGCTTTCGGTCTTCGGCGGCAAGATCACCACCTTCCGCAAATTGGCCGAGCACGCGCTCGACCGTATCGCCCCGTTCTTTCCGAAAATGGGCAAGCCGTGGACCTCGAAAGGGCACCTGCCGGGCGGCGATATCGCCAATGCCGATTTCGAGCAGTTTCTGGGCGACCTCGGCCATGAATTTCCCTGGATGCCGGCATCGCTGGTCAAGCATTACGGCAGGCTCTACGGCACAAGGACGCGCGATCTGGTCGGCGCGGCCACCTCGCTCGCCGAACTGGGCCGGCGCTTCGGCAAGGATTTTTTCGAGCGCGAAGCCAATTACCTGTTCGAGCATGAATGGGCCGAGACCGCCGCCGATATTCTCGAAAGGCGCACCAAGCACGGCCTGCATCTGTCCGCCGCGGAAAGAACCGCCTTCGAGGACTGGTGCTCGAGCCGGCTGGCAAAGGCCGGCTGATGGCCTTTACGCTTTCGCTCAACACCAATCCGCTGGTCAACCGCTTTGCGGAGCCGGACGACCTGATCGACGCGATCGCCTATCAGATCGGTATCAGGGACGTCCA
The DNA here is from genome assembly GCF_040321165.1 of Mesorhizobium sp. M0500. Taxonomy (NCBI): domain Bacteria; kingdom Pseudomonadati; phylum Pseudomonadota; class Alphaproteobacteria; order Hyphomicrobiales; family Phyllobacteriaceae; genus Mesorhizobium; species Mesorhizobium sp. M0500. Next base: position 252,463 of record NZ_JAMYRB010000001.1, read on the forward strand.
ACTCACCCATGAATTCGTCAATCCCGGCTGGCCGGCGGCGACGATCGCCAAATTCGTCCGCCTGTTCCGCTCCGCGCTCAACCGCACCGGTGTGCGCGTGACCTCCGCGATGACCGGCCCTTACGGCCGGCTCAATCATTTCGGCCATCCCGATGCCGACGTGCGGCGCTACTACGTCGACTGGTTCAAGACCTTTTCAGAAGTTTCGGCCGAGCTCGGCGCCGCGGGCATGGGCACGCAATTCGCGATCTTCACCCACCGGGATTACGACAATCCTGAACGTCGCGCGCGGCTTTTCGACATCGCGCTGGAATGCTGGCGCGAGGTCGCCGAGCATGCCAAAGCAGCCGGCTTGACCTACCTGTTCTGGGAGCCGATGTCGGTCGGCCGCGAATTCGGCCATACGATCGAAAGCTGCCGGGCACTGCAGCGCGAGATCGAAGCGGCCGGCATGGCCGTCCCGCTCAAGATGATGGTCGACATCGACCATGGCGACGTGACCTCGAGCAATCCGGCGGACACCGACCCTTATGCCTGGGCCGAAGCCTTTCCCAGGCAATCGCCGATCATCCACGTCAAGCAGTCGTCGATGAACAAGGGCGGCCATTGGCCGTTCACTGCGACCTACAACAACGACGGCCGTATCACGCCGGAAAAGCTCCTTCAGACAGTGCGTCGCGGCGGCGGCGTCGACAACGAGATCTGCCTGGAATTGTCGTTCCGCGAGCGCGAGCCCGTCGACCACGAGGTCATCGCCATGATCCGCGAGTCGGTCGACTACTGGGCAACATTTATCGAGACCGGCAGGGCCGATCTCTTGCCGCGAGCATGATCGGATGAGCAGGAGCTGAGGCAGCTCCTGCTCAGAACCGGAATACGTCAGCCAAATTTCGGATCGAGGCTTCCGGACTTGTAGCGCTTGGCCATTTCCGACAGCGGCAGCGGCTTGATCTTCGGTGCGTTGCCGGCGGTGCCGAACTGCTCGAAGCGCTCCTTGCACAGCTTCCGCATCGCGGCCATTGCCGGCGTCAGATATTTGCGCGGATCGAATTCGCTCGGGTTCTCGGTCAGCACCTTGCGGATTGCGCCGGTCAGCGCCATGCGGTTGTCGGTATCGATATTGATCTTGCGCACCCCGTGCTTGATGCCGCGCTGGATCTCTTCGACCGGCACGCCCCATGTCGGCTTCATCTGGCCGCCATATTTGTTGATGATCTCCTGCAACTCCTCTGGCACCGAGGACGAGCCGTGCATGACGAGATGCATGCTCGGCAGACGGCGGTGGATTTCCTCGATGACGTTCATGGCCAGCACAGCGCCGTCCGGCTTGCGGCTGAACTTGTAGGCGCCGTGGCTGGTGCCCATGGCGACGGCCAGCGCATCGACACGGGTGTCGCGCACGAATTGTTCGGCCTGCACCGGGTCGGTCAGCAGCTGGTCGTGGCTGATGACGCCCTCGACGCCATGGCCGTCTTCCTGCTCGCCGCCGCCCATCTCAAGCGATCCAAGGACGCCGATCTCGCCTTCCACCGAGACGCCGCCCCAATGCGCCATGTCGACGACGCGGCGGGTGATGCCGGAATTATAGGCGTAGTCGGCCGGCGTCTTGCCGTCTTCCCTCAGCGATCCGTCCATCATCACGGAGGTGAAGCCGTGCTGGATCGCGGTGACGCAGGTCGCTTCGTTGTTGCCATGGTCGAGATGCATGCAGACCGGGATATCGGGATGGATTTCGACCAGCGCGTCGATCAGCTTGGCCAGCACCACATCGTTGGCGTAGGCTCGCGCGCCGCGGCTCGCCTGCAGGATAACCGGCGATTTGGTCTCCTCGGCTGCCTCCATGATGGCGAGGCCCTGTTCCATATTGTTCATGTTGAAGGCAGGCACGCCGTAGCCGTATTCGGCGGCATGATCGAGCAATTGTCTCAGTGTGATGCGAGCCACTCAGTAGTCTCCCGTATCCGGTTTCGAGCCAGTGTTTGCGGGCCGTTCGGTTGTCGTCGAGCCCCTGATGCTTCTGGCCGGATTTCCGCGGCACCGCAACCGCTGGGCGCTCGGCCGGCAGCAATTCTTGTTACAGGACGCGAGCAGAAGCGTCATGATATCCCATGGAGATATAACATTATCACAAAAAATTTGGTGGCTTGTGCGACGTTTGCTGTTATATCTCGGAACCGGATTGCACGAGGAAGCCGCGGAAATGAAGAGCGACGGCCGTCGGCAAGGCATCATGGATTTTCTGATGGACATCGGCACCGCCAGTGTCGACGATCTTGCCTCACGCTTCGGCGTGTCAAAGATGACTGTCCACCGCGACCTCGACGAGCTCGAGGAAAGCGGCTTCCTGCGCAAGGTGCGCGGCGGCGCCTCGATCCAGCCGAGCAGCCTTTTCGAGAGCGATTTCCGCTACCGCCAGCGGCTGGCCGGCGACGAAAAGAAGCGCATCGCCGCCGCTGCCGTGACGATGATCGAACCGGGTCAGACGGTGATCATCGACGACGGCTCAACCGCGGGCGGCGTTGCTCGGCATCTTGCCGATCTGCGTCCGCTGACGGTGATCTCGAACAATCTGGCTGTCATCCAGGATTTGGCGGGCGTTGCCGGCATCAACCTGATTGCGCTCGGCGGCCAATACAACAAGAAGTTTCACGGCTTCTTCGGCCTGCTCGCCGAGGACACGCTGAAATCATTGCGCGCCGATGTCGCGTTCCTGTCGTCATCGGCCATCCATGGTGCCTCTGCCTTTCACCAGGATCAGGAAGTGGTCCAGACCAAACGGCTGATGATGGCCGCAGCAGCGCGCAAATATCTGCTGGTCGATCATGGGAAATTCGGCCGCACTGCCTTGCACTTCCTGACAGATCTCAAGGCCTTTGACACGGTCTTCACCGGCCGCGAGCCGCAGCCGCAGATGCGCGCCGCGCTGGATGGTGCCGGCGTTTCGCTGACAGTGATCGCAGAATAGGAGGGCACGCATGGTTTATTGGGTCGGCACCAGCTGGAAAATGAACAAGACGCTCGCCGAGGCGATGGCTTTCGCCGAGGCGCTGGCGGAGTTCGTCCCCGGTTTCGACGAGCGCATCCAGCCTTTCGTCATCCCGCCCTTCACGGCGATCCGCGAGGTCAAGAAAGCGCTGTCGCCGACGCGCATCAAGGTCGGCGCGCAGAACATGCATTGGACCGACGCCGGCGCCTGGACCGGCGAGATCTCGCCGGTCATGCTGAAAGACTGCGGGCTCGACATGGTCGAGCTCGGCCACAGCGAACGGCGCGAGCATTTCGGCGAGACCGACAAGGCTGTCGGGCTGAAGACTGCGGCGGCGGTGAAGCACGGTCTCGTGCCACTCATCTGCGTCGGCGAGACCTTGGCTCAACGCGACAGCGGGCAGGCCGCTGCGGTGCTGGCCTTGCAGGTGCACGGCGCGCTGCAGTTTCTCGAAGGCGCGGCGAAGGCGGCGACGATCCTGTTTGCCTATGAGCCCGTCTGGGCGATCGGCGACAAGGGCGTGCCGGCCAGTTCGGACTATGCCGACAGGCAGCAGGCGCTAATCAAGAAAATCGCACGCGACCTGCTGCCGATGGTGCCGCCGGTGCTTTATGGCGGCAGCGTCAATCCGCAAAATGCCGCCGAACTGGTCGGCCAGCCCAACATCGACGGCTTGTTCATCGGCCGCTCGGCCTGGCAGGCGGACGGCTATGTCGACATCCTCAAGCGCGCCTCGGCGGCGATCTGAATCATCAAACAGGAAGGAAACGGAACATGAAAATTGCCATTGGAGCTGATAGCGCCGGCAAGCCGCTGCTCGACGTCATTGCCGCTCACCTCGCTACCAAGCCCGGCCTCACGGTTAGCGACCTCAGCCAGTCGGGCTACTATGCCGACCTGTCACAGAAGCTCGCGCAGACCATCCTGGACGGCGAAAACGATCGCGGCATCCTGTTTTGCGGCACCGGCATCGGCGTATCCATATCCGCCAACAAGGTGCCCGGCATTCGCGCCGCACTCACCCACGACACCTATTCGGCAGAGCGCGCCGCGAAATCCAACAACGCCCAGATCATCACCATGGGCGCGCGCGTCATCGGCCCGGAACTGGCCAAGTCGATCGTCGACGCCTGGCTCGCATCGGAATTCGATGAGAAGGGACCATCGGCCGGCAATGTCCAGGCCATCGACAGGCTCGACGCGGCGAAGCGGGGCTAAGCCAGACTGTTCCGCATCGCCCTGATGATCGTCACGGCCGACGCGGCGCCGGGGTCCATATGCCCGAGCGAGCGCTCGCCGAGCCGCGATGAGCGGCCCTTGGCGGCGATCATGTCCTTGGTCGCCTCGGCACCTCGTTCGGCCGCTGCAAGTGCAGCCTCCAGGCTCTCGGACAGGCTCTTGCCGGCTTCCTGCGCGGCACCCGCTGCTTGCGCCGCCGGCAGCCAGGCGTCGACCATGGTCTTTTCGCCGAGCTCGGCCTTGCCGCGATCCTGGATGCCTTGCGCCATCGCCCGGAGCATGGCGATGATGTCAGCGTCCTCCAGAATTGCCTTGCCTTTGACGGCGGCGGCACCGCGCATGAAGGCGGTCGCATAGAGCGGGCCTGACGAGGCGCCGACCGCGTTGAGGAAGGATTTCGCCGCAGTGTTGAGCAGCGCCGTCGGCTCGGTCGCCGCGAGGTCGAGTTGCGCTAGTGCATCGCGCGCAGCACTGAAGCCTAGTGCCATGGCGATGCCATGGTCGGCGTCGCCGATGACGCCGTCGAGTTGGCAGAGCCTGTCCTTGTCGGCGTCGATCGCCGCCGCGATCTCATCGAACATTCTTTTCAAGCCGACTGAATCGATCGAGGTCATGATGCTTTCTCAGCCGGCGCGGAACATGGCGCAGTCGCAAGGATGGTCGAGCATCGCCTGCAACTCGCCGTCGAGATGCATCAGCGTCACCGAGGCGCCGGCCATTTCGAGAGAGGTGCAGTAATTGCCGACCCAGGTCGCGTGGACGGAAACGCCGATCTCGTCGAGCCTCTGCTTGACCCGCCGATTCATGATGTAGAGTTCCATCAGCGGCGTCGAGCCGAGCGAATCGACCAGCACCGCGACCTTGTCGCCGCGCGCCGGCGCCATCTCGTCGAGGATATTGTCCAGCATCTCGTCTGTGATCTCGTCGGCGGTTTTCAATTTTCCGCGCGCGATGCCTGGCTCGCCATGGATGCCCATGCCGATCTCCATCTCGTCCGGTCCGATCTCGAAATTGGGCCGGCGGGTCTGCGGCAACGAGCAGGGCGACAGCGCCACGCCCATGGTGAAGGTGTGATCGTTGGCCTTCCTGGCGATGCGCTCGCACTCGTCGAAAGAGAGCATTCGGTCGCAGGCGGCACCGGCGGCCTTGAAGATGAAGAAATTGCCGGCGACGCCGCGTCGCTTCTGCCTCTGGTCGCGTGGCGCCGAGGCGACATCGTCGGTGGTCAGCACGGTACGCACCTCGATGTCGTCCATTGCCGCCATTTCGGCGGCCATGTCGAAGTTCATCACGTCGCCGGCATAGTTGCCGTACATGAACAGCACGCCGGCGCCACCGCTGGCCGCCTTGGCGCATTCGAGGATCGGGTCCGGCGGCGGCGAGGCGAAGACATTGCCGATCGCGGCCGCGTCAGCCAGCCCCTTGCCGACGAAGCCGAGGAAGGTCGGCTCATGGCCCGAGCCGCCGCCGATGACAAGGCCGACCTTGTCTGGGCGCGGTCCGTCGCGGGCGATAATGGCGCGCGGACTGCCGTCCGCGCTTCTGAGGTGGCGCGGATGCGCAGCCAGGATGCCCTCCAGCATCTCGTCGACGGAGCGATTGCCGTCATTGATGATCTTCTTGGTCTGCACCGGCATCCTCCTGCTTCGTGAGATACTACAGCGCCTTACCGGGATTTCCACCCGGCGGTGGAGGTTTCACGCCGCGATGTGTTCGCGTGCTGCCAGCAGTTGCACGCAGGCACTGGCCGCCTCTTTGCCCTTGACCTTGAAATGCTCGAAGAAGAAGCGGTGATGGTCCGCGCTGTCATGGTAGTTGTGCGGCGTCAGCACCGCCGAAAGCACCGGCACGCCAGTCGACAATTGCACATTCATCATCCCGTCGATGACCGCGCTTGCAACAAACTCGTGCCGGTAGATGCCGCCATTGACGACGAACGCGGCGCCGAGGATAGCGGCATAGCGGCCGGTCACGGCAAGCGTCTTTGCATGCAGGGGAATCTCATAAGCGCCAGGCACATCGAAGACATCGACGGCAAAGCGTTTCTCTCCGAGAACCGCCAGTTCCGCCTCGAATGCTTCAACGCATTGGTCGACGATATCGGCATGCCAACGCGCGCGAATGACGGCAACGCGGATCGTTTCATAGTCGTTGTGGGAATGCTGATTCATGGGTCCATCCTTCCGTTTCGAACCAGAATCAGGACGCACGATACGGAGTCCGAACCGCGAAAGCGGACCGTCTTCCATTTCGTTCTCTTCCATCCGGACTGTGACCGTCGGCTCCGGAATCACACCGGATCTGCTGACCCCTCCGGCTAACCGGAAAGCGCTCGCGGGCTTGGGCCCTTACCGCCGGTGGGGACTTTCACCCCGCCCTGAGAACATTGACGGCGTTTGTATGGAAGGGCCGGAAAGCGCTGTCAACCACCGGCGTCGTCGTCGATGGCGCAGAAATAGCGATTCGTTTCGACCTGGTCACCGTTGAGGGCGAGGGAGGAGAGCGTCAAATGGCGATCACCGGTAAGGCAGGCAGCACCTTGTCCAAGGTGATGGGAAATTCACGCACTCGCACGCCGGCCGCGTTGTAAACGGCGTTGGCGACAGCAGCCCCCGCACCGCACACGCCGAGCTCGCCGAGACCCTTTGCGCCAAGCGGGTTGGCCTTGTCGTCGTCTTCCTCGAGGAAGGCGACCTCCATATCGGGGACATCGCCATTGACCGGCACATGATACTCGGCAAGATCGTGATTGACGAAGTGGCCGTAGCGCGGGTCGAGCACCGTCTGCTCCATCAGCGCTGCACCGATCCCCCAGGTCATGCCGCCGATGATTTGCGAGCGCGCGGTCTTGGCGTTGAGGATACGGCCCGCGCCGATCACAGCCAGCATCCGGCGCATCCGGATTTCACCGGTATCGCAATCGACAGCGACCTCTGCGAAATGCGCGCCATAGGAATGCTGCGAATAGGTCTTGTATGACTGGGTGGTGGCGCCCGCGGCTACGGAGCCTTCGGCTTCGAGCCCGTCGGGAGAGATCCCTCGGATAAGATCGGCCAGGCTCGCCGATCGCTGGCCGACCCTGACCTCGCCGTCGGCAAAGCTTGCCTCGGTGGCGTTCGCGCCGCGCAACGGCGAGGCTTCGTTCGACTGCGCCGCCTCCAGGATCCGTTCCTTGAGGACGTTGCACGCATTATACAAGGCCGAACCCGCACTTGCTGCGCCCCAGGACCCGCCGGAGCCGGCGGTACGCGGGAAGCGGCTGTCGCCGAGCTCCACCTTGACGGACGAGATCGGCAGGCCGAGGCTCTCGGCGGCAATCTGGGTCAGGATCGTATAGGTGCCGGTCCCAATATCGGTCATGTCGAGCCGCGCCGTCACCCGACAGTCCCGGTCGATCGCAACCCGCGCCGTCGCCGCGCCGATATAGTTCGGACGGATCGCCGCCGCCATGCCGTGGCCGATAAGCTTGCGGCCCTCCCGAGTTCGGCCCGGTGTCGGGTTTCTCCGCTCCCAGCCGAAACGGCGGGCGCCTTCCTCCATGCAGGCGACGAGATTGCGGGTGGAGAACGGCACGCCGCGCTCGGGATCCTGTGCCGGTTCGTTGCGGATCCTGAGTTCGATCGGGTCCAGACCGGCGCGCTCGGCGAGCTCATCCATGGCGCATTCGAAAGCCAGCATGCCGGGCGCTTCGCCGGGCGAGCGCATCCATTCGCCGCGGTTGATGTCCAGCGGAACCAGGCGATGGCGGGTGAGACGGTTCGGCGCGGCGTAGAGCGAGCGCGCAAAAACTGCCGTTTGTTCGCAGTACTCCTCGAAGCTGGACGTTGCGGACCAGACATCGTGCGCGATCCCGGTGAGCCGCCCGTCAGTGTCCGCGCCGAGACGTACCTGTTGGACCATCTCTGCGCGATGACCGGCATTGGCGAACATCTGTTGTCGCGTCAGCGCGATCTTCACGGGGCGCTGCAGCACCTGCGCTGCAAGTGCGGCCAGGATCGTGTCGGCATGGGCAATCAGCTTGGAACCGAAGCCTCCGCCGATGAAGGGGCTGACGATGCGCACTCGCTCGAGCGGGATGCGAAGCGTGCTGGCGACCCCGGCCCGGAAGTTCGCGAGGGTCTGCGCCGATGTACGGATCGTCAGCTCGTTGCCTGACCAGGCAGCAAGCGTCGCATGCGGCTCCATCGGATTGTGATGTTCGAAGGGGGTCCCGTAGGTGGAATCGATCTTGATCGGCGCCGTCGCAAAGGCGCGCTCGAAGTCGCCGACCACGCTGTCGGTCTCGAAGCCGGCATTGGTCCGCTTTGGCGCGTAGGCGTCGGCGATATGTCCCGGTAGATCGTAGAGGCCCGGCTCCTCGTCATAGCGTACTCTGATGAGGCCCGCAGCAGCGCGTGCCGCCTCGAACGTCTCCGCAACGACCAGCGCGACCGGCTCGTCGTAATACCGTACTCGATCGCTGTTGAGCGCGGGCCGGGGGCGCGTGAAGACCTCCGGCACCGTTGGCGTGACCGTTGGGCCGAAATCCGGCTGGGCCGGCGCATTGCGGTGCGTGATGACGAGCAGCACTGCCGGCGCCCGTTCGGCTTCGGTCGTGTCGATCTCGGCGATGCGGCCCTTGGCGACGGAGGCGCCGAGAATGTAGCCATAGGCTGTACCATCCAGCTCATTCTCGTAAGCGTATGTGGCGCCGCCCGTCACTTTGAGCGGACCGTCGATGCGGTCGATCGGCCTCCCGATGATGCCAGCATCGGCACGAGGTTTCATCCTTGAATGGGTGGCGGAGCCGGGCAGTCCGGGTATGGTCTCGTTCACAAGTCACCTAAAGATTTTTCATCTGGAGTTCGGAAGCATCGAGGCCGCGACGACGCCGCTTCCTCGCACCTTTATGTTCGTCGCGCGGCGGCCGGAGCTCACGCGGCGATCTCGCCGAAATACTCGCGAAATTCGACCAGCCTCCCTGTCGGGCCGGCCCGGATGAGGATCGCATGCAGGCCAGTGTAGGGCGCGCCACCGATTGTCCCGCTCCCGCGGTCGCAGACGATGACCCAGTCGGCGGCGAAGAGCTTGAGATCGACGGTCGATTTCGTGATCCTGTTTCCCTGCGCCTGATGCGCGGCGGTCCAGGCTGCGAGTGCCCGCTTGCCTTCCGGTGGTCCGTGTCGGCCTCGTTGCTCGCCGACAGGGAATTGGAAGGTCATCGTCTCATCGCAACAATCAAGGAATGCCGTCCAGTCGCCAGAGGCCCAGCCGGCAAAGAAGGCGTCGACGGCGGCCTCGAGCCCGTGACGAGCTCCCGGGTCGGATGTGGCGCCCCAAGCTGCTGCGGCAGAAACAAAAAGGCCGCCACCCGCGGCGGCAACGGCGCGTCGCGTGAGTTTCATATCGATCTCCTGCTCGTCGCCTGCATCTGGGAACCGCTGTTCGGGGTCGTCGTCTCTGTCATCGTGTCACCTCACGCACTCTCGACGGCAGCAGCGAGCGTGTGCCGCATCGTCCGTTTCGCCAGCGGGATCTTGAAATCATTGGCGCCATGCCCGACGGCTCCGGCGAGCGCGGCTTCGGCGGCGTCGCTAAAGGCGCCGTCGGATGCCGCCGCTCCTGCCAGCGTCCGCTCCGCCTCCGTCGCGCGCCATGGCTTGGCTGCCACGCCGCCCATGGCGATCCGAGCGCTTCGGATACGGTCGCCGCTTTTCTCGACGATTGCTGCCACCGACACCAGCGCGAAGGCGTAGGAAGCACGGTCGCGCACCTTGCGGTAAACCTGTCGGCCGGGTGGCGGCGGCGGCAGGGTAACCGCGACGACCATTTCGCCGTGGCCGAGCACGGTCTCCACCTGGGGCATCGTCTCGGGCAATCGATGGAAATCGCCGATCGGGGTCGTACGGGTCTCGCCGCCGGGCGAGACGGTCTCGATCCTGGCGTCGAGCCCGGACATGGCGACCGCCATGTCAGAAGGATGGACCGCGATGCAGGCTTCGCTCGCGCCGAGTACGGCGTGCATGCGGTTGAAGCCCTGAAGTGCCGCGCAGCCCGAACCCGGCTGGCGCTTGTTGCAGGGCATGTTGCGGTCGTAGAAATAGGGGCAGCGCGTGCGCTGCAGGAGATTGCCGCTGGTCGAGGCCTTGTTGCGTATCTGGCCGGACGCTCCCGCCAGCAGCGCTTGCGTGAGCATCGGGTAGCGCGACCTTACCCGCGGGTCGGCGGCGAGATTGCTATTGCGGACCTGGGCGCCGACCCGAAGCCCGCCTTCCGCCGTCTCCTCGATCCGATCAAGGGGCAGCCGGCTGATGTCGACGAGATGCGCTGGGCGCTCGATCTCGAGCTTCATCAGGTCGAGCAGGTTGGTGCCGCCGCTGATGAACTTGGCGTCCGGCCGGGCCGCAACCGCGGCCGCCGCCTGCTCAGCACTCGTCGCACGTTCATAAGTGAAGGACTGCATTGCTCATGCCTCCTCTGCCGCGTCGCGGATTGCAGCGACAATGTTCGGATAGGCGGCGCAACGGCAGATGTTGCCGCTCATCCGCTCGCGGATCTCGGCATCGGTGAGAGCGACGGAAGCCGCTGCCACGTCGGCGCTCGCATGGCTTGGCCAGCCGGCCCGCGCCTCGCCCAGCATGCCAACCGCCGAGCAGATCTGGCCTGGCGTACAGTAGCCGCACTGGAAACCGTCGCGGGCGACGAAGGCGGCCTGGACCGGATGCAGCCGGTCACCCTCGGCAAGGCCCTCGACCGTGGTGATCTCGTCGCCTTCATGCATTGCGGCAAGCGTCAGGCAGGAATTGATCCGGCGCCCATCGACGAGCACCGTGCATGCGCCGCACTGGCCGTGGTCGCAGCCCTTCTTCGAGCCGGTGAGGCCGAGATGGTTGCGCAGGGCGTCGAGCAGCGTCGTCCGCGGGTCGAGCTCGATGGCAAGATCCTTCGCGTTGATCCGTAACGACATCGTCATCGTCGGTAGCGGTGAGGACGACGCAGCCGCCGTGACGGTCTCGGCCGGCTCGGCGTCAACCGGTAGTCCGGTAGCCAGGAGCACCCCGGTCGCAACACCGCCTTCCAATACCATCCGACGCGTCGGCCCGCTCCTGTTGTCCGTTTTGGCCATCATGATCTCCCAGCCGCAATGAAGCGCAGACGGCAACTTGACCCGAGCGAACCCTCGGGTTCTGTCACCCAACGACACTGGAGGTGGGAGTGCGGGCGGCGGCTTTCTTTCAAGAAACCGGCGGCACTATCAGGATTCTGGAGAAGAATTCACCCGATAGGCACGAGGCGTCATGCCCCTCAGACGTCGGAAGGTCGTGGTGAAGTGGCTCTGGCTTGAGAAGCCGAGCCGAAAGGCAATGACACCGATCGACAAACCCGTTTCGCGCAGCAGCGCCTCCGCTCGCCGCACCCGTTCCTCGATCACATAGGCGTAGGGTGCAAGGCCGGTCGTCGCCTTGAAGCGACGCGCAAAACTGTCGACGGCCATGCCCGCGGCGGCTGCCAGCTCGCTTAGCGAAATATCGGAATTCATATGCGCATCGATGTAATCCCGAACGCGACCAAGCGCCCGGCGGCTGAGACAGCCGTGACGTACAAACCGCGGTTGCTCCCGGCTCAGGTTGGCCACGCGGAGACTGACGAGCGCGACCAGATGCTCGACATAGGCAGTGTCTGGCTTGTGGCCGAGTGCCATCTCGTCACGAAGCGAACTCAGCAGCGTGGCGACGACCGCGTCTTTCTTGTTTACCAGTATAGGCAGGTTCCTCAGGCGTTCGCATCCGGGAAGCCCGATATCGGGATCGATCCACAGGGCTGAATAGGAGAGGTTTACATCGCGATAGAAGCCCTGTCGTTCCGCGCCTGCCGGGACGAAGGTGAGGGCTCCGGGACGGTCCATTCCGTCGTAAAGGGATCGTGCCTCGTGCCGGATGGATGTATGGGACGTGCCGCCTTCTTCGGTCAGCACGATCAGATGATGAGGGGCTGTCCAGCGGAGCTCCGCCTCCCGGCACGCCCACCGCCGGTTGTCGAAGACGATCGAGGAGCTGACCCATGACGCGGTTTGCAGGGGCTCCGACTTCTCGTCCTGGCTCCGAACCCGTCCGTCACCAAGCAATGGTCTGAATGACATCGCGGTATCCCGCTGGTTCACTCGCCGAGCCGTGGGCAACCCCGGCTTCGAGCGTTGGGCGCCGCCCCGCCGCTACGCATACGGCCGTCCATGTGGGACAGGCAACGGGCGTTTTTAACCGTGCCGTGTTCAAGAAATCGTGAGATCAGGCAAATCCGGAGCGCCCTCTCGGCAAAGCGGATCATCCGCGCTCGGGAAACATCGCCCTCAGGCCTTCGCGCGAGGCCGTAGCGACACCGCGTTCGGTGATCAAGCCGGTGACCAGCCGCGCCGGCGTCACGTCGAAGGCCGGATTGGCCGCCGGCGTGGCTTCCGGCGATACGCGGACCTGGGCGATCTCGCCGGAAGCGGTCTTGCCCCAGACCAGTGAGACCTCGTCGGGCGAGCGCTGTTCGATCGGGATGTCGGCCAGCCCGTCGCCCACGGTCCAGTCGATCGTCGGCGACGGCAGCGCGACATAGAACGGCACGTCGTTGTCGTCGGCGGCGAGCGCCTTGAGATAGGTACCGATCTTATTGCAGACATCGCCGTCGGCGGTGGTCCTGTCGGTGCCGACGACGACCATGTCGATCTGGCCGCGCTGCATCAGATGGCCGCCGGCATTGTCGACGATCAGCGTATGCGGCACGCCGTGGCCGGCCATCTCCCAGGCGGTCAATTGGGCACCCTGGTTGCGGGGTCGTGTTTCGTCGACATAGACATGGACTGGAATGCCGGCTTCCGTCGCCAGATAGATCGGCGCGGTGGCGGTGCCGTAGTCGACCGTGGCCAGCCACCCGGCGTTGCAGTGGGTCAGGATATTGACCGGTTCGCCCGGCTGCTTGCGCGCCGCGATCGCCTTGATGATTTCGAGCCCATGGGCGCCGATGGCGCGGTTGAGGCCGACATCCTCGTCGGCGATCTCGCCGGCACGCCGATAGGCAGCCGCGGCACGTTCTGCCAGTGGAAGCGTCAGCAGGAAGCGTTGCATTTCGTTCAGCGCCCAGCGCAAATTGATCGCCGTCGGGCGCGTTTCGTGCAAGGTTGCCCAGACGGCGTCGAGTGCTGCATCCGACGGATCGTCGGCCATCTGCATGGCGACGCCATAGGCCGCGGTGACGCCGATCAGGGGCGCCCCGCGCACCCACATGTCGCGGATTGCCGTGGCGATGCCGGCGACGGAATCGATCTTTTCGATGCGGAAATCATGCGGCAGCCAGCGCTGGTCGATGATCTCCACCGAACGCCCGTCGTCACTCGGCCAGATGGTGCGGTAGTGGCGGTCGCCGACGTTCAAATCCTGCTCTCCCGTTCGATCAGCGCGGCCAACCGGTTGACCTCGTCGATGCTGTGGATCTGGCGCCGGTTGACGGCGAGGTGACGGCCGAATTTCAGCGCCTTTGCCTCACATCTGGCGCGCAGATCCGGATCGGCAATGGTCTCGAAATCGGCATTGTGGGCAAGGCCGAGAATTCGCCGGTGAACCTCGACGCCGGCAAAGCCGAGCAGATCGGTCCAGATCGAATGCAGCATGTGGTCTAGCGCCTGCTCGGCGCCAAGCCTGTCGCCCTGATCTTCGAACAGGCTCTTCTGGTAGAGCATGCCGGTACGCTCGGTTCGCCACAGATGCGAGAACTCGGCGCGAAACACCGACCATGTCTCGACCGTAACGCCGAGCAGATAGTCACGCATGGCGTCGCGGCTTCCGTCCTGTTCATGGCCGCGCTGCGAGAAGAACGCCATCCAGAAATTGGCGAGCAGCATGCCGACGTCGAAGGCGATCGGCCCGTAGAAGGCGAATTCGGGGTCGATCATCCTCGTTTCGATGTCGGTGACCATGATCGAGCCGGAATGCAGGTCGCCATGCAGCAGCGTCTCGGCATTGGCAGCGAAGATGTGCTTCATGCGCTGCGCCTCGACCTTGAGGTCGCGGTCGGCGCGCAGCTCGGCGACAATGCCATCGAGCTGCGGGCTGGTGTGCTGGTTCATCTTGGCATCGAAATACGGATCCGAGAAAACCAGGTTCTCGGTGATGTCGCAGAGTTCGACATTGTCGGCGAACAGTGCCAGATCGGCCTTGCGGTCCTTGGTCGCCATATGCAGGTCGGAGCCGCGAAACAACGTGCGGGCCATGAACAAGCCGATGTCTGTCGCGATGTTGGGCAATTGCCGGCCTTCGATCAGCGCCCGCCGCAGGATAATGTGCGGCGACAGATACTCCATGATGATCAGCGCCTGGCCTTCGTCGAAGTGATAGATATCGGGCACCGAACCCGGCGCCCGCGCCTGTTGCCGCGTCAGCGCATGGTATTCGAAGAAGGAGCGTTTTAGCGGCAGCGGCCAGCTGTCGCCGACCAGCCGGACGTAGGGCAGGGCCTGCTTGACGACGGCCGCACCCTCAGCACCCTCGACGATGAACACCAGGTTCAGATTGCCATCGCCGACTTCACGAACCTTCCACTGGCTCGTATCCTTGCCGATCTGCGAACACAGGGGCTCGTTGGCACCGAGACGGCCCGCCAGTGTCTCGACCGACAGTGCTTCGAACGGCGATTTCCCAGTCATCCTCACCTCCCGCTCATGTGCTCCGATGATAGCGGAGCCAACGCGGTCGGGCCAAGCTAGGAAGCCTGCTGGCAATTGTCAATCGTGTTGACAATTGCCGATATAGCCCATAGCGTCATGGTCAGGGAGGAACGAATGGGCAATGATGCCGTGTTCCGCGTCGACGGCCTGAGGAAATCCTTTGGCCATATCGAGGTGCTTGGCGGCGTCTCGCTCGAATTGCATGCCGGCGAAGTGACCGTGCTGATGGGCGCCAACGGCGCCGGCAAATCCACCCTCGTCAAGATCATCAGTGGCGTCTACGACCATGGCGGCGGCTCGATGTCGCTTGCCGGTCATGAGTTCGACCCGAAAACGCCGGCGGAGGCGATCCGCGCCGGCGTCGTTACCGTCCACCAGAACATCAACGACGGTGTCGTCGCCGACCTCGACGTCGCAACCAACCTTACCCTCGACAGGCTGAGCGGCAGCGGCGTGCCGACCCTGTTCAATCCAGGCCGGGTGCGTCGCGAGGCAAAGGCGGTGGCCGACCGCATGGGACTGGCCATCGACCTCAAGGCCCGGATCAGCGATCTCTCTCTGGCCGACCGCCAGATGGTGGCAATCGCCCGCGCCATGGCGCACCGGCCGAAAGTGCTGATCCTCGACGAGCCGACTTCCTCGCTGTCCAGCGCCGAGGCCGACCGGCTGTTCGCATTGCTCGACCGGCTTCGCCAGCAAGGCGTGGCCATCCTCTACATTTCGCACCGTATGTCTGACATCAGGCGGCTTGCCGATCGCATCATTTCGATGCGCGACGGGGTCATCTCAGGCATCTTCGACAAGAAGCCGCTGGATTACGAAGGTGCGGTCAACGCCATGCTCGGCCGTAAGATCCAGCTCGAGCGGATCGTCGCCAGGAATTCGGCCAAAGCAATTTTCACTGCCGACGCGCTGCGGATTGCTGAAGGCGCCAGGCCGATCTCGCTGACGCTCGGCGATGGCGAGGTCGTTGCCATCACCGGCCTTGTCGGCGTCGGCAAGACCGCGCTCGCCGAGACGCTGTTCGGTTTGCGCAAGCCGCTGTCCGGGACCATGGTGCTGAACGGGAAACCTTATGCTCCGGCATTGACCGGCGAAGCGATTGCCGCCGGTGTGTTTCTCGTCGCCAAGGACCGGGGCGAAAACGGCATCGTCGGCGACTTCAACATCCAGGAGAACATCAGCCTGCCGTTCCACAGCCGCATGTCGCGTCTCGGTGTTCTCAAACGCCGTATCGAACGCGCTGTTGCCCGCCAGCAGATCCAGGAGTTGGGCATCGTCTGCCGCTCCGAGAGGGACGAGATGGCGTCGCTTTCCGGTGGCAATCAGCAGAAGGTGATGGTCGCCCGCTGGATGTCGCAGGTGGCAAGGCTTTTCATCCTCGACGAGCCGTTTCAAGGTGTGGACATCTCGGCCAGGCGCGACATCGCCGCCAAGCTGCGGGCCAGCGCCCACGGCCGCGCGACGCTGCTGTTCGTCACCGAACTCGACGAAGCCCTGGAGACGGCCGATCGCATCCTGGTGATGTCGGAGCAGACGATCGTCGGCGAGCACCGCAATACCGATGTCGATCTCGAGCGTCTGCTGGCCGAAGTGGCGGGCGGGCCGTTGCACAGCGCAGCCTGAGAGCGGGAAGACGATGAGAATTGGAATGGAGAGGGCATGAATTCGGGTTGGATAATGACGGTGCCAGCGTGCGGGAGCGCTGAATGATCCTGCGCGACAATGCTATTCGCTACGGCTTCATCGTTCTGTTGTTCGGGCTGATCGCCTATTTCGCCGCCGCCGCCGATGGTTTCGTCTCGCCGCAAAGTGCTGTCTTCATCTTCCAGTCGGTCGCCATCACCGGCGTTCTGGCGCTCGGCGTCACCGCCACGCTGGTCGTCGGCGGCTTCGACCTGTCGATCGGCTCGGTCGCCACCAGCGCCATGATGGCGGCTGCCTATGTCATGGTGGTGCTGGGGCAGAACGCCGTCATGGCCGTCGTCATCTGTCTTGTGATCGGCGCCGTGGTCGGCCTGATCAATGGCTGGCTGATCGTCTATATGCGGGTGCCGGACCTTTTGGCGACGCTCGGCATGATGTTCCTGCTTGTCGGCCTGCAGCGCATACCGACCGAGGGCCGTTCGATCGCCACTGGCATGACCATGCCCGACGGCTCGGTCGCCAACGGCAGTTTCGGCGCCGCGTTCCTGGCGCTTGGCCGCCATCGCTTCGACTTCTTCATCCCGAACCTCATTCCGGTGTCGGTCGTCGTCCTGCTCGTGCTGGCGGTGCTGATCTGGTTCTTTCTCGAATACACCCGTTTCGGGCGCATGATGTATGCGGTCGGCAGCAACGAACGCGCCGCAGAACTCGCCGGCGCGCCTGTCAAGGCATACAAAATCTGGGCCTATGTGATTTCGGGAGTTTTTGCCTCGATCGGCGGCATTTTGCTCGCTGCCCGCCTTGGACGCGGCGACATCGCCTCGGGTAATAATCTGTTGCTCGACGCGGTGGCTGCGGCACTCATCGGTTACGCGGTTCTCGGCGCCGCCAAGCCGAACGCCTTCGGCACGGCTGTCGGCGCGGTGTTTGTCGGCGTGCTGCTGCAGGGCCTGACGATGATGAACGCGCCTTACTACACGCAGGATTTCGTCAAGGGCGTGGTTCTCGTGGTTGCCCTTGTCTTTACCTTCGCCCTGTCCGGCAGGGGCAGGAGATAGGGTTCGACCGGGTCACATTTTGGGTTCAACAAGTGGAGGAAGCGACGTGAACATCACAAGAAGACTTTTGGGGAAGGCAGCGCTCGGGCTTGCCGGCGCAACATTGCTGATGCAGTTGCCGGCGATGGCGCAGGACAGGCCGGCGCCGTTCGACAAGCCGGGCGCCGTCAAGATAGCGCTGGTCCGCTATCTCTCGACCGGCGACTTCTTCCAGGCGTATTTGTCCGGCGTCGAGGCGCAGGCCAAGGCACTCGGCGTCGACCTGCGCGTGCTCGACAGCCGCCAGGACGCGGCGCTTCAGGCGGACATGGTCGACCAGGCCATCGCGCTCGGCGTCCAGGGCATCATCATCCAGCACGGACTGACGGAATCGATGAAGGACGCCGCCCAGCGCGCGGTCGAGGCCGGCATCAAGGTCGTCGCCTTCGACGTCAATGTCGAAAACCCCAAGATCCCGCAGATCGAGCAATCCGACCGCGACCTCGCGCGCCTGGCGCTCGAGCAAGCGGTCAAGGACAATGGCGAGAGCTGGAAGGCCGGCTACGTCTATGTCGCCGGCATCGCGCCGCTCGATCGCCGCAACGAGACCTGGGTCGAATTCAAGAAGAAATATTCGGGCATCGACGAAGCCGCCATGTTCGGCACGCTCGACAATCCGATCGCCAATTCGGTCGCCAACCAGGCCCGCTCGGTGTTGTCGGCCCACCCCGACATCAAGGTGATGTTCGCGCCCTACGACGAATTCGCCAAGGGCGTGAAGATCGCGGTCGACGAAGCCGGGCTGAACAAGGACATCAAGATCTATTCGGCCGACATCTCGACCTCGGACATCGCCGCGATGCGCGAGCCGGACAGCGCCTGGGCGGCAACCGCCGCTACCAACCCGGCGGTCGTCGGTCAGGTCTCCGTGCGTGCGCTGGCGCAGCTTCTGGCCGGCGAAGATCCCGGCCACAACGTCATCGTGCCGCCGACGCTGATCACCCAGAAGGACCTGCTCGACAAGGACATCAAGAACATGGAGGACCTCTCGGCCAAGCTGCCGCAATTCGCCCATGCCGATGTCGCGATGCCGACCTGGATGCCGAACCCGAACGCGAAGTAATTTTCGGCACGAGCAAAACAATAGCCGTCTGCAGCAGCTTGTTGCAGGCGGCCTTTTTGTCGAAGATGTCTGGCGTGCCGGACCGCCGAATTGCAATTGTCGCAGCCACCCGTTTTGCGGGACGATTGGACGGTTGAACCCAGGATTCGGCGGGTAAATGGAGGCGCAGGCGGTAAGAGAGGAAAGTCCGACCGGCATCGTCGCCGGAACATTTTTTCGATGCTCGCAGGCCACCACGGGCGTTGTGGTGTTGGGCGGATCGAGTGGCCGTGTTGATGTCGGGCGCGCGCGGCTCTTTGCAGATGCGGGTACGTCGGCCTTGGCGCTGCAGTGGTTTGGCGGCGAGGGCCAGATTCCCGGAATATGTGAGGTTCCCCTGGAAACGTTCTTTGCGGCAACCGATTATCTCATTGAAACAGGGTGCCGTCGCATCGTCTATGTGGGCACGTCCAAGGGTGCCGAGGCGTCATTGCTTGCCGCGGTCCATGACCAGCGAATTGATGTAGTGGTCGCGATTAGCCCGTCATCCGTAATTTGGGGAAATATCGGTGCGGGCCGCGATGGTGTCAGCTGGCCTGAACGATCCTCATGGTCGCTCGACGGCATCGCGCTGCCGTTTGTGCCGACAGATCCAGATTGGACACCAGAGTACGTGGATGGCTTAGTATCTTACAGGGGGCTTTTCGAAAATTGTTTGAAAACCTTCAAGCAGAAATCAAAGGCGGCGACGATCCCTGTTGAGACCGCATCGGCCGAGATCCTGCTCGTCGCGGGTGGCGACGATGCACTATGGCCTTCCCTATCGTTCGCCCGAGATATTGTTAGGCGGCGCGGCGAAGCAGGCAAGGTCACGCATCTCATTTCGTCGCGGGATGCCGGTCACCGCATTCTCTTGCCAGGCGAGAACACACCACGCTCGACTTTGCATGCACACGGAGGCAATGACGAGACCGATCGAAAGCTGGGCCGAAAGGCTTGGGAAGGCATCCGAGAACTACTTTAGCAAAATTCTCAAATGCGCACCTGTCTCGGCTACTCGTTGAACAGATCGGAATGTGAGCCGGTGCGCGCAAGCTGTAGCTCGTCACCGGCAACTCGGTAGATCAAGAGCCAGTCCGGTTCTATGTGAGCGTCACGAAAGCCTTTCCAATCGCCTTTCAGCGAGTGGTCCTTATAGCTCCCCGGTAGCTCATCTCCGGCGAGCAGGAGGCTAGCAGTTCGCGCAACTTGCCAAGATCTTTGCCCCTCTTCTCCGCACGTTTCACGTCGCGACGGAATTGCCCAGAGCGAACGGGCGTCAGCACGTCACATTCCCAAATCCTTGAACAACTCATCGGCCGAGGCGAAAGGCTTGCCCTTGCCACGTTCCAATTCGGTCATGGCCTTTCGAGTCGTTGCGTTCGGCACTTTCACCGGGAAGGGAAATTCCTTGTCGGCGGCGACGCGGACCATCAGCAGGCGAATGGCGTCGGAAACGGACAATCCCATTGCCGCCAAGGCCTCCGTTGCCTGATCCTTTGTCGCCGTATCGATCCGAGCGCGGACCACGGTATCCGTTGCCATGTTGTGACTCCTTGAGGTCTGAGCCACAATGTAGCTACAAAATACCAATTTCGCAAGTGTGATCCCCGATCACGCCTACCGCAGCGCCGCCGCGATGTTGCCGCCGTCCACCGTCGTCACATCGGCGGTGGTCCGCTCGGCCAGCGCCTGATGCAGGAAGGCTTGGGCGACGTCTTCGGCCGTCACTTCCTGCCCGAGCAGGTTGCCGGACATGTACTCCTTCGCCGACACGCCGCGCGCGCCCGAGCGGCTGGTGATCATGGCATCGGTCAACAGCCCCGAACGGATGCGGTCGGCGTTGACGGCATTGGAGCGGATGCCATGCGCGCCGTAGTCGAGCGCATATTGCCTGGACAAAAACAGCGTTGCCGCCTTGGGAATGCCATAGGCGCCGAACTTCGGCCCCGGATTGACCGCCTGCTTGGAGGTATTGAACAACAGCACGCCACCGGTGCCCTGTTCGAGCATGATGCGCACGGCATTCTGCGCCGCCGACTGGTGGGCGAAGAAATTGAGTTCGAAGCTTTTGCGCAAGGTGGCGTCGTCGAGCTCGCCGATCCGGC
The DNA here is from genome assembly GCF_040321165.1 of Mesorhizobium sp. M0500. NCBI lineage: Bacteria > Pseudomonadati > Pseudomonadota > Alphaproteobacteria > Hyphomicrobiales > Phyllobacteriaceae > Mesorhizobium > Mesorhizobium sp. M0500. Next base: position 273,305 of record NZ_JAMYRB010000001.1, read on the forward strand.
CCTCCCAGGCAGCACCGGCATTGGACACGAGAATGTCGAGGCCGCCGTAGACGTCGACCGCTTTGTCGAAGGCGGCGCGCATCTGCGCCGGATCGGTGATGTCGGCGCCAATGCCGATCGAACCGTTGCCGGCTTTTTTTGCCGCCTCGGCAGCCCTTGACGCATCGAGATCGACGACGACCGCATGGGCACCGTTGTCGGCGAACAGCTTTGCCGTGGCAGCACCGATCGCGCCGGCGCCGCCGGTGACCAGCACCACCTGGCCGGTCAGCGGCTTCGGCTTGTTGGCGGCGAGCTTGGCCTGTTCCAGCGACCAGTATTCGAGCGGGAACAGGTCGCTTTTGGAGAGCGGGCGGAAATCGCCGACGGCTTCGGCGCCGCGTACCGCCTCGATCCACATTTCGCCGACGTCGGAGGCGATCTTCGCATCCTTGAGCGTGCGGCCGTGGCCGAACATGCCGAGGCCGGGCACCAGCGTCAGCCGCGGCATCGGGTCGAGCATGGTGCGCTTCACGCCGTCGAGCGCATCATTGGTTTCGAAATAGGCGCGATAGTCCTTGGCGAATTTCTCGACATGCTGGCGGATGACGGATTTGTAGTCGCCGACCTTGTCAGCGTCGGGCGCCGGCAGTGCCATCGGTCCGGTCTTGATGCGGATCGACAGGTCGGGTGTCGACACGCCGCGCCCGGCATAGTCGGCAATTTTTGCCGAATTGATGAAGTCGACGATCGCATCCGAGGTGCGGAAATCGCTGATCATCCGGTCGAAGCGGCCTTCGCCGCGTGCCACCGCCACCGCGCCGCGCAGCATCGGCGCAATCTCCGCAGGCTTCGCCAGCCTGGCCGGCAGTGCCACTTTTTCGGTGCGCGGCTTGCCGTTCCCGGCGATGAAATCCTCGGCGACGTTCACATAATGGATCATCCGGTCATAGGCCTGCCTGGCATCGTCGCCGAAGGTGAAGATGCCGTGCTTGTCTAGGATCAGGCCTTCGACCGTCGGATCGGCGTCGAATACATCGGCGGCCGCCTTGGCCAGATCGAAGCCCGGCATGATGTAAGGCACGAAGCCCATCTTTTCGCCGAACACCTTCCGGCTCAGCGCCTCGCTGTCCTCCTGGTCGACGATGGCCAGGATCGCCGTCGAATGCGTGTGGTCGACGAATTTGTGCGGCAGGAAGGCGTGCAGCAGCGTCTCGACCGAAGGGTTGGGCGAGGACGGATCGATGAGGTTCGCCCGCTGCAGCGCGACCATGTCCTCGTCGGAGAGCTTCTTGAGCGACCGCGCCTTCAACAGCGCGCCGAGTTTGACCGCCGGCAGGCCCTGCGGCTCGATGACGCCCATGTCCCAGCCGCTGCCCTTGACGCAGAGCACGTCCCATTCGTCGCCGACAAGGTCGGTGGCCTTGGTCTTGCACGATGTGTTGCCGCCGCCATGCAGGACGAGCCGCGGCTCGCCGCCCAGCAGCCTGGTCGTGTAGACGCGCAGCGCCAGGTCGCGGGCCACACCCTTTTTAGCATAGTCGGCGACCAGCTTCTCCGCCTCGCCGTCATTCCAAAGGTTCTTCATGTCAGCTTCGTCCGATTTCTCTTTGTTGTGAACAGGAATGCCGCGACGCCTTGATGACAATGCGTCGGCGGCTGAAACTAGGTATCAGGCGACCTTTTCTGCTGCCGCTCCGGCATGGTCGAGCAGCCGTCGCGCCATGTGCGCGCCGACGACGAGATGGGTGCAGAGCCCGCCGGAGATCGCCGCGACGAGCGGTTCGAACTTGCTGTCTTCCTGCACCACCACAAGGCGCTTTTCGATGCTGCGCAGCGATGACAGCTCCGCCGAAATCAGCCGGCGGTTGTAGCTGCAGTCGAGCGCCTTGCCTTCGGCGTCGATGATCTGCCCGGCAATGACGCCGGCCGCACCCGCCTTGCGCAATGCAGCCATTTCGCTTTCGGTCAGCGCGCCGCATTTGACCAGGTGGCTGTCGGTGTCCACCGAGCCTACCGAATACAGCGCCAGGTCGCATTCGCCGATGCCCGACAATTGCTCGCGGATCACCGGCTCGGCGCGCAGGCCGCGTGCCAGTTCTTCCGTCGTCAGCACCAGCGGCGCGTAAAAATTCAGCCCCTTGGCGTTGAGCCGGCGCGCGATTTCCATCGTGCATTGGTCCGGCCGGTACGAATAGGGGGCGCCCAGATTGCCGCAGAGCTGCACCACGGTGACGTCCTGCAGATCGGCATAGGACATGATGTCGGCGATCGTGTAGATGGTCCGTCCCCAGGCGACGCCGATGCGGTCGCCCTTCCTGATCAGCTCGAGAAAGACGCTTGCCGCCAGCACCGCGATGTCGGTCGAGGGGTCGGCGACATAGCCGTTTTCCGGCGCGATCCAGACCGCGTCGAGCTTCAGCGCGTCTTCCAGCTTGCGTGCCAGCACGTCGTCGGTGAAAAGCTGGGTCGAGGTCGAGATGTTGACGATGCCGGTCTCGCGCGCCTTGCGCAGATACATCGCCACCGAGGCACGGGAAATCTTGAGCTGGCTGGCCACCTGGTCCTGGCGCAGGCCGTGTGCATAGTAAAGCCAGGCGGCCTTGTGGATAAGCTGTTCTGCCGGTCGGATCGCCATGCCATCTCCTTGCTGACATTATTCACGGCTCTCGACAAAAGTCAAATTGGGAGGAAGGCATAGATGCCCTTTCGCTCGCCGAATCTAGACCTTTCTTGTGCCAAACGCGGTCTATGATGGCATCGTTGGTGGTGACGGGTCGGAAGCCGGTAGCTAAAGTTCTCGACGAACACATTGCGGAGGACGGGATGGGCAATCCCTACGAACAGGACCTAGACAGGAACCCGGCCAACCACCAGCCGCTGACGCCGCTGACCTATTTTGAGCGGGCGGCAAAAACCTTTCCCGATCAGACCGCCATCATCCATGGCCGCCAGCGCACGACCTATCGCGATTTCTGGAAGCGCTCGCTGAGGCTTGCCTCGGCGCTGGCGAAGCGCGGTATCGGCAAGGGCGACACCGTCACCGTCATGCTGTCCAACACACCGCCGATGCTGGAAGCGCATTTCGGCGTGCCGATGACCAGGGCGGTGCTGCATTCGCTCAACACCCGCCTCGACGCCGCCGTCATTGCCTTCCAGCTCGATCACGCCGAAACCAAGGTGCTGATCGTCGACCGCGAATTCGCCGGCGTGGTTCGGCAAGCGCTGACGCTGGCCAAGGTCAGGCCGCTGCTGATCGATTACGACGATCCCGACTATGCCGCCGATGCGCCCTATCCCAAGGGCGAGCGGATCGGCACGCTGGACTATGAGGCGTTTGTCGCCGGCGGCGACGAGGATTTCGCCTGGTCGATGCCGGACGACGAATGGGATGCCATTTCGCTCAACTACACCTCCGGCACGACAGGCAATCCGAAGGGCGTCGTCTGCCACCATCGGGGCGCGGCATTGATGGCCTATGCCAACACCATCCATGCCGGCATGGGCAAGCACCCCGTCTATCTGTGGACATTGCCGATGTTCCACTGCAACGGCTGGTGCTTTCCCTGGACGCTTGCCGTGCAGGGCGGCACGCATGTCTGCCTGCGCTGGGTGCGGCCGAAGCCGATCTACGACGCCATCGCCGATCACGGCGTCACCCATCTGTGCGGTGCACCCATCGTCATGTCGGTGCTGATCAACGCCAGGGACGAGGACAAGCGGCAGTTCCCGCAGACCGTCACCTTCAACACCGCCGCGGCGCCGCCGCCCGAGGCGGTGCTGTCGGGCATGGCCGATGCGGGCTTTGCCGTCACCCATCTCTACGGCCTGACCGAAACCTATGGCCCGGCCGTCGTCAACGAATGGCATGGCGAGTGGGACCGGCTGGAGAAAGGGGCGAGGGCGGCGAAGAAGGCCAGGCAAGGCGTACGCTATGCCGCGCTCGAAGGCCTGACGGTGATGGACCCGCAGACGATGCAAGAGACGCCGGCCGACGGCGAGACCATCGGCGAGGTGATGTTCCGCGGCAACATCGTCATGAAAGGCTATCTCAAGAACCGCAAGGCGAGCGACGAGGCCTTTGCCGGCGGCTGGTTCCATTCGGGCGACCTCGGCGTCATCCATCCGGACGGCTACATCCAGCTCAAGGACCGTTCCAAGGACATCATCATCTCCGGCGGCGAAAACATCTCCTCGATCGAGGTCGAGGAGGCGCTGTACAAGCATCCCGCCGTCGCTTCTTGCGGCGTTGTCGCCCGATCCGACGACAAATGGGGCGAGGTGCCGGTCGCCTATGTCGAGCTGAAGCCGGGCAAGGCGGCGACCGAGGCGGAGGTAATCGAGCACTGCCGCGCGCTGCTCGCCCGCTTCAAGGTGCCGAAAGCGGTGATCTTCGCGGAAATCCCGAAGACTTCGACGGGCAAGATCCAGAAGTTCCGGCTGCGGGAGATGGCAAAGCAGCCTTAGGGCCTGATCCGAAAACGGAACCGATTTCGGAAAGCATCTTTTCAAGATCCTTCGCAAAAAAACACGGGGCGGCGTTGCAGGCTCGCCCGGCGGAAACCACATGCGTTTCATGGGCCAACTCCGTCCAGGGATGTCACCATCTGTCATCAGCAGCCAAAATCGTGCCTTGACAGGTGATGGTTTTCAATTTACGAGTGACGAAATTCTAAATTCGTCAGTCGTAAATTTGGCCAACGAGATGCTTGAAACCCTAGACACCACCGCCGATTCCGCCCGCCAGGAAAATGTCACGCGCATCCTGGATTGCGCGGAGCGATTGTTTCGCCACTACGGCTACGGCAAGACCAACGTCGCCGACATTGCGCGCGAACTCGGCATGTCGACTGCCAACATCTATCGCTTCTTCGCCTCCAAGGTGGAAATCCACCAGGCGGTTTGCGGCCGCATGCTCGAGACCTGCTACCGGTTGAGCTACGAGGCCTGCCATGGTTCCGGCACCGCCAGCGAAAAGCTCCGCCGCTACGTGCATACGCACTACCAGTGGACGCTCGAGACCATGATCGACCAGGAGAAGGTGCACGAGATGGTCATCGTCGCCATCGAGCGCGACTGGCACGTCATCGAAAAGCACATCGACAGCATCCATGAACTGGTCGCGGAAGTGATCCGCGAGGGAATCGCTACCGGCGAGTTCGTCGATCAGGATCCGGTGATCGCTTCCCGGTGCTTCGGCGCTGCCATTATCAGCCTCTGTCATCCGCAGATGATGGCCCAGTGCCTCGCCAAGAAGAACCGGGCGACGCCGGACGAGCTTACCGAGTTTGCCATCAGAGCCTTGAAGAAATGACCGTTGCCGCCCGTCGGGCGGCGATACCGGCAATTCATCCCCACAGTTCGGGAGTACGAAAAGTGTCTTTGTCCAAGTCCATCACCTACAGGCGACCGGCCGCCGGCCTAGCATTGATTATGGTTGTCGCTCTCGGCCTCGCCGGCTGCTCGCAGGAGAAAGCCGAGGTCACCGAGATCATCCGCCCGGTCAAGGTGGTCGAGATCGCTAAGGCGAGCGATACCCGTCAGCTTTCCTATTCCGGATCGGTGCGTGCCCGCACCGAGATGAATCTCGGTTTTCGCATCAACGGCAAGATCACCGAGCGCCTTGTCGACATCGGTGACCGCGTCAAGCCGGGCGACGTTCTCGCCCGCATCGATCCCACCGACTACGAGCTTTCGGTGAGAAGCGCTCAGGCCAGCCTCGATGCTGCCGACCGTCAGGTCGAGACAGTCGAGCTTACGCGCAAGCGGGCCGAACAGCTCTACGCCAAGAATTTCGCGCCGAAGTCGCAGCTCGAGCAGGCGACGCTCGCCTATAATCAGGCTGTCGCCACGCGAGACTCCGCCCGCTCGCAGCTTGCCCAGGCACAGAACCAGGTCCGCTATACCGATCTCAAGGCGGACAAGAACGGCATCGTCACTGCCGTTGCCGCCGATGTCGGCCAGGTGGTCGGCTCCGGCACGCCGGTGGTGACCGTTGCCATCGACGGCGAGAAGGAAGTCCTGATCGCTGTTCCGGAAACCGATATCGCCGAATTCAAGCCGGGCAAGACCGTCAAGGCTGGCTTCTGGTCCGATGAGGCGCTGACGCTCGACGGCAAGGTCCGCGAAGTCGCCGGCAGCGCCGATCCGCAGTCGCGCACCTTTGCCGTTCGCGTCAGCCTGCCCAACGATTCTCGCGTGCTGCTAGGCATGACCGCCTCCATCGAAGCCGCGGCGGACAACCGGCAGCAACTGGTGTCGATCCCGCTGGCCGCGTTGGCGCAAAAGGACAGCCAATCGATCGTCTGGACAGTCGACCGCAACGGCGGGACCGTCCATGCGCATCCGGTCAAGGTCGCCGCCTTCACCCCCGACGGCGTCAGTGTCGCCGATGGGCTGAAGCCGGGTGACGTCGTCGTCGCCGCCGGCACGCAGTTCATGACCGAGAATCTGAAAGTCAAGCTGACCGGTGATGCGGCGCAACAGTCGGCGTCGGCCGATGACGCTGCAAGGCGCTTGCGCTGACGGCCAGGCAATTCACGGTTTCCGGGCGGCAGGCGCCCCCGATTTTCGAGATCTCAGGTCGATGTAACCCCCACGTCGATCCTCGCGTCCCACCGCGATGTAGATCTCTCAACTCGGAAAGCCACGCCGCCCGGAAGCCCACATCGGAAGTTCCTTGGGCATGCGAAAGCGCGTGCTCTGTTGATCAAATTGAAACGGACTGACGCCGATGACCATCGACACCAATGAAAAGCGGTCTTTCAATCTTTCGCGCTGGGCAATCGGCCATCCGAGCATTGCCCGCTTCCTGTTCGGGCTGATCATCGTGGCCGGTGCGCTCGGCCTGATGCGCATGGGCCAAAAGGAAGACCCCGATTTCACCTTCCGCGTCATGGTCGTCCAGGCGATCTGGCCAGGCTCCTCGATCAAGGAGATGGAGGACCAGGTCGTCAACAAGATCGAGCGCAAGCTGCAGGAAACGCCGCACCTCGATTTCGTCCGCTCCTACACCCGCGCCGGCAGCGCCATCATCACCTTGCAGGTCAAGGGCGACACCAATCCGGCGCAGGTCGCCGATGCTTTCTATCAGGTGCGCAAGAAGGTCGGCGATATCGCCAATGAGCTGCCGCAGGGGCTGCTCGGGCCCTACTTCAATGACGAATTCGGCGACACGTTCATCACCCTGCATTCGATCAGCGGCGACGGCTACAGCTATCCCGAGCTGAAGAAATTCGCCATCCAGGCGCGTGACATGCTGCTGACGACGCCCGGTGTCGAGAAGGCCGTGATCATCGGCGACCAGCCGGAAAAACTCTACATCGACGTTTCATCCAAGGCGCTTGCCGAACGTGGCCTGACGTTGACCGACCTGCAGAATGCGATCCGAGGCCAGAACAATGTCGATCCGGCAGGTTCGGTCGACACCGGCCAGCGTTCGGTGCGCATTTCGGTCGAGGGCGATGTCACCAGGGCGGCCGACATCCGCGAGCTTCGCCTGCGCGCCGGCAACCAGGTGACGCGCCTCGGCGACATCGCCACCGTGACCTCGGGCCTCGAGGATCCGTACCAGCGCAAGTACCGTTTCAACGGACACGACAGCGTCCAGCTCGGCGTCGTCATGGCCAAGGGCTTCAACGTCACCGACGTCGGCAAGGACGTCGAAGCGACCTACAAGCGCTTCGAAGAGGCGCTGCCCTATGGCGTTTCGGTCGATCAGATTTCCGACCAGCCGCATGTCGTGAAGGAGGCGGTGAGCGAGTTCATGGAAGCGCTCGGCGAAGCGCTGCTGATCGTGCTTTTCGTATCGTTCCTGTCGATCGGCTGGCGCTCGGGCCTGGTGATCGCGATCGTCATTCCGCTGGTCCTGGCGGCCACGTTCGCCATAATGTACGAGCTCGGCATCGACCTGCAGCGCATTTCGCTCGGCGCGCTGATCATCGCTCTTGGGCTCTTGGTCGACGACGCGATGATCGTCGTCGAAATGATGGAGCGAAAACTAGAGGAAGGCTTGGTCAAGGTCGAGGCGGCGAGCTTCGCCTACTCCTCGACCGCTTTCCCGATGCTGACCGGCACGCTGATCACGACGGCAGGCTTCATCCCCGTCGGGTTCGCTGCCTCGACCGCCGGCGAATATGTGCGCACCCTGTTTTACGTCGTCGGCATCGCGCTGATCGTGTCCTGGTTCGCGGCGGTCTATTTCACGCCATGGCTCGGCCACATGATCCTGAAGCAGCGCAAGCACGCCGGCAACCATCACGATGTCTTCGACACGCGCTTCTACCGCCGTCTTCGCTCGACCGTTGCATGGGCGGTGCGCCACCGCATCATCGTGCTGGTAATGACGCTGATGACGTTTGCCACCAGCCTGTGGGCGTTCCAGTTCATCCCGCAGAATTTCTTCCCGCAATCGTCGCGCCCGGAAATCCTTGTCGACCTCTGGCTGCCGGAAGGCACCAGCATCAAGGAAGTCGAGACCCAGGCCAAGGCGCTCGAAGCCAGGATGATGGACGACAAGGACAAGCGCTTCATCGCCACCTATGTCGGCGAAGGCGCGCCGCGCTTCTTCCTGCCGCTCGACCAGCAGCTTCGCAACCCGAACTTCGCCCAGCTTCTGGTGATGGCCAATGACGAACCGGCCCGCGAGCGGCTGATCGTCAAGCTGCGCACCATCCTGGCCGAGGATTTCCCATCGATCCGCGCCAAGGTCGACCGCCTGTTCCTCGGTCCGCCGACCGGCTGGCCGGTGCAGATGCGCGTCATGGGTCCGGATCGCCAGGAGGTGCGCCGCATCGCCGACGAGGTGAAGGCGAAGTTCCAGGCAAATCCGCTGCTCGGCGCCATCCACGACGACTGGCTGGAGCCGGTGCCGACGATGAAGCTGGTGATCGACCAGGATCGCGCCCGTGCTCTCGGCGTCACCTCGCAGCGCATCCGCCAGATGCTGCAGGCGGCCATGTCGGGAGCGCCGCTCGATGACTTCCGCGACGGCGAGGAGACGGTTTCGATCGTCGCCCGTGAGCCGGAGGCAAGCCGTCACCTGCTGTCGGCGGTCGACTCCGTCTACATCCCGACCGATTTCGGTGGCTCCGTGCCGCTGTCGCAGGTCGCCAAGGTGGTCCCGGTGCTGGAGCAAGGCGTCGAATGGCGGCGCGACCGCTTGCCGACCATCAGCGTACGCGCCACGCTGCCGGACGGCGTGCAGCCGAACGATGTCGCCATGAAGATGTACAGCGACATGCAGGGCCTGCGCGCCAGCCTCGCCCCCGGCTACAAGATCGAGATCCAGGGCGGCGCCGAGGATGCGGCCGAAAGCCAGGCCTCGATTGCGGCGAAAGCGCCGATCATGCTGGCCGTCATCGTCGTGCTGCTGATGATCCAGCTGCAGCATTTCGGCAAGGCCATGCTGGTGCTGGCGACCGGTCCGCTCGGCATCATCGGCGCGGCGGCGGCACTTTTGATCAGCGGCGCGCCGTTCGGCTTCGTCGCCATCCTCGGTGTCATCGCCCTGCTCGGCATCATCATGCGCAACTCGATCATCCTGGTCGATCAGATCGATCAGGACATCGCCGCCGGCGTAGAGCGTTCCGAGGCCATCATCGGCTCGGCGGTGCGCCGGTTCCGGCCGATCGTGCTGACGGCGCTGACGGCGGTGCTGGCGCTGATCCCGATCTCGCGCGGCGTCTTCTGGGGGCCGCTCGCCTACGCCATGATGGGCGGCATTCTCGTCGCCACGGTGCTGACCATCCTTGTCCTGCCGGCAGCCTATGCGCTGTTCTTCGGCAGGGAGCGCAAGAAGGTGGTGGCAACGGAAGAGGCGGCCAAGGTGGCAGAAGAAAGCGAAAGGCCGCAACTGGCCCTGGCGGCCGAATAGAGCTGTTGGCAAATGTGACCTCCGGCGGTTTAATCCGCCCACCAGGCGTAGGCGCCGGAGGAGGACGGTCATGACCATGGCTCAGACAAAGGCACCGCTGCGGCTGCCGATCGACGGGCGCCATCGCCAGATGTTCATCGGCGGCGGCTGGGTCGATGCCCGCTCCGGCCGGACCATGGAGAGCCGCAATCCCGCCACCGGCGCGGTCATCGCCACGGTGCCGCGCGCCGACCGCCAGGACATCGACTTGGCGGTGACTGCTGCGCGCAAGGCGTTCGAGGGCCCGTGGAGCCGGTTCAAGCCTTATGAGCGGCAGGTGCTGCTGCTGAGGATCGCCGACCTCTTCGAAAAGCACTGGGAAGAGATCAGCCGCTCCGACACCACCGACATGGGCATGCCGATCATACGCACCCGCGCCAATCGCAACCGCGTCATCGGCATGCTGCGCTACTATGCCGGCATGGCGACGGCGCTGCACGGCGAGACGATCGACAACTCGCTGCCCGGCGAAATCGTCTCTTTCACCCGCAAGGAGCCGGTCGGCGTCGTCGGCGCCATCATTCCCTGGAACGCGCCAACGGCGGCGTCGATCTGGAAGATCGGGCCGGCGCTGGCGACCGGCTGCACCATCGTGCTGAAGCCGTCGGAAGAGGCGCCGCTGACGCCACTTTTGATCGCCGACATCATGAACGAGGCCGGCGTGCCGGCCGGCGTCGTCAACATCGTCACCGGCACCGGCACCGAGGCAGGTGCCGCACTCGCCGAGCATATGGGCATCGACAAGATCGTCTTCACCGGCTCGACGGCAACCGGCCAGTCGATCGTGCGGGCCTCGGCCGGCAACCTCAAGCGCGTCTCCCTGGAGCTCGGCGGCAAGTCGCCGGTCATCGTCTGCGCCGATGCCGATCTCGACAAGGCGGTGCCGGTGGCGGCGATGTCGGTGTTCGCCAATTCCGGCCAGATCTGCATCGCCGGTTCGCGCCTTTTCGTCGAACGCGCCGTCCATGACGAGTTCGTCGAGCGGCTCGCGGCATACGCCAAGGGTCTCAGGGTCGGCGACGGCATCGACCCGGCGACCGAGATCGGTCCGCTCGTCTCCGAAAAGCAGCTGCAACGGGTCACCGGTTACCTCGAGGCCGGCACCGCGGAAGGGGCGAAACTCGTCACCGGAGGCACCCGGCTTGTGGAAGGCGCGCTTGCCGCCGGCAATTTCGTCGCGCCGACCGTCTTTGCCGGCGTCTCGGACAACATGAAGATCGCCCGTGAGGAGATATTCGGGCCGGTGATTTCAGCCTTGCCGTTCGATACGCTGGACGAGGCGGTCGAGCGGGCCAACAACACGCCTTACGGCCTGGCTGCAGGGGTCTTCACCCAAAATCTCGCCACCGCCCACCAGCTGTCGCGCAAGATCCGCGCCGGCTCGGTCTGGGTCAATACCTATCACGCCATCGATCCGGCCGTGCCCTTCGGCGGCTACAAGATGAGCGGCTACGGCCGCGAGGGCGGCGCCGAGCACCTCGCTGAGTATCTCAACACCAAGGGCGTGTTCATCAAGATCGATTGATCGGTCCGCCGCCCGCACAAAAAATGCTCCCCGACGCCGGTTTTGCAAAACAGAATTCCTTCCCATGGCCGCAAAGCCATCCCATGCTCGAGCAATTGGAGCGTTACGCTCGTCGTCATCGGTGCGTTTTTCCATGGCAGAAAATCGACAATTGCGGCTTGGCGCTTTCATGCGGCCCGTCAGCCTTCATACCGGCGCCTGGCGCTACCCGGGCGCCTATCCCGACGCCAACTTCAATTTCGCGCATCTCAACCACTTCGCGCAAAGGCTGGAAGCGGCGAAGTTCGACGCCTTCTTCATGGCCGACCACCTGGCCGTGCTCAACATGCCGATCGAGGCGCTGCGGCGCAGCCACACGGTCACGTCCTTCGAGCCGTTCACGCTGTTGTCGGCGCTTGCCGCCGTCACCGATCGTATCGGGCTGATCGCAACCGCCTCGACGACGTTCGACGCGCCGTACCACATCGCCCGTCGTTTCGCCTCTCTCGACCATATCAGCGGCGGGCGCGCCGGCTGGAATATCGTCACCACATCCAATCCCGACGCCGCGCTGAATTTCGGCCTCGACGAGCATGTCGAGCACAACGAGCGCTATCGCCGGGCGCGGGAGTTTTATGATGTCGTCACCGGCCTGTGGGACAGTTTTGCCGACGATGCCTTCATCCGCGACGCCGAAAGCGGGCTCTATTTCGATCCGGCGAAGCTGCATGTGCTCGACCACAAGGGCGAATATCTTTCGGTGCGGGGACCGCTCAATATCGCGCGGCCGGTGCAGGGCTGGCCGGTCATCGTGCAGGCCGGCGCGTCGGAGGCCGGACGGCAGCTCGCCGCGGAAACGGCCGAGGTGATCTTCGCCGCCCATGCCGATCTCGCCTCGGGGCAGCGCTTCTTTGCCGACGTCAAGGAACGTGCGCAAAAACTTGGCCGGTCGCGCGACGACATCAAGATCCTGCCCGGCGCCTTCGTCATTGTCGGCGAGACTGTCGAGGAGGCGCAGACGAAGCGGGCCAAGCTCGACAGCCTCGTCTACTACGAGAGCGGCGTCGCCTCGCTGTCGATCGCGCTCGGCCACGACGCGTCGCGGTTCGATCCGGATTCAGTCTTGCCCGAAATCCCGGAAAGCAACGCCAGCAAGAGCGGCCGCGAGCGCGTCATCGAACTGGCGCGCAAGGAAAACCTGACCGTCAGGCAGCTTGCGCAGCGGCTGGGCGGCTATTCCGGTCTTGCCTTCGTCGGCACTTCGAAAACCATCGCCGACGAGATGGAGGAATGGCTAGTCACCGAAGGCTCGGACGGGTTCAACGTCATGTTCCCCTATCTTCCCGCCGGATTGGATGATTTCGTCGAGAAAATCGTGCCCGAATTGCAGCGGTGCGGCATTTTCAGGAGCGAATACGAAGGATCGACCCTGCGCGAAAATCTTGGCCTGAAGCGGCCGCCAAACCGGTTCTTCCAACCTGAGACGGCAGCGATCCGCAAAGCTGGTTAGAACCGGTAATGATTTTAGACCGTGGCAAGCATCCGTTCTTTTCGTTCGGTCCGAATGTCCATAGGGTCATGAGCAGCGGGCTGGCAGCCCGAAATCGTCGCGAGGGCTTTGCATCATGACCAATCCGGCCGTTGTCGGTTTCTCAGGCAATTTCACCCGGCCGTCCAAGACGCGCGGCTTCGTCGATCGTATCGTGAACGAGGTAGCCGGCAGATATGGCCTGGCCGCCAGCACGCATGACGTCGTCGACCTCGGCCCCAGCCTCGGTGGCGCCAGATGGGCGCGTGAACTGGATGCGCAAGCGGGCGATATCCTCAAGTGCGTCGTCGCGGCGGACGTGCTCGTCGTTGGCTCGCCCACCTACAAGGGCAGCTACACCGGCCTGTTCAAGCACTTCTTCGATCTTGTCGACCCAACGGCGCTCAGGGGCAAGCCGGTGGTGCTGCTGGCGACCGGCGGCGGCGACCGGCATGCGCTGATCATCGAGCACCAGCTGAGGCCGCTGTTCGGCTTCTTCGAGGCCTTTACGCTGCCGACCGCGATCTACGCTTCGGACAGGGATTTCATCGACGGCGTGCTTGCGTCCGAGACGATCCAGGCGCGCGTCGGACAGGTGCTCGAGGATATCGGTGCAGCGCTTGGCGGTCGCTCCCGCGCAGGCACCGCTGCCGAATAGCCCCTAAAAAGAAAAACCCGCCTCGGCGGCGGGTCTCGGGGCGAATCAGCACCATATCGAGATTAGTAGCATAGCTGCCGGCACAAAGCAAGAACAAAATGCAGGGATCGAGCGCGCCTTGCGCGCCCGATCCCTCAAGGCAAGCCGTCAGATGACGAACAGCCAGTTGGCGAGCAGCATCACCACGACGCCGGCGACCAGCGTCAGATAGGGCAGCATCCCCGCCTTTTTCACCGCAAGGTCGGACGAGCTCATGCCGAGATCGGCCAGCATGTGGTCGGGGAATTTGCCCTTGTCCTGGATGTAGTGCCGGAAGCAGAACACCGGGATGATCAAGGCTGCCGTGATCAGCCCGGCCCACAATGCCATCGGGTTCCACACCTTGGCGCCGGCGCCCATGAAGACCGCGTTGACATAGGCAAAGATGGCGCCGAGGCCGAGTACCCAGCTCGGCGCCTTCCATGGCCGCGCGATGTGGCCATTGTCGATGCGGTGGATCCAGCCGGCATTGAGATTAAGGAAGTTGAAGATGATGTAGCCGCAATTCGACACCGCCAGGATGAAGAAGAAGCTCGTTGCGTCGGCCGAGGCGATGGCCAGCACGATCAGGTTGAAGATCAGGTCGGTCCACATCGCCCGCGTCGGGGCGCCGTGCTCGTTGACATGGCTGAGATAGCGCGGCAGCCAGCCGTCGACCGAACCTTGATAGAGCGTGCGCGAGGAGCCGGCCATCGCCGTCATGATGCAGAGCACCAGCGCCAGGATCATCAGCATCACCAGCAGGCTGTGGATCAGCTGTCCGCCGCCGACCATGCCGGCCAGCGCATCGGCAACGCCGGAGCCGTCGACGATCGGCGTCGCCAGCATGCCGTTCAAGCCGAGCACGCCCTGGAAGGTGAACGGCACCAGGATGAACAGCAGCATGCACAACAGGCCGGAGTAGAAGATCGCCTTGAAGGTATCGGTGCCCGGGTTTTTGAACTCGGAGGTGTAGCAGACCGCGGTCTCGAAGCCGTAGGTCGACCATGCCGCGATGAACATGCCGCCGAGCACCAGCGTCCAGCCGGCGATGTTCCACGCGCCGGCCTCCGGCGCATAGGCGGCGGCGAGCGGCACCAGCGGCGAAAAATTTGCCCAGTTGATCTGGCCGGTGACGATCGGCACCACGCCGACGATGAGCATCGGGATGATCACCAGCAGGCCGATATATTTCTGCACGTTGGCCGTGCCCAGGATGCCGCGATGCTGGATCGAGAAGATGATCAGCATCAGCACCGCGCCGATGAAGAAGGTGGCGTTGAAGGTGAAGGAAACCGGGCCAAGCGTGTGACCGTAGAGCGTCCAGTTACGGATCGCCGGCGTCGCCGCCGCGGTGACCGCGGTGATGGCGTCAGCGGCGCTGGTTCCGGCATGGGCCGCAATATAGGCGGCGACTTCCGGCGAAGTGTCGGTGAACAGCGGCACCGGCGCCAGTGCGTTGAGGATATAGGCGGCGGCGATCGAGCAGCCGAGCGACAGAACCGGCGACCAGGCGAACCAGTTGCACCACACCGAAAGCGGCGCGATGAATTTCGAATAGCGCAGCCATGCGGTGGCGCCGTAGACCGAGGCGCCGCCGGATTTGTTCGGGAACAGCCCGGCGATCTCCGCATAGGTGAAGGACTGCAGGAAGCCCATGACCATGGATACGGCCCAGATCAGGAAGGCCAGTGTTCCGGTGGTGCCGGCGATGCCGCCGATCGAAAACAGGACAAGGGCCGGAACGCCGCTTGCCACCCAGAAGGCGCCGCGCCAATCGATGTTCCGGTGCAGCTGCCCTTCGGCAGGCGGCACCAAGGTGGTGACTATCGTGCTCATTTACGTGGATTCCCCATTTTTGATGTTCCCCATCGGCAACAGCCGCAATCTCGCGAGGCGTCATCGACGCTCACGTTGAACGGCCCCAGGCGTTTTCCGCTCAGTAGTATTTTTTTCTTAGCAGTGAAGATTGACCCAACGCGCTTTCACGTCAAGCGCTTTGTGACGCTGTGCACATTGCGCTTGTGAAACAGTCGAGCTTCGCTGGCGCTGCCCAAGGGTGCGGTCTGTCCTTCTCCCCTTGTGGGAGAAGGTGGCCGAGCGAAGCTCGGTCGGATGAGGGGTGTTCCAGCTTGGCAAAACCGCACTTCGTCCAGCACCCCTCAACCGTCTTGGCGCTGCGCGCCAATCCACCTTCTCCCACAAGGGGAGAAGGGAAGAACCAGGAAGCGTCGGTCAGGAGCGCGGCCTGTTCTTTTGCGGGTCGTAATGGGCGAAGGCGACGACGCGCGCCGGCAGCCGCTTGCTGTGGCCGTCGAGCTTGCCGATCTCGACCTCGGTGCCGATCGCCGAATGCGCGACGTCGAGCCTGGCCAGCGCGATGGTCTTGTTCAGCACCGGCGAGCGCATGCCGGAGGTGACGACGCCGATCTGGGCCCGGCCGACATGCACGCAATCGCCGTGGCCGACCGCGATATTGGCGTCGATGTCGAGGCCGACCAGCTTCTTCTGCGGGTTTTCCTTGCGCCGGATCAGCGCCTCGCGGCCGATGAAATCGTCGCTCTTGGTCTTCAGCGGTACGGTGAAGCCGATGCCGGCCTCGAACGGATCCGTCTGGTCGGAAAACTCGTGAGCAGCAAAGATCAGCCCGGCCTCGATGCGCACCATATCGAGCGCCTGCAGCCCCATCGGCTTCAGGCCGTGCGGCTGGCCGGCCTGCCAGATCGCGTCGAAGACCTTTTCGGCGTCGCGCGGATGGCACCAGATCTCGTAGCCGAGCTCGCCGGTGTAACCGGTGCGCGAGACAACGACCGGAATGCCGTTGCCGCCGCCGATGCGGGCAACGGCGAAACGGAACCATTCGAGTTCGTCGATCGACGGCTGCAGCGGCGAGGTCCAGATGATCTGCCGCAGGACGTCGCGGCTTTTCGGCCCCTGCACGGCAACATTGTGCATCTGGTCGGTCGACGAGCGCACCAGCACGTTGAGGCCGAGCTTTGTCGCCGTCTCGCGCAGCCATTCGCCGGATAGATCGTCGCCGCCGACCCAGCGGAAATTATCCTTGCCGAGCTTGAGCAGCGTGCCGTCGTCGATCATGCCGCCATGCTCGTAGCACATGGCGGAATAGACGACCTGGCCGACGCCGAGCTTCTTGATGTCGCGGGTCAGCGTGTATTGCAGCAGCGCCTCGGAGTCCGGCCCGGTGACCTCGAACTTGCGCAGCGGCGACAGGTCCATGATCACGGCGTCCTGCCGGCAGGCCCAGTATTCATCGATCGGGCCTTGCCTGGCGAAGGAATTGGCCAGCCAATAGCCCTTGTACTCGACGAAGTTGCGGGTGTGCTTGGCAAAGCTCGAATGAAAGGCGGTCTCGCGGGTCATTTTCGGTTCCGAATCGGGCGTCATGCGTCTGGCGATCGCTCGCGAGAATTTGTGCTGGCCGGGATAGGTTCGCACATGGATGTCGGTCAGGTTCCAGCCATTGGCCGGCGTCGTATCGTCGGGGCAGGCGGACGAGACGCAGACGATGTCCGTGAGCGCCCTGAGTAGCACATAGTCGCCCGGCCGCGACCACGGCTCGTCCGATACCACGACGCCATGCGCGTCGATGGCCGTGTTGAAGAAGAAGTTGATCGCCATCCAGCCGGCGCGAGGCGTGACACCCTTGTCGGCCAGCGCGTGGTTGAAATTCTCCGAGCAGTTGGGATGGCCGGGATAACCGATGTCGTCGTAATATTTGGCCGCGCAGGCGAGCGCGAATGCATCGTGGCGGCCGCAAGTGTCCTGCACAACCTCGACCAGCGGCTCCATGTCCTGGTCGTAGTATTTCGAGTGCAGACCGGGCATCGGATAGCTCGAACCCATCAGCGTGCGCGTCGTCGTCACGTCGAGCGGATGATCGCGGCCCTTGTCCAGCTTGCGCGCCGAAAAGCACTGGAAGTCGGTGCATTGGCGCCCGTCGACATCGATGATCTGCAGATAGTCGCCCGCCTTGACGAAGTAGGCCTCCGCCGTCGCCGAATGGACGCGCAGGTCGAGCACGGGATCGGCCAGCGGGTCGGCAAGCCTGGATTTCGCCGCAGGGCGGATGGTGGCGCGGCGGACGATGACGCTAAGCGGCGTCGCCGTATCGTGGCCGTCGACCAGCATCGGCCCGCCGGGCGCGGCAATCAGCATCGACCCATCGCGGGCGACGGTAAAAGCCTGTTCGGTACCGGCAGGGGTGGCGCCGCCGAAAACGCGAACCGCCTTCGCCTGGTCGAGCTGCACCTGGCGCCGCTCGAGCCCCCGGCGCAAGGATGCGAGGCTGTCGTCGCCTTCGGCCAGCAGCGCCTTGATGCCGGCGGCATTGCTGTTCGATTTCTCGCCGAGAATGCCGGGATCGGTCGCGTCGCTGCTGTCCCATGCCAGCAGCTCGCAGGCCTGCCCGCCCTCGACATCGCGCACGGTGACAATGTCGCCGGCCTCGACCTCGATCAGCATCGCGCCATTGCCCTGAACCGAGTAGCGCTCCATCCCGGCCGGCAGCGTAATCTGGCCTGGCCGCAGGATCAGGCTCGGCCGGGGCGGTCCGGCGACGACGGGGTAGGGCGACTGGCTCATCTCAACCTTGGTTTCGAGAAACAAGTTTGCCTGTGTGTAAAATTATTTTAGCGAGAAGAATAGCAGGGGGATCGGGTTTGGCAAGGTGAAGGTGGCACAAGCTCCCCCTTCTCCCCTTGTGGGAGAAGGTGTCGCCGAAGGCGACGGATGAGGGGTGTCCCAGGGAACGCCAGCCTCTCACTCCGCTGGAACACCCCTCATCCGTCTCGGCGTTGCGCGCCGATCCACCTTCTCCCACAAGGGGAGAAGGGAAGACGCGCCAAGGCTATGCCAACTCCTCGTTGTGGCTGATCTCGACGCCATACTCGGCGGCAGCGTCCAGCATCGTATGCCACAGGCTTTCCGCGAAGGTGGCGAACACCAGAAGATTGAACACCGCCTGTCCGTCCGGCCGGTCATTGCCACGCCAGAGATTGATGCTGGTGTGATCGACCGAGGTCGCCGCAGCGGTGCCGGCCGGGAACGCCGCGGGGTGCAGGTCTAGCGACGACAGTTTGGCCAGCATCGCGCGCGCCTTTTCTCCGGAAACGCTGATCAGCGCGCGGGCATGCGACTGGTCGGACAACGAGGCGGATTGCGCAAACGCCTGGCTCAGCGGTTCGCTCGGGTGCTTGCCGCCATTGGACAGGACCAGGAACTGATCCGGTCCCGACCAGATCAGCGTAGCGTCGGGAGTTTGGGTCGCCTTGGGCGTTTCCGGGGCGGCAACGCCGAAGCGGGTTTCGGCGGCCTTCCCCAGTTCTGCCGCTTTGCCGCGCCGCGCCATCACCTGGATCAGGTCGAAATTGCGGATCTCGGTGAGCGATACGCCGGCCGCCGTGCCGCGCGCGCCATAGGCGCCGACAACAAGCGCTTTCTCCAGCGGACTGCGGGCAATCCAGGAAAACTCAGCCACGCTGGCGCCCTCCATCCGGATCGTAGAAGACGGGACTGCACAGCTCGACGTCGTAGTCTTCGCCGCGCAGCGGGTCATGCGCATGGACGATTTCGCCGATGCGCTCGCGCCCGCGCTCAACCAGTGCCAACCCAATCCACTGGTCGAGCGTCGGCGAGAAGCAGACCGAGGTGACGTAGCCCTGGTCGTTATCGGGACCGGGCGTCTCGCCCTTCGGGATGATATGCGCGCCGGAACGCAGGCGGCGCGTCTTGTCGACCGGCTTGATGCCGACCACGACCTGGCGGTCCGGCGCAATCAGCGCCTCGCGCCCGGCCATGACGCGGCCGATGAAATCTTTCTTGCTGGACATCATCTTGCCCAACCCGAGGTCGGCGGCGGTCGTCGTGCCGTTCAGCTCCGGGCCGGCGACATGGCCCTTTTCGATGCGCATGACGCCGAGCGCCTCGGTACCGTAGGGCGTAACGCCGAACGGCTTGCCGGCCAGCATCAAATTGCGCACCAGCGCCTCGCCATAGCGGGCGGGAACCGAAATCTCGAACGCCATTTCGCCCGAAAACGAGATGCGGAACAGCCGCGCCTTGATGCCACCGCGAAGCGCGACTTCCCGCGCCCCCATGAACGGAAAACCTTCGTTCGACAAATCCTCGGACGGAGCGACGATTTCCCGGAGCAGGTCACGGGTCTTCGGCCCGGCGATCGAGAATTGCGCCCACTGGTCCGAGACGGATGTCAGCTGAACGTCGAATTCGGGGAACAGCACCTGCCGGCAGAATTCGAGATGCTGCATCACCAGCCCGGCCTTGGCGGTGGTGGTGGTCAGGAAATAGTGGTCCTCGGCCAGCCGTGACGTCGTGCCGTCGTCATAGACGATGCCGTCCTCGCGCAGCATCAGCCCGTAGCGGGCTTTGCCGACGGCGAGACTGGAGAAGGTGTTGATGTAGACGCGGTCGAGAAAGGCGCCGGCATCCGGGCCGTGCACGTCGATCTTGCCGAGCGTCGAGACATCGCAGAAGCCGACTCCGGAGCGCACCGCCTTGACCTCGCGGGTGACCGATTCCAGCCAGTCCTTTTCGCCGGCGCGCGGATACCATTGCGCGCGCTTCCACAGGCCGGTGTCGACGAAGATCGCGCCCTGTTCGGCCGCCCAGTGATGCGATGGCGTCAGCCGCGTCGCATGGAAATTCTCGTCACGGTGATGGCCGGCGAAGGCGCCGATGGCGACCGGCACATAGGGCGGGCGGTAGATCGTCGTGCCGGTTTCGGGGATCGATTTGCCGCTGATTGCCGCCATGATGGCGAGACCGGCGACGTTCGAGGTCTTGCCCTGGTCGGTGGCCATGCCGAGCGTCGTATAGCGCTTGAGATGCTCGACCGATTCGAAACCTTCGCGCTGCGCCAGTTCGATGTCGGACGCGGTCACGTCATGCTGGTAATCGACGAAGGCTTTCCCTTTGCCGGCCACATACCAAAGCGGCGTCAGCGAAAACGCCTCGCTGTCGGCGACCGGCGATGTGCCGGCATTGCCGCTGCGTCCAGCACTCTGCGCTGCCGCAGCACCCGCGGCAAAGCCCTGGCGCAGGCAGTCGCCCAGCCCGAAGGCGCCGTTGGCGGCGCCGGCGGCCACCATGCCGGGCGGCGCACCATCCGGCACGAAGGCTGCGATATCGTCCTGCCATTTCGGCCGGCCGCGATGATAGGAGGTCAGCCCGACCGCCGGATTCCAGCCGCCGGACACGGCAAGCCCGTCGGCTTCGACTTCCGCCCGTGCGCCGCCGGTCAGCGCCACCACGATTTTCCGGACCCCGTCCTTGCCGCCTTCGACGCCGCTGACCGAGCCGTTGAGCACGGCAAAGCCGCCTTTGGCGGCAAGCGCGCGATGCGCGGCGGAGACGTCCGGGCGCGCATCGACGACCGCCGCGATCTGCAAACCGGCGCCAAGCGCGGGCTCGACCGTGCGCCAGCCATCCTCATTGTTGGTGAACAGCGCGATCCTCTTGGCAGGGGTAACCGCGTAGCGCGCGACATAGGTCCGCATAGCCGAAGCCATCATCACGCCCGGCGTGTCGTTACCGGCAAAGACGATCGGCCGCTCGATGGCGCCGGCGGCGACGACGCAGCGCTTGGCCACGATCCGCCACAGCCGCTGGCGCACCTGGTGCTCGGGCGGCGAGGGCAGGTGGTCGTTGACCCGCTCGATGGCGCCATAGGTGCCGCCATCATAGACGCCGAACAATGTCGTGCGGGTCATGATGCGGACATCGGGCAGTGCGGCAAGTTCGGCCAGCGTGCGCGTAATCCATTCGGCCGCCGGCGCGCCGTCGATCATGCCGCCGTCGGCGAGCAGACGGCCGCCAAGCGCAAAATCTTCCTCGCACAGGATGACGCGGGCGCCGCCGCGCCCGGCCGCCAGTGCCGCAGCCAGCCCGGCCGGGCCGGACCCGGCAATCAGCACGTCGCAATGCGCCCACGCCTTGTCGTAATGGTCGGGATCGGCGACGCCTGCAGCGCGGCCGAGGCCGGCGGCGCGGCGAATCGTTGGCTCGTAGATCGTTTCCCAGAATTTCGCCGGCCACATGAAGGTCTTGTAGTAGAAGCCGGCGACGAAGATCGGCGCGAACAGCTGATTGACCGCCATCAGATCGTGGCGCAGCGACGGCCAGCGGTTCTGGCTGGCGGCTTCGAGCCCGTCATAGAGTTCGGCCGTGGTCGCCTTGGTGTTCGGCTCGCGCCGCGCTCCGCTGCGCAGTTCGACCAGCGCGTTGGGCTCCTCCGAACCAGCGGTCAGGATGCCGCGCGGTCGATGGTATTTGAAAGAGCGGCCGACCAGCTTGACGCCATTGGCGATCAGCGCCGAGGCCAGCGTGTCGCCTTGGAAGCCGGCAAAGCTCTTGCCGTCGAAGCGGAAGGCCAGCGGCGCGGCGCGATCGATGAGACCGCCGCTCTCCAGCCGATGTATCTGCGCGGAGCCAACCATCAGGCGCCAACCTTGGCGGCACCAACGCCGGCCGCCGGCTCGACGGAGGAAATCTCATGCCTCAGCGTGTTGCGGGCGACCTTCAGCCAGGCCCGGCAGCCGCCGCCATGGTACCAGTATTCGCTCATCGGCCCGGCGATGTTGTCGCGCAGATAGACGTAGTCGAAGACCTCGTCTTCGGTGGCGCCGGCCGCCGGACGCACCGGCTTGGCGTCGCCCAGATAGGTGAACTCGCCGAGTTCGCGTTCGCCGCAGAAGGGACAGACAATGCGCATGCTTCTTCAGCCAGCCTTCAATGCAGGTTCGGTTGGGCGCCCTGGCCCTTTTCGTCGATCATCGCACCTCGCCGGAAGCGGTCGAGACGAAAGCGGGCAGCCTCCTTGTGCGGCTCGTCGCGCGCCAGCAGATGAGCAAAGACCAGGCCGGAGCCGGGCGTCGCCTTGAAGCCGCCATAGCACCAGCCGGCGTTGAGATAGAGCCCGTCGACCGGTGTTTTGTCGATGATCGGCGAGCCGTCCATCGACATGTCCATGATGCCGCCCCACTGACGCAGAAGCCGTATCCGGCCGATCATCGGCATCAGCGCCATGCCGCCTTCGCAGACGTCTTCCATGACAGGCAGATTGCCGCGCTGGGCGTAGGAATTGTAGCCGTCTATATCGCCGCCGAAGACCAGGCCGCCCTTGTCGGACTGGCTGACGTAGAAATGGCCGGCGCCGAACGTCATGACATTGGGGATCAGCGGCTTGATCGCCTCGGAGACGAAGGCCTGCAGCACATGGCTTTCGATCGGCAGCCGCATGCCGGCCATCGCCGCGACGCGCGACGAGGAGCCGGCGACGGCCATGCCGACCTTGCCTGCGCCGATCCTGCCGCGGCTCGTCTCGACACCGGTCACCTTGCCGTCGGCATCGCGGACAAAGCCGGTCACCTCGCAGTTCTGGATGATGTCGACGCCGAGCGCGCTCGCCGCATGCGCATAGCCCCAGACCACGGCGTCGTGGCGCGCCGTGCCGCCGCGCCGCTGCAAAAGCCCGCCTTGCACTGGAAAGCGCGCATCGTCGAAGTTCAGGAACGGCATCATCTTCCTGACCGCCGCCAGATCGAGCAGTTCGGCATCGATGCCGTTGATGCGCATGGTGTTGCCGCGCCGCGCATAGGCGTCGCGCTGCGCGTCGGAATGGTAGAGGTTGATGACGCCGCGCTGGCTGACCATGGTGTTGTAGTTGAGGTCCTGCTCCATCCGCTCCCACAGCTTCATCGAAAGCTCGTAGAAACCGGTATTGCCGGGCAGCCCGTAATTGGAGCGGATGATGGTGGTGTTGCGGCCGGCATTGCCGGAGCCGATCCAGCCTTTTTCCAGCACCGCGACATTCCTGATGCCGTATTCGCTGGCGAGGAACCATGCCGTCGCCAGGCCATGGCCGCCGCCGCCGATGATCACCACGTCGTAGTGGCTCTTCGGGCTGGCGTCGCGCCAGGTGCGCTGCCAGTTCTTGTGGCCGGAAAATGCCGCCCGGGCGAGGGAGAAGATCGAGTATTTCATGAACCTGTTTCGCGCCGGCGTGCAACAATTCCGGATCAGATGTCGAGCGTGTGGTCGCGCTCCCACTGGGTGAAGTGGGAAGCATAGGAATTCCATTCCTGCTGCTTGAGCTTTAGATAGGCCGACGAGAATTCCTCACCCAGCGCCGCCTTGAGCGATTTGTCGTTGTCGAACTCGCGCAATGCGTCGAGCAGGTTGAGCGGCAGCTTCGGCGCGCCCTCGACCGTATGGCCGAACTGGTACATGTCGATGTCGTATCGCCTGCCGGGGTCGGCCTTCGAGCGGACGCCGTCAAGGCCGGCGGCGATGATGACGGCCTGCAGCAGATAGGGGTTTGCCGCGCCGTCCGGCAGGCGCAGCTCGAAGCGGCCGGGGCCGGGCACGCGCACCATGTGGGTGCGGTTGTTGCCGGTCCAGGTCACCGTGTTCGGCGCCCAGGTGGCGCCGGAGATGGTGCGAGGTGCGTTGATGCGCTTGTAGGAATTGACCGTCGGGTTGGTGATGGCGGCAAGCGCGGACGCATGTTTCATGATGCCGCCGAGGAAATTCCTGCCCTTGGCCGACAGGCCGAGCTCCATCGCATTATCGGCAAAGACATTGGTCTTGCCATCTTTGTCCCACACCGAGATGTGCGCATGGCAGCCATTGCCGGTCAGGCCCTGGAAGGGTTTAGGCATGAAGGTTGCGCGCAGGCCGTGCTTTTCGGCGACCGATTTCACCATGAATTTGAAGAAGGAATGCTTGTCGGCGGTCGCCAGCGCATCGTCGAAGGCCCAGTTCATCTCGAACTGGCCGTTGGCGTCCTCGTGGTCGTTCTGGTAGGCGCCCCAGCCGAGCGCCAGCATGTGGTCGCAGATCTCGGCGATCACATCGTAGCGGCGCATCACCGCCTGCTGGTCGTAGCAGGGCTTCGACGCCGTGTCATATTCGTCGGAAATCGTCTTGCCATCCGGCGAGATCAGGAAGAATTCGGCCTCGACGCCGGTCTTGATGTGCATGCCGTCGCCAGCGGCCTCCGCGATCAACCGCTTCAGCGTGTTGCGCGGCGCCTGCTCGACCGATTTGTCGTCCATGATGCAGTTGGCGGCGACCCAGGCGACCTCCGGCTTCCAAGGCAACTGGATCACCGAGGCCGGATCCGGCACCGCCAGCATGTCGGGATGCGCCGGCGTCAGGTCGAGCCAGGTGGCAAAGCCGGCAAAGCCGGCACCGTCCCGCTGCATGTCGGCGATCGCCTGCGCCGGCACCAGCTTGGCGCGTTGCCCACCGAACAGGTCGGTGTAGGATATCATGAAATATTTGACGCCCTTCTCCTTGGCGAAGGCGGCGAGATCGTTCCCCATTATAGTTCCTCGCTTACTGGCATTTGGTTTGTTTTAGAAGCCGTTCTTGCCCGGTATCCAGTTGGTGCCGGCCAGCGGCACGCCGGCCATGGCGGCGGCTTCGATCGTCAAGGCGACAAGATCCTCGGGCTCGAGATTGTGCAGGCTGTTCTTGCCGCAGGCGCGTGCGATTGTCTGAGCCTCAAGTGTCATCACCTTAAGATAATTCGCCAGCCGTCGGCCGGCCGCAATCGGATCGACCCGTTTCATTAGCTCGGGATCCTGCGTGGTGATGCCGGCCGGGTCGCGACCCTCATGCCAGTCGTCATAGGCGCCGGCGGTGGTGCCGAGCTCGTTGTATTCCGCCTCCCAGCGCGGGTCGTTGTCGCCGAGCGCGACAAGCGCTGCCGTGCCGATCGACACCGCGTCGACGCCCAGCGCCAGCGCCTTGGCGACGTCGGCGCCGTTGCGTATGCCGCCGGAGACGATCAGCTGCACCTTGCGGTGCATGCCGAGATCCTGCAGCGCCTGCACCGCCGGCCTGATACAGGCAAGCGTCGGCTGGCCGACATTTTCAATGAACACTTCCTGGGTCGCCGCAGTGCCGCCCTGCATGCCGTCGACGACGACGACATCGGCGCCCGATTTCACCGCAAGCGCGGTATCGTAATAGGGCCGCGCGCCGCCGACCTTGACGTAGATCGGCTTTTCCCAGTCGGTGATTTCGCGCAGTTCGAGGATCTTGATCTCGAGGTCGTCCGGCCCGGTCCAGTCGGGGTGGCGCGAGGCCGAGCGCTGGTCGATGCCTTTCGGCAGCGTGCGCATTTCGGCGACGCGGTCGGAGATCTTCTGGCCGAGCAGCATGCCGCCGCCGCCTGGCTTGGCGCCCTGGCCGACGACCACCTCGATCGCGTCGGCACGGCGCAGATCGCGCGGGTTCATGCCGTAGCGCGACGGCAGATACTGGTAGACCAGCGTCTTCGAATGGCCGCGCTCTTCCTCGGTCATGCCGCCGTCGCCGGTCGTCGTCGAGGTACCCGACAGCGTCGCGCCGCGGCCAAGCGCTTCCTTGGCCGGCCCGGACAGCGAGCCGAAGCTCATGCCGGCAACGGTGATCGGGATTTTCAATTCGATCGGTTTTTTCGCATAGCGCGAGCCGAGCACGACGCTGGTGTCGCAGCGCTCGCGATAGCCTTCGAGCGGATAGCGCGAGATCGAAGCACCGAGGAACAGAAGGTCGTCGAAATGCGGCAGCTTGCGCTTGGCGCCGGCGCCGCGGATGTCATAGATGCCGGTCGCCGCGGCGCGGCGGATCTCGGAAAGCGTGTAGTCGTCGAAGGTCGCGGATTTGCGCGGCGTCGTCGGCGGGTTGCGATAGGTCATTGAGCCTCAATACGCGTCGGCGTTGTCGATATTGAAATTGTAGAGGGTACGAGCCGAGCCATAACGCTTGAACTCCGCCGCCTTGACGCCGGTCACACCGGCGCGGTCGAGCAAGCCTTGCAGCAATTCGAGATGCTCGGGCCGCATCTCCTTGGCGATGCAGTCGGCGCCGAGGCTTTCGACCTTGCCGCGCACGAAAAGCCGCGCCTCGTAGATGGAATCGCCGAGCGCATCGCCGGCGTCGCCCAGCACCACGAGGTTGCCGGACTGCGCCATGAAGGCCGACATGTGGCCGATATTGCCATGGACGACGATGTCGATGCCTTTCATCGAGATGCCGCAGCGCGACGATGCGTTGCCTTCGATGACGAGCAACCCGCCCCGGCCGGTGGCGCCGGCATACTGGCTGGCATCGCCTTTGACGACGATCTGGCCGGACATCATGTTCTCGCCGACGCCGGGCCCGGCCGAGCCATGCACGGTGATGGTGCCGCCGTCGTTCATGCCGCCGCAATAATAGCCGACGCTGCCGCGCACATCGATGGCGACCGGCTGGTCGACGCCGACGGCGACCGAATGGCTGCCTCGCGGGTGGAGCACCTCCCAGGCGGTCTCGTTCGAACCGGGCGCCAGATCGTGCAGCGCCTGGTTGAGCTCGCGCAGCGACATTTCGGCCAGGTCGAAGACCCGCGATGCCTGGCCCGGCTCGCGCGCGGCCTTGGAGAGGTTGCCCGTATTGAAGGCATTGCTTGCCGGCATTGGTTCAATGCTCCCAGAAATAGACGGTTGCGGGCTCGGGTTCCCAGACCTTCGCATTGTCTATGCCGGGCAGTTTGGTGAGCGCACGATATTCCGAGCCGAAGGCGACATACTGGTCGGTTTCGGCCATTACGGCGGGTTTGCAGGCGATCGGATCGCGCACCACGCCGAAGCCGTTCTTGGTGCCGACGACGAAGGTGAAAAAGCCGTCGAGATCGCTCAGCGTGCCTTCCAGCGCCTCGCCCAGATTCTTGCCATGCGCCATCTGCGAGGAGAGATAGGCGGCAGCGACCTCGGTGTCGTTCTCGGTCTCGAATGTCATGCCTTCGCGGATCAGCTCGCGGCGGACATTGTTGTGGTTGGACAGCGAGCCATTATGCACCAGGCACTGGTCGGCGCCGGTCGAGAACGGATGCGCGCCCATCGTCGTCACCGCCGATTCGGTCGCCATGCGGGTATGGCCGATGCCGTGGGTGCCGGTCATCTCGCGGACGCCGAAACGGTCGACGACCGCTTCGGGCAAGCCGACTTCCTTGTAGATTTCGACGACGTCGCCGGCGCCCATGATGCGGATGTCGGGGCGCAGCGTCTGGATCGCCTCGCGCGCTTCGTCGATCTTGGCAGGCGTCGTCCGGACCACCGCATGCGTCGACTTCGCAGCAATGCTCACCGGCGCGCCGATTGCCTTGGCGAGTTCGGCGTCGAGGCCGCGGAAATCGCGCTCCGGCTTGGCCGACTGGATGGTGATCTTGGCTTCACTGGAGGGCGCGCCATAGATGGCGATGCCGGCGCTGTCGGGACCGCGATCGCTGAGCGAGATCAGCATCTCCGACAGCATCGCGCCAAGCTGGGGCTCGAGCGACTTGTCCTTCAAAAACAGTCCGACGATTCCGCACATGTCAGCCTCCGCGAGTTCGTTCCCTCCGAGATGTATCGAATGAGTCCCGAGAATTCAATTGGTATGAAAAAAATTTTCCTGTCGTTATATTTCGGCTGAGGCGCCGCCGGCCGCACTATCGCCGCGCTGGCCGCCATTGTGAGCCCATTTGGCATAGCGGATGCGGGCGATCTTGTAGGCATCCAGGATCGATAGGGCATAGATCAGGAAGCCGCCGGCATGGCGGCCGACGAAGCTGGCATCGGGCGGCGCGATCTTGGCGGTGACCCAGGCGAGGATCACCATGAAGAACAGAAATTGCAGGCCGCGCACCGGCACGCCGAGCACGACATGCCCGCTCGCCGGCAAGACGATCGCAGCGCCCAGAACCAGATAGGGGCTCGGTGGTGCGGGGGAGGTGGTGATCTGGCTGGTCATGCCGCTTGCCGTTCGCTTTGATTGATGGCATCGCGCAGCGCCGAAGCCGACGACAGCAGCCTCTCGATCAGCACCGGATCGAGCCTGACCGTGCCGAATTCGGCTTGCCGGAATACGCCGTAACGCGCGCGCTCGGCCTCGGCCAGAAGCCAGACGATGCGCACGCCGTTCGGCGTGATCAGCAATTCCTTGGTGCGCTCCTCGGCAAAGATATCGAGGTGGCCGGCGATGATGGCTTCGGGGAAGCGCACGCCCTTGCGGTCGCTCCGCAGCACCGCCTCGGCCGGAAACCCCGCCGCCTTCGGCAGCGGATGGACGAGATGATCGAAATTGGAAAAAGTCGTCGGCGATCCCGGCCGCATCATCATATCGAAAGTGCCTGGTATCGCGACCTTTTCGGTGATCGAAACGCTCAGCCAGCGCGCCGGCAGCTTCCTGATCGCCAGCGTGTCGACGATGGTCCGCACCTGCACCCGCCGGCCGTTCCACGAGCCGGCGAAGGTAACGACGCCGGCAGTGCCGTCCGAGATGTTGGCCACGTCGGGGATGACGGCGCGGACGCCGGCTTCGTCGGCGGCAAGACCGGTCGAAGCCTTGGCGCGGCTGGCCCGCGCAAGCCAGGCTATATGGAGGACGAGAGCCAGGGCAACCGCCCCGGCGAGCAATGCTGAGATCACCTAACGCACCTCGTCACGCAAATGCCCGCCCAGACCGGGCGCGCCGTCAGTAGCCCTGCGGCTTCGGCCACGGCATGGTGAACTGGGCACCACGGCGCACGAATTTGTAGCGGTAGAAGTGGAACCACAGCGAGATCAGGAAGTAGAAGGCGACCATGGCGATCAGCTGCGAGCCGAAGCCGAGGAAGATCGCAAAGAAGGTGACGACGCAAAGGCAGAACAAGACGATCGCCGGCAGCGGATGGAACGGATGGGTGTAGCCGCGGCGGATCGAGCCGAGCGGCCACTTTTTCCTGAACATGATGATGTTGATGCTCATGAAGGTATATTGCAGCACGCCCGACAGGATCGAGAAGGTGATCGCCTGGTTGAGGTCGGCGATGAAGGCGAAGGCGAGCGCGATCGGCAGCAGAAACAGGATCGAGCGATAGGGCGTGCGGTATTTCGGATGCACCGCCGAGAACCAGGTCGGCAGATAGCGGTCGCGGCCGAGCGAAAACCAGGCGCGCGCGGCGTCGTTGATGCAGCCATTGGCGGAGGCGAGCGCGGCAAGCAGCGTCGCGATGAACAACAGGTTTTCCAGCAGCGCACTGCCGGTCAGTTTGCCCGCGTCCCACAGCGGATAATAGGTGATGCCGAGATATTCCCAGGGCATCAGCGAGGCGCAGACATACCAGGTCATGGCGGCGGCGATCAGAAGCGTGATCATGCCGGCCATCGTGCCGTAGGGCAGCGAGCGCGCCGGCGAGCGCACTTCCTCGGCGGCCTGCGTGGTGCCCTCGATGCCGAGATAGTACCAGATGCCGAACTGGAAGGCGGCGATGACGCCGATCCAGCCATAGGGCAGGGCGTTGCCCGGGGTCACCAACTCGTTCAGCTTGAGCACGGCGCCTTGCGTCCACGGGCTGACCGAGAAGAACAGGATGACGATCGAGACATAGGCTATCGCGGTGATGACGAAATTGACGTTGAGCGTCATCAGCACGCCGCGATAGTTCAGCCATGCCAGCACGACGATTGTCGCGGCGATGAAGGAATTGTGGTTGAGGCCCTCGACGCCGGCCTTGGCGACGATGGTGTCGCCGAGCAGGATCGCGTCCGACACTTCGAGCATGGTATAGGCAAAGACCAGGAACAGCGCGACGTTGAAGGCCATCAGCGGCCCGACAATGTGCTTGGCCTGGGCATATTGGCCGCCGGCGGCGGCAACCGTCGAGGTAACTTCGGAATCGATCATCGCGACCGACGTGTAGAGCAGCCCGACGATCCAGCAGACGATCAGCGCCGCCAGCGCGCCGCCCTTGTCCGCCGCGAAATTCCAGCCGGTGAATTCGCCGACCAGAACGATGCCGACACCGAGCGCCCAGACATGGGCGGGGCCGAGCACCCTGAGCAGTGAAACCCTGTCGCCTTGCACTTGCACCGCTGGTTCAGCCGTGATCGTCATCGTTCAATCCCCCACTCAGATCCGGTGTTTTTCGGACACGGCTTCAAGTTCGCCTTCCCTGGACGAGGTCAGCATCTCTTCGGAATAGGTCGTGTCGATCTTGAACCAGTCGTAGAGCATCCACAGCGCGAGCACGATCGAGATGCCCCAGCATGCGTAAGAGAGTGCCACCCACATGACGATGCTTCCCTATCTATTTGTCGCCGAACTTTTCGTCGATGACGTCGCGGTATTCGCGGTCCGATGCGCGGAACAGAAAGATGAAATAGCCGATCAGCACCGCCGCCATGATGATCAGCGTCGGCCAGTCGATGATGTAGTGGAACCGGTTCTGGATGACGTCGTGCGCGGTTTCCGGCGTGTAGCCGAGCTTTTCCCAGATCGAGGCCATGGTCGGGTTTTGTCCGAGCGCTTCCCACGTCTTGGCGTCGAGCGCGTCGATGGATTTTGCCGCCCCTGCCAGCCCTAGTTTCAGCGGCAGCCACAGCGCGACGAAAATCGCGACCACGACGACGGCGATATCGAAAACCTGTCCGGCCTTGCTCTGTTCGGGCGGTGTATAGCGGGCCATGCGTCTCCCCCTCAGGACTTGCGGTTGCGGTAGGCGTCGGCATTCTTGATGTCGAGGCCGTAGATGAAGTCCTTGTCTTCCTTGTAGTGGTTGACCATCGCCAGGATCGCCGCCGTGTTGAAGATCAGCACGGCGGCGGCGGCGACCGCGACGACGAGCTTGATGCCGGCGTCGGGGACGTATGGCCATGTCATGAACAGGACAAAGAGGATCGTCGCCCACAGGCAGACGATCAGGAGCATGGATCCACGCACGTCGGAACGGTACAACGCTTCCACGCGCTGTTGCAGGTCGGACATCGGCTTTCCCCTTTTCAACGCCGGTCCGGATTGGCCGGTCATTGCCCTCTTTCAAGAGAGTGAAATTTTTTTCATAAAATCCGGCCGAATTCTGGAATTGTCAAGACGATTTTACGCGACGTTAACCGTTTGTTTGGGCTCGCCGGATTTGCCTGACAATGAAATTATTTGCTTACGGGTATTGCAGGCTCCCGGCGTTTGCGGTCAATATTCAAGGCAACGCTCCCGCCTGTGTGCAGGGAGCAGGGGAAAGCAAAAAAGTTTCTTTCGAACGGAGGACAGCGGATGACGGCATCCTGGAGATTTTCGACGCTTGCGGACCGCCATCGCGCGCTCGGCTCGAAGCTCGAGGACTGGAGCGGCATGGGTACCGCCTGGACCTACGACAAGGACGCCGACGAAGAGTATACCGCCATCCGCACCAAGGCCGGCCTGATGGACGTGTCCGGCTTGAAGAAGGTCCACATCACCGGGCCGCACGCCTCGCACCTGATCGATCTGGCGACGACGCGCGACGTCGAAAAGATCTATCCCGGCAAGTCGGCCTATGCCTGCATGCTCAACGAGGCCGGCAAGTTCACCGACGACTGCATCCTCTACCGCACCGGCCCGAATTCCTGGATGGTCGTGCATGGCTCGGGCACCGGCCATGAAGAGCTGCAACGCGCTTCGGTCGGTCGTGACGTGTCGCTGCGCTTCGATGACAATCTGCACGACCTTTCGCTGCAGGGGCCGCTAGCCGTGGATTATCTGGCAAAGCATGTGCCCGGCATTCGCGACCTCAACTATTTCCACCACATGCAGACGCAGTTGTTCGGCTTTCCGGTGATGATCTCGCGCACCGGCTACACCGGCGAGCGCGGCTACGAGATCTTCTGCCGTGGCCAGGACGCCGGAACGATCTGGGACAGGATCCTCGACGAGGGCAAGAGCGCCGGCATCATCCCGTGCCGCTTCACCACGCTCGACATGCTGCGCGTCGAGAGCTATCTGCTGTTTTACCCCTACGACAATTCGCAGAAATACCCGTTTGAGAACGAAGGCCCGGGCGACACACTGTGGGAGCTTGGTCTCGACTTCACCGTCAGCCCCGGCAAGACGGGCTTTCGCGGCGCCGAGGAACACTACCGCCTCAAGGGCAAGGAGCGCTTCAAGATCTTCGGCGTGCTGCTCGAAGGCAGAGAGCCGGCCGACGAGGGCGCACCGGTCTATCGCGACGGCAAAAAGGTCGGCGTGGTGACCTGCGCAATGTATTCGCCGCTGGTCAAAAAATCGATGGGCATCGCCCGGCTCGAGGTCGACTGCGCGGTGCAGGGCACCAGGCTCGAGATCCGCAACAAGAGCGGCGCCATCAGCGCAATCGCCGAGCCGCTTCCTTTCGATGATCCGAAGAAGACCAAGCGCACGGCGAAAGGCTGAGGCATACTGCGGGTATGGCAGCGAAAAGCATCATCAGCCGCCCGGTCTATGGGACCCTGTCTCCGCAGCCTGGCAAGCATCATCTTTTCATAGCGGATGCAGAAGGAGCGCTGGCGATTGCCGATCTGGCCGCCAAGGCACCGGCGGATTTCTTCGGCGGCGCCCACATCATCTTCATTCCCGGCCGCGACGGCAAATACGCCGATGCGCTCGAAGCCCTGAAGCCGGCGCAGTTCTACCTCGGCCATTCCTTCGCCAGCGCCCTGCCGCGGCTGAAGCAGACGCTGGCCAACGCGCATATGGGCCTCAGGCTCTACCTTGCCGGCACCGAAGGGCTGATCGGACAGGCCATGCAGGCGGCGCTCGAAGCCGGCATCGACCACACCTCGATCCAGACCGAGCATCGCGGCTCGCTGGCGCGCCGCATGCAATGCGTCCACTGCAAGGGCATCACCGAGAACGTGACGACGCAGCCGGCGACCTGTTCGCATTGCGGCCTGCTGCTTCTGGTGCGCGATCATTATTCGCGGCGGCTCGCCGCCTTCCAGGGCGTCTGCATCAACGCCGAGGACCGCAGCGAAATTCCTCCGATCGAGGAGGTCTTTCGATGAGCACCGGCACCACCAAGCTCGATGTCGTCGTCAGCGATGTCGTTCCGATCAACGAGCTGGTGACGCGCTTTCATTTCCGTCGGCGCGACGGCGAGCTTTTGCCGACCTTTTCCGGCGGCGCCCATGTCGTCGTCGAGATGCGTGATGGCGAACGCACCAGGCTCAATCCCTATTCGCTGATGGGCTCGCCGCTCGACACCCGCGAATACACCATCTCGGTGCGCCGCGACGACGCCGGCCGCGGCGGCTCGCTTTTCATGCACAGGCAGGTCAGGCCGGGCACGGAGATGGTGGTCAGCTATCCCGTCAACCTGTTCTCGCTCGATCTGCGCGCCAGGAAGCATCTGATGCTGGCCGGCGGCATCGGCATCACCCCGTTCATGGCGCAGACCGCGCAGCTGGCGGCGGAAGGCGGCAATTTCGAATTGCATTACACCTGCCGCACCGCCTCGCTCGGCACCTATGCCGACCTGCTGAGAGAGCGCTACGATCGCCGGGTCAGGCTCTATCACGACGACCGCGACGAGCGCGTCGATCTCGACCGGCTGCTGTCGTCGCAGCCGCTCGGCACGCATCTCTATGTCTGCGGCCCGTCCGGCATGATCGGCTGGGTGCGCGAGCGTGCCGCGGCGCTCGGCTGGCCTCACGAGACCGTGCATTTCGAGCATTTCGCGGCGCCGCAGCCCGGCGCGCCCTTCGACGTGACGCTGGCGCTCAGCGGCAAGACCATCCGTGTCGACGAGCAGCAGAGCCTGCTCGAGGCGATCGAGGCGGCCGGGGTCGATCCGCCCTATCTCTGCCGCGGCGGCGTCTGCGGCCAGTGCGAGACCAACGTCATTTCGCATGACGGCAAATTCATCCACAACGACCACTGGCTGAGCGAGGAAGACCACCGTTCGGGCTGCAAGATCATGCCCTGCGTCTCGCGCTTCGAGGGCAGGTCGCTGGTGCTGGAAAGATAGGAGGCGAGCTTGGGCATCACCTTTCGCAAGGAAACGTTCCGCGACGACTTCACCTTCAGGAACAGCCCCGAGCACATCAGGCGGTTCCCGTTCCCGTTCCATGAAGACAGCTACATGTATGCCGTCAACATCGAGCCGCATGTCGTCGGGCCGAAGGGCAGCGTGCTGGAGAATTTGATCGACGTCGACGAGCACTATGTCGCCGAGATGCAGGACCGCGCTTTGGTGCTGGCCGAGGACCCGCTGCGCTGCCAGTCGCTGCCGCACATGACGCTGGCCGGCTGGGATCTGCTCGAGCTTTTGATGGAGCAGCAGGCTTCAGGCTATCCCGAGCATTTCACGCTGACGCGCGACGGCGACCGCTGGCGCTGGATCAACCGGCCGCTCGGCATCGACGACAGCTTCACCTTCGGCGACGTCTCGACGCTGCCCTATGGGCCGATGGAATACATCACCCGCCAGAGCCAGGGCGATTTCTGCATCCTCGACCAGCGCGACGGCAATCTGTGGATGGATGCCGGCATGGTCACCACCCAGGCCGACTGGTCGCTCGATTTCGACATCGGCATGAACTTCTTCGAATGGCACGCGCCGGTGCCGCTGGCGCATGAGAAGGGCATCTTCGTCCGGGCGCTGAAATTCCTCACCAACATCCAGCAGGGCAAGCCGGCGCGCCGGCTGAACTGGACGATGACCATCAATCCGCGCCTCGATACCAGCCCGGAAAATTACCACAAATGGGGTCCGGACCGCGCCACGGTGACGCCGGAAAATGTCGGCGACAAGGTTCATCTGCGCGTCGAGCTGCAGAGCTTCTGGCGGCTGCCGCGCTCGAATGCGATCGTCTTCCCGATCCGCTGCTACCTGATCAAGATGGACGAGCTGGTGACGCAGCCGAAATGGGCACGGCGCCTGCACCGCGTCATCCGCGACCTTCCCGACGAACTCGCCGCCTACAAGGGCCTGACGCGTTACCGTGCGACATTGGTCGAGTGGCTGTCGAAGTTGGATGACGGCAGTGCGACGTCGGTGGGTTTTGGGCCGGATTGAGGTTCTGTTTGCGAGGTTCGCGCTGCCCGTCAAGCTGCCAATCTCCCCCCAAGAGGGGGAGATGCCCGGCAGGGCAGAGGGGGGCGCCGTAGAGCGCCGGCCTTCCCACAATGCCCACTCCACCGCTTCGGCGAAGATCACGACGCGCCAGCCAGCCCAGCCACAATCACGATCGCTGGCAGACATTATCGATATCGCGAATGTCATCGCGGTTCGCCCCCCTCTGTCCTGCCGGACATCTCCCCCTCAAGGGGGGAGATTGGATGTCACCTCAGCTTTCGCTAATCACCAACGCTGCAAAAGAGGCGCCGTCGGCGAAGCTGCCGATCTCCCCCACGAGGTCCACAAGGGGCGAGATCGAACTCTCACCCCGCGCTCTGCGGGTAGCAGATGATCGACAGATAGCGCATCGGCAGGACGCTCAGCACTTCCGGTCCGTGCGGCGCATCGGCGTCGAAGAACAGGCTGTCACCGGGCTTCATCGGGTAGAGATTGCTGCCGTGCCGGTAAACCACCTCGCCCTCGAGCATATAGAGGAATTCCATGCCTTCGTGCTGGAAGGTCGGGAACACGTCGGAATCCTCGGTCAGCGTGATCAGATAGGGTTCCACGACGACGCCGCTGGTGTTGGAGCCGATATGGCCGAGCAGATTGTACTGGTGGCCGGCGCGCGTGCCGCGGCGTTCGACGTCGAGGCCTTCGCCGGCCTTGACGAAGACGGCACTGCGCTCTTCCTCGAAGCGGCGGAAGAAGGCGGTGACGGGAACGCCGAGCGCCCGTGACAGCGCCTGCAACGTGGTCAGCGATGGCGAGGTGATGCCGTTCTCGATCTTCGACAGCATGCCAAGCGAAATGTCGGTGGCGGCAGCCAGATCGGCCACCGTAATGCCGAGCTTCTTGCGGAAGGCCCGCACCTCGCGGCCGATGGCGACCTCCAGGACCTTTTCGCGGGTGTCGCGAATGGCGTGCGGGTTCTGGGTGAGCGGCGCGCGTATCTTGCGCGGATCGATTGCAGCGACCGACGGCTTGGCTTTGGCGGCGACGACGGCCGCAGCGGGCTTTAGACTGGATGCTTTTTTCGCCATGTTGCCACCCCGGACCTTGCCGATTCATTTCACTCACGGTGAACATATTCGGTGCCGATACAGAAGCGCAACTGCCACGGCAAGCCACCCGTGTCGAATTGCGCAATGTCCGGATTTCGCCCGAGCTACTGCGTCGCTTGGAAATCCAGCTGGGCGAAACGCGGTTTCGCGACAAGCCCTGTTGACAGCATCGAAGGGGCAATTACTGTCCTGTCAGTGAAATTTGTTTCGTTAGGGAAATGAGATCGGGAGGCCCGCAATGAAAGATCGTGTTGCCGTCATCGGAGCCGGGCCGTCCGGCATGGCCCAGCTCAGGGCCTTCAAGTCGGCCGCCGACAAGGGCGCCGATATTCCCGAAATCGTCTGCTTCGAAAAGCAGTCCGACTGGGGCGGCCTGTGGAACTACACCTGGCGCACCGGCCTCGACGAGCACGGCGACCCGGTGCACGGCTCGATGTACCGCTATCTCTGGTCGAACGGCCCGAAGGAATGTCTCGAATTCGCCGACTACACCTTCGAGGAGCATTTCGGCCGGCCGATCGGCTCCTATCCGCCGCGCGCCGTGCTGTGGGACTACATCAAGGGCCGCGTCGAAAAATCCGGCGTGCGCCAATGGGTGCGCTTCAACAGCCCGGTGCGCATGGTCACCTTTTCCGAAACGACAAAAAAATTCACGGTCACCGCGCATGACCGCACCAGCGACGTCACCTACTCGGAAGAGTTCGACAATGTCGTCGTCGCCTCGGGCCATTTCTCCGTGCCCAACGTTCCCTATTTCGAGGGCTTTTCGACCTTCAACGGCCGTATCCTGCACAGCCACGATTTCCGCGACGCCATGGAATTCAAGGGCAAGGACATTTTGATAATCGGCCGCTCCTATTCAGCCGAGGACATCGGCTCGCAATGCTACAAATACGGCGCCAGATCCATCACCTCCAGCTATCGCTCGAAGCCGATGGGCTTCAAATGGCCGGAGAACTGGAAGGAAGTGCCGCTGCTGCAGAAGGTCGTCGGCAAGACCGCGCATTTCAAGGACGGCAGCACCAAAGACGTCGACGCTATCATCCTGTGCACCGGCTATCTCCACTCCTTCCCGTTCCTCACCGAGGATTTGAAGCTGAAGACCGCCAACCGTATGTGGCCGGACGGGCTCTACGAGGGCGTCGTCTGGGAGAAAAACCCGAAGCTGTCCTATATCGGCATGCAGGACCAGTTCTATACCTTCAACATGTTCGACGCGCAGGCCTGGTTCGCCCGCGACGTCATCATGGGCCGCATCAAGCTGCCCTCGGCCGAAGCGATGGCCGAGCACGGCCGGAAATGGCGGGCACGTGAAGAAACACTTGAAGACGCCGAGCAGATGATCTGGTTCCAGGGCGACTACACCAGGGAGCTGATGGAGCAGAGCGACTATCCCGGCTTCGATGTCGAGGCCGTCAATCAGACCTTCATGGAATGGGAGCACCATAAGGCGCAAGACATTATGGGCTTCCGCGACCATGCCTATCGCTCGCTGATGACCGGCACGATGGCGCCGTTGCACCACACGCCCTGGCTGCAGGCGATGGACGATTCAATGGAGAGCTATCTCGAAGTGAAGGGCGTCGCGGCGGAGTAGGCAGTCCGAACGGCGATTGACTTGCGTCAGACAATTTCCCGCGCCGGGTCGGCTGCCAGCGCCAGGGAATTTGCGACGTGCTCGAGGTGCTCCTCGCTCAGGATGCTCGTCGCGACGCGCACGGCGCTGGTCTTTCCGGTCGAAAACTTCGCCCCGGCAT
Organism: Mesorhizobium sp. M0500; assembly: GCF_040321165.1. Lineage (NCBI taxonomy): Bacteria > Pseudomonadati > Pseudomonadota > Alphaproteobacteria > Hyphomicrobiales > Phyllobacteriaceae > Mesorhizobium > Mesorhizobium sp. M0500. The sequence continues at coordinate 311,603 of NZ_JAMYRB010000001.1, forward strand.
GGACCGCGATGCCGTGTGCGGCCAGCTGGACGTCGACCGAAAACATTATCCCGACAAGTGTTGTCGACGGGGGGCCGATCGGCACTCCCGCCGCAACAAGCCTCATGTGGTTTTCTCGCGGCCAGGCCGATTTAGGGTGCTCGCCTATGTGTGAATCTTCGCGATATGGGCGAGCACCTCGGCCTTGCTTGGCCCGCGAGCTATGACAGCCCAGTCGGTTGAGGACGGGCGGGTATCCTTTCCAAATGAACGAGACATGGTCTGATCTCCTGTGGTTTCGGTTGCGAAGCGTTCTCGGCGCTTACGGGAGATCGCACCGCGCGAGGAAGCAAAGCGTTTGAAGGCCCGCCGTTTCGCTGATTGCGGATCTGGCGCTGTTCACGACTGGTTGACGCAAAAAAACCTCTCGTTTTCCCACTGTTGTTCCCACTGCACGTCAAACGCTGCCGGCCGAGGTTTAGCCGTCCGGGGCGATCCCGGTCGCGCAATATCCGAACCCAGGAGTGAATGACATGCAGGACGATACAATGGTCATGGAAAAGGCTTCCGTTAAGAAGGCGTCGCGAGAGCCGAGGAACGGCGTCAATACGCCCACCCTTCTGGCCACCATCAATGCCGTCGCGGGCCAGCCGGAGCTTGCCAAGTTCCAGTTCCGGGCCAAGAGCCGCTGGATCACCGGCACGCACAGCCGCAGCACGATGGCCAACTTCTTCGGCGCCGGCGCCGAGCAGCCGCATGTGACGGCATACCAGGCCGACAGCGATCATCCGGCGGTCCTGTGCGGCACAGATAACGGCCCGACGCCGGTCGAATACCTCCTCCACGCGCTTGCTTCCTGCCTCACCGCGGGCATCGCGAATATCGCGGCCGCGCGCGGCGTGACGCTGCATGAGGTGGAATCGACCGTCGAAGGCGACATCGACCTTCGCGGCATCCTCGGCATCTCTAACGAAGTCCGCAACGGCTACCAGGGCATCCGTATCTCCTTCAAGATCAAGGGCGATGCTCCGGCTGAGAAGCTCGAGGAAATCGTGATGCAGTCGCGCGCCCGTTCCGCGGTGTTCGACGTACTGACCAACGGCGTGCCGGTCTCGGTTGCCGTGAAAGGCTGACTTCGGTCCGCAAGAGCAATATCGCCGGCCTCGTCCTGAAAAGGATGGCGCCGGCGATCTGTTGCCCCTGCTTACAAGGCGCGGATTCCATGCAGCATACAGACGTGGCCATTATCGGCGCCGGACAGGCGGGTCTCGCCATGAGCCGGTGCCTGTCCGAGCGCGGGGTCTACCACGTCGTGCTGGAGCGCGGCCGCATCGCCGAGCGCTGGCGCAGCGAACGGTGGGATTCGCTGCGCCTGCTGACGCCCAACTGGATGACGCGCCTGCCCGGCGGCGGTTATCGCGGGGCCAAGCCCGACGGCTTCATGACAATGGCCGAGACCGTGGGGTTCCTAGAGGATTATGCGTGCTCGATCACCGCACCCGTAGCAAACGGCGTTGAGGTGCTTTCGGCCGAAAGGGTCGATGGAGGTTTCCGGCTGCTGACCGATCGCGGCCAATGGAGCGTACGTGCGGTCGTGGTCGCGACCGGATACAGCGACAGGCCACGCATTCCGCCACTAGCAAAGCAGATCTCCTCCCGGATCAGGCAGGTCGTGCCGCGGGACTATCGCAATCCTCAGCAACTGCCCCAGGGTGGCGTTCTCGTGGCCGGGGCCTCGGCGACCGGCATACAACTTGCGGAGGAGATCAATCGCTCCGGGCGCCCGGTGACCCTGTCGGTCGGCAGTCATACACGCCTGCCGAGGCTTTACCGCGGGCACGACATCCTGTGGTGGCTCGACCGGCTGGGAATGCTTGCCAAGCCTGTCGCTGAAGTTCCGGATCTCACCGCGGCACGGCGGCAGCCCTCCCTGCAGCTGATAGGCACACCCGAGCGCAGGACGCTCGACCTTGCCGGTCTTCGGGAGCAAGGCATTCGTCTTGTCGGTCGAGCGGCTGCCGCCTGCGATACACGCATTCGGTTCAACGGCGATCTCGCCGAAACGACCATGGCGGCGGAACGCAGGCTGAGGCGCGTGCTGGCCAATATCGACCGCGCGGCCGCCGGCGATGGCCTCTACTCGATCGATCCCGGTTCCATTCCGAGCCTGATTCTGAGCGCCGAGGCGACCGAAATCGACCTCATGGACCAGGGTATCCAGACGATCATATGGGCTACCGGCTATCGCCGGGAATACCCATGGCTGAAGCTGGATGTGTTCGACGCCCGGGGCGAAATACTGAACGATGGCGGCGTCTGCGCGTATCCGGGACTCTACGTGCTCGGCCTCAATTTCATGCGCCATCGAAGCTCCAGCTTCCTCGACGGCGTCGGCCGCGATGCGGAGGCGCTGGCGGCTCACCTGGCAATGTTTCTCGACGTCTCCCGCCGAGCAGCGGCCTGACCGCCGAATACAACGCTAGCGCGGCAAAAATCGACGTTGCCTTCAACGATGAAGCTCACGGCGGACAACGACAAGGGCTCCACTGGCGCCGTAGTCAGCGCCCGCAACCATGGAGAAAATCAAAATGAGTGCAATGGTGAACCCATCCCTGTGCCTCACCAGAACGCGAGGTTTGCGCTGGGCTGGCGGAACAATGTTGGCCGCAGTCTGGCGTTTCATTCGTATCCAACGGGACCGTAGACAGCTTTATGAGTTGCCGGACTACATCTTGCGCGACATCGGCATCACCCGCTTCGAGATCAACTGGATCACTTCGTTTGCCGGGCGTGATCCCAGCCGCCGCACGCGTTTTTTGAGGGGGGAGGAGGGCGGGGCTCGATGATTGCCGCATCGACGTCCCACGTCTCGCATAGGGCGTGCCAGGCACCGCTTGTGATCGCCCTGCACTGCTCAGGCGGCAGCGGACGGCAATGGCGCAGCCTGGCGGAGCGGCTCGATGACAGCTACCGGCTCATCGCACCCGATCTGATCGGGGCGCCGGGCGGCGGCACCTGGACTGGTACCGGCGCTTTCCGTCTGGCCGACGAAGCCGCCGGGATCCTGGAGATGATCGACCACCATGACAGGCCTGTTCATCTTGTTGGCCATTCCTATGGTGGTGGATTGGCCCTGCATATAGCAGCGATGCGTCCAGACCGGCTGGCCAGCCTCTCCCTTTATGAGCCGTCTGCCTTTCACCTGCTGCGCGAGCTGGACTGTGAGGGCCACGAGGCGCTCGGCGAAGTCTTGGCGATCGCAGGCACCGTCCACGACGGCCTGATCAACGGCAGTTACCTGACCGCGACAGCTCATTTCATCGACTACTGGGGTGGGGCCGGCATCTTCGCGGCGATGAAGCCGGAACTTCAGGCTGCACTCGTGCGGTTTCTGCCGAAGGCCAGCCTGGACTTCCACGCATTGATCCATGAATCGACGCCGGCAAGCGAATATGCCCGATTTGGCTTTCCGGTCTTGGTATTGCGCGGCGAATTTGCACCAGTTCCGACGCGGCTCATCGCCCGCGAACTCGTTTCCCGCGTTCCGGCCGCAATCGGGGCGATTGTTCCTGGCGCCGGACATATGGGACCGCTGACCCACGCAGACGTGGTGGCGGATCGTTTGGTCCGGCAGATATCGTTCCATGACACCGCGGGGTCGCGAGCTGCGTGACCGCGGCTTGCTTGCCCTACAGGCAGCGCAAACCTTCGAAGCAGATCCCTGGATGCGGAGGGATCAAGCCGTAACCGCCATGGGAACGCGATCGGGCAGGACACTTCCGGCCGGCTCTTCCGTGCCGGAGAAATCCTCCCGCATCTGCATTTCTCTGTAGAGCTTGGCCGCTTCCGCGAGAGTGGCATCCGCGCCAGCAATCTTGCCGCGCCGCTTCGCGAGCCCGAGAGCTAGCAAGGAGCGGGCAAGCTCCGGCCGCAATTCAACCCGCCTGGCAAGATTGCAGGCCTGTTCGAGCCAGCCAATGGCCGATCTGGAAGGCTTCAGCTCGGCAAGGCCGCGCAGTACGATGATCTCGCTCCACGGATCGCCGCGTCCCCGCGCAAGCTCGAGCGCATGGCCGAGATTGGCCGCAGCTTCCGGCTCATACAGGCGCGCACGCACGCATGCGAGCACCGCGCGCGCGTGACATTCGAACTGGGCAAGATCGAGCCGCTCAGCCTCGGTCACCGCCATTTCCAAGGTGGCGCCCGCGTCGTGGTTGCGGCCGAGCAGGAATTCCGCATGCCCGAGCACGGTCAACAGCCATGGCCGGAGTAGGATAGATGCGCTGGTAGCGGCTTCGGAGGACCACAATTGCAGCGCCTCGACAAGCGCCGGCTCGGGGCCGCGCAGGACGCCCACCACACCGGTGAAATAGGCGGCCGCGCAGCTGTCGATCGGGCGCGCCACTTCGGCGGCGACCTTCTGCAGTTCGGCAAGCGAACGTTCCGCATCGTCGAACCGGCCAAGCCGCGCTTCCGCCTGCGCGCGGTGCCCCAGGTACCAAACCGCACGCGCACCGAGCTGTCCGAAACGCTCCAGACGCCAAGCTTTGGTGAACCTCTCCTCATGCGGAACAAGCCGCTCCAGCACCTGCCGCGCCTCGCTGCGGATCAGAAGCGCCTGTGAGGCGGCCAGGTCCGACTCGCTTATGCAGCGCTGCACGCCATTTGCCGTCGCGCCGCGTTTGAGTGTGTCGGCCGGTTCCAGCGCCTCCTCGTAGCGGCCGTGGGAGCTGTTGAGATAGCTCAAGTGGAGCAACACGTCGGAGATGAGTTGCGGATCGCCCAGTTCCATGGCCAGTTCGCGCGCTTCCAATAGCTGCGGCAGCGCCTTCCGATAGGCACCCAGGGCGCCGTAGGCGGGCCGCATCCGCACCCGCAGGTTGATCGCCTGGGCGAGGGTTTTCGGATTTCGGGGCAGCGCGGCGACTGCTTTGCGGGCGTTTTCGAGGAACTGGACCGCGGCGGAATAGGCCGAGCGTTCCTCAGCCCGGCCCGCCGCTTGCAGCAGATAATCCGCGGCCGGTTCCCATGCCTCGGCACGAAGCGCGTGTTCGGCCAGTTCCTCGATATGGTGGTTCAGCGATCCGGCATAGAGTCTGTCCATCGCAACCAATGCAGCCCGATGCAGCCTTTTTCGGTCCTCCGCCAGGAGGGATTCATAGGTCACCTTGAGCGTCAACGCGTGCTTGAACGTATACTCCACGTGAGGATAGCTCTGGACCTCGAACAGGAATTCCAAACTCTGCAGTTTGGCCAGGCATACCCCCAGCTCCGCCTCCGAGAGCGGCGAGAGTGCCCTCAGCAGGGGATACGGAACATTCTTGCCGATAACCGAAGCGAGTTGGAGTGCCTGCCTTTCCGAGTCACCCAGCTGCTGGATACGTGCGGCGATGAGCGATTGAACCGTCGACGGGATGGTGATGGAATCCACTGGCCTCTTGAGTTCGTAGCGGCCGGACTGGCCGGCAAGTGCACCGTCCGCAACCAGTCCGCGCACCATTTCTTCCAGGAATAGCGGCGTGCCCTCGGCCCGCTCGGCAAGCGATTGCCGCAGTTCCCCCAAGCTGGGATCGGATCCCAGCAATTCGGTGAGGAACTGCTCCATTTCGTCCCGCGCGAACCGCTCCAGCCTTATCTGCTGGAAATAGCCGCGGCGGTTCCATTCGTGCCGGTACTGCGGCCTGTAGGTGGCGAGCAGCATGATACGGTTGGCGCCCATGACCTCGACCAGCCTGTTCATTACGGCCTCGCTCTCGGCATCGATCCAGTGCAGATCCTCGATAAGCACGGCTACGGGCGCGGCCCGGCTCAAGGCAACGAAAAATGCGCTCATCGCCTCGGATACGCGTGAGGTCCGCTCCCGCGCATCGAGATGCCACCAGCAAGAATCGTCGACCGGCAGGTCCGCGAGGAAGGAAAGCGGCGCCGTATGACTTGGATCCAGGTCCAGTTCCGCCCGTTTGAAGGCAAACAGGCGCTGGGCTTCCGCCAAGCCGTCTTCGCCGCGAATGCCACAAGCCGAGAGCAGCAGCTTCTTTACAGCGCCCAGAGTAACTGATGAATCAAACTCCAGGCCGCCACATTCAAGCACAGTAAAACCGGCCACTTCGTCGAGGGAGAGAAATTCATGGGCAAGCCTCGACTTGCCCATGCCGGCGTCGGCGACGATCCCGGCGACCTGGCCGTGGCCCTCCCTGACCCGGCGCCAGGTTGCAAGCAGGATTTTCAGCTCGAGCTCGCGCGCCACCAGTCCGGTGAGGCCGCGATTGGCCCTCAGGTGCCAGCGCGACAAAGCGTGATTTTCGCCCAACAGCTCGTAAATGCGTTCCTCGTGGCCAAGTTGCGGATGCTCCGAATGCGCTAAGCGGTGCATCTGCACATAGCCGCCGGCGGCTGCGCGCGCCCGGCCTGTCGCGGCGATCGTCGCACGGTGCAAGGCACGCATCAGCCGGTTGGCCGCACGCGGCGCGGCTCCGGCCAGTTCAACCTTGCTGGCTTTGGTCGTCCATTGCTGCCGTACGATCACCTCGCCGGTGTCTATTCCGGCCCTCAACTGGATCCCGCCCTGGGAAAGCTCCTCCACTGCCAGCTTGGCCGCAAGCGCGGCGCGGCATGCAAGATAGGCGTGATCCTCGGTGGCGCGAGCGAGGCCGAATGCTGCGGTGATTGTCCCGTCAGCAGCCGACGTGACGACGCCGCCATGGCTCTCCACGACTTCTATCACCCGATCCTCGACGGGCTGGAATTCGCGGATCGCCACTTCCGGATCCTCCGTTTCGAGGAGATGCATGGGACTGACCACTTCCGCGGCCAGCACTGTTATGTATTGCCGAGAGCGGTTGATTCCCAAGGACGCCGGAGGGCCTGCCAGTTGCTGCGTCTGTTCGGGGTCGGCAAGGAAACGACGCGTTTCGTCGACGAAGGTCGCGAATGCCGGTTCGTGGCCAAGCAGCACGTGGTTGACGCTGTCTAGCGCAACGAAACGCGCGCCGGGGATTTTCCCAGCCATCGCCTGGCCATGATCGAACGGAATGACCGCGTCCCCCGTAGCATGCATCACCAGGGTCGGGACGCGGACCCGCGGTAACAGCTCGTCAACGTCAATGACGGCGCCTTCCTCGAAGATGCGATGGGCAATCTCCGGCGAGACGGTATTGCGTTGCAACTCGTTATACCAATTCCTCTGTTCCGGCGTTGCTTCCGGAATGAAGAGGGAGGTGAACATTTGCCGGAACACCGGGTCGTCTTGGCCCCAGCCTTCCTGAATCAGCGCTCCCATCGCTTCGCGGCGCGCTATTTCGCGCTGATTGCCCCGTTTGCGCCAACCTTTGGTGAATCCGCCATACAGCACCATCCCCGCCACACGCTCTGGATGCCGGACGGCATAGGCTATCGAAACGGCGCACCCCTGGGAAATGCCAAGCAGGGAAACGCGGCGCAGACCAGCCGCATCGATGATGCTCTCCAGGTCGGCAACCATGGCCTCGAAGGACAGGTCGGCGGGATACCGGTCCGACAGGCCGTTGCCGCGCTGGTCGTAACGTATCAGCTGGTAGTGCGCGGAGAGGCCCTCGATCCAATGCTTCCACACCGGACTGTCCCATTCGAGCTCGAGGTGGGACATCCAGTGGGCGGCCCTTACCAAAGGGGGGCCTTGACCACTCAAGGAATAGGCCAAGCGCGCGCCGTCGGGCGTCGTGCACCGGCGAATCTCCTGCGCAAGGATTCGCTCCGGCGGAGAGGCAAGCTGTATCTCCGACGCAGGCAAAACACGCGTCGGAGGGACGTTCTCATCGGCGGGAGCGACCCCGATGTCGCTACTCGAAGCGCGGCTCTGGACCATGGCGGATTGCCGTGCTGCCTCGCTCAGCCGGCGGATGTCCGCTCGAAGAGCCTCGTCCCCAGGCTCCAACCCGTCCAGGACATGCGCGTACGGAAGTGCCCGCGCCGGCTCAAGCCGGTCGACGAGCACCCGAAGGATGCGCAGATGCGTCACGTGCAGTTCGTCGGCGGTCGCAAGGCGCCAGGCTTCGAATTCCGGACAGCGCGGCAGTGAAAGATCATCCAGGAAACGGCCGCGGAACGCTCCGGCGAGGGCCTCCAGTTTCTCCGGTTCGAGAGCCTCTATGTCACGACCGCCGAGGCCCCGGAGCGGCGCGATGTCCAGCACGACTTCGCTGGTGTTCAGGCGAACTGCGTTGCGGTCGGCTTGCAGGATCTCGCCGTTCCCGATGTCGACGACCTGTCGGATCTTCGAGAGACTCCAGCGCAGGGCGCCGCGAGGATCGTCCGGTACCTCCCAGAACATCTCGCAAAGGCGCTCGCGCCGCTGCGGGCGCTCTACGAGCGCAAGATAGGCCAGTAGCGCCCGCGTCTTTTTCGAAGGCGGCAAGGAAACGACCTCGCCAAGGCGAAGGACGGTCAGATCTCCGAGAACGCGAATTTCGAGCGACACTTTGCCAATCCCAGTCGCTGCTAAATTAGCCATGGATTGTATCAAGTCCGTGCCGTTGCCGAAAGCTTTCGTTTCCGGAAGCGTGAGGTTTTCCGCCTGCGCTCTGATTTGCCTTCCCTTCGTGGGAAGGCCGACACGGACAAGTCCACATGAATGCCGAGCCGGAACGGGATCACGCCCGTTCCGGCTCGCTTTGATGGTGCCGACGGCACTCTGAAAGGCCCGGAGGCGGGGTCTCACGCTGCCGCGCGCACCCATCGGGGCAGCAGGCTCTCGGGATTTGCGCATGCGCCGGGCGTGTAGTTTGCGCCAACGAACTCCAGCCGGGCGGCGAGCGTGCCGTCCCGCCAGGCCGCAAGCGTATCCATGCAGCCACCGATATGCCCGCCGCCGACAAAGACCTGCGGAATTGTAGGCGAACCGATCCGGGCCCTCAGAGCCTTGCGGATTTCCCCGTCCCGGCCGTTCTTCTGGAATTCCGGAGCATCGATGTCGATGGACCTGTAGGCGATTCCGGCACGGTCGAAAAGCTTTCTTACCGTCCAGCAGAATTCGCACCATGTCAGGGCGAATATGACCACCGGATGCTCCGGATCATAGATCGCCTCATCGACAAACGCATGCGCCGACTGATCGATTTGGATTTCGTTCACGGGCGCCGATGAAAGGGCGAAGGACGGCGGCCGGTCGAAGCGGTAGCCGGGTGTGGAGCGAGAGATCGCCTCTTCGGCTGGCGACATTTCCTCGCTGATGTGATCGAACAGGATCGTGCTGAGATACCGCTCGCCCGTGTCAGGCAACATACAGAGCACGTTCCGCTCCGGTCCGACGCGTCCAGCGATTTCCAGTGCCCCGCTCAAGGTAGCCCCGCCGGAGATCCCCGCCAGTATTCCTTCTTCCGTCGCAAGCCGGCGCGCAGCTTCCAAAGCGCTGGCGCCTGAAACCGGCAAGATTTCGTCCACAAGATCGTCAGCCATCGCGTTGCCGACGATCTGCGGAATGAAATCAGGGCTCCAGCCCTGCATCGGGTGTGGCCGGAAGCGAGTGTGCGCCCGAGTGGGCAGTCCGTGTTCGTCGAAAGTTTGGGGAATGCCACTCGACAGCAGCGCCGAATTGTCGGGCTCGCAGACGATGATCCGCGTTTCCGGGCGCTCGCGCTTGAGTACTCGCGCCACACCGGCCAGCGTTCCGCCGGTCCCGGTGCCGGTGACCCAGTAATCGAGTGGACGGTCCTGGAACGCCGCGAGGATTTCGAGCGCTGTCGTGCGGGCATGGACATCGGCGTTGACGGGCGTCTCGAATTGCCGGCAGAGGAACCAGCCGTGCGCTCCGGCCAGCTCGACCGCCTTGGCGAGCATGCCGCTGCCGCGCTCGACGGCAGGGGTCAACACGACCTTGGCACCGAAGAAACGCATCAGCTTGCGGCGTTCGAGGCTGGCGTTCTCCGGCATTACGATGACGAGAGGATAGCCTTTCCTCGCGCAAACCATGGCGAGTCCTATGCCAGTGTTGCCGCTCGTCGCCTCGATCACCGTCTGGCCAGGCCGAAGTGCCCCGGAACTCTCCGCTTCTTCGATGAGCGCGGCGGCAAGCCGGTCCTTGACCGAGCCGCCAGGATTGAACGCCTCGAGCTTGGCATAGAGCGAAGCGGCGCCGTTGTTGATGCGGGAAAGACGGACGACCGGCGTATCGCCGATCGTGTCGAGAATGCTGTCGTAGATACTGCTCATCTCAGCTGTCCTTGCCTGGTGATGACGGTGCTCCGCCCTCTTCGATCTCTGAGGTTGGCAGGAAGGCCGTGGTTTGCAGCGTTCGAACCAACGTGGAATCAAATGGATTTCGACGTTTGAATCAGCGGCTCATCGCAGGGTCCGGAAGGCGGCCGCATGGGACCTGCGCTCTCGCGCCGGATGACGCCGCCAATACGCCCAGAACCACGAGATTGGCCGCGCCAGCGACAAATGCCACCAGGAAAGCACGCCCATAGCTGCCGAAGCTGTCATAGACGAAACCGCCGAAATAACCGGCCACCCCCATGCCCAGCCAGGCGATCAGCATGACGATGCCGAGTGACTGGCCAAAGCGTTCGGCTGGCGCAAACTGGCGCACGCAAAGGATCAGGCACGTCATGTTTCCGGCGAAGCCGAAGCCGAAAACCGCCGACAGCGCCAGCAGGCTCAGCTGCTGGTCCAGCGCGGGAAAAATCGCAACGCATGCCGTCTGAATAAACGACGCCAGGGCATAGGCGGCAAGATTGCTTGCCCGGTCGGCGAGGAGCCCGAACGCGATCCGCCCGACGGCGCCGAACAGCATGGCGGTCAGCAGGCTGAGCGATCCGACATCCGAAGACCCGCACACAGCCGTGACGAAGCTCGTGAGGTGCATCAGCGGGACGCCCATGCAGGCGCAGCAAAGGAAGGCTGCAGCTGATAGCAGCGCCACCGGAGAAAGCCGGCCACTTTGGAACCCTGGCTTTGCTAAAAAACGCACCGGCGCGGGAAGGACCTCACTGACGGGCGGCGCCTGAACCGCCGGCATGGAGATCGCCAGCGCAGCCATCGTCCCCGCCGCCATGATCGCGTATGCGAGGCGCCAGCCGACGCCGTCAATCAAGGCATTTGCGGCGTAGGGCATTATGCCTTGGCCTAGGGCTCCGCCTGCTGTGACGATCCCTATCGCCAGGCCGCGGCGGCGGTCGAACCAGAGTCCGGTCACTGCAAGTACCGGCGCGTACAGACAGGCAAAGCCTAGCCCGCCCAAAGCGAAGTTGGCCGCATAGATCTGCCAGAGCGAAGTGGCGGAGGAAAGCGCGGCGAGCGCGATCACCATGCCAGCCGAGCCGATGAATAGCAGGCTTTTGACATTCAGGCGGTCCGACAGCCGGCCCCAGAACAGCCCGCCCAACGCCATGCCGACGCTTGATAGCGTGTAGGCAAGGCTGATGTCGGCTCGCGACCAGCCAAACTCCGCCTCAAGCGGTCTGATGAAGACGGATGTCAGCGCCAGGCTGCCAAATCCGAACGCCATGGCGGTTGTGGCACCGGCCGCAGCCAACAGGCCGCGCAGCCGTATTGCGCCGTCCCGAACCTCCCTGCCTCCAGTTGGTGATACCTGACGATTCGACATGTTTCTGACCTCGAAGGACCTCTTCGAAGCTGTCATCGGCCAGCGGTATGGAAGCAGGCGTGTGCGTCAGCGTGGAAAGCTCCAACGCGGGCCGTGGAAACGCCCCGCCTAAACTTGCAGCCTCCTCTCGGTGAACGGCGGATCAGGGAGATCTTATGATCATCGCCAGCGCCACCATGACGGACTGGTTGACGCCGAGCATGATCTCGGGACCGGCCAGCGGCAGTTGAACGCGAAAGAAGACAGGGTCTGTATATGGCCGGTCGCCAACTATCCGTCGGAGCAGCTGACCCTTTAGCTAACCTCCCGCGCCGGATCGGCTGCCAGCGCCAGGGAATTTGCGACGTGCTCGAGGTGCTCCTCGTCCAGAATGCTGGTCGCGACGCGGACAGCGTTCGTTTTTCCCGTCGAAAACTTCGCTCCGGCATGGACCGCGATGCCGTGGGCGGCCAGCGTGACCATCGCGTAAGGTTCCGAAGCAACCGGAATGAGGACGCTGAGACCGTGTCCGGCGTCGATATCGACATTGCGTTTGGCCAGTTCGCCAGCGAGCCGTTCGCGACGGCCGCGGTATACCTCCTTCGCCTGCTCCACCAGGGCGGCCGTGGCCGGGTCTTGCAGCAGCCAGGCGGTGGCTGCCTGCAGGATGCGGCTGGTCCATCCCGAGCTGAAGCTGCGGTAGGACTGGATCTGCTCGACGATCGTCGCCGATCCGGACAGCACAGCGAGCCGCAGATCCGGGCCGTGGGTCTTGGAATAGGACAGGATATGGACGACGCGATCGGGAAAACGCCGGCCAAGCGAAATGCGCGGCGCCGAGGCAATATCGCCGACGCCGTCATCTTCGACAATCAGCACGTCGGTGCCGGCGAGCAGGTCGCCGATGACTTCCAGCCGCGCCGACGACATGCAGGCGCCGGTAACCGAATGGACGCGCGGCTGGAACAGGAACGCGACGGGCCGCTGCCGCAGAGCGTTGGCAAGTGCATCCGGCAAGGGACCGTCACCGTCGCCGTCTACCGGGATGATCGGCACATCGAGATCCTCGAGGATGTCGAGCAGGCGAAGCGCCGTCGGGTTCTCGATGGCCACCGGCGCCCCCGGCGGGACCAGCGCATGCAGCAAGGTGTAGATGGCGTTGTAACCGCCATTGGTGGCCAGGAACGCGCCGGGATCGTACGGCCATGACGGGCGCACTGCGGCCTCCAGCTCGGGCAGGATGCGCACCCGCTCGTAGCTGTTGAGCTTTTCGGCGCGCGCACCATGCGCCAGCGCGATGTCGAGCGGCGGCAAGAGCCTCACATCGGGCTCCGCGATCGCCAGGTTCAGAACATCCTGTCCGTAATTGCCGCCGCTCATGTGGCGCTCGGGCCGGGCGGCAAAGCGGTTGCCCATGATCCAGGTGCCGTTGCGTCCGCGGCCGCCGATGATCTTGTAGCGCCGCAACTCGCTCCACGCCTGCGAGACCGTCGCCGGGCTGACGCCAAGCACATAGGCCAGATCGCGCACCGGCGGAAGCTTTGCGCCGACAGGCAGCGCGCCGCTTCTGATCAGCGCACTGGTCTCGCGCGCGATGCCGCGCATCGTGCGGTCGCCAAGGCGATCAGCGAACCATCCTGCATCGAAATCCATCGGCACCCGCGACCATTAAAGCTAATGTTCAATAACATAATAACATTTGATCGGCCAAAAATAAACATTTACCAATCGCCGGTCAAACATAGCGTTGAAGTTCATGCCGATGCCCGTTTCCATCACTGTAGCCACCCGCGATTGGGACTATCTCACCCCTTTGGTGCTGGGTGACGTTACTTCGAGCCGCTTGTCGGTGAAGGTTGATCGCGTCGCCACGCTCATTCCGGACCTCGGTACCGATCCGCACTACGATGCGGCGGAGGTCTCATTCAGCCGTTATGTGTCGGCCATGGCTTCGGGCGTCGATACGGTGGTTGGACTACCGTGCTTCATCATGCGCGGCTTTCGCCATCGCTGCATCATAACGGTCGAGACCAGCCCGCTGGAACGGCTTTCCGACCTTGCCGGCAAACGCATCGGCGTGACCGGCTGGCGCGATTCCGGCAACACATGGACGCGCGCAGCACTTCGCCGGGGAGGCGTCGGCGTCGAGGATGCCTATTGGTTCGCCGGCAGGCTGACATCGGGGCACCCGATCGCCGACCGCCTCGACGGATTCGGCAGGCCGGGGCGCATCGAAGCAGCACCAGGCGAGCGCCCGATGATGGAGCTGCTGGCGCAAGGCGAGCTCGACGCCGTTTTCACGCCCTTCATGCCGGACGGCTTTTTCGGCCCGGCTTCCGGCTTCCGGCAAGTGCTGCGCGATTTTCGCGCGGCCGAACGCGCCTATTTCGCCGACGTCGGTTATGTCCCGGGCATGCATCTGGTCGCTGTCAAGGCCGCCCTAGTCAGGGAGCACCCCTGGCTGCCGCAGGAACTCGCCAGGCTGATCAACGAAAGCCAGCGCGTCTGGACGGCAAAGCGCCGAAAATATGCCGATACCTCGCCCTGGATCCTCGAGGAGCTGCTTCATGCGGGGCGCGACCTGCCTGCCTCCTGGAACGCCAGCGGCCTGCCGGCCAACCGGCGCATGATCGAGGATTTCGTCACCGAGCTCCATGCCCAGGGCATTCTGGCGGAACCGATTTCCGCCGAAGCCTTGTTTCCTTTCGAGGCCAGATCGCGGGCCACCGCAGCCTGAGAACGCACAACGAAGAACACGAAGGAGAATGCCATGAGGACAATCAGCTTCATATTCGCCTCGCTCGTCACCATGCTGGCGCAGGCCAGCTTTGCCCAGGATATCCAGAAGCAATCGGTGAACGAGGATTTGCGGGCCCGGCTGCCGGAAGAGATCCGCGCGGCGGGAAAGATCACAGCCGTCAACAACGGCTCGTTCCCGCCCTATGAGATCGTCACCGGCACCGAACTGTCGGGGGCGACCAAGGACATTTCCGACGCCATCGGCCTGCTGCTCGGTGTCGAGATCGATCATGCCTCGGTCGCCGGCCTGCCGGCTTTGCTGAGCGGCATCAATGCCGGCCGTTATCAGTTCGCGATGGGGCCTGTCGGCGACTATCCCGACCGGCAGAAATCCAACGACTTCATCGATTGGGTGCGCGAATACGTCGTCTTCGCCGTCGAGAAGGGCAACCCGGAAGGCATCACCTCGCTCGACACCGCGTGCGGCAAGCGCATCGCCGTCATGTCGGGTGGCTCGGCCGAAAAGGTCATCAAGCAGCAGGCGCAGAAATGCACCGAGGGGGGCAAGCCGGCCGTCGAGGTGCAATCCTTCACCGACCAGCCGAGCTCGATACTGGCCGTCCGGTCGAAACGCTCCGACGCATTCTTCTCCTCGCAGGCGCCGCTGACCTATTTCGTCGAGCAGGCGAAGGGCCAGCTGGAACTCGCCGGGGTCGGCCAGGCCAACGGCTTCAAGGACATCTATCAAGGCGCCGTCGTCAAGAAGGGCTCGCCGCTGGGCGGCGTGCTGCTCGACGCGTTCAAGATCCTGATGAAGAACGGCACCTACGCCGCGGTCATGAAGAAGTGGGGTCTCGAGAAGAACATGATCGATGCGCCAGGCATCAACCAGGGCCAGTAGAGGCTGCCATGACCGACGCCACCGCTGCCTACGCGGCCGGGCTGCCGCGACATCCCGACGACGCGCTGCGCGACGTCAAACGAGCCCACCGGCCGTTTCCGCTCGTCCGGCTGGCGCTCTGGGCGTTCACCGTCGCCGTGGCAGCCGGCTTCGCCTATATCGTTGCGGTCAACCCGAATTTCGGCTGGCCGGTCGTCGCCCAGTATTTCTTCGATCCGACGGTCATGCAGGGGCTTTCCGTAACGCTCGGCCTGACGGTCGTGGCGATGATCCTGGGTATCGTGCTCGGCCTGCTGCTCGCCATCGCGCGCATGTCGAACGACAGGCTGGCATCCCTTCTCTCCGGCCTGTTCATCTGGTTCTTCCGGGGAACGCCGCTGCTGGTGCAATTGATCCTGTGGTACAACCTTTCGACGCTGTTTCCGCGCATTTCCATTGGCTTCGCCAGTTGGAACACCAACGACCTGATCACGCCTTTGACGGCCGCCGTTCTTGGTCTGGCGCTGAACGAGGCCGCCTACATGGCCGAGATCATCCGTGGCGGGCTGCTGTCGGTGGACAAGCGACAGGCCGAAACGGCTGAAGCCTTCGGCATGACCCGCGCGCGGGCCTTGCGGCGCATCATCATCCCGCAGGCGATGCGGTCGATCGTGCCGCCGACCGGCAATCAGCTGATCAGCATGATCAAGGCGACGTCGCTTGTCAGCGTCATCGCCATGGCCGACCTGCTCTACTCGGTGCAGTCGATCTACAACCGCACCTTCGAAATCATTCCGCTGCTGATGGTTGCAGTGCTGTGGTACCTGCTGATCACCTCGGTCCTCAATGTCGCGCAAGGCGCGATCGAACGCCACTACAGCCGCGGCGACCGCGGCGCGCGCGAGAAGACGGCGACCGCCACCCTGGAGGCCGCCAATGAGCGCGCATGACACGCCCCTGGTCCGGGCGCGCAACGTTCACAAGGCCTTCGGCCCGCTCGAGGTGCTGAAGGGCATCGATCTGGACGTCGCGCCTGGCGAGGTGGTGGTCATTCTCGGACCGTCCGGCTCCGGAAAGTCGACCTTCCTGCGATGCATCAATCATCTCGAGGCGATCGACCAGGGGTCGATCGAGGTGGACGGCGAGCAGATCGGTTACCGGTTGCACGACGGCCGCCTCGACAAGCTTTCCGACCGCGCGATCGCCGCGCAGCGGCGCAAGATCGGCATGGTGTTCCAGCAGTTCAATCTCTATCCGCACATGACGACCCTGCAGAACGTCATCGAGGCTCCGGTCGGCGTTCACCGGGAGAACCGCAAGGAGGCGATCGGCTACGCCCGCGAACTGCTGACCCGTGTCGGTCTTGCCGACAAGATCGACGCCTATCCGCGCCAGCTTTCAGGCGGCCAGCAGCAGCGCGTCGCCATCGCCCGTGCGCTCGCCATCCGCCCGAAATTGATGCTCTTCGACGAGCCGACGTCGGCGCTCGATCCGGAGCTGGTCGGCGAGGTGCTCGCCACCATGCGCGATCTCGCCAGGCAGGGCTTGACCATGATCGTGGTCACGCATGAGATCGGGTTCGCCCGCGAAGCGGCGGATCGGGTGGTGTTCATGGACGACGGTAATGTGATCGAGGCCGGACCTCCGGACGAGGTTCTCGCTAAACCCAGGCACCCGCGCACGCGGGCTTTCCTGAGTCGTTTCATCTAAAAGCAAAGCCGGCGCGGCACCTGCTCGGCCGGCAAAGGACCTCCCATGCCAAAGACCTCCAACCAGTTCGCCGACATTTCCGACTTCGCCGACAAGGCCGCCGAGCTTGCAGCGGCCCGCCAGCACCTGCACGCGCATCCCGAGCTTTCATTCCAGGAGCACGAAACGGCTGCATACGTTGCCGAACGGCTCGAAAGCTGGGGCTATGAGGTGACGCGCAATGTCGGCGGGCTCGGGGTCGTCGGCCGCCTGCGCCAGGGCAGCGGCCGCAGCATCGCCATCCGTGCCGACATGGACGCCCTGCCGATCACCGAAGCGACCAATCTCCCTTATGCCAGCCAGGCCAGCGGCAAGATGCACGCCTGCGGTCATGACGGCCACACCACGATGCTGCTCGGCGCCGCCGAATACCTGGCGCGCACACGGCATTTCAACGGCACGGTGAACCTTATCTTCCAGCCGGCCGAGGAAGCCGGCAAGGGAAGCGGGGCGCAGGCGATGATCGCCGACGGCCTGTTCGAGCGCTTTCCCTGCGATGCGATATTCGGGCTGCACAACCACCCGGGCGCGCCGACGGGTTCGTTCCTGATGCGCGCCGGGCCGCTGATGGCGGCGAGCGATACCGTCACCATCAGGATCGCCGGGCGTGGCGGCCACGCCTCGCGTCCGCACCTGACGGTCGACCCGATCGTCGCTGCCGCCAACATCGTCATGACCCTGCAGACGGTTGTGTCGCGCAACGTCAACCCGATCGAGACGGCTGTCGTCACCGTCGGCACGATTCACGGAGGCACGGCCTCCAACGTCATCCCGGAACACGCCGAAATCACGCTGAGCGTCCGCTCCTTCTCGGCCGAGATCCGCGACACGCTCGAGCAGCGTATTCGCAATATCGCAGCACTTGTGGCGCAGGCGCATGGCGCAACGGTCGAGATCGATTACGAGCGCGGCTACCCGGTGGTGGTCAATTCCGAGCGCGAGACGTCCTTTGCGACAGACATCGCTGTCGAACTCGTCGGTCAGGACAAGGTGTCCGTCTGCCCGTTGATCCCCGGCAGCGAAGATTTTTCTTATTTCCTCGAACACAAACCCGGTTGCTTCCTGCGCCTCGGAAACGGCGAGGATTCAGCCATCCTGCACAGCTCGAAATATGATTTCAACGACGGCAATCTGACCGTCGGCGCAGCGCTCTGGGCTCGTTTGACCGAGAGATTCCTGGCCGCCTGATCCATGACTGCGGCTGGAATTGTCGATCGGCCGGTCGAGCATTATTGGGGCGACCGGCCGCGACGATCTTCAACGAACTCTCACCGCATTCCAGTTCATTCGAACAGGGTAGGGTTTCGCTCTCTCAGACGAACAGAAAGTCACTCGCTGCCAGCGGGCTCGTAAAATTTGCGAGAGTAACTTGATCGTCTCCCGCTGTAATGATGGTGCTGGTTCCACTTTGCGCAATTGTGAGATCATCGAACGATTGCACGCCCCCCACGCCACTAAACACGATGGTGTCGCCTTGGGTCTGGTTGAAGTCGTAGATGGTGTTTTGGGTTCCGACCGTCATTGAACCATCGTCCTTGAATATGAATTGGTCTCGGCCGCCCTGAGCCAACTCGCTCAGTTGCCCATCCCCCCACATGTCATTGATGACCGTACAGCCGGGTGCCGCGCTCCCGGCGTACAGGGTATCGTTGCCGCCCGTGGCCGAACCGGACATCTGCAGAGCGTCGCCGCACAAGAAGTTACGGACCTGGCCGCTTTCGCTGTTGTGGCCCCCGGTAAGAATGTCGTTGCCGCCCGTGGCGGACTCCGACATAGCGAATGCGTCGCCGTACAACTCGTTTAGAACATCAGGAAAGGCGCTTTTGTCCCCGCCGGTCAGGGTGTCATTGCCGCCCACAGCGCTGCCGAGCATCGTGACAGCGTCGCCATACCCCAAATTATGGGTGCCGTGCAGCACGGCCACATCATCGCCCCCAAGCGCATGGTCGAACATACTGCCGCCCGCGTCGCCGTAGAAAGTTATCTCCGAGCCACCCGCGCTCGTGAAGTTGTCGTTGCCGCCCGCGGCAAAACCGGAAAGATCGCCGCCCGCATCGCCATAAAGAGTTTTGCTCGGGATCGCCCCACCTAGGTCTGTGTAACGGTCGTCGCCGCCCTGAGCATGGTCCGACATGTCACCGCCGGCATCGCCGAAGAAAGTGCTGGTGGAAAAGAACGCGCCCGTGAACGTGTCGTTGCCGCCCTTGCTGTTGCCCGACATATCGCCGCCGGCATCGCCGTAGAAAGTGTTGAGCGAGTCGGTCCGGCTCGTATAGCTGTCGTCGCCGCCCTGGGCATTGCCGGACATGTTGCTGCCGGAGTCACCGAAGAAGGTGTTCGTGGCCTGCCTGGAGCCCTGGAAGGTGTCGTTGCCGCCCTTGCTGTGATCCGACATTTCGCCGCCCGCATCACCGTAGAAGGTGTGGGTAGCTCCTTGTACAGTGCTGGTCAGGAAAGTGTCATCCCCGCCCCGGGCATAGCCGAACATCTTGCCGCCGGCGTCACCGTAGAAGGTATCGACTACCTGCCTTGCCACGCCACTGTTGAAGGTATCGTTGCCGCCCCTGCTATGGTCCGACATATCGTCGCCCGCGTCACCAAAGGCAGTAGTGGTGGAGGATGACAGCCCCGTGGTGAAGGTATCGTCACCGCCCCGAGCAAAATTGAACAAGCTCCGAGCCGCGTCGCCGTAGAAGGTGTAGGTCGACGGTGCGGTTTCCGTAAAGGTGTCGTTGCCGCCTCTTGAGAAATCGAGCAGGCTGCCGCCAGCGTCGCCGGTCAAGATATTCGTATTCGGATCGCCTGTGAGGGCGTCATCGATACCCCGCTGATGATCTGCTAGATCACCGGTAGTAAAGGGAACGCGTGTAGACATTATCCGCTCTCCTGTTGAGCCTGCCCGTCCCATGGCAGCCGTACGATGTGAGGCAAAAACGAGCAATAATCCCGAATGGCTATGTCTTTAGGCGTAGGGATCGGTGCCTCGTTAACGGCGCGCTTGGCGGCAGCTTCCTGAGGCCGTCCTATTCCGGACTATCCCAGCCTTGCCCGAGCCTTCGCCGTCCAGGCGTTGAACAGCCGGTCTGCGACGATGCCGATGAAGGCGATGGCCAGGCCGGCGACGATGCCGCGACCGGAATCGGCCTTGGACAGGGCGATGAACACCTCCTGGCCGAGATCGCGCGTGCCGACCATGGCGCAGATGATGATCATCGCCAGCGCCATCAGGATGGTCTGGTTGACGCCGAGCATAATCTCGGGCAACGCCAGCGGCAGCTGCACGCGAAAGAAGGTCTGGCGCCTGGTGCAGCCCGAAACCTTCGCCGCCTCGATCAGCGCCGGCGGCACCTGCCGGATGCCGTGATTGGTATAGCGGATGGCCGGCACCACGGCGAACGCGACGGTGGCGATCATCGCGGTGACGTCGCCGACCCTGAACAGCATGACCACCGGAATGATGAAGCAGAACGACGGCAGCACCTGCAGCGTGTCGATGACCGGCGTGACGATCTTTTCGAAGCGGTCGCTGCGCGATGCCATCAGCCCGATCGGGATGCCGATCAGGCAGGCAATAAAGGCCGAGATGCCGCACAAATAGACCGTCGCCATGGTCTTTTCCCAAAGTCCGGTGGCGGCGCAGAACGCTGTCAATGCCGCGACCAGGGCGGCGAGGCGCAAGCCGCCGAGCTGGTAGCCGGCAAGGCCGAGGAGACACACCGCGCCCAGCCACGGAAAGCCCTCGCAGAAGGCGCGCACCGGGTTGAGCACATTGAGGATAAGCGCCACGCGGAACGCTTCGATCGTTTCGAAGAAGTTGATGGTGATCCAGTTCACCGCCGCCTTCCACAAAGGCGCGGTGGTCAAGGTGATCGCTTTCGGCACCGCGGCAAAGGCCGGCACGAACAGGCCGAGCAGCGTGGCGACGGCGAGAATGGCGACGGCCAGCGTCAGATTGGGATAGCGCCGCCAGAAACTGGTGCTGGCCTGGTGGCGGACATTGCCCTTGGCGTGATTGTGCGCGATCGCCTGGCTCAGCCGGTCGAGTGCAATTGCCAGTGCGACGATCGCGAGGCCAGCTTCCATGGCCTCGCCGACCTTGAGTGCGCGCAACGCCAAAAGCACGTCATAGCCGAGCCCACCGGCACCGATCATCGAGGCGATGATCACCATATTGAGCGCCAGCATGATGACCTGGTTGACGCCGACCATCAATGTCGGCCGCGCCGACGGCAACAGCACCCGCCACAGTTTCTGCCGTGCCGTGCAGCCGGCCATCTCGCTGAAATCGTCGATCTCCGACGGCACCCGCGACAGGCCGAGCATCGTCGCCCGCACCATTGGCGGCGTCGCGAAGATTGCCGTCGCGATCATTGCCGAGACCGGGCTGTTGCCGAACAGAAGCAGCATCGGGATCAGATAGGCGAAGGTCGGGATCGTCTGCATCAGATCGAGGGCAGGGGAGATCAACAACCTCTCCGCCCAAGGCTTGCGCCATGCCCAGATGCCGGCGAACAGCCCGGTGACAATGCAAAACGGCACGGCGATCGAGATCAAGCCCAGCGTCAGCATGGCGCTGGTCCACTGCCCGAACAGCGCGATGTAGAGAAAACAGCCGCCGGCCAGCGCACCCAGCTTCCAGCCGCCGGCGGCGCGTCCGGCAAGGTAGGCGGCAGCGCAGACGCCGACCCAGGACAGGCGCGGCAAGACGATCATATCCGCGCCATGGCCGATCTTGAAATTCTTGGCCAGAAGACCGAGCGCGAAATCGAGCGGCACGCCGAGCACCGCGGTGATCGAGCGGGTCAGCCAGGAGAAGTTCGACTTCACCCAGTTCATCAGCGCACCGACCCAGTCAGCGACAGGAACGATCGCGCCGGCCGGGTAATTGACCGCCCAGGGCAGGCTTTCCTGCAGCAGGAAGACGATAAGCACGGCGGCGAGCGCGCAGGCCCAGATCGCCAGCCAGGTTTGAACCGGCCGGGGCCTCGCTGCGCTGGCGCTTGCCGTGACCGTCATGCGCCGGCCCCACGACGTTCTATGCCGGCGAGAAGATCGATCACCGCCTGCGGCGTGACTAAGCCGATCGGCTTGCCGGTGCCGTTGACCACCGCGAAGGGCTTGCCGGCAGAGACGATATCAGCCGAAAAACTTGATATCTTGGCATCCGGCGCGACCGTGCCGCCGTACTCGGCGCCGTCGCAGGCGCGCATCAGGCTGCGCGCCGATATCACCTTGGCGCGATCGACGTCGCGGGTGAATTCGGCGACATAGTCGGTCGCCGGATTGACCACCAGTTCTTCCGGCGTGCCGATCTGGATGACCTCGCCGTCCTTCATGATGGCGATCCGGTCGGCCAGCCGGATGGCCTCGTCGAAATCATGGGTGATGAAGACGATGGTCTTGTGCAGCATGGTCTGCAGCCGCATCAGCTCGTCCTGCATCTCACGGCGGATCAGCGGATCGAGGGCCGAGAACGGCTCGTCGAGGAACCAGATTTCCGGCTTCGTGGCGAGGCTGCGGGCGATGCCGACACGCTGCTGCTGGCCGCCGGAAAGCTCGCGCGGATAGAAATGCTCGCGACCGCGCAAGCCGACCAGCTCGATGACTTCCCGGGCCCGCTTCTCGCGCGTCGGCCGGTCCTGCCCCTGGATGCCGAGGGGGAAGGCAATGTTCTCCAGTACGTTGAGATGCGGCAGCAAGGCAAAATTCTGGAACACCATGCCCATGCGGTGGCGTCGCAGCTCGATCAGCGCGGCATCGGAAATCTTGAGCAGGTCCTTGCCTTCAAACTCGACCTTGCCGTGGGTCGGCTCGATCAGCCGCGACATGCAGCGCACCAGCGTCGATTTGCCGGACCCCGAAAGTCCCATGATGATGAAGATCTCGCCTTGGCGGATTTCGAGATCGACGGCGCGCACCGCGCCAACCAGTCCGGCAGCGGCGATGTCCGCCAGGCTGGCCTTGCCGTCGCGCCGGCGGATGAAATCGGCCGCGTCCGCCCCGAACAGCTTCCAGACATTGCGACAGGCAAGCTTTATCGGGCGGGCATCGTTGCCCGCTTTCGCCGCCTGTTCAATCGTATCGGTCATGCGATCGTCCTTCTGGAACACGGGATCGAGACCCGGCCACGGATGGCCGGGTCGTCGGATTTCCAGTCAGACGGTCACTCGGCCCAGGCTTTCCAGTCGGCTTCGTGGGCGGCGATCCAGGCGGCGGCGACGTCTTCCGGCGTCTTGCCTTCGAGATCGATCTCGCCGCTCATCTTGTTGAGCTCGTCGGTGTCGACCGTGTAGTTTTTCGCGACCTTGTAGGCGACAGGCCATTTGTCCTTCATGCCGGCCCAGGAATATTTCCAGATCTCGCCATGCGGCTTGCCGCAGTCATATTTCGCGTCGGGGTTCACACCCCATTTCGGGTCGGTGTAGCACTCTGTCGTATAGTCGGGGAATTCGACCCATTCGCCCTTGTATTTGGCCGGCGCCCAATGCGGCGAATAGATCCACAGCATGATCGGCGCCTTGCGCTGATAGGCCGAGTCCAGTTCGGCGAACATCGCCGCATCGGTGCCGGCATGGATGACGGTGAAGGGCAGTTTCAGCGCCTCGACGCGTTCGTCGTCAAAACCTTCCCATGTCACCGGGCCGCCGAGATAGCGCCCCTTCGGTGTGGTTTCGGCCGTCGAAAAGGCCTCGGCGCATTTCGGATCTTTCAGCGCTTCCCAGTTCGGCAGGCCGGGGCATTTCTCTTTCATATATTCGGGAAACCACCATTCTTCCTTGGCCTTGGGTCCGAGCTTGCCGAGGCGTTCGGTCTGGCCGGTCGCGTCCGAGGCCTTCATCGCCTCGCCGGCCGTCGTGTCCCAGAATTCCAGGCCGACATCGATGTCGCCATTGGTCAGGCCGGTGGTCAGGCTGGAGAGATAGTCGGCGGTCGGATACTCGACGGTATAGCCGAGCTTTTCGAGGATGCCGCCGAGGATCTTGGCGTTCAGATTGACGCTGGTCCAATCGAACAGTGCGATCTTGATCGGGTCGTTGGATTCCGGCGCTGCCGCATAGGCCGAAGATGTCAGTGCGGCTGCGGCAAGTGTTAAGGCTCCCATTGAGAAATTCGAAATCATGCTCCGAAGTGACATGCTTGTTCTCCTGTCAAGCTCTGGTGGACGTTATCGTTAGTTCCCTTCTTGCGTCTTTTTTGATTGTGTTGGAACAGCTGGTCGTTGCGCAAGGCCGTAGGCGCCACAATGCTGCCGAAGCGGATGCCGTAGCAAAACGGGGGTGGTGCCCAAATTGGTGAAGATGTGGCGGGACCGGCCGCGTCATGACTGCCGAAGGATTGCTGCCAAGGCAGTCATCCACGGATCGATCGCCGGTCTTGAGGGGCAAACCATCAAAGTCCCATGATCTCGGCTGTTGGCTCGGCAACTCGCCCAGAGCCACTTTCATGGGATGAAATTATATATACCAACGTTCACGTCGCGCAACGATTAACGCTGGTGCCAATTTCACGGCCCGTCTTTTTACATGGACCCGCAGATCGGTTCGAAAAAAGCCAAGGTTGCCGGTCATCCCGTATGCGAGCCGCGAGGACAGGGTACCGATACAATGCAGCAGACCAAAATGCCTTACTTCTTCGCCAACCGCGGGATCGCCGCCGGCTTGTGACCTTTCAACACCAGATCATATCCGAGGCTTTCATGACCTCTTCCTTGAACAGACTGCGAATTGCCGTGCTCTTTGGCGGACGTTCCGCCGAACATGACGTTTCGGTGCTTTCAGCAACCAATGTCATGAGTGCGCTGCTGTCCGCCAAATACGATGCCCTCCCAATCTTCGTCACGAGCGAAGGACAGTGGCTGCTGAGCAGCTTCCAGGATGGTACGCTCGCAAAACCTGCGGCCGGCACGGAAGTTTGCCTGGTTCCGGGTGGGCGCGGACGGATGATGGCGATCCCGGCCGACGGCACGCCCTATGATCTGCCGAAGATCGACATCCTGTTTCCTGTCCTGCACGGCCCTCATGGCGAAGACGGCTCGGTACAGGGGGTGGCCGAGGTGGCTCGGGTGCCGCTCGCTGGCTGCGGCATCCTGGGTTCGGCAACCGCGCTGGACAAGGACATCGCCAAACGGCTCCTGGAAGCGGCGGGGCTGCCAATCGCGCGCTCAGTGACGATCCATGAAGGTGCGGCGCCCGCCCTCGCTGCACTGGAAAGCGAACTCGGCCTGCCGTTCTTCATCAAACCGGCGCGTCAGGGATCGTCTGTCGGCGTCGGAAAAGTCCATGCCAGCCAGGAATTCGATGGAGCGCTTGCTGAAGCCTTCCGGCACGATTGCAAGCTGTTGGCCGAGGAATTCATTCGTGGGCGCGAGATCGAATATAGCGTGTTGGAGGACCCGGCAGGCGACCTGTTCGTCTCGCGGCCAGGCGAGATCGTGCCGGCCGAAAGCCACGATTTCTACAGCTACGATGCCAAATACATCGACGAGAACGGCGCGGCACTTAAAGTGCCGGCCGAACTGCCGCCGGAGGTCGAGGCAGCCATGCGGGACGTGGCCGCAAGGGCTTTCAGAGCCGTCGGCTGTGACGGGATGGCGCGCGTCGACTTTTTCCTGACACCGGACATGCAATTCTTGGTCAATGAAATCAACACCATCCCTGGCTTCACCGATATCAGCATGTATTCCAAGGCAATGGCGGCGAGCGGCGTCAGCTATTCCGAAATCATCGACCGGCTCGTGGAGCATGGATTGGCACGGGCCGGCCGACCAGTCTGAACGCAGCGAAGGGGCTTTCAGATCCCGGTGGATGGTACGTTGGCCCGCGCCGCCGCTCACGACATGATCAGGCCGCCATCGACATTGATGGTCTGGCCGGTGATGTAGGCTGCATCGTCGCTGGCCAGAAAGCTGACCAGGCCGGAGACATCTTCGCCGCTGCCGGCGCGGCCCATCGGGATGTTCTTCACCCATTCGGCCATCAGCTCGCCGGGCTTGTAGTCGCCCATCAACTTGCCCCATGCGGCGTCGTTATAGGCCCACATATCGGTGTCGATGATGCCGGGGCAGATCGCGTTGACGGTGATCTTCTCCTTGGCCACTTCCTTGGCCAGGCTCTGGGTGACGCCGACGACGCCGAATTTCGAGGCCGCATAATGCGGCGTGTAGATAAAGCCCTGCCGCGCCTGGCCGGATGCGGTGTTGATCAGCCGGCCGCCATCGCCATGCTTGCGGATGCGCGCGATCGCCTCCTGGCAGCACAGGAACACTCCCTTGGTGTTGACCGCCATCACCTTGTCCCATTCGGCCTCGGTCATCGCCTCTATCCTGGCGATTGTGATGACACCGGCATTCTGCACGGAGATATCGACGCGGCCGAACTCCTGCTCGGCCAGATCGTAGAGGGCGACGACTTCGTCCTTCTTCGTCACATCCATGCGCATCGGTGCGACCCTGGCGCCCGCAGCCTTGAGATCGGCGGCGACCTCTTCGACGCGCGCGTCGATGGCGCTGACGACGACCGCGGCACCTTCCGCCGCGAAGCGCCTGGCCATTGCCGCACCAATGCCGCCGCTGGCGCCGGTGATGACCGCCGTTTTTCCGAGGAATCGCTTCTGCATCTTTTCTCCTACCAGCAGACGAAGCCGCCATCGACGATCAGGTCGATGCCGGTGACGAAACTCGAGGCGCGGCTGGCCAGGAACACGGTCGGGCCGACCATCTCTTCCGTCGCCGCCATGCGGCCCATCGGCGTGTCGCGCTCAAAGATCCTGACCTGGTCGGCGACCTCCGGCCGCTTGTTCATCGGCGTCAGCGTGTAGCCGGGGCTGACGACATTGACGCGCAGGCCGCGATCGGCCCATTCCATGGCGAGGCTCTTCGACATGTGGATCACCGCGGCCTTCGACGAATTGTAGTGCGCCTGGGTCAGGCCGCGATTGACGATCGAGCCCGACATCGACGCGATGTTGATGATCGAGCCCTTGCGCCGCGTCAGCATGGCGCGGGCCTCGGCCTGGCAGGACAGGAACACGCCGCTGACATTGACGTCATAGAGCTTCTGCCATTTCTCCAGCGACAGCGTCTCTGCCGGCTCAGCTCCGGCGACGCCGGCATTGTTGACGGCGATGGTCAACGCGCCGAGTTCCATCTCCGTACGCTCGATCGCGGCCGCGAGATCGGCCTCTGAAGTCACCGTGCCGTTCAGCACCAGCGCCTTGCGGCCGAGTGCGGTGATCCGGTGCGCGGTCTCCTCCAGCCCGCCTTTCGAGGCGTGGCCGAAGCAGGCTATGTCGGCGCCGGCCTCGGCCAGCCCAATGGCGATTGCCTGCCCGATGCCGCTGCCGGCGCCTGTCACAAGTGCCACGTCACCATGAAGGTCGAATAATTTCATCGTCGGTCCCTCTGCTCCAACCGCCGTCCTCCGGAAATAAAGGGGCGCCAACTCTGTTGCTGGCGCCCCGCGCGGTCTGGTGCCCGGGAGGATACCACCTGCTGCGCTTTGTTTCGATGGGCTGTTCCTAGCTCGTGGCGAGTTCCATCACGGCGATATTGCTTGCTTCGCTGCGGTCGAGAATGCCGCGTTGCCGGCCGCGGCTCACCACCAGCACGCGATGCGACAGGCCGAGAACTTCCTCGAGGTCGGAGCTCACCACCACCACCGCCATGCCGGAGCGGGCAAGGTCGGCGATGACATCATAGATCGCGGCGCGTGCACCGACGTCGATGCCGCGCGTCGGCTCGTCCAGGATGAATACCTTGGGCGGGCGCGACACCCATTTGGCGATGATCACTTTCTGCTGGTTGCCGCCGGAAAGCTTGCTGACCGCCTGGTTCGGCCGGCCCTTGACGCCGAGCCGGCGAATGCCGGCCTCGGCGAATTTCTGCACAGCCTTCGGGAACACCCAGCCATTCGGCGCGACATGGTCGAAATTGCCGATCGCCAGGTTCTCGCCGATCGTCTGGTCGAGCACCACGCCCTGCGCCTTGCGGTCTTCCGGTACCAGGACGACGCCGGCCTTGATCGCCGCCGCCGGGCCATTGAGATGCACCGGCTTGCCGGCGACGCGCACCGATCCCGATGAGATCGGATCGGCACCGGCGATCGCCCGCACCAGCTCCGTGCGTCCGGCGCCGATCAGCCCGGCAATGCCGAGGATTTCGCCGGCCCGCACTGAAAAGCTGACATTTTGAAAGCTGCGTTCCGGCGAGGACAGGTTCTCGACCTCGAGCAGCGTGTCGTTGCCCGGCGCCGATACCGTAGGGAACATCCGCTCGACACTGCGGCCGACCATTTGCTCGACGACAGTGCGCACCGGAATGTCGGCGCGCTCGTGCCGGGCGACGATGCGCCCGTCGCGCATCACCACCACGCGATCGGCGATCTGGGCGATCTCGTCCAGCCGGTGGCTGATATAGATGAAGGACATGCCTTCCGCCTTGAGCTTGCGGATCTGCTGGAACAGGAGCTCCGTTTCCTCGCCGCCAAGGGCTGCGGTTGGTTCGTCGAAGATCAGCAGCTCGGCATTGAGCGTCAGCGCCTTGGCGATCTCGACCTGCTGCTGGGCGGCGATACGCAGCGTGCGCACCTTGCGCTCGGGCGAGACATCGAGGCCGAGGCGCTTCAACTGGGCCGATGCCCGCGCATTCATTGCCGCGCGGTCGATGCGGCCGCCACGCATCGGCAGGCGCCCGACATAGACGTTTTCGGCGACCGACAGATCGGGCAAGAGCTTCAGCTCCTGGTGGATCATGCCGATGCCGACGTCGATCGCCGCGGCAGGATTGGCGGGGGAATAAGCGTTCCCCCGCCAGGTGATGGTGCCGGCATCGGGTTTCGTCGACCCGGCGATGATGTTCGAGACAGTCGACTTGCCGGCGCCGTTTTCGCCAAGCAGCGCCACGACCTCGCCCGGCCGCACCTCGAAGCTCGCATCGGCCAGGACCTGCACCGGCCCGTAGCTTTTGCAGAGGCCGCTGACGACGAGCCCGTTATGGGGGCTGTGCGTGTGGCGAGGATCGGTGGACATCGTTGCGCTCGTCGATTGCCGGACTGGTCTCAATCAGGGATGCTTGGCGATGAACTGCTCGACATTGTCCTTGGTGGTCAGCGTCGCATCCTGCAGCTGTTCGGCGGGAATGGTCTCGCCGGCCACCAGCTTGATTGCTGCATCGACGGCGAGCCGGCCCATGCCCTGGGTCTGCTGCGTCGCGGTCACGTCGAAGACGCCGTCCTTCAGTGCCTTGAGCGCCGCCACGTCGCCGTCGAAGCCGGCAACCCAGACCTTGTGGCCGGGATTGGCGACCTTGACGGCCTGCGCCGCACCGAGCGCCAGCGCGTCGGCCTGGCCGATGACGATCGACACGTCGGGGTGCGACTGCAACAGATCCTGCGTCAGCTTGAAGCCTTCGTCCTGGTGCCAGCCTTCGCTCCACAATTCGCCGACAACCTTGATGTCGGGATAGCCTTTCAGCGCTTCGCCGCAGCCCTTCGAGCGGTCGACCTCGGGCGTCGTGCCCTTCTGGCCGTGGATGATGATCAACTCGCCCTTGCCGCCGGCCTGCTTGGCGATGTAGTCGCAAACCGCCTTGGCCGATGCCACGCTGTTGGTGGCGATGAAGGTGTCGCCTGGCGCGCCGTCGGCGTTGCGGTCGACATTGATGACTGGGATGCCGGCAGCCTTGGCGGTCTTGGTCGGCACGGTGGCGGCGGTGGCGCCGGCCGGAATGTAGATCAGCGCGTCGATGTTTTGCGTGATCAGGTCCTGTACCTGGCTGACCTGGGTCGCCGAATCGCCCTTGGCATCGACGGTAACGACCTCTATGCCCTTTTCCTTGCCGTAGGCTTCGACGGACTGCTTGATCTGATTGAAGAAGTCGGCCTGCAGATTGGCGACGGCGAGGCCGAGCTTTTTGGCCTCCTTGGCCGAGGCCATGTCGGACAGGCCAAGCAGCGGGATGACGGCCGCGGCGGCAAGCAGCAATGAACGTTTGGTCAGCATGTTTATTCCTCCGTTGATGTTCAATCTGTCCTGCCCGCGCATCGCGGCGCCCCTTGGCCGAACAACTCCCAGTTTCGGATCACCGATCCGTTTTCGCCCGAATATCGGGGCGAATCTCATTGAGCCCAATTCTTCATTGTGCCCCATTCTTCATTGTGCTCGGCGCCGCCACGTGTCGGTGGCCACCGCCAGCGCGATCACCACGCCGATAACCACTTGCTGGATGAAGGGCGAGACACCGAGCAGGTTCAGCCCGTTGCGCAGCACGCCGATGATGAGGACGCCGATGGCTGTGCCGCCGATCGAACCGACGCCGCCCGACAGGCTGGCGCCGCCGATCACCACCGCCGCGATGGTGTCGAGTTCGTAGCCAAGGCCGGAGCTCGGCTGGACGGAATCGAGCCGGGCGGCAAGCACGATGCCGGCGAGACCGGCCAGCACGGCGCAGATCGCATAGACCCAGTTGGTCAGCGACTTGACTGGTATGCCGGACAGCCGGGCGACTTCGGCGCTGCCGCCGATCGCGTACAGGCTACGGCCGGTAGCGCGATAATTCAGGAAGATCGCGAAAATGACGGCAAGCACGATCATCAGCCCGACGGTGACCGAGAGGAATCCGAAATGGCGGATTATCGACAGGCTGGTGAACCAGTCGGGAAAGCCGACGATCTGCGAGCCGTCGGTGATCATGTTGGCGAGGCCGCGCGCCACCGACATCATCGCCAACGTGGCGATGAAGGGCGGCAGCTTGGTGACCGTCACCAGCAGGCCCGAAACCAGCCCGCAAAGGCCGGCGACGACGAGGGCTGCGGCGATGCCGGCCGGCAGGCCGAGATTGAGATAGTCCGGATGGGCGACGAAGCCCATCACCATGGAAGCCAGCGCCAGTACCGAGCCGACGGACAGGTCGATGCCGCCGATCAGGATGACCAGCGTCATGCCGATCGCCATGATGCCGAGCACGGTGACCTGGTCGAGAACGTTGAGGATGTTGCGGACAGTCAGGAAGGTGTCGGTGGTTAGCGAGAGCGCCACGCACAGCAGAACCAGCCCGATCAGCGGGCCCATGGTTCCGGCAAAGACAGCCGAAAACCTTGCGCCCGCCGTAGCCTGCGCGCCAGAGCCTGCCTTCAACTCGCCTGCCTTCAAATTGCTTGCGTCGTTGCTCACAGCCACTTTGTCTCCTCCACAGCAATCCGGCGCTGCATCACCGGGCCACTTTGTTCACCAGGCCCCTCCCTGTGAACAATTTATCTTTAACATGCAATTTTGTTCAGCTAAACTGTTCGTCGGAAAATTGTCAAGACCTGCCCGCTTCATTCGAGCACGGTTTGCGCTGTTCGCCGGTTTGCCTTACGCAATGTCTCGGAAATCTTGGGCATTTCGAAGTCGCCGGATTGGAATATCATGAGCAGAGCCGGCGACTGCGGCAAGGCAAACAGATGACGATCATAGAGAACGAAAGAGCCTCGCGCTTCCCCGACGCCGAACTCAAGGCCCGCGCCGCCTGGCACTATTATGTCGAGGGTCTTACGCAGGAGCGGATTTCCGAAATTCTCGGCGTCGGCCGCATCAAGGTGCATCGCATTCTCTCGGCCGCCCGCGAAGAGGGTGTCGTCCAGTTCCGCATCCGCGACAGCGTTGTCGAATGCGTGATCCTGGAGGAAAGCCTCAAGCAGCGCTTCGGGCTCAGCCAGGCTGTTGTGGTACCGTCGCCGGCCGACCGAAGCAACGCGCCGCTGATGATCGGCCACGCCGCCGCCGCCTACCTGGCCGACCATGTGAACGCCGGCGATGTCATCGCGCTGGGCTGGGGGCGGACGCTGAAATTCGCCATCAATGAATTGCCACGGCGGCCGATCGCCAGGACAACGGTGGTTTCGATGCTTGGCGGCCTCACCCATGCACAGCCGCTCAACCCGACCGAAAGCGCCTGGGATTTCGCCGAGAAGATCGGTGCGGAGTGTTTCCTGCTGCCGGTGCCGGTCTATGCCGACAGGCCGGAGCAGCGCGATGCTTTCATGAGCCAGCGCAGCGTTCAGGATGTTGTTTTCCGCGCGCGCCGGGCAAACATCGCCGTGCTCAGCGTCGGCTCGTTTTCCAGCGACAGCCCGATCGCCAATTACGGCTTCATCAAGCCAAGTGAACTCGAGGAACTGCAGGCGGCCGGTGCCGTCGGCGATATTCTGTGTCATTTCATCGACGCCGAGGGCCGCCCGGTCGACCACGAGGTCAACCGCCGCGTCTGTGCCTATCCGCTGCAGGATCTGTCGGATATTCCTAGCATAATCCTGGTTTCGGGAGGGCAGGAAAAGATTGCCATCATGCGGGCGGCGCTGGCCAACACCAAGGTATCGGTTCTGATCACCGACGAGGATGCGGCCAAGGGGCTGCTCAACCGCTAGATTTCGTCGAGAGCGCCGAGGCGGGTGTGGATGTCGCGCGTCGCCTGATAAAGGTCGCGGTAGATTTCCTTGCGGCTGCGATAGGCGGCGACAAGCCCGTCGACCGGATCGACATGCCTGGTGGGAGCGGCAGCCATTACCTCTGCTGCGGCTTCCGGCGAGGCAAACCAGCCGACAGCCGCTGCCGCCAGCATGGCAGCGCCGAGTGCGGCGGCTTCGTTGACCGGCGAAACCGAGAGCGGCCGCTCGAGCACGCTTGCCATGATCTGCATTAGCAGCGCGCAATTGGTGCCGCCGCCGGCGGCAATCATCGCCGCCGGTCCGCCGGCCTGGGCTTCCATGGCCTCGGTGGCGACGGCCTGCTCGAAGGCGATGCCTTCCAGGACAGCGCGGAAGAGATGCTCCGGCCGGTGATCGAGCGACAGGCCGACAATGGCGCCGCGCGCCGCACCGTCCCAATACGGGCTCATGACGCCGGCCCAATAGGGCATGATGAGCAGGCCGTCGCTGCCCGCGGCAACATCCAGCGCCACTTTCTCCAGCGCTGCCGCCGAGGGCGAACCGGTGGTTCGCACGATCCAGTCGACCAGCTGCATGCCCGATCGCAGCACGGTCTCCAGCATGAATCCGGAGCCGGTCGGCGAGACCAGCGTGCGAAAGGCGTCCGAGGTTTTCACCTTGCCGGAATAGCAGCCGCTGACCACGCCGGAGCCGAGCGAGAGATAGCTCTTGCCCTCGCCGTAGACGCCCATGCCGAGGCCCATCGCCTGGCCGTCCCCAGCGCCGGCAACGACCGGCGTGCCGGCCCTCAGGCCGGTCAGCTGCGCTATGCTTGCGGAAAGACTGCCGCAGACCACGCCCGGCGCGACCAGCTCGGGCAATTGCTCCATCTGCAGTCCGGCGGCCGCAACGAGGCGGGGATGCCAGGTACCTTTCTCGACGTCGAGCAGCCCGAGCGGATCCGCACTTGCGGTGCTGGTGACCAATCGCCCGGTCAGCCGCTGGACGAAGAAACCGTGCACGTCGACCAGTGCCGCTGCCTGGCGAAGCACTTGCGGCTGGTGCTCGGCAAGCCAGGCAATGGCGTAGAGCGCCGGCGTCGGGTCCGGGGGCTTGCCGCTCCAGTCGCGGATCGCCTCGCGGCCGAGTTCGGCCGAAAGCCTGATAACCTGCGGCCGGGCGCGTTCGTCGAGCCACAGGATCGCCGGCATGAGTGCTTTGCCGGCGCTGTCCACCAGCGTGAAGGTCTCTCGCTGGTGAGCGATGCAGATCGCCGCCACCCGCGTAGCGCCGACCGCCTCGGTGACCTGCTTCAATGCGCCAAGCAGCGCCGTCCACCAATGTTCGGCGTCCTGCTCGAAATGGCCGGGCTTCGGATTTGAAAGCGGGTACGGCTCGCGCGCCTGGAACAGCTCCTCGCCGTCGCGCGCGAAGGCAATCGCCTTCACGGCCGTGGTCGAGGCGTCGATCCCGATTACGACATCGTCCATCAGGCGGAGATCCGGCGGGGTCAGGCTGCGTTTGTAACGAACCGTCCGTCCGACTGGTCGAGACGGCGGCGGATCTGGGTTATCACCATCGAATCGTCGGGTACACAATTTTCATAGGTCAGGAAGTCGCCGGTCTTGAGCGGCTTGACCACCTTGGCGCGTTCGGCAAGGCCGAGCGGCAGGGCGCCGCGGGCGCGCGCATCCCCCCAGGTCATGGCGAAGCCGCGATAGTCGTTCTCGCCGATCATGCCGAGCGACTGGCCAACGCCAAGATCGCTCTTGGCGACCGCCACCGCCTCGGCCACAGGATGGTCGAGCGGCTCCATGTCGGCCCGCTTGTAGACCACGGCGCGCGCCGCCGACAGCGGCACTTCCAGGCTGGTCAGATGATAGGGCCGGAAGATCGTGAAATAGGGGCCCTTGCCGACCTTGAGGTCGATCATGCGCTCCAGCACACGCGGATGCCGGGTCTCGATGATGCAGAACACACCGGGCGCCACTCCCTTGCCGATCGAGTAATCGACCACGCCCTTGCGATGCAGCACGCCGCCATCCTCGCGCGGGCAAAGCACGCTGGCCAACTCCTCCAGCGTCGCGGTCGGGCCGTGCATGCCCGGCACGTCGGGCACCAGGCCGGTCGCATTGGCGATCGCCACCATCTCGATCGCCGTCTTCGAGCCGTCGACGAATTCGACCAGCATGCGCGCATTCATGTTGCGCTCGGCCGCCTCCTTCTCGTAGTCGGCCGGCATGGCGTCGATCTTCAGCGGATTGTTCTTGCCCTTGCCGGCGGCGATGATGTTGAAGCCGAGGCTTTTGGCAAAGCCGATGATCTCCAGCGTGCAGGCGGGCTCGTCGCCGGCGGCACCGGTATAGACGACGCCGGCCTTGCGTGCCTCCTCCTTGAGGAAGCGGCCGATGGTGATGTCGGCCTCGACATTGAGCATGACGATATGCTTGCCGTTCTTCATCACTTCGAGCGCAAACAGCGTGCCGATATTGGGATTACCCGTTGCGTCGATGATGACGTCGATCCGGCCGGCCGCCGCCAGCGCATGCAAATCTTCGGTCACCGCGATCTTGCCGGCCTCGATGGCGCGGTCGATCGCGGCCGCATTGCCGGCATGGACGATGTCGGAACGGTCATGGCCAGCGAGCAGCGCCGCGTCGATCGCTGCCTGCGGCCTGACTTCGGAAATGGCGCCGATCCGCATGCCCGGCATCAGCGCGACCTGGACGACGATGTCGGTGCCCATCTGTCCGGCGCCGGCAAGCCCGATGGTGATCGGCCCCTGCTGTTCAGCGCGCTGCAGAAGTTCCGCTGCAAATTGCGGATGGGACATGTCGCTTCCTCCAGTTCCTGACGCGCCGCAGCGTCCAAATCAACGGTTTGAACATTTCTATTTGCAAATGAAAAATATTTCAACCGGCAATTGGGCATTGTCGCTCTGCAATCGGCCGAAGACGATTGGAGGAGCGGTCATCCACACGGCCGTGCCTCCGCAGTCAGAAGGACGCGGCATATTCAGGTTGATTGGGTGCAGCCTTGTTGTAGCTCAGCTGCCGATTTCGAAGAAGGGCGCACCAAGCAGGCCGGGAACGACATCGATGCCGAGGCCCGGCCCATCCGGAATGCCCATACGGCTTCCCGAAACCGGCGGCATGTTGGATGCGGTGCGCACCGTCACCCATTCGTGGAAGGCGATGGCGTGCAGCCGGCGCTCCTCCGGCGTCGACAGCGACAGATGCGCCATGGCCGATGTGTCGATCTCGGCGCCGCCAGTGTCTTCGACCGTGATCATGAAGCCGAGGTCGACGGCAAGGTCGCGGATCTGGCGCGTTTTGGTGACGCCGCCGAGGCGCGAGATCTTCAGCGTCAGCCCGTCGGCCGCGCCCTTGCGGTGGATGTCGAGCATATCGTCCAACGAGGCGACGGATTCGTCGAGCACCATCGGCTTGTCGAGCGAGCGGCGCACCGACAGGCATTCGTCGATCGTCGTGCAGGGCTGCTCGAACGTGTAGTCGATGGTGCGCGTCGCATCCACGAACTGGCGCGCCTCGTAAGGGGTCCAGCCGGCATTGGCGTCGCAGAAGATGACGGTGCCCTTCGGCACCGCGGCGGCAACGGCTGTGACGCGTTCGATGTCGTCATGGACGTTGCCGCCGACCTTGACCTGCAGCCGTTGAAATCCTTTCCCGACGATGTGCTTGGCAAGTGCGGCCATCGCGTCGACCGTGCCGTGGGTGACGACCTTGTAGAGTTCCGCCGTCTCGCTCTCGCGGCCGCCAAGCAACGTGACCAGCGGCACGTCGGCGGCGCGCGCCGCGAGATCCGAGCATGCCATGTCGAGCGCCGACTTGATGTAGGGATGGCCCTTGAACACCGTGTCCATCAACCTGTTGATACTGGCAAGCCCGCGTGGGTCATGGCCAATGAGATGCGGCGCGATCTCGACGACGCCGGCGCGAGTACCCGCAGCGAAGGCAGGCGAATAGAAATTGCCAAGCGGCGCCATCTCGCCCCAGCCGGTGAGCCCGCTATCGGCGGTGACGGCGACGATCACCGCGTCGAACGCATCGGCGACACGCCCCTTGGACATGCGGTAGGGCCCGTCCACGAAGGGCTGCACGACATGGTAGGCCTTGATGGTTTTGATCTGCACGTTTTCTGTCCGTTGTCTGTGTTCCGGGATGTCCGTCAAATTTGTCGGGCTCAGCCGCCTTTAGGTCGGCCGGCACGATCGGCGCCGGCGCCCTTTGAGCCGCGCTGTTCCAGCCCGCGCGCATAGGCGAGCAGTTCTTCGAAATCCAGGTCGATATGGTCCTTGGCGTGGCGCTGTGCGGCGCGCATGTCGCTGCCCTTGAGCAGCCGTACATAGGTCTCGTGAGCATCTACGGGAGGCACCGGCTCGTTGCGCGCCCGCTGGTGCAGCGCGAAATACATCTGCAGCCGGCTGGTCAGCCGCTGCCAGGTTTCCAGCAGCACCGAATTGTCGGCCCATTCGTGGATCAGGCCATGCAGTTGCAGCGCTGTTTCGATCTGCCGCGTCGTGTCCAGGTCGCGCGTCGCCTGCTTCACCGCCGCATGGCGCCGGTCAAGCTCGTCGAAGAAGCGCTGGTCGCGAAGCGGCCAGGTCCGCTCGATGGCGAACTCGTCGAGCACCTTGTTGAGCGAATAGGCGTCGTCGATGTCCTTGGCGGTGACGTTGATGACGAAGGTTCCGGCGTAGGGGATGCTGGTCAGGATGCCTTCCTGCACCAGCTCGCGCATTGCCTCGCGCAGCGGCGCGCGGCTCACCCGCATCTGCTCGGAAATCCTGAGTTCGTTGAGCTTCTGTCCCGGTTCCAGCCGGCCGGTCAGGATCGCCCGCCGGAGCAGCCCCACGATCTCGGCCCTGCGTGTCGTATCCGCGATCGGACTGAAATCCAGCTTTGCCATTCGGCTGCTCCAGGGAACCGAAAGCAAGACAAGCAGATTGTCGACAATCTTACAAGAGCTGGATTCTCGATCCTGGAGACATTGGCGCCCTTCCGGCCTCGGCCAGCCTGACCATGCAAGCCGACCAGGTCCCGGCCGCTGAGCGTCAGCTGGCTTCTCGCAGCGGGAAACAACCTGGTGCGTAGCCTTCGCAATGTCCATTGACGACTGGGAAGGTTTGTGTCACTAGCAGTGACATGAATTCACAAACGATGACTCAGAAATACGAGAGCCCGCTGCGGGCAGAGCAGGCGCAGGCCACGCGCGAGCGCATCCTCGCGTCCATTCGAACGATTCTGGAGCAAAATCCGTACAGCCTCCTTGGCTTCGATGAGGTTGCCGAGGTTTCGGGCGTAAACCGACGGACCATCTTCCGCCATTTCCCGACGAAGGAAGCGCTTTTGGAAGCCTTTTGGGCCAGCACCAATGCCTCTCTGGGAGTGCGGTTCTGGCCTGAGCGGGAGCAGGATCTGATCGATCTTCCTCCCGACCTTTTCGCCTCGTTGGACGCAATCGAAGGCGTAGTCAGAGCCTCGCATGCGAGCGCTACCGGGCGCGAGATGCGCCTGCAAGCCAATGGTGAGCGGCAACGTGCCTTTCAGAGCAG
Source organism: Mesorhizobium sp. M0500 (assembly GCF_040321165.1). Lineage (NCBI taxonomy): Bacteria > Pseudomonadati > Pseudomonadota > Alphaproteobacteria > Hyphomicrobiales > Phyllobacteriaceae > Mesorhizobium > Mesorhizobium sp. M0500. The sequence continues at coordinate 349,486 of NZ_JAMYRB010000001.1, forward strand.
CCTTTCGCAAGTCGCAAACGGAATGGACCCGAAGGCGGCGCGCCAGCTTGAGGCCGTGATCCAGCTCCTGTTCAGCGCCACTGCCTGGCAGACGATGAAAGACTACTGGGGTCTTACCGGCCGTGAGGCCGGAGAGGCAGCCGCCTGGGCAATTCGCGCCTTGCTCAATGCGGCAAAATCGCAGCAAGGCGCTGTTCGAAAGGAAAAAGCAAGTGACTTGGCATAAGACCAAAGCGACGGTCCATCCGGCCGATTCGGTTCAAGGCTTCTGGGTAATGGGCGATCAGGTCGCTGTCCGGGCAAAGCTCGCTGGGACGGCACTCAACGTGATCGACGTCACGGTACCTCCTGGAAGCGGCACGCCGCCCCACACGCATCCTTCCGCGGAAATTTTCCGCATTCTCGAGGGCACCCTCACGATATGGACAATGATCGATGGGGTCGCGCAAGAATATGAGGTGGAACCCGGTGATGTCGTCACCATTCCGGGCAACGCGCCCCATGGCTATCGCAATGCTGGTCCCGTGCCGGTTATTTTCATGGCGATCGTCGACGACGAGATGATCGCATTCTTCGAAGAGGCTGCATCCAAGGACGCGCCCTCCGGCCCGCCGACCGCTGGCATGATTAACCGCGTGATCGAGCTTACCGGACGCCACGGGATCCGGATCCTGCAGGCGGCCTGACCGGCGAAACCGTTGCGCCAGGATTTGACCTGGAAGACGGTGCCTTATGCCGCCTAAATCCAGCAGTCCATCCATCCAGGTCGAAGCGGGCGTTCGCGCGAGTGATACGTGTAGCCGCGACAAGCCGTCGGCTGGATGGATGTCTCGTTTGCTGATCCACAAACTGCCTTCACAGTTGGAGAGCGCCTCTATGCTGCCATCGTCGCCAGAGCCGCCGTTCGCACTACGGCTTGAATCGGCCGTGTCGAAAACATCAGCAAAAACGGCGCCCTTGGCGTGGGAGCCGAGGGCGCCGCGGGACCGGAACCTGATGGGGGTTATCAGGTGGCCGGTTTCTCGGGCAGCGGCGAGATCGGCATTCCCGGGCCGATCTTCTGCAGATTGCCGGTAATCACCCGGTCGCCTTCGGCCACACCGCTCAAGATGGCGACCTGATCGCCATTGGTCGGTCCGAGCGAAACGATACGCTGGTCGACCGTGTTGTCCTTGCCGACGACATAGAGGTATTTGCCGAGCTGGCCTGAGCCGAGTGCCGTCTGCGGTACCATCAGCGCATCGGGCTGCTCTTTGACGTGCAGCCGGACGCGGACATATTGGCCGGGCAGCAGCGTGAACTTGCCGTTGCCGACCGTCGCCCGTGCCGTGATCGTGCCGGTCGATCGATCGATCGTGTTGTCCATGAAGGTAAGATCGCCCTTCTGGCGCGGTTCCGTTTCACCGGGAAGCAGGACGTCGACACTGATCGGTCCCGCGGCCCGGGCTTCCTCGATCTGTGTCAGGTCCGTTTCGCTCGGATTGAAGGTGACGTAGATCGGATCGAGTTGCACCAACGTGTTGAGCACCGTGCCGGCGACGCTGACCAGCGTTCCGACGGAAGCCTGGCTGCGACCGATACGTCCCGCAAACGGGGCACGGATTTCGGTGTAGCTCAAATTGAGCTCGGCGGTCCGTACGGCGGCTTGATTCACGGCGAGCGAGGCCTGTGCCCCGCGCAAGGTGCTGGTGCGCTGGTCGAACACGTCCTTGGCGAGATAGCCGCTCTTGGCGAGCTCGCTGCCGCGCCCGAGATTGGAGCGCGCATAGTCGAGCGTTGCCGTGTCGCGCTGGACCTGCGCCTTCGCCTGCTCGAGGGCAGCCTGGAAATCCTCCGGCGCGATCTTGTAGAGAAGGTCGCCCTTCGCAACGTCGCTGCCGTCGGTGGCGACCTGCTCCTGCAGATAGCCCGGCACGCGCGCCTGCAGCGTGATGCTGCGGATCGGCTCAACCCGGGCGGCGTAGTCGAGATAGATCGGGATCGTCTTCTTGACGACGCTCACCACCGGCACCGGCATGACAAAGGCTTCCGGCTTGGGTGTCGCCGCCCCGGCTGTGCCCGCGTTGAGGCTGAGGCTGCCCATGTCGAGCAGGTGAACGCTCGCCACCGAAATCGCCCCAAGGGCGACGGCCGTTCCCAGCGCGATTTTCCATTTACGCATGATCAATTCTCCAGTCCTATTCGGCCGCTTCGGCCAATGGCTCGAAGGCGGGTTCGGCAGTTGGTTGTTCGGTCGCTTCGGAAACCGGTTCGCTCTCGCCGCGGCGCTCGCGCAGCTGTTCGATCACCGCATAGAAGACCGGCACGAACACCAGCGACAGGATCGTCGCCGCGACCATGCCGCCAAAGACGGTGGTGCCGATCGACTGCCGGCTTGCGGCACCCGCACCTGTAGCGAACATCAGCGGCAGCACGCCGAGGATGAAGGCGAAGGCGGTCATCAGGATCGGTCGCAGCCGAAGCCGCGCCGCTTCCATCGCGGCGTCGACGATGCTGAGGCCTTCTTCGCGCCGGCGCCGGGCAAACTCGACGATCAGAATCGCGTTCTTGGCCGCCAGTCCGATCAGCATGACGAAGCCGATCTGCGAATAGACGTCGATCTGCATGCCACGCAGCCACAGCACGACGAACGCACCGAACAGTGCGAGCGGCACCGCCAGCAGCACCATGAACGGCATCGCCCAGCTCTCATATTGCGCGGCGAGGATCAGGAAGACGAAGACGATCGCGAGACCAAAGACGACGGATGCGATCGATCCCGCCTTGAGCTCCTGATAGGTGATGCCGGTCCATTCGTAGCCGAAGTCTCTCGGCAACGCCGTGGCAGCGGCACGTTCCATTGCCGCCACCGCCTGGCCGGACGAAAAGCCGGGCGCGGCGCCGCCATTGATCAGGGCCGACGCATTGTTGTTGTAATGTGGCACGGTCTCGGGGCCGACGACGGGCACAAGCTTGCCCAGCGTGCTCAGCGGCACCATCCCACCCGACGCATTGCGGACATAGAGCCGCGATATGTCGGCCGGACCGGCGCGAGAGTCCTTGTCGGCCTGTATCGTCACCCGGAAGGTGCGGCCGAACAGGTTGAAATCGTTCACATAGAGCGAGCCGAGATAGATCTGTAGCGTGTTGAACACGTCCGGCAGGTTGAGCCCGAGCAGCTTCGCCTTGGCGCGATCGAGATCGTAGTTGAACTGCGGCGTCGAGGTCGAGAACGACGAGAACAATTGCTGCGGGTTGAGCTCGGGCTGCTTGCGCGCCTCGGCAATCACCGCTTGCGTCGCATCGTTGAGCGCCACGCTGCCGCGCCCGGTCAGGTCCTCGACCTGGAACTCGAAGCCACCGGTGGTGCCGATGCCCGGGATCGACGGCGGGTCGAAGCTCAGCGCAAAAGCCTCCGGAATTTGCAGCAGCTTGTTGCGCACGTCGGCGACGAGCTTAGACGCGCTCTGATCGGGGCCGCGTTCGTCCCATGGCTTCAGGATAGCGAATTCGACCGCCGAATTCGACTGCGCGGCACTGGTCAGGAAGTTCAAGCCGCTGATCGAGCCGACGATGTCGACGCCGGGCGTGTTCTGCAGGATGTCGCGTGCCTTTTGCGCCACCGCGTCGGTGCGTTCCAGCGAGGCCCCGTCGGGGAGCTGGATGACGACGAAGAAATAGCCCTGGTCCTCGACCGGAAGGAAGGTCGAGGGCAGGCGCTGCCAGACGAAATAGGTCGCGACAAGTCCGGCCGCGAACACGCCGAGCATGATCCAGCGCAGGCGGATGAGAATACGGACCCCATTCGCATAGGCATGCGCCAGCCGTTCGAAGCCCATGTTGAACCAGCGGAACAGCACGAACTGTGTTTCCGGCCGGTGGCGCAGGAAGGCCGCGCTGAGCGACGGGGTAAGCGTCAGCGAGACGAAGGCCGAGATGCCGAAGGAGATCGCCACCGTCAGGGCGAACTGGTTGTAGAGCCGGCCGGACACGCCGGGAATGAAGGCAACCGGCACGAACACAGCCATCAGCACGGCGGTCGTGGCGATGATCGGGCCAGTGACCTCGGCCATCGCCGTTCGCGTGGCAGCCAGCGGTTTGAGGCCGGCCTCAAGTTGGCGTTCGACATTCTCGACGACGACGATGGCGTCGTCGACGACGAGGCCGATCGCCAGCACCATGCCGAGCAGGCTGAGCATGTTCAGTGAGAAGCCAAGCATGTGCATGACGGCCAGCGTCGCCACCAGCGACACCGGAATTGCGATCGTCGGGATGATCGTGGTGCGCCAGCTTTGCAGGAAGATGAACACCACGGCGACGACCAGGACCAGCGCTTCGCCGAGCGTGATCAGCACGTCGTGCATTGAGGCCGAAACGAAACGTGTCGTATCGTAATGCATGGCGTAGCTGACGCCCTTCGGGAAACGGGCCGACAGCTCCTGCATCTTGTCCTTGACGCGCTGCTGCAGATCGAGCGCGTTGGACCCCGGCATCTGGTAGACCGCGAGCACCACCGTCGGGTCCTTGCCGAAGAAGGCCGACGACGAATATTGCAGCGCACCGAGCTCGATGCGCGCAACGTCGCGCAGCCTGACCAGTGAGCCGTTGGCGGTATTGGCCCGCACGACGATGTCGCCGAACTCCTTGGGATCGCTCAGCCTGCCGACGGCGTTGACCTGCATCTCGAAGGCGGTGCCGGCCGGAGCCGGCGACTGCCCGATCTTGCCGGCCGCCACCTGGACGTTCTGCTCGGCGACGGCGTTCTGCACGTCGACGGCAGTAATGCCGAGATTGGCGAGCTTGTCGGGGTCGAGCCAGATGCGCATCGAATAGCGCCGCTCGCCGAAGATCTGCACGTCGCCGACGCCGGGCAGGCGCTTCAGCGGATCGACCACCTGCAGATAGGCGAGATTGCTCAGCGCGACCGGGTTGACGGAACCGTCCGGCGAGGTGAGGTCGACGATCAGGACGAAGTTCGGGTTCTGCTTCTTGATCGTCACGCCGCCCTGATTGACGATGGCCGGCAACGAGGAAGCCGCCTGCGAAACGCGGTTCTGGACGTCGACGGCCGCCGTGCTCAGATCGTAGCCGACGTCGAAGGTGATGGTGATCGTCGAGGAGCCGTCATTGGAGCTCGACGACGACATATAGGTCATCCCCTGGACGCCGTTGATCTGCTGTTCGAGCGGCGTCGTCACCGTGTCGGCGACGACCTGCGCGCTGGCGCCCGGGTAATGGGCGCTGACCACGACCTGGGGCGGCGTGATGTCGGGAAACTGCGAGACGGGCAGGAGGAAATAACAGATCCCTCCGGCGAGCACCATGATGATGGCGATCGCCGACGCAAAGATCGGACGATGAATGAAGAAGTTTACCATGATATGCACGCCTCGCCCGATGCTCTGGCCCGGCCAAACGCCCTGGCCACCCTGGACAGCCGCCGGCTGCGCGTTGAGCCGGAATCTTCGAGAAAGCCGAAATCTTCAAGGCGGCGCGGCGCATTGCGGCGCTCGGCCTGTTCGTCCGCCAGCGCACGCAGCATCGCCTCGAAAGACCGCAGGTCGACGCGGTCGGCCTTCATCAGCATGCGGATCATCGGATCCCTCACGACTTCATCGATCGTCAGATCATTGCGCTGCGACATCGAAGCGGCTCCTGGTTTTTGGCGATCCGCGGCAAGCCGCGGATCGGGTGTTTTCTTGCTCGCCGGCCGAGGCCGTGAGGTGCGGTTCGTCCCCTTGCCGATCGGGGCAGGGCTGATGGCCGGCACTTGCGAGTTTGACATGATGCAATGCGGGTGTTACAGGTAAGTAACATCTCTAACGTTACAGACCGGTAACACCCTAGTCAAGAGGTGCACCGAGGGAATTTCGGGAAACGCAATCACGGAGGTTTTGATGACAGACGTTGTTGTGGAGCGTGTTCGCCCCCGGGACAGGATCCTGGAGACGGCACGGGACATGTTTCACAAGCATGGCATTCGCGGCGTCGGCATCGACGCCATTACCGAGGCCGCCGGCACCAACAAGATGACGCTCTACCGGCATTTCGAGTCCAAGGATGACCTGATCATCGAATGTCTGCGGGCGACCGCCTGCAGCGCCAACGCGATGTGGGAAAAGTTCGAGGCCGAGAATCCGGGCGACAAGCTGGCGCAGCTGCATGCCTGGGTCAGGATGGCGGCCGATTGCCTGATGTCGGACCGTCGCGGTTGCGACATGGCCAACGCCGCCATCGAGCTGAGCGAGGCGGATCATCCGGCAAGGCAAGTGATCAAGGAACTCAAGGAAGCGCAGCGCGAGCGGCTGGTCTCGCTGTGTCGCGATGCCGGCATCGGACAGGCCGAGCTTCTTGCGGACACGCTGTCGCTGTTGCTCGAGGGCGCCCGCGTCAGCCTGCAAAGCGTCGGCGCCGAGGGCCCGAGCGCGCAGTTCGTCCGCATGGCGGAAGGCCTGATCACGTCTTTCAGGGGCAGATAGTCTCGCAAGCGGCGAAACGATACGTGGCGTTTCGATTGCGGGCCGCGCCGCCGGGTGATGTCTCGTCCCATCGCGATGTGCCATCTCGCGTCTCCTGTGCCGATCCTCCGCACCATGGCCGGCGCGGCGTTGTTTGCTGGTCGTGAGGCAGGATAGGGCCGCCGGCGAACCGGTGAGAGTGACAAGTGTGACAGGATTCCGCCCGACAAGCCGCGGCGGTCGCAGCGAAGCACATCGATCCGCGGATCAGCAATCGTGTCCGGTGCCAGTCACGATCCCAGCATCGCCCGCTATCCCGGAGCCGGAACAAAAAAAGCCCGCTGCCGGGAGGAGGTGGCAGCGGGCTCGATTTCGAATACGGCACGGGAGGAGGTGTACCGCACTCAGCGTCGGCATCGCATCTGGGAGGAGTAGATGGCCGACACCTGCGAAACTATCGATTGCCCAATGATTCGGCAACCACAAAAGTTGCATAGGTGATGTGCAGATTTGCGGTATCAACCGAATTTTAACGATCGAGGCCCGAGCGACCATCGCCTCGCGCGACATCACTGCACCGGGACATTTTCCTTGAAGATCAGGCGCGGCTCGATGAATTTCCGCGTCAGATAGGGCGCCGACGAGGCGATCGAGCCGAGCAGGCGAATGACCGACTGTTCGGCGATCAGCCGCGCATTCTGGTCGATGACGACGTCGAGCAGATCGTCGACGAGATAGCCGCGCGTCTCGCGCGTCAGATCATGGCAGATGAACACCGGCTTCGTCTGCGGCCTGACTTCGAGCAATGCTTTTGCCACGCCCGAGCGCCCGGCGCCGATACAATAGATGCCGAGCAGCTCCGGCTCGTTGTGCAGCGCCTTCATGGTCGCGGTATAACTGACCTCCGGCTCATCGTTGATCTCCACGGCGCTGGTGACGGTTAGGTTGGGGAACTCCTCGCCGAGCACGGAGCGAAAGCCCATCTCGCGTTCCTCATGGCCGCGGTAGGAGCGTGAACCGACGACCATCGCCAGGTGGCCCTGGCGGCCGCCGAGGAACCGTCCCATCAGCAGCGCCGCCGTACGGCCGGCCACCCGGTTGTCGATGCCGACATAGGCCGAGCGGGGCGCGCCCGGAACATCGGACACAAGTGTGACCAGGCGGATGCCGGCCTCGACGATCTCGCGCAAGATGTTGCGCGTTCTCGGATGATCGATGGCGATGACGCCGACGCCGTTCGCCTTGAGCGAGAGGTTTTCGACGGCCGCCTGCAAGGCGCTCGGCGAGATGCCGGCGAGCTTGTGGATGCGGCAGGAGGCGACCAGCGGCAGGCGCGCCGCATAATCCTCGATGTGTCTGGCCAGATCGGCCATGAAGGCATTGCTGCCGATCGGCAGGAAGAATTCGAGATGCGCCGGCCGCGACGGCAACGCGACCTGGTCGACGACCGGCAGATAGCCGAGCTGCTTGGCCGCCTCCATTACGCGCTGCCGGTTGGCGGCACTCGCCCCCGCCCGATTGTTGAGCACGCGGTCGACCGTCGCGGTCGACAGGCCGCAGCTTCTCGCAATATCCGAAACGGTGGCTTTCATGTCGCAACCATATGGCGATGCGATCCAGTGCCTCGACGATCAGGCCGACCCCCGGCTGCTCAGCCGGGCCGTTGCGTGCCCTCGACCAGCGCGTCATGGATCTCCTTGTCCGACATGCCGGTGATGACGCGTTCGACTTCGGCGACGCTGGTCTTCTTCGGGTCGATATCGTCGGCGACCACCTTACCGCGGCGCATGACGACGATGCGGTCGACCACCTGGAAGACATGATGGATGTTGTGGGCGATGAAGATGCAGGAATGGCCGGAATCGCGGGCACTGCGCACGAAGCTCAGCACGCCTTGCGTTTCGGCGACGCCGAGATTGTTGGTCGGCTCGTCGAGGATGATGAGGTCGCTGTCGAAATGCATGGCGCGTGCAATCGCCACCGCCTGCCGCTCGCCGCCGGAGAGCGAGCCGATCGGCGTCGTCGGCGGGATGTTCTTCGAGATGCCGACCTGCTTGAGCAGGTCGCGGGCAACCACGTTCATTGCCTCCTGGTCCATCCGATTGAGGAAGCGCGGCGGCTTGATCGGCTCGCGCCCGAGAAACAGGTTGCGGGCGATCGACAGCTGCGTCACCAGCGCCGAGTCCTGGTAGATCGTCTCGATGCCATGCGCGATGGCGTCGCTGGTACTGCGCAAATTCACCTTCTTGCCGCGGATGAAGATGTCGCCGCTGGTCAGCGGGACCGCGCCCGACAGCACTTTGATCAGCGTCGACTTGCCGGCGCCGTTGTCGCCGAGCAGGCCGACGATCTCCCTTTCGTTGACATGGAAATTGGCATCAACCAGCGCCTGCACGCGGCCATAGGACTTGCGGATATTTTCCATGCGGACAAGCGGTTCGGCCATGGTTCAAGTCCCTGCCTGATGCCGGCGTTCCAGCCATGAATGGAGCGCCATCATGCCGAGGATGATGGCGCCGATGAAAATATTATAGGCAAGGCCCGGCACACCGATCAGCACGATGCCGTTGCGCATCACGCGCAGGATCAGGATACCGAGCACCGTGCCGATGATTGTGCCGCGCCCGCCGGTCAGCGCCGTGCCGCCGATCACCACCATGGCGATGACTTCGAGCTCGTAGCCGGTGCCGCTGTTGGGGTTGGCCGCCGAGGTGCGCAACGAGGAGATGACGCCGGCAAGCGAGGCCAGGATCGACGACAGGATGAACAGGCCGATCTTGACGCCGCTGACATTGACGCCGCGCGCCCTTGCAGCACTCGGGTTGCCGCCGGCTGCCTGGATCCAGTTGCCTGTCCGGCTCTGCGTCAGCACGTAACCGAGCGCGATTGCGGCGGCGATGAACCAGAACAGCGACATGTAGATACGGAACGGCCCGATGAAGAAATCGCCGACCAAGGCTTCCGCCAGCCAGCTGCCCTCGGCGCTCCAGGTCCGCTGCGGAAACCCGTTGGTGACGAACAAAGCGGTGCCGCGCACCACCAGCAGCATGCCCAGTGTCACCAGGAAAGACGGGATCTTCAGCTGCGTCACGAACCAGCCATTGACCAGTCCAATGAACGCAGCGACCACCAGCGCAATGACGAAGGCGGCTTCGAGCGAGGCGACGCCGCTGTTAAACAACGTCCACATCAGGACCGGTGAGAAGCCGAACACCGAGCCGACCGAGAGGTCGAATTCGCCTGATGTCATCAACAGCGTCATCGCCAGCGCGATCAGCCCGAGCTCGACCGTGAAGGCCAGCGTGTTCGAGATGTTTTGCGGCGACAGGAAGTCGTGGTTGATGCCCCAGAACACGGCGATCTCGACGACGAGCAGCACAAACGGCCCGAACTCGGGCCGCGCGATCGATCGTTGGATAAGAGAACGATTTTCCACCTTGGACCCGCGATAGGATTGGATTTGGCCGCGACCGCAACCGGCTTCGGCGGAATGATGAGACAGTCACGGCCGCCGAAGCGGCCGTGACCAACTCGATCGCGGATTTATTTGCCGGACAGGATCTTGTCGTAGACTGCCGCGGTGTCCTTCTCGTAGAGCGCGCCGGTGATCACGTCGAAGCCGGGCGGAATACCGCTCGCCGCCATGTTGGCGAGCGAGAGCGCGACGTAGCTGGTCGCCTGCGGATCCTGCCACTGCGCGGCATTGACGTAGCCGTTCAGCACTTCCTGGGTGGTGTCGAGCGAGTTGCCCCAGCCGACGACCGGGATTTCGCCCGGCTTGACGCCGACCTGGTCGAACACCCGCTTGACCGAACCGGTGACAAGGTCGCCGAGGCCGATGACCGCCTTGACCTTGGCCCTGTTGGCGGTGAGGTAATCGACCATGCGGTTGATCACTTCGGCCTGGTCGAGCGTCGCTTCGGTGATTTCATAGGTGATGCCGAGCGGCTCGAACACGCTCTTGATGCCTTCCTCTTCCTGGACGCCATAGGTGGCGCCGGGAATCTCGACCGGCATCCAGACGAAGTCGCCCTTCTTCACAAGGCCCTTGTCGACCAGATACTGCGCCCAATGTTTGCCGAAGGTGACGTTGTCGCCGCCGACATAGGCGTTGAAGTCCGCCTTCGGGTCGGGCGTGTTGAAGTTGATGATCGGGATGTTCGCCGCCCGCGCTTCCTTGGCGATCTCGACAAGGCTGCCCGGATCAGGGCTGGTCGTGGTGATGCCGTCGGCCTTGGCGGCGATTGCGGCGCGGACAGCCTCCTGCTGCGACGCCACGTCGCCATTGTGGAACGACGTGTTGACGGTGTTGCCGGTGTCCGCCGCCCATTGCTTGGCGCCGGCAAGGAAGTATGTCCAGACCGGATCGGCCGGGCCGCCATGCGAAATCCAGTAGAACGTCTTGGCCTGTGCCGCGGCCGGAATGGCCAGCGCCACCATCAAGCCAAGTACAAGCAGTCTTAGCCTCGTCAGCATTTGATTTCCTCCCATTTGAACCGAACTCCTCCTCCGACGACGATCACCGCGAAAAGCCGTGCGCGGCCAAAACGGTGGTCGCATTTTGCCAGCGTCGACCTGGCCGCATTAGAGCATTCCCTTTTTCGATCGATGGCAAGCCTCGATTGCCAATGGACGTTGGCGCAAGGCACCGCGCCATCAGCAATCCCATCAGATTGCATCAGTTTGGCTGATATTTTCCAGGCGGCCGACGATCGGCCTTGCGACCGTCATGCAATGCTGCGCGGCGGCGCGCCGAGCACGGATTGCTCTAGGTCGATAAGCGTCCCGGTCATCAGCCCGGAGGCGTCGCTGAGCAGGAACAGCGTTAGCTGGGCGACTTCGTCCATGGTCAGCAATCGACCAAGCGGCAGGCCGGCGGCAGCGATCTTTGCCCAGTTTTCGCCCTTGCCCAGCGTGCTCGCCTGCATCTCTTGTTCGGCCGGCGTCGCTACCCAGCCCATGTTGATGCCGTTGACGCGGATGCGATCGGAAAGATGCGCGTTGGCAATGTTTCTGGTCAGCGTCGAAAGCGCGCCCTTGGTTGCGGAATAGATGGCAAGGTCCGGCGCACCGCAATGCGCATTCACCGACAGTATGTTGACGATGGCGCCCGCCGCCCGCCGTGTCTTCATGTCGGCTACGGCCGCCTGCATGAGGAAGAACGGCGCGCGCGCATTGACGGAAAACAACCTGTCCCAGTCGTCGATTGTGCCAGTTTCCAGCGAGGCCCGGTCGGTGAGGGCCGCGGCGTTCACCAGACAATCGATGCGGCCGAGTCTTTTGATCGCTTCCGCCATGACAGCTGCAGGCGCGGCCGGATCTCCAAGGTCGGCCTGGATGAAGACGACGGGCCGGCTTGGTCGTGAAGCTCTTCGGCGATGCGTCTGCCACGCTCGGCATTGCGGCCGACAATGGCGATCCCTTCGCCGCCGTCGGCTGAGGCCAGCCGGGCGATGGTCTCGCCAAGCCCTTGCGTTCCGCCGGTAACGACAAGGTTTTTGCCCTCAAGAGCGACGATCAATGGACTCTCCCGAATGCCGACGAGCAGGTAATTTCCAATCAGAGAATTCTAGAATCTATCGGATGTCAGGCTGGGGGACTAGATGAGGTCGGCCCTGGCGAGGTCGCGCATCAGATGGCTGGCGCCGTAGGTCCAGTGTGGGCAGTCGGGCGACAGCCGCACGCGGTTGACCAAGGCGCCGAATTTCTCCGACGATATGGTGACGATGTCGCCGACCTTGTGGGTAAAGCCCTTGCCTGTTTCGCCGCGATCCTTCGACGGCACGAACATCGTGCCGAGATAGAGCGCCAGCCCATCCGGGTATTGGTGATGTGGCCCCATGGCGGCGGCGACCAACTCTTCCGGCGAGCGGCTGATCTCGGCCATCGAACTGGCGCCCTCCAGCGAGAATCCATCCTCGCCTTCGACTTTCAACCGTACGATCGCCTGCTTCACGTCGCCGATGGAAAACGTCTCGTCGAACAGCCGGATAAAGGGGCCAAGTGCTGCCGAAGCGTTGTTGTCCTTGGCTTTGCCGAGCAGCAGCGCCGAGCGCCCCTCGACGTCGCGCAGATTGACGTCGTTGCCGATCGTCGCCCCGACAATCCTGCCGCTGCTGGCGGCAATCATGGCGATCTCCGGCTCCGGATTGTTCCATGTCGAAACCGGATGCAGGCCGACATCGGCGCCGAAGCCGACCGAGGCCATCGGCTGGCACTTGGTGAAGATCTCGGCATCGGGGCCGATGCCGACTTCCAGATATTGCGACCAGGCGCCGCGCGCAATCAGCTTGGCCTTGATCTCCATCGCTTCCGGCGAGCCGGGCTTGAGCTTCGACAGATCGTGGCCGATCAGCCCGGCGATGTCGGCGCGAATGGCGTCGGCCTTTTCCGCCGAACCGCGCGCCTGCTCCTCGATCACCCGTTCGAGCAGGCTGACGACAAAGGTGACGCCAGACGCTTTGATCGCCTGCAGGTCGACGGGGGATAGCAGGTACGGTTTCCCCGGATCGCGCGCTGTCTCGAAACTGTTGGCGGCAATGGCATCGAGCGGGCCGATCGGCCGCCCCTTGGCCGAGCGGACGTGCCCCGCCGGATCCGGCAATTCGCAAACGTCGCGCACGGTCGGTGCCACATTTGACGTGATGTCGAAGACCGTGCCGTCACGCACCGTGACCACCAGCGGATGGGAAGCATCGCTCGCCCGGGCGCGGCCCACGAAGAGGCCTTCGGCGGGCAAATGTGTGGCGTTCGTCATGGCTTACATTTCCTGTTGTCTTGTCCTTCGGCCGCGGCACTTTCAACAAATTCCCGCCAAAGGTCTATCCCGCTTGCAGGGCGAGCTTTGTCAATTCTTTCAAGCGGTCTTCGCATCGCTGGACCTTGATCGAGCCTGACGTGCGCCAATGGCGACGGAAAACGCTCTTTCAAAATAATGAAACCGTCGCTAGGGTTTTCACCTACTGAAATTTCCAGGTGACGCTTGCCCGTACGGTTTTCCGATCCAATCTGGCAGAAGCCGCGGACGGCCACCGCGTTCCAGTCGCTTTTTCCCGCCGGCCAATGCGTCGATGTCGTTATCGTCGGCGGCGGCATTCTGGGTCTGTCAACGGCCTTGCACGCTGCCCGGCTCGGCCTTGCCGTCCAGGTGCTGGAGGCCGGCGAAATTGGCAATGGCGCATCCGGCCTGAACGGCGGTCAGGTCATTCCCGGCCTGAAATACGATCCGGACTGGCTGCTGGAGCATTTTGGTCTCGAACGCGGCGAAGCGCTCGTCAACTTTGCCGCCTCGACCGCTGACACCGTCTTCGAATTGATCCGCGACGAAAGACTGGCGGTGCCGTTCGTCCGCAATGGCTGGATCCAGGCCGCGCATACCGAGACCGCGCTGAAAGCGGCGGCGAACCGGGATCGGCAGTGGCGCGCCCGCGGCGCCGATGTCCGGCTGCTGAGCCGGACGGAGATCGCGACGATGACCGGCGCGCAAGGCTATCTCGGCGGCTGGCTCGATCGCCGCGCCGGTGTCATCGATCCGCTCGCCTACACGTCGGAACTGGCGCGCGTCGCTGCAGCGGCGGGCGTAAAGATCGCCGAGCGCCAGAACGTGATGCAGATCAGCAAGAATGCTGGCATTTGCCACGTTTCTACGGAAAGCGGCGCCGAACTCAAGGCCAAGGCGATTGTCCTGGCGACCAACGCCTATACCGGCGGCCTGCTTCCCGGCCTCACCGAGACGATCGTCCCGCTGCATTCCTTCCAGATCGCGACAGCACCGCTAACGTCCAATCTCGCGGCGGCTATCCTGCCGGAAGGGCAGGCAGTGTCGGATTCGCGCCGCATCCTCGTCTATTACCGCAAGAGTGCCGATGGCCGGCTGGTGCTCGGCGGACGCGGCCGCATGGCCTTGCCGAACGGCCCGGCCGACTGGGCGCATCTGGAACGCGCGCTGCTGCGGCTCTACCCGGCGCTGTCCGATGTGGCCATTGAAAAGCGGTGGTTCGGCCGGGTGGCAATGACGCCGGACCATCTTCCGCATATCCACGAGCCAGAGAAGGGTCTGCTGGCGGTCGTCGGTTGCCAGGGCCGCGGCATCGGCCTGATGACCGCGCTTGGCGAGCGCATAGCCTCCTACCTGTCGAGCGGCGACACCAGGCAATTGCCGTTCCCGATATCGCCGATCCGGCCGATCCCGTTTCACGCCTTTCGGCAGATCGGCGTTGCCGCGACCATCGCCTGGTACCGGATGCTGGACGCGTTCGAACGCTGACGTTCATTCCCAAGCATGAAACAGCTTGACAATTTCACAAATATGAAAAAAGCTTAATCGATTTCAAATTTCGATGGACAGCCGATGTCGACCATCGTCGTAACGCAGTCGCTGCCGGAAACCCGGTCTTCGCCGGCCTTCCGCTTCGCCATGCTGCTGCCCGGCGGGCTGGTCACCTTCTTGCTGATCCTTTTCGCCCTCGGCCTCGTGCTTTTCCTCGCCTTCCGCGGCAATGACGGCTCGCTGCTGGGGGCTGGTTTCACCCTTGCGAATTTCGTCACTGTGGCAACCGATCCGCTGTACTGGACGGTGACGCTGCGCTCGCTGAGCATCGCCGGCCTGGTGACGCTGGCAACCGTCGTCACGGCCTATCCTGTCGCCTACTATCTGGCCTTTCATGGCGGGCGGCGGCGTGGGCTGCTGCTGTTCCTGCTGACCCTGCCGTTCTGGACCAGCTATCTGCTGCGCGTCTTCGCCTGGAAGATCGTGCTTGCCTATAATGGCGTGCTCAACTCGGCGTTGATCGAAAGCGGCATCTGGTCGGAGCCGACATTGGCCTTCCTTAATACGCCGGCAGCGGTCGTCGTCACGCTCGCCCACGCTTATGCGCCGTTCGCTATCCTGCCCATCTATGTGGCGCTGGACACCATCCCGAAATCGCTGCTCGAAGCCGCTTCCGATCTCGGCGCAAAACCATTCACCAGCTTCCGCCGCATCGTGCTGCCCAATTCGATGCCGGGCGTGCTGGCGGCCGCTCTCGTCGTCTTCGTGCCGACCGTCGGCGATTATGTGACGCCGGCGCTGGTCGGCGGCCCTGCCAGTACAATGATCGGCACACTGATCCAGGCCGAGTTCGGCAAGGCCAATGACTGGCCGTTCGGCGCCGCACTCGCCGTCGCCGTCATGCTGGTCATTCTCGCCGTGGTGCTGGTGGTGCGCTTCGCCGACCGGCGATACGGCAGCCGCACATGAACACCGCGCGCCTGGACGCAAAGCAAGGCGGCGGCTGGCTCGGAGCCTACGTCCTTGCCTATCTGGTGTTCCTGTATCTGCCGATATTGCTGATCCCGCTGTTTTCATTCAACAATTCGATCCAGGCGGCATTTCCGCTGCAAGGCTTCACGCTTGAGTGGTACGGCACACTTTACGGCAATTCGGCGCTGTCCGGTGCGCTTGCCACCAGCCTCGTCATCGGCGCCATTGCCGCCACCGGCGCAACACTCTGCGGCATCACCGTGTCCTATATGGACCTCTACGGCCGCTCGCCGCTGGCCGCCACGATCAGTGCCATTGCGCGGCTGCCGATCCTGATCCCCGGCGTCATCGTCGGCATCTCGCTGTTGATCCTGGTCAATCTCGCCGGTTTCGGGCCGTCGCGCATTGCCATTGTGCTCGGCCATGTATTGGTGGCGCTGCCGACGACGGTGGTGGTCATGCGCAGCCGCTTCGCCGCCATCCCGAAGACCATCCGCGAGGCAGCGCTCGACCTCGGCGCCTCGGACTGGACGACCTTCAGACGGGTGATGCTGCCGCTCAGCCTGCCCGCCATTATTTCGGCGTTCATGCTGGCCTTCCTGACCTCGTTCGACGAGTTCATCGTCGCCTTCTTCCTTGCCGGCACCGAGCCGACGCTGCCGCTTTATATCTGGAGCCAGCTGCGCTTCCCGAAATCGCTGCCGACCGTCATGGCGCTCGGCACGGCGATCCTGGCCGTGTCGTTCGTCATCGCCGCACTCGCCGAAATCCTGCGCCATCGCGGGCTTGCCGCCGCTCAGCGGCCAGCGCCCGCCAGCCTGTCAAAACCAGAAGAAACCGAAAGAGGAGAACTGCAATGGCATTCGACTTGAAATCGATAACGACAAAGACAGCGAAAACCGGACTGGCCGCCTTCGCGCTGGCGCTTGCATCGACTGTCGCCTTTGCCGGCGACAAGCTGCAATATTTCACCTGGTCGGGTTACGAGCTGCCCGACTTCAACAAGAGCTTCCTCGCCGCGCACCCTGATGGCGTCGAAGCCTCGATGTTTGGCGACGACGATGACGCCTTCACCAAGGTCAAGGCCGGCTTCCGCCCCGATGTCGCGCACCCTTGCTATGACAAGGTGGCGCGCTGGAACAAGGAAGGCCTGCTGCAGCCGATCGACACCAAGCGCATCAAGAACTGGGATTCGATCTTCCCGGTCTTCAAGAACCTGCCCGACCTGCAGGCCGGCGACGGCAAGGTCTGGATGGTGCCGTGGGACTGGGGCAATACCTCGATCCTCTACCGCACCGATCTGGTGAAGAACCCGGAAGCCAGCTGGAATCTGCTCTGGGACAAGCAATATGCCGGGCGCATGGCGACCATCGATGCCGTCCACGACACACCGGTGGTGGCGGCCCTTCTGGCCGGCGTCAATCCATTCGACATGACACCGGAACAGATGGACAAGGTGGCGGAGAAACTGCGCGAGCAGCGCCCGCTGCTCTCGAACTACACCACCGACATGACCTCGGTCGAACAGGCACTGGCGAGCGGCCAGCTGGTCGCGGCCATGACCTGGAACGCCTCGGCCACCTCGCTGAAGAAGCAGGGCGTGCCTGTCGAGTTCATGAAGCCGAAAGAAGGCATGCTGACCTGGGCTTGCGGCTTCGTCATGCTCAAGGACGCCAAGAACGTCGACCTAGCCTATGACTTCATCAACAGCCGGCTGGAGACGGATTCCGGAAAGTATCTGATCCAGGCCTACGGCTATGGCAGCTCGACCAGCTCGGCTTTCGCCGCCGTGCCAAAGGAGGAGTTGGAGAAACTGCAGCTGCCGTCCGATCCCGAGGTGATGCTGAAGACCACGATCTTCACCGGGCCGATGAAACAGAATGACGAACTCGCCAAGATGTTCGAGAAGGTCAAGGCAGGCGGCTGAGTTCGCTCTTCCTTCTCCCCTTGTGGGAGAAGGTGGATTGGCGCGCAGCGCCAAGACGGTTGAGGGGTGTTGGAAGGAATGAGGCGTTGGTGTTTTCTGGAACACCCCTCATCCGACCGAGCTTCGCTCGGCCACCTTCTCCCACAAGGGGGAGAAGGAAAGACCGCGCGGCGCCGGCCAAAAATACTGTAACAAGGACGAACGAATGGACATGCTGGACGAAGCGGCTGAGAAGCCGAAGGACGACGCCGACGTCAGGGTCGGCCGGCGCGTGCGGGCGCTCAGGCTGGAGCGCAATCTCTCGCTGGCCGAACTTGCCGCCAAAGCCGGTGTCTCGATAGGTGCGCTAAGCCAGATCGAGCGCGGCATGTCGTCATTGCGGGTCCGCGTGATCTGGCCGCTTGCCGCCGCCCTCGATGTAGAGCCGTCGGCGCTGATCGCCGACGGCAATGATGTCGGCAACGATCTTTATTGTGTGCGCGCCAACAGCCGGCGTCAGATCCCGGTCAAGTCGGAAGGCATCGCCAAGGCGCTGCTGTCGCCGCCGGCCGCCACGCTGACCGGCATGCTGGTGACCGTGGAAGCCGGTGGCGGCACCGCCGAAGCCTACGCTCATGCCGGCCATGAATTCGGCTTCGTCCTGTCCGGCGAGGTCGAGCTGGTGGTCGATTCGACCAGGTACGGGCTGAAGGCCGGCGACAGCTTCGCCTTCAAGAGCACGTTGCTGCATGCCTTCCGCAATCCGGGCAGCGAGCGCTGCCAGATCCTGTGGGTCAACACGACCAAACCGTCCGAGGTTCGCGATGGCGCCTGATCCGCTCGTCCGGCTGGACAAGGTCTCCAAGATTTTCCCCGGCGGCATCATCGGGCTCGACGCCGTCGATCTTGACATTGCCCGCGGCGAGTTCCTGACCTTGCTCGGACCGTCCGGCTGCGGCAAGACCACCAGCCTGCGTGTCATCGCCGGCTTCGAGAGCCCGTCGAACGGCAGGGTCCTGCTCGAAGGCCGCGACATCACGGCGCTCAGGCCCTTCGGCCGTCCCGTCAATACCGTGTTCCAGGACTACGCGCTGTTCCCACACATGAACGTTGCCGAAAATGTCTGCTTCGGCCTGTCGCTGCGCAAGCTCTCCGGTGCCGAACAGGCAAAGCGCGTCGGCGCAGCGCTCGACATGGTCGGCCTTGCTGAAAAGCTCGGCGCCCGCGTGTCGGAATTGTCGGGTGGCCAGCGCCAGCGCGTCGCGCTTGCCCGCGCGATCGTCTGCGAGCCGCGTGTGCTGCTGCTCGACGAGCCGCTGTCGGCGCTCGACGCGCATCTGCGCGAGCAGATGCAGGTCGAACTGAAGCGACTGCAGTCGCGGCTTGGCACCACTTTCGTCATGGTCACGCACGACCAGACCGAGGCGCTGTCGATCTCAGACCGCATTGTCGTCATGAACAAGGGCCGCATAGAGCAGATTGCGCCGCCGGCGACCCTTTACGATCGACCCGCCACCAAATTCGTCGCCAGCTTCATCGGCACCATGAACCTTCTGCAGTCGCGCTTTGTCGGCCGTGACGGCGAGCGCTTGCGGTTCATCGCCGGCGCTCTGCCGCTGGAAGCGATTTCGGATAAAGGCGAGCTGCCTGGCGAGGGCACGGTGCGCACCATTGGCGTGCGTCCGGAGGACCTTTTGGCCACGACCGAGGCGGCGGCCGGTACTGCACCGGTGCGGGTGAACAGCATCGTCTTTCACGGCCGCACCTTGCGCCTTCATGCAGAGTTGGGGCAGGGGACACAGGTGGTGATCGACGCGCCGCGCCGGACAGAGGGTTTTCAATTCAGCGTCGGCGACGTGGCGCATATCAGCCTGCGCCGTGGTGCCAACTGCCCTATGCTGCCTAGCTAGTCTCACTCATTTCCAGAAAACCGGAGCACGGCCCATGAGCAATCATCTCAATTTTTTCATCGGCGGCAAATGGGTCGGCCCCGTGGTTCCGGCAACGCTGGATGTGATCGATCCGTCCACTGAAGAGGCCTACACCAAAATCTCGGTCGGCTCGAAAGCCGATGTCGACAAGGCCGTGGCTGCAGCCAAGGCGGCATTCCCGGCCTTTTCGCAAACGACCAAGGCCGAGCGCCTGAAGCTGCTGAAGCGTATCCTCGAAGTCTACAATGAGCGCTACGAGGACATCGCCCAGGCGGTCAGCCAGGAAATGGGTGCGCCGATCAGGTGGGCGCGCGAGGCGCAGGCCTGGGCGGGCAGGGCGCACATGGAAGCCACTATCAAGGCGCTGGAGGATTACGAGTTCAGCGAGAAGCGCGGCACCACCATGGTGGTCAAGGAGCCGATCGGCGTCTGCGCGCTGATTACACCGTGGAACTGGCCGCTCAACCAGATAGTCTGCAAGGTGGCGCCGGCCATCGCCGCCGGCTGCACCGTCGTTTTAAAGCCTTCCGAAATCGCGCCGATCAGCGGCATCATCTTTTCCGAGGTGATGGACGCCGCCGGCACGCCGAAGGGCGTCTACAATATGGTGAATGGCACCGGTCCGGATGTCGGCCAGGTCATGGCTGGCCATCCCGACGTCGACATGGTCTCGTTCACCGGGTCGACCCGGGCCGGCATCATCGTCGCCAAGACGGCGGCCGAGACCGTCAAGCGCGTGGCGCAGGAGCTGGGCGGCAAATCGGCCAACATCGTGTTGCCCGACGCTGACTTCGAGACGGCGGTGCGCAAGGGTGTCAACGCCTGCTTCGGCAATAGCGGCCAGTCCTGCGATGCGCCGACCCGCATGCTGGTGCCGGCCGCCCGTCACGACGAGGCGCTGACGATCGCCAGGAAGGCCGCCGAACGGCACAAGGTCGGCGACCCGCGCTCGGAGGAGACCAAGCTCGGGCCGGTGGTCAGCAACATCCAGTTCGACAAGATCCAGCGGTTGATCGAGGCCGGTATCGCCGAGGGTGCGACGCTGGTCACCGGCGGCCCCGGCCGGCCGGAGCACCTCAACCGTGGCTACTATGTGCGACCGACCGTTTTCGGCCACGTCAGGCCTGGCATGACCATCGAGAAGGAGGAGATTTTCGGGCCGGTCCTGTCGGTCATCTCCTACGATGACGATGATGATGCGGTGAAGATCGCCAACGACACCGTCTATGGCCTGGCTGCCTATGTGCAGTCCGGGGATATCGACCACGCCCGCAAGATTGCCAGCCGGCTGCGCGCCGGGCAGGTGTCGATCAACTATCCGGAATGGGATACGTTCGCGCCCTTCGGCGGCTACAAGCAGTCCGGCAACGGCCGCGAATACGCCGACTGGGCGATCCACGACTTCCTCGAGATCAAGGGCATCATCGGCTACGGCGCCTGAGCCTTCGACATCTGGCATTGCGCCAACCATCGAAATTTGTTCCGAGCGTTGGTGCCTTCGGCACCGGCGTTCGGCTGAACGGCCACAACGATTGCGTGGCCGCAATGTGAGTGCGAAGCAGGGTCGCCTCAGATCGTCTTGAGATAGCCGGCCAACTGATCCGCCACCGTGCCCCAGCCGTCGTAGAAGCCCATCTCCTCGTGGCTGTTGCGCGTGGCTTCGTCGCGGTGGATGGCGGTGGCGGTGTAGCGCGTCGTCTCGCCATGCGATTGCAGCGCTATGACGGCTGTGATGAATGGGTCGCCTGACGGCCGGTAGCCGGGCAGCAGCGCATCGGTCCACACCAGCCGCTCGTCCTGGACGATCTCGAGGTAGCAGCAACGCCTATCGTTGACCTCCTTGCCGTCGGGCGACTGCATGCGGGTGCGGAACAGGCCGCCGGGCCGCAGGTCGATCTCGCAATCGGTGATGATCCACGGCTTCGGCGTGAACCATTGGCTGACATGCTCGGGTCTCGTCAGGGCCATCCACAGCAGTTCTCGCGGCGCCTCGATCGTCCGTTGGAGCACGAGGTCGAGCTTCGGATCGGGTTGGAACAACGGGACCATATTCATCTGTCTGTCTCCTTGAGTTTCAGCACGTAGTCGTCGAACTGGTCGAGACGGCGCTCCCACAGCGCACGCTGCTCGGCCAACCAGTTTTCCGCGAGCTTCAACGGCTCCGGCGCGAGCCGGTAGGTCCTGACGCGGCCGGCCTTTTCCGAATGCACCAGCCCGCAGCCTTCCAGAACCCTGAGGTGCTCGATGAAGGATGGCAGGGCCATCTCGAACGGCCGGGCAAGCTCGCTGACCGAGGCGGGGCTTCGGTTCAGTCGCTCGACCACGCGTCGCCGGGTCGGATCGGCGAGCGCCCGGAAAATGCCGTCAATGGGCGGGGGGCTTTCGGTCTGCAGGCCCGTCATGTCGTTTCCTTGCCTCGGCTATTTCGTGAGAAAATTAGCTCGGGAAATAGTTAGGAAGATTCCTTACTATTGGCAAGCGCGAAAATCGCAGACGGCCGGCGAGGCCGCTGGAAAAGTGAGAGGCGCGGTTTTAGGGTGCCGTCAGATTCGACTGGTCCGAGGACGCGTTTTGACGATCACCATGTACGGCATCACCAATTGCGATACGGTCAAGAAGGCGCGTTCCTGGCTGGCGAGCCACGATGTTGCCTATCGCTTTCACGACTACAGGGCAGACGGCCTTGACGCGGATCGGCTGAACGGCTGGTCAGGCAAGGTCGGCTGGGAAATTCTGCTCAACAAGGCGAGCACAACGTTCCGTGAACTGTCGGACGAGGACAGACTGGGCCTGGACGAGAAGAAGGCCAAGGCGCTGATGCTGGCCAAACCGACGATGATCAAGCGTCCGGTGCTGGAACTTGGCGACAGGGTTCTCGTCGGGTTCAAGCCCGATGTTTATCAGCAGGCGGTGAGTGGGAAGTAGAACCGACCCGCCGCGATCCGTCGCGCCCCCCTCTGTCCTGCCGGACATCTCCCCCTCTGGTGGGGAGATTGGATGTCACTTCGGCTTTTGCTAGTCTCCAAAGAAGGGCGCTTTCGGCGAAGCTGCCAATCTCCCCCCTTGAGGGGGAGATGGCCGGCAGGCCAGAGGGGGGCGCTGTCCCGCCGGCGTGGCTAATTGATCCCACGTAAATAGCTCGCCAGTGCCACCGCATTGTTGTGCGCCTCGTCATGGGCGCCGTAGAGCAGCGTCACCTTGCCTTCACGGAGCAAGGCACGTAGTTCCGCCACCGCCTCGCCGTTCCGGTCGAGCTCATCGCGGTATCGCCGCTGGAACTCCGCCCAGCGCGCCGGCTCATGGCCGAACCATTTGCGCAACCCATTGCTTGGCGCGATGTCCTTTAGCCAGAGCGTCAGCGCCGCGTCCTCTTTGCGGACGCCGCGAGGCCATATGCGGTCGACGAGCACCCGCTGCCCGTCATCGGGCGCCGGCGGCTCATAGATGCGCTTGACCGCGAGCTCCATTGCCAACTCCGCATGGGCCAGCAGGCGCCGCTGCTTGCTGGCCTTCGTTTAGAGATCCCGGGCCTAAACCCACTCGCCCTTGCGCATCACCGGCACGCGGCTGCCGTCCTTATGGACACCGTCTATGTCGATCTTGTCCGAGCCGATCATCCAGTCGATGTGGATGAAACTCTTGTTGCCGCCGCGCGCCGCGATCTCGTCCTGGCTGAGCGAGGCGCCGTCGACGAAGCACTTCGAATAGCACTGGCCGAGCGCGATGTGGCAGGCGGCGTTCTCGTCGAACAGCGTGTTGAAAAACAGCAGCCCGCTCTTGGCGATCGGCGAGGAATGCGGCACCAGCGCCACCTCGCCGAGACGGCGCGAGCCTTCGTCGGTATCGAGCACCTTTTGCAGCACATCCTCGCCCTTCGTGGCCTTGGCCTCGACAATGCGGCCCGCCTCGAAACGCACCGCAATGCCGTCGATCAGGGTACCCTGATAGGACAGCGGCTTGGTGCTGGTGACATGGCCTTCGACGCGCCTTGCATGCGGCGTGGTGAAAACCTCTTCGGTCGGGATGTTGGGGTTGCAGGTGATGCCGTTCTTGGCGGTCGAGGCGCCGCCCATCCACTCGTGGCCGTCGGCCAGCCCGACGGTCAGGTCGGTGCCGGGGCCGGTGAAATGCAGTGCGTGGAAATTGTGGCCGTTCAGCCATTCGGTGCGGCTCTTCAACGCCGCATTGTGCGCCGTCCAGTTGCCGATCGGGTCTTCGACATCCACGCGCGAGGCGGCAAAGATAGCGTCGGCGAGCTTGGCCACGGCGACGTCTTCGGCATCGTCCGGAAATACCTGCTTGGCCCAGGCCTCATCGGGATAAGCGACGATGTTCCAGTTGATGTCGAAGCCGGTGATCTTCTCCAGCGCCGGCTGGTAAGCCATCGAATTCGCCTTGTTGGCACGCGCCACCTTTGCCGGGTCCTGCGCCGAAAGCAGCGACGGATCCTCGCCGCGCACGGCAAGCCTCGCCGCATTGTTGGCGAAGGCTTTTGTCATGCCTTCATAGAGCCAGCCGGCGGCGCGGTCGAAGCCGGCGTCGGCGCCGTAGCGGAAGCGCGCGAGAGTGATCTCATCGTCGTTGAAGATCGGCGTCACCAGGCCCGCGCCTGCCTTGTAGGCGTGCTCGACGATCCGCCGCGTCAAAGGCAGCGCGGCAATAGACGAGGTCAGCACCAGATCCTGCCCCGGCTGCAATTGCAGCCCGACCTTGACGGCGACCTCCGCCAGCCTGTCGAGCTTCACCGGGTCGATGCTTGCGGAAACGCCGCGCGAATGTGTGGTCATGATCCTGCCTGCCGTGATTGGGGACTGTTTCTTACATAGACCGGCGCTGCCGACCTTTCCACTGTGATGTGCCGGCAGGTTTAGCGCGTGCTCTCGAGCGACCTGAACTGCGCCATCGTCGCCTCGATCTCTTCGCGGATCCAGGTCTTGAAATCCCTGACCTTACGGCTTTCGCTCTTGATGGCCGAGGTCACCAGCCAATAGCCGAGCCCGCTCTGGGCGCGTATGCCGAACGGCGCAACGAGACGGCCGTCGGCCAGCGCGTCGGCGGCCAGCAACTGCCAGCCGAGCATGACGCCGTGGCCGGCAATCGCCGATTCCAGGCACAGCATCGGATCGGTGAAGCGCGCGCCCTTCATGAAGGTGACAGGCTCCACTCCGGCCGCTTCGAACCAGCTCTCCCAACTGATCATCGATCTTTCGTCCGTGATCGCACAGGTCAAAGCAAGGTCCTCGATCGATTTCAGCTTGCTGGCGATCACCGGTGCACAGACCGGAAACACCTCCTGCGCCAGCAGCAATTCGGCCCGCCCGCCCGGCCATTTGCCGTCGCCGAGCCGAATGGCGACGTCGATGTCCGAACGATCGAGATCGGCAAGCCGCACCGAGGCATCGATGCGCAGAAGCACGTTCGGATGCCGGGCGAAATGCCGCGACAGCCGCGGCAGCAGCCATTTCGAGGCGAAAGCCGGCGCCACCGAAACCACCAGCGTGCACTCCGAGCTTTCATCGGCAAGCGCCACCGCCTGTGCGAGTTCGCGGAAGCCTGCGCTGAGCCGCGCGGTAAAGACGGTGCCGAATTCCGTCGCCACCAGGCCAGCTGGCGTTCGTTCGAATAGCGCCCGGCCGAGCTGCTTTTCTGTTCGGTTGATCTGCTGGCTGACGGCGCTGACCGAGACGTTGAGCTCGCCGGCCGCCGCCGCGAGCGAGCCCAGGCGGGCAACAGTTTCCACGGCGCGCAAGCCGTTGAGATGGACGCGGTTCAGAGTAGCCATACAGTTTTTCTAAACTGGAGCGGCTGAAATCTCAATTGCCAGACGCTAAGGAACGGCGGATTCTAAGTGGGCTACTCAGAGTGAGGAGGCAAATCCGATGAAGATTTTGTCATGGCTTGGCGCCTTTTCCCCGATCGGGGCGCAGCCGCACCGGGATGACAGCCAGGCCACCAGCTGGGTGACCGATCCGCTGTCGCATCCGGTGCTCGACACCATGTCGGAGCGCGAACTCGCCGACACGCCATTCAGGCTGACCGCGTGTCGTACCCGCTTCGAGACGGCGCCAAGGACCTGCTGCGGCTGAACAAGGACTTGCTGGCACTTCAGGTGAGCCGGCCGCCGACGCGGCTGCGCAACCCTTCTGGCCCAACAAAAGGCGGATTGTCTGACCGGCAGGCGCACCTATTGTGCATCGCGATGAAAGCCGCTTCGCCCTTGCGCCTGGCAATCGCCGGCATGATTGCCCTGGCCGTCGCCATGGGAATCGGCCGCTTCGTCTATACGCCGATCCTGCCTGGCATGATGGAAGAGCTCGGCCTGTCGCCGGCTGATGCCGGCTGGATCGCATCGGCCAATTATCTCGGCTATCTCGTCGGCGCGCTTGCCGCCACCGGCGGCTGGGCGCAAGGCCGCGAGCGCCAGCTGATGCTGGCCGGCCTTGCCGCCACCGCGATCCTCGCCGGCCTGATGGGCCTGAGCGGCACCATGCCCGGCTTTCTCCTCATCCGCTTTCTTGCCGGCCTCGCCAGCGCCTTCGTGCTGGTCTTCATGACCAGCATCGTTTTCGGTCATCTCGCCGCGGCCGGGCGAAACGACCTGCAGGCGCTGTATTTCGGCGGTGTCGGCCTCGGCATCGCGGCGTCCTCGGCGCTGTTGGCAGTCCTCGTCACCGAACATGCCGGCTGGGCGGCGGGCTGGCTGTGGTCCGCGGTGATTTCGGCCTGCGGCTTTGCCGTCGTCGCCTTGCTGGCCGGCGGCACCTCGGCCGCGAACAGCACCACCGGGAGCGAGCCGGCACTGCCGAAAGACCGGTCGCTGGTGAAGATCATCGTCGCCTACGGCCTGTTCGGCTTCGGCTACATCGTCACGGCAACGTTCCTGGTCGCCATCGTCCGCCAGGGCGGCGGCGGCCGCGTCTTCGAGGCCGTGGTCTGGATGGTCACCGGACTTGCCGGTTTCCCATCGGTCTGGCTGTGGCAGAAGCTTACGGCTAAAATCGGGCTCTATGCCACCTACGCCCTGGGGTGCCTGGTCGAGGTGGTCGGCGTCAGCGCCAGTGTCGTCATGGGCGGGCGCACCGGGCCGCTGCTCGGCGGCCTTCTTGTCGGCGGCACCTTCATCGCCATAACCGCGCTTGGCCTCCAGGCCGGACGGCAGCTTGCCCCGCAAGCACCACGCCGGATGCTGGCGGTGATGACGGCCGCCTTCGGCCTCGGCCAGATCATTGGCCCGATCGTCGCCGGTCTGCTTGCGCAGGCCTCGGGTAACTTTTTCCTTGCCTCGATCGTGGCCGCCGCCGTCCTGCTCGCCTCGGGTGCGATCGCCTGGTCGGCTGCGCCAAAATCGCCATGATTATGGTCTTGCTCGGCGCCGGGCGTTGGGCACGGGCATTTTCTTTCCCGCTAATGTGTGACTTTATGCCCGCTGAACCCGCTGATTTGCGCATCGACCGAGGATTTCGCCACAGTGTTCGTATCGTTTTTTCCGCAGCCGAAGCTGTTCTTCAGTTCGGTCGCCGTCTGGAGCCTCGCGGCCGTTCTGTTTTGGTTTTTTGGAGGAGAGCAACTTGGAGCAGTGTTTGGACTGCCCCCGATGGCCGCCGGCGTCGACAAGATCATTGGCGTGTCGCTCTTTTGGTCGAAGCCATTTCTCTGGTTCTATATATATTTTGCGGCTGTCGTCCTCATCTTCTACGGCTTTTGGGCCTGGTACCGACCTCATCCATGGCGGAATTGGTCGATCCTTGGCACCTCACTGATTCTCTTTGTGATCTATTACCAGGTGCAGGTAAATGTCGCCTTCAATGACTGGTATGGCCCTTTCTACGATCTTATTCAGAAGGCTTTAGGCACACCGTACTCTACGACGCCGTGGGACTTCTATATCCAACTGCTGACAATCATGTGGATTGCGCTTCTGGCTGTGACCGTTGGCGCCCTCAACCGGTTTTTTGTAAGTCATTGGATATTTCGTTGGCGCACCGCAATGAACGAATACTACATGACCAACTGGGAAAGATTGAGGCGCATCGAAGGTGCGTCCCAGCGTGTTCAAGAAGACACGATGCGCTTCTCCAGCACGATGGAGGATCTGGGCGTAAGCTTAGTCGGGTCCATCATGACACTGATAGCGTTCCTTCCCGTGCTGCTGCATCTCTCTGAAAACGTCACGGAACTGCCGATTGTCGGCACGGTGCCTTACTCCCTGGTCGTTGTAGCAATCCTTTGGTCGGCCTTCGGAACTACTTTCTTAGCTGCGGTAGGAATCAAACTGCCGGGTCTCGAATTCCGCACCCAACGTGTCGAGGCAGCCTACCGCAAAGAATTGGTCTATGGTGAGGACGATGCAGATCGCGCCCAACCGCCAACTGTCGCTGACCTTTTTAGAAGTGTAAGAAGCATCTATTTTCGTAAATACTTCCACTACTTATATTTTAACGTCGCTAGAATATTCTATCTACAGATCGACAATATATTTCCATATATTGTTCTTGTCCCTACGATGGTCGCGGGAAAGATCAAGCTCGGCGCTCTGAACCAGATTCTCAACTCCTTTGAGCAGGTCCGATCTTCATTTCAGTATCTGGTCAATGCCTGGCCGACGGTCGTGGAACTGATCTCGATCTACAAACGCTTGCGCGCCTTCGAGGCCACGCTCGAAGGCGAGCCGCTGCCGGAAATCGACCAGCGTTATCTCGAACGTGAGCAAGCCGGGTTGCGCCCTGAGGACCAGCCGGCAAGCTAAGACTGGCGGGCGGCGAGCGCGTCCGCTCAGCCCCCCACCGCCGCGTGCCTTTCGCCTCGCCGCGAAACATAATCGTGAAAACTGATGCACTCGACTTGTTTCATCACGCAGACCTCGCCGGCAAAGCGTTCCAGCGCGTTCCAGTAGGCGCCGTCATTCATCAGCGTGAAGTGGAAGCCGAGCTCAAGCGGAATGCGCTTGCCCTGGTATTGCGCATCGAAGGCGGCGCGGAACGCGTTATAGGTCCGGTCAGCGAACTCTTCTGCCATGCTCGGCCGCTCGAAGCCGCCGGAATGTCTGACATAGAGATTGTAATCCATGGCGATCACGCGCCTTGAGCTCGGCCCTTCCGGGATCTGCGGCAGCGAAAAGCGCGTGATGCCGTTGACGGTCGGCGGCTCGACCGGCCCACGCGAGACGCCGCTTGCGTCGAGCAGGAAACCGGCCGCGGGCAGCGCCTCGTAGAGCGCCTTGTTTGCCGACAAATAAGGCGCGCGGAACCCGACCACCGACTTGCGGGCGAAATCGCGCCAGCCCTTTGGTTCGGGTGCAATGCCGTTGATCGAATAGGCGTTCTCGAGAATATGCTTGAACGAGCCGAACTCGCCCAGCCAGTCGGCCTTGCTCCAGTCCTTGCCGTCGAAGTGCCCACAGCCGTGGCTGCCGATGTCGTGGCCTTCTGAGGCCGCAAGGTTGATCTGCTCGAGCCGGTCGGCGACTTCCTGCCTGGAGGCGGCAAAGCCGATATTCGATTTGCCTTCTGTTTTGCCGGGCGCGGTGTATTCCTTGCGTGTCTGCGGCGACAACAGGAACACGCAGGAGACGAAATAGGTGAAATGCGCGCCTGTGCGCCGGGCCAGCGCCCGGCTGCGCTGCCACTGCGAAATGTCGCGGGCGCTGTCGAATGAGATGATGACGATCTGCTTCGGTTTTGCCGGCGGCGCCGGCGGGTCGGCAAAAGCCGCGCCGGTAGCAAGCGCGGCAATCGAAAACGCAACAACGCGGGACAAACGGGGCAAAGGCATCTGACCGGATCAAGGAATGTAGAAGCGACGCCTACCGGTGAAATATGGCACGGGTAGGATCGACCTGTACGGCCGCCGTTGGCGGCGACTGCCTCGTGAATAGGCGATTTTCCTGCCGAACCCCTTCCATGCCGGCAAAATTTCGCTAAAACGCGGGCTCATCAACCGCCCCGCCCGGGGCAGGAAATGGTTTTGATCCATGTCGGACGACAGTTTTATCCGCGAAGTCAACGAAGAGATTCGTCGCGACCAGGCGCATGCGCTGTGGGACCGTTTCGGTCCCGCCTTGCTCGTGCTGGCCGTGCTGGTGGTGCTCGGCACTGCTGCTGTCGTCGGCTACCGCTATTGGGACGAAACTCGCGCCAACCGCTCGGGCGATGCTTTTTCGCAGGCGCTCAAGCTTGCTAATGACGGGAAGAACGACGAGGCGCTTGCCGCTCTGGAGGCGTTGGAGAAGGACGGCTACGGCGCCTATCCGCTGCTCGCCCGCATGCGCGCGGCAACCGTCAAGGCGGACAAGGGCGACGTCGACGCCGCCGTCAAGGATTTCGACGAGGTCGCCGCCGACACCAAGATCCCCTCTGGCATTCGCGACATGGCTCGTCTCAGGGCAGCGCTGCTTCTGGTCGACCACGGCTCTTTCGCCGATGTCTCCAGCCGCGTCGAGGCGCTCGCCGCCGACACCAACACGCTGCGCCATACGGCGCGCGAGGCGCTTGGCCTTGCCGCCTGGAAGGAAGGCAAGGCGGCGGATGCATTGAAGCTGTTCGACCAGATCGCCGCGGATGATGGCGCCCCGCGCAACACGCGCGAGCGGGCGACTTTGATGTCCGAGCTGATCCGCGGCTCGGGCGGCGTGTCGTAATGCATGTCGCCCAAAAGTGCGCAGCGGTTTTGGGATAACGACATGCATAGCAGATGTAGGGTCGGATGACCTTCAAAGTCGCCATCATCGGCCGGCCTAACGTCGGCAAATCGACCCTTTTCAATCGGCTGGTGGGAAGGAAGCTGGCGCTTGTCGATGATACGCCCGGCGTCACTCGCGATCGCCGCGTCCATGCCGCAAAGCTCTACGACCTGCATTTCGACGTCATCGACACCGCCGGCTTCGAGGATGCGGCTGCCTCGACGCTGCCCGGCCGCATGCGCGCCCAGACCGAGATCGCCATCCGCGAGGCCGACCTGATCTTTTTTACGATCGATGCCAAGTCCGGGCTGATGCCTGACGACAAGACGTTCGCCGAGATCGTGCGCAAGTCCGGCAAGCCGGTTGTCGTCGTTGCCAACAAGGCTGAGGCGCGCGGCGCCCAGGGCGGCATGCTGGAGGCCTGGGAGCTCGGCCTTGGCGAACCGATCCCGGTCTCGGCCGAACACGGCCAGGGGCTGCCCGATTTGCGCGACGCGGTGATCGCAGCACTTGGCGAGGCGCGCGCCTTCGGCGAGGACGAAGAGGCCGGCGAGGATGAGGTCGCCGCCAGCGAGGTGCTGATCGGCGAGGACATCACCGACCCGGACGCCGAGCCGAGCTATGACGACACCAAGCCGATGCGCATCGCCGTCGTCGGCCGCCCCAACGCCGGCAAGTCGACGCTGATCAACGCACTAATCGGCGAGGAGCGGCTGTTGACCGGCCCTGAGGCCGGCATCACTCGCGATTCCATCTCGGTCGACTGGGACTGGCATGGCCGCCGCTTAAAATTGTTCGACACCGCCGGCATGCGCCGCAAGGCCAGGATCCACGAAAAGCTCGAAGTGATGTCGGTGCAGGACGGCTTGCGCGCCATCCGCTTTGCCGAAATCGTCATCATCGTGCTCGACGCCACCATTCCCTTCGAGAAGCAGGATCTGCAGATCGCCGACCTGATCATCCGCGAGGGCCGTGCCCCGGTGATCGCCTTCAACAAATGGGATCTTGTCGATCATCCCCAGGAGTTGCTGGCCGAGCTGCGCGAAAAAACCGAGCGGCTGCTGCCGCAGGCGCGCGGCATGCAGGCGGTGCCGGTGTCGGCCGAGACCGGGCGTGGCCTCGACAAGCTGATGGATGCCGTCATCAGGACGCATCGAGTTTGGAACAGCCGTGTGTCGACCGGCAAGCTCAACCGCTGGCTGGAAGGCATCCTGGCGCATCATCCGCCGCCCGCTGTCGCCGGGCGTCGGCTGAAGATCAAATATGTCACGCAGGCCAAGACGCGGCCGCCGGGCTTCGTCGTCTCCTGCTCACGGCCGGATGCGATGCCGCAATCCTACGTCCGCTATCTCTCGAACAGCCTGCGCGAGGCTTTCGACATGCCCGGCGTGCCGATCCGCATCGCCTTGCGCACCTCGGACAATCCTTTCGCCGGCAAGGCAAAGAAGCGCCACTAGATCATCATTGGCGGAACCTTGCGAGACGTCGGCGGGACAGCGCCCCCCTCTGCCCTGCCGGGCATCTCCCCCACTTGGGGGGAGATTGGCCGTCCTCTCCGCTTTCGCCAATCTCCAACATTGAAAGAGGGGCGGGACGGCGAAGCTGCCAATCTCCTCCCTCGTGGGGGAGATGTCCGGCAGGACAGAGGGGGGCGCGAAGGATCGCCAGCATTACTGGATTCTTCAACTGACGAAGTCATGGTTGCCTACAGCCAATCGCAAATGTTGATGGTCTGAGAACCCTGTTGGCAAACAATAAGATGGAGCGCCCTGCGGCCCTTTCGGCTCGTCGGCGTTAAGCTACGCTCCTTAGCTTTTCATAGGCCGGCGCATTTTTCGGCAAGGCTTCCAACGCTGCCTGCAGCAGGATGTCGCCAAGCCGCGCTGCCACTGGGTCGGGCTCGGCCTCCTTGCGATGCAGGAACAGCGCCATCTTGGGCAAGGCGGGCAGCCCGGCGATCTCCGGCGTCATAGCCCTGACGCTGGCCGGCAGGCCGATATCGGTGCGGATCGTCAGTCCGAGCCCGGCGGCGACGGCTGCCCAGATGCCGCCAAGGCTCGGGCTGGAGAAGGCCATCCGCCATGCCAGGCCGGCGCGGTCGAGCGTTTCGGTCGCCACACTGCGCAGCAGGCACGGCGCTTCGAGCGCCACCAGCGGCAACGCCTCGCCATCGCGCAGGCTGGTCTCGATCTGTTTTGCCGGGCCGATCCAGCGCATCTGGACGTCGGCGACATGCCGGCTATAGGGCAGCGTCGCGCCATTGTGCCAGGCAAGCGCGATATCGAGGCTGCCCGAAATGATCCGTTCGGCAAGCTCATGGCTGCGTGCGATCCTGGCCTCAATCTTGACCTTGGGATGGGCGCGGGCGAAGCGCCCGAGCACCTCCGGCAGCACCGCCTCGCCGAAATCCTCCTGTAGCCCAAGCCGCACCCAACCCTCCAGCTCGACATCGTGGATGGCGGAGGCGGCCTCGTCATTGAGCTCGATCAGCCGCCGCGCGTAGCCGAGCATGGTCTCGCCCGCGTCCGTCAGCGCCAGGCCACGCCCAGATTTGCGGAAGATCGGCGTCGCCGCCTGCTCCTCCAGCTTCTTCAATTGCGCACTGATTGCCGAGGTCGAGCGGCCGAGCCGGTCGGCGGCCTTGGCGAAGCTGCCCAGCTCCATGCCGGTGACGAAGCTGCGCAGGACTTCGAGATCGAATGTCACGCGTCGCATGGCAATAATTCTGATATTCGGGACATTACGTCAAAAACTTCCTGATATTCAGTACGAAGCTATGGCGGTAGAGAGAGCGCGTCAAGACTGAACGCAGCCGGCCCATGCAGGAGCTGAACCATGTCCGCTGTCGCCACACGAGCAGATTGCAAACCGCTTCGCCCGGCCGCCGTTGCCGCCCCGTCAGAAGCGGCGGCACTTCGAGCCAATCATCGCTGGAAGGTGCTGGGCATCGGCGTCGCCGCCAATGCCTGCTTTTCGGCGACCTTCTCCGGCATTCCGGCGACGGCGGTGTTCCTGCGCTCGGGCTACCATCTCTCCAATGGCGAACTCGGCCTGGCGCTTGGCCTTCTCGGCCTGGGCGTGGCGCTGAGCGAATTGCCGTGGGGGCTGCTGACCGATCGCTGGGGCGACCGCCGCGTGCTGCTGACCGGGCTCGGCGCAACCGCGGTTTGGCTGCTTGTCATGGCCGCGCTGGTCGTGCCGTCACCGGCCCATATTCCCGGCATCGCGCTTCTCGCCGCTGCCCTGTTGGTCACCGGATTGCTCGGCGGCAGCGTCAACGGCTCCAGCGGCCGCGCCATCATGGCCTGGTTCGGCGAAGGCGAGCGCGGCTTTGCCATGAGCATCAGGCAGACGGCGGTGCCGCTTGGCGGCGGGCTTGGCGCGCTCGTGCTGCCGTCGCTCGCTTCAGCCCATGGCTTCACGGCAGTCTTCGGCCTTCTGGCGGCTGCATCCGCGGTCTCGACCTCGCTCGCCTGGCGCTGGCTGCATCAGCCGCCGGCGCCGCATGACGATGCCAATTCGGGCAGCATGGCATTGTCGGCCGGCCCGGTGCCGCTGCGCAACCCGGCCGTCTGGCGCATCGCAACAGCCATCGGCCTGCTTTGCTTTCCGCAGGTGGCGGTGCTTACATTTGCTTCCGTGTTCCTGCATGATTTCGCCGGCATGGGAACAGCCGTGATCAGCGCCAGCCTGGCTGCCGTGCAGGTCGGCGCCATGGTCATGCGCGTCTGGAGCGGCCGCTACACCGACCGTCACGGCAACCGCCGGTCGTTCCTGCGTCTGTGCAGCCTGTTGAGCGTGGTCGCCTTCACCGTGCTTGCCGCGCTCGTCTTGTTGGCGGCCCAATTCTTGTCAGGCCAAGCGCCGATGCTGTCGCCGGCGATGGTCGCGATGCTGGTCGTGGCCGGCATCTGCGTCTCCTCCTGGCATGGCGTCGCCTACACCGAGCTTGCGACGCTGGCCGGCGCGAGCCAGGCCGGAACGGCGCTCGGCCTTGCCAACAGCCTGGTCTTCATTGCCTTCTTCCTGGTGCCGATCGCCATTCCCGGACTTCTCGTGCTCTGCTCGTGGGCAGGCGTCTGGCTGGGTGCGGCTATTTGCGCGCTGATCGCCTGGCCGATCTTTCTTCCGTCAAGCGATGGCCGCAAAAGCGCCTGACTTCGACACGAGATGGGAAAACAACGTTCTAAGCTGTTAACGCCCCATCAAGGTTAATGCATCATTGTAGCTCTCCAGTGGGGTCCGTTGCGTTTCTGGAGAGTTCCGTGCATCGACGTGTTTTGACGCGGCTTGTCGCCGCCGCCGGTGAGAAAAAGCGTTCCGTCCTGTCTCCGTTTATTATTGGCCTTGGCATCTGGATCGGCTTTCCGACGGTCGCTGCCTATCAGGACATGACCAGCCTGGTCTCCGGCCTTGAGGCGCCGAGCGTCCGCTGGAACGCCTATGTCGAGAAGTCCGTCGCCGGCTCCGTTCACGCCGCCGAAATGCCCTTCCTCGATTCCAGCAGCACCGGCTCGCTCTCCGGCTCCGGTGTCCAACTGCCCGGCATCGGCGCCGTTTCGTTTCGCGGCAAGGGCGGCATCGCCGGTACGACGCCGGACGAGAACCGCATCACGCGTGCCGACAAGAAGGGCCGCATCATCCAGGTCTCGCCCGTCTCGCCGCCGAAGAACTTCAACGCCGGCTCTATCTTCGAGCGCACCTCCTCGCTGCTCCGCCCAAGCATGGACAGCGGCCTGAGGATGGCCTTCGCCAAGCCCGAGATCAAAGGCAAGGAAATCCAGATCGCCGCCGCCTTCCACACGCGCGTCGACAAGAAGCCGGATCCCGGCGTGCCGGCGATGCTTGCCGCGCTGGTCAACAACGATCATCCCGACGTGCTGGCGACCGCCTACGCCTCGTCGGTCCCCGATTACGCCAAGGCGTCGCCTTTCGAGGCCTTGCTGCAGGACGAGGACCCGAACGATGGCCGCTTCATTCCGCCGCTGAGCAAGGGCGATCATTCTTGGATGCAGACGCCGCTGCCGGCGAGCGTCTTTTCCAAACCGGAGCAGGCCTGTCTCGCCAACGGCATCTATTTCGAGGCGCGCGGCGAAGCCGTGCGCGGCCAGGCCGCCGTCGCCCAGGTCATCCTCAACCGCGTCCGCAACCCGGCCTATCCGAACTCGATCTGCGGCGTCGTCTACCAGAACGACAACTGGTTCAACCGCTGCCAGTTTTCCTTCGCCTGCGACGGCCGGAAGAAGCGGGTCGACAACCCCGCCGCCTACCAGACCGCCCAGGATGTCGCCATGGCCGTCACAGCCGGCAAGATCTTCATTCCGGAAGTCGGCTCGTCGACCCATTATTACGCCAACTACGTCCATCCGGGCTGGGCGC
Source organism: Mesorhizobium sp. M0500 (assembly GCF_040321165.1). Classification (NCBI taxonomy): domain Bacteria; kingdom Pseudomonadati; phylum Pseudomonadota; class Alphaproteobacteria; order Hyphomicrobiales; family Phyllobacteriaceae; genus Mesorhizobium; species Mesorhizobium sp. M0500. The sequence goes on from NZ_JAMYRB010000001.1 coordinate 385,058, forward strand.
GGACGATGCAGAAAATGACCAGGATCGGCCTGCACATCTTCTACCGCACCTATGGCGGCGGCTGGAGCTGAGTGCTCGGGCAGCCCTTGCATCTTTCGCGCGAGAGCGGCCGATCGAAGGCCCGTCGCCGTAGGGATTCGGCCGCAGCCCGCCAGAGGCCGCGTCGGGCACGATGTCGCACCCGAGCAAGTAGCTGATTTATAACAAAAAAATACTTGAGCTTGAACGTCCGCCCGTGGCTTGACGGGCGCGGACCCTCTAACTATGTTGCCGGCGACTTTAAGAAGCGGACGGACGGTGACGGTCTGACCGGGCAGGGGGGTTGCGTGGCCGACAAGAATGGGCCAGACGGAACCGGAAAAACCGGCCGCGGCAAGCAGCATGAAGCCGATATCCGCGACGAGGATCTTGAGCGCCGCCGGCGCGACCTTGAAGCATCGCTTGCGGCAAGGCGGCCGGACCGGCTCGAGGGGAAAGACGACGCGAAAGCGGGCAGTGCGGCCGGGTACGGCCAGGCGCTCAAGCTGTCCAGCGAGTTCATCGCCGGGATAGTGGTCGGTGCGGCTCTCGGCTGGTTTATCGATCGCGTGGCGGGGACAACGCCATGGGGTCTGATAGTCGGGCTGCTGCTGGGTTTTGGCGCCGGCGTGCTCAATGTCCTGCGTTCAGCCGGGCTTGTGTCGGAATTCGGAACGGGCGACAAGCCGCGCGATCCGAAAGAATGAATTGAGGCGCCGCATGCCGGCGCATTGAACAGAATGCTGAAGCCGTCTGCGGCTTTGATGGGGATTTAAAGTGGCTGCTGACAAGGTCGATCCGATCCACCAATTCCAGATCCATCCGATCATTCCGATTCACATCGGCGGCTACGACCTGTCTTTCACCAATTCGGCTCTGTTCATGCTTGCGACGGTTGCTGTCGCATCGGCGTTTCTCTACCTCAGCACGTCGAGCCGCAGCCTCGTCCCGGGCCGCCTTCAGTCGGTCTCGGAAATGGCCTATGAATTTGTCGGCAATATGCTGAGGGACGCCGCGGGCACGCAAGGCATGAAGTTCTTCCCCTTCGTGTTCTCGCTGTTCATGTTCGTGCTTGTCGCCAACCTGCTTGGCCTGTTCCCTTATTTCTTCACCGTCACCAGCCACATCATCGTCACTTTCGGCCTCGCTGCGCTGGTGATCGGAACCGTGATCGTCTACGGCTTCATGAAGCACGGTCTCGGCTTCCTGAAGCTGTTCGTGCCGAAAGGCGTGCCCATCGTGATGATGTTGCTTGTCGTTCCGATCGAAGTGATTTCCTTCGTCTCGCGCCCGGTCAGCCTCTCGGTTCGTCTGTTCGCCAATATGTTGGCCGGCCACATCACGCTGAAGGTGTTTTCGGGATTCGTCGTCAGCCTCAGCGCTCTCGGCACGCTTGGCATTGCGGGTTCGGTCCTGCCGCTGGCGATGGCCGTGGCTTTGACGGCTCTGGAGTTGCTCGTGGCGCTTTTGCAGGCCTACGTCTTCGCCGTGCTGACCTGCATGTATCTTAACGACGCCCTGCACCCTTCGCACTGATTTAGAGTTTCCGGCATTGCCGCCGGATGGAATCGCAACGGAATTTTAGATCCAAAGGAGTTGAATAAATGGACGCAGAAGCAGCAAAGTACATCGGCGCCGGCATCGCATGCCTCGGCATGGGCGGCGCGGGCATTGGCCTCGGCAACATCTTCGGCAGCTATCTGGCGGGCGCGCTGCGCAACCCGTCGGCCGCCGACGGCCAGTTCGGCCGGCTGATTTTCGGCTTCGCCGTGACCGAAGCGCTGGGTATTTTCTCGCTTCTCATCGCGCTTCTCGCCCTGTTCGGCTGAATGCTTGTTCGGCTGAACATTGGCAAGAATTGAACAGGCCGGCCGCGATCCTGCGGCGGGCCTGAATTTCGGGGATAGCCCATGTTCGTGACATCTGCCTTTGCGCAAGAGTCCGCGCCCGCCGTCGAAGGCGGCAGCGCTGGGACCGGCGTGCCCGCCGAGGCGCACGGCACGTTTCCGCCATTCAATCCGGCGACGTACCCGTCACAGCTGCTGTGGCTGGCAATCACCTTCGGGCTGTTCTATCTCTTCTTGAAACGGGTAGTGATGCCGCGCGTCGGCGGCATCATCGACGTTCGCAACGACCGCATCACGCAGGATCTCGATCATGCTGCCCGGCTGAAAAGCGAGGCCGATGCCGCCGTTGCCGCCTATGAGCAGGAATTGGCGGAAGCCAAGGGCAAGGCCAATGCGATCGGCCAGCAGGCCAACGATGCGGCCAAGGCGGAAGCCGAAGCTGCCCGCAAGACGATCGAGGCAGCGCTTGACCAGAAGCTTGGCGAGGCCGAGGCGCGCATATCTTCCATCAAGGCCAATGCCATGAAGGAAGTCGGCACGATCGCCGAGGACACCGCTTCGGCCATCGTCGAGGCGCTTGTCGGCGGCAAGGCCAGCAAGGCCGAAATCGCGGCCGCGGTCAAATCCGTGGCCGGGTGAGGAGCATCATGGACGCCACATCTCTCGCGACGCTTTGGGCAACGGTTGCCCTCGTAATCTTCCTCGGCATCGCCATCTACATCAAGGTGCCGGGCATGATCGCCAAGGCGCTCGATGCCCGCGCCGACAAGATCAGCAGCGAGCTCGAGGAAGCGCGCCGGTTGCGCGAAGAGGCCCAGCAACTGCTCGGGCAATACCAGCGCAAGCGCAAGGAAGCCGAGCAGGAGGCCGCGGCCATCGTCGCCGCCGCCAAGCGCGAAGCCGACATGCTTGCCGCCGAGGCGCACAAGAAGACCGAGGACTATGTCGCCCGGCGTACCGCCTTGGCCGAGCAGAAGATCGGCCAGGCCGAGCGCGAAGCAATCGGCGAAGTGCGCGCCAGCGCCGTCGATATCGCGGTAGAGGCCGCGCGCGCGCTGCTGGCCGGCAAGATCGACGCCAAGGCCGGCGCCGACCTGTTCAACGCCTCGCTGCACGATTTGAAGTCGAAGCTGAATTAAGCGACTTCGTCGAGAAATTCATCGAAAGCCGCCCGGGAAACCTGGCGGCTTTTTGTTAGCGAAAGCGGCCAAGCGCGTAATCTCCCCCCTCGAGGGGGAGATGGCCGGCAGGCCAGAGGGGGTCGCCGCGCGTGAAGCGCCAGCCTTCTCTTTCGTCCCGCATGGCGTCGCGCCAGGACGTACCGACCCCCTCTGTCGCCTTTGGCGACATCTCCCCCTCGAGGGGGGAGATCACACCTAGCCGAATCGCTCAATCCAAACCCGAAAAACCCTCTTCCTCCAGCACCTCGGTGCCGCCGAACCGGAACGGCGCGAAGGAGGCGCGGTGCAGCCGTGCCACTGGCCCGTGCAGATCGATCGCCGTGCGATGGCGGACAGTGGCGTAGCCCATATGCAGTTCGAAGCCGTAATGCGCATGATGGCTGCCGCAGCCGCACATCATGCGGTCGCGCATCACCTTGGCGACGATCGAGGCTGCGGCGATCGACTGCGAGCGCTGGTCGCCCTTGATCAGTGCTTTGCCCTCGCAGGGCAGGCCGGGCGGCACGTCGCGGCCGTCGGCCAGCGCCAGCTTCGGCCGGATTGACAGGCCGGCCACGGCACGGCGCATCGCCTCCAGGCTGGCCTTGAGGATGTTGCTGGCATCAATGCCTTCGGCGCTGACCGAGGCCATCGATACGGCGAGTGCGGAGCCGAGGATTTTCAGGAACAGCGCCTCACGCTGCAAATGCGTCAGCCGCTTGGAATCGTCGAGGCCGTCGGGGATGTTGGCGGGATCGAGCACCACCGCTGCCGCCACCACCGGCCCGGCGAGCGGGCCGCGGCCGGCCTCGTCCATCCCCGCCACCGGCCACAGGCCTTCGGCCATCGCCTTCGTCTCGAACGAGAAGTCGGGTTTCTCGACGATTTCGAAGAGAAGCGGAGAATCGGAACGCGGGCGAGCCATGGTGCGGCGAGGTTCGCATCGGCTCCGATTCTCCGCAAGTCCCCTCCGGGTCGGGCGGGGCACCGGACCAGGAGGGGGCTACCGTCTGCAAGCCCGGGGACAGGACAGGCCGGACGGGATCTTTCGCCTGTTGCCGGCCGTTTCAACCGGCTGGCGCGAGACGCTTTGTCACAGCAGCATCAACTGCTCGGTTGCCTTGGCGGCGGGGACGAACTGGTCAGTCCTGAGCGAGCGCCGCTCGGCGTTGAGGCCGAGCCGTTTGGCAGCGATCTCGAAGCGCCGGCCGATCTGCCAGGCATAGGGCCCAGAGCCTTTCATGCGCTTGCCCCATTCCGAATCGTAGTCCTTGCCGTCGCGCATCGAACGGATCAGCGACATGACGTGGCGATAGCGATCGGGATAATGGCGCAGCAGCCAGTCCTTGAAGATCGGCGCGACCTCCAGCGGCAGGCGCAGCAGCACATAGCCGGCTTCACGCGCGCCCGCTGCCTGCGCCGAATCGAGGATGCGCTCCATTTCCGGGTCGGTCAGTCCGGGGATGATCGGCGCGACCATCACCGAGGCCGGAATGCCGGCGTCCGAAAGCTGCCTGATCGCCTCCAGCCGCTTGGTCGGCGTCGACGCGCGTGGCTCCATGGTGCGCGCCAGCATGCGGTCGAGCGTCGTCACCGACAATGCCACCTTGGCCAGCCCGCGTTCGGCCATGCGTGACAGAATGTCGATGTCACGTGTCACTAGCGCCGACTTGGTGACGATGCCGACCGGGTGACCGCGCGCCTCCAGCACTTCGAGGATCTCGCGCATGATCCGGTATTGCTTCTCGATCGGCTGATAAGGATCGGTGTTGGTGCCGATGGCGATGGTGCGCGGCTGGTAATTATCCCTGGACAATTCCTTGTCGAGCAGCCGCGCCGCATCCGGCTTGGCAAACAGCTTCGATTCGAAATCCAGCCCCGGCGACAGACCCATGAAGCTGTGCGTCGGCCGCGCGAAACAATAGACGCAGCCATGTTCGCAGCCGCGATAGGGATTGATCGAGCGGTCGAAGGAGATATCGGGCGATTCGTTGCGGGTGATGATGGTGCGCGGCTTCTCGACCTGTACCTCGGTCTTGAAGGGCGGCAGCTCCTCCAGCGAATTCCAGCCGTCGTCGAACACGTGCCGGCTGACCGGCTCGAAACGGCCGGACGGATTGATGCCCGCCGACCTGCCGCGATTGCGGTCGGGACGGACGCGCATGCCGCTCTGCTCGATCATCGCATTCGCCATCTCGGCCCTGCCAGCGCCGAAGGCTGCAATATCGGCACGCACGATCTGTTCCATTTTGGCCCTTTCCCAGGGACTGTCCGCCCGCTGTCGAATCGCTCTGCTCATGAATGTATTCCTATCGCTTTGATGAGAACAAAGCAAGAACTTATTCGCGGCGCGCCGCAAAAACTGGCGCTGCCCACCGCTTTCCGCTATTCGGCTAGACATGCTCAGCGTCCTGATCGAAACCCTGAATGACGAGGAGGGCCTTGCCCGCACGCTCGCCTCGCTGATCAGCGGCGCGGTCGAAGGCGTGGTGCGCGACGTTCTCGTCTGCGATACCGGCTCGACCGATCAGACGCACCGCGTCGCCGAACATGCCGGCTGCCACTATGTCAGCGGCGGCATCGCCGCCGGCATCAGGCAGGCCAAGGGCGACTGGCTGCTTTTGCTGGAACCGGGAGCGCGGCTGGGAGAGGGCTGGATCGACGAGGTCGTCGCCCATACGGCGAGGCAAACCATGGCGGCGCGATTTTCGCGGGCACGCGGCAGCCGCGCGCCGTTCCTGTCACGGGTCTTTGCCGGAAATCGCGCTCTCGCCGAAGGCTTGGTGATCAGCAAGCGTCAGGCCGCCGCGCTGTCGAAGAATGCCCGCAGCGCCGAAGCGATCGCCCGCGGCCTGGCGACCAGGAGGCTCCACGCCGAGATCTGGGTCGCGCCGCGGAAGTGACGGCTTACCGTGCCGGTTCAGGGAACCCCGCCCAAACAAATTTTCTGGCGGGTCGTCGTTTATTGTGCATTGCACAAAATCTGGCTGGGGGTTACCATTCCCGGCGATATGGGCGAATAGGGTTTTGGGGTGTGCCGGAGCGGCGACGACTAACGTCGATGCTGTTCCCTCGATATTGTGAGGACCCCGATGACCCTTTCAAGCCCTGACAAGTCCGGCGCTGCAAGCCTCGAGGCGATCGCACGCAACGGCGGTACGCTGCGCCGCATCGCCGCCCGCATCCCGACCTATCTTTCCGACCTTCGCGAGAATCCGGCATGGCTGCCGATGTTCATGCTGGCCCGCACCATGCCGGCGCGGCGGCTGCACTGGCGCGGTGCAAAGCCCGTTCGGCCGGCGCGCAATGTCGGTGAAACGATGTTCGCCGGCGTCGACCGCGATGCCGTCGTCGGCGCGCTGCGCACCGAGGGGCTCTATTCGGGCCTGATGCTGCCGGCCGCCATCCATGAGGAGATTGCCCGCTTCGCCGAGCGCACGCCATGCTTCGGCAATTTCGACCGCCGGCTGGAATTCCTGCCCGAAAAACACGCCGATGCCGAAAAGCATTTCGGCCGCCCGCTGCTCAGCGGTCACTATTTCGAGCGGGTCCTCGACTGCAGCGCTGCGGTCGCCGTGCAACGTGATCCGCTGCTTCTCGACGTCGCGGCACACTATCTCGGCAGTCAGGCCAAGCTGATCACCACCCGCGTCTGGTGGAGCTTTCCGACCGGTGGCGTCTCGGACGCCGACAAGAACATGGCCTCGCTCGGCAAATACCATTTCGACCTCGACGACTGGCGCATGCTGAAATTCTTTTTCTACCTGGTGCCGGTCGACGCCGACACTGGGCCGCATGTCTATGTCCGCGGCTCCCACAACCGCCGCATCCTGAAGCATCAGCTGACGCTGCTGGTCGGCCATTCGGCGGAAGAGGTGCTGGGCGTCTACGGCGAGCAGAGCCCGGTCACGCTGACCGGGCCGGCCGGCCTCGGCTTTGTCGAGGATCCGTTCGGCTTCCATATGGGCACCGTGCCGACGCGCACGCCGCGGCTGATGATGGAGGTTGGCTTCGGCGTCTCGCCGCCGTCGCGCCGGCGTTTTCACGGCGAGCCGGTCATTCGCTAAACCGAGGTCGCTTGGCTGATACCTCGGTTCGTCTCAGCCGCGCCGCAAATGCTCGTCCAGCCGCGGCATGATCTCGACGAAGTTGCAGGGCATGTGCCGGTAGTCGAGCTGCGGCTTCAAGATGCCGTCCCAGGCGTCCTTGCAGGCGCCGGGCGAGCCCGGCAGCACGAAGACGAAGGTGGCATTGACGACGCCGCCGGTTGCCCGGCTCTGGACCGTCGAAGTGCCGATCTTGTCGTAGGAGATGCGGTGGAACACTTCGGAAAAGCCGTCCATGCGCTTTTCGAAGATCGGCTCCAGCGCTTCCGGCGTCACGTCGCGGCCGGTGAAGCCGGTGCCGCCGGTGGTGATGACGACATCGATCGCATCGTCCTTCGACCAGCCCAGGACCTTGTCGCGAATCTTATCGCGGTCGTCGGTGACGATGTCGCGGGCGGCCAGGACATGGCCGGCCTTGGCAATGCGGTCGGCCAGCGTCTGCCCGGATTTGTCGTCGGCGAGGCTGCGCGTATCGGAAACGGTCAGCACCGCGATACGCACGGGAACGAAGGGGCGGCTCTCGTCAATCCTGGCCATGGGCATCAACTTCCGATGTCACGCTTCGCGTCGCCGCGACAAACCAGTCGGGATGGCGGCTGCGAATATCGACGGCCGCGCGCTTGGCCACATTGCCGGTCTCGAACAGCCCGAAACAGGTGGCGCCGGAACCGGACATCCTGGCAAAACCGGCTCCGGCCTTGTTGAGAACGGAAAGCGCCTTGCCGATGGCGGGCTGGATTGCACGCGCCGCAGGCTCGAGATCGTTGCGGGTGCTCTCCAGCCAGTTGCGGATGCTGTGGAAGTCGAGGCTGTGCGGCAGCGGCGGCAGCCCCGCATTGTCGCGGCGGCCAAGCGCCTCGAACACGTCGGCCGTCGAGACGGCAGTGCCGGGATTGACGAGCACCAGACCCAGCGCCGGGAAACCCGGCACGAGCGTCAGCTCGTCGCCGACGCCGCGGGCTATCAGCGGTCTGGCTGCGAGGCACATCGGCACGTCGGCGCCGAGCGACAGGCCGATCCGCGCCAGTTCGGCATCGCCGACATCAAGTCCCCAGGTCTGGACCAGGGCGCGCAGCACAGCCGCCGCATCGCTCGACCCGCCGCCGACGCCGGACGCAACCGGCAGGTTCTTTTCGAGCCTGATGGCGACAGCCGGTGCGTGCTGGGGACCGGCCTCGCGCCGCAGTGCATCGCGCGCTCTCACCACCAGATTATTGTCGTCGACCGGAACCGCGGAGGCGTATTTGCCGGACACGGAAAACCCATCGCTGTCGGCAAGTTCCGTCTCGATGCGATCGCCGAAGCGCGTGAACACAGCCAGGCTTTCGATCGTGTGATAGCCGTCGGCGCGCCGGCCGGTGACGTGCAGCGCGAGATTTATCTTGGCGTGCGCATGTGACGCCCGGATGCTGGCCTCGGAGTTCACTGGCTCGGCCGCGAGGGGGACGACGGTCAATCCTTGGCCAGACGGTATTCGCCGGTCTTCGGGTCCTTGACCAATGTTCCCATTGTACCGTTGGCGGCTTGCTTTTCGGTACGCCGCACCTTGGCGGTCACACGCTCGGCTTCCCTGACGAAGGAGCGGTAGCCGAAATAGGCGGCAATGCCGACGACGGCGAAGAAAATGATCTGCGGCATGTCAAACTCCTCCCTCGCAAGGCCGGCAAGGCGGCCGGTCGGGTCGGTTGATGATTTATGCTAGACGCTTTCACCAGCTTTTCAAAGCCCGAAGCGCGCCCACAGCGCGCGCTCTTCCGCCGCATCGATGACGCCGCTTGCCGCGGCGGCGGCGATATCGGGCGCCGAAAAGCTCGAGCCGAACAGGCCGAAGCGGCCGAACAGGCCGCGCGGTGCGGTGATCAGCTTGAGCTGGGTTTTCGGCCCGAAACGGCTCTTCAGCACGCTGCGCATGTCGCCGAGCGCATCGACCAGCCCGAGCTCTAGCCCTTTTTTGGCCGTCCAGAACAGGCCAGTGAACAGGTCGGGATCGTCCTTGAGCTTGCTGCCGCGCCTGTCCTTGACGAGGTCGATGAAGGTCTCGTGGACCTCGAGCTGCAGCGCCTTCAGGCGCTCGACGTCTTCCTTCTTTTCCGGCTTGAACGGGTCGAGCACCGCCTTGTTCTGGCCGGCGGTGTGGACGCGGCGCTCGACACCGATCTTCTTCAACAGCTCCGGAAAGCCGAACGAGGCCGACACCACGCCGATCGAGCCGACGATGGAGGACGGGTCGGCAAAGATCTCGTCGCCGGCGACCGCGATCATGTAGCCACCCGATGCCGCCACGTCCTCGACGAAAACCAGGACTTTCTTGTTCTTCTCGCTCGCCAGGTCGCGGATGCGCCTGAAGATCAGCCGCGACTGCACCGGCGAGCCACCTGGCGAATTGATCGAGATGGCGACCGCCGGCGCGTCGAAGGAAAACAGCTTTTCGAGAAGGCCGGCGGTGGAAGCGAGCGACAGGCTCGGCCGGAACTGGCCGCCGCCGGGCATGATCGTGCCGTGCAGCCGGATGACCGGAATGGTGACGACGGTGGAGCGCCAGGACTTCGGCAGCAGGCGGTTGAAAAGGCGTTTCACGAGGGGGCTGTCTCCGGTCGATCTGCTTGAGGCATGTAGGAATTCGCCGGCCAACGGCAATGCCGTCACCCCGGCAATCAAAATGGATCAGTCTCCGAACAGCGACGCCAGCCCGTTATTGATCAGCTCCGCCCGTTCCGAGGGGCCATTGCCTGAATAGGCATGCAGCATCAGCGGCGGCCGGATCGACAGTTTGCCGCGTGCGCCGAGAATTGCCCGGACGACGATGCGGATCGCTGCCGCCTCGGGGCGAGGGTGGACGGCCAGCATCTCGGCGTCGCCGAAGCGGCCGGCAATGGCATCGAGGATGGCGCCGAGCTGTTCCGGCCGGGCGATGACGGCCAGCCCGCCGCCCGGCCTGACCACTGCGGCCGCGCTGCGGACCCAGCTGTCGAACAATCCATCCTCCGAGACATGCGCGGCCTTTCTCAGCGGATCGGGCGTCGCGCGATCCTCGGCGGCATTGAACGGCGGGTTCATGACGACGAAATCGAAGCTGTTGTCCTCGAGGCCGGCGGCCGCTCGCGCCCGGCCCGACAGCGCGACATCGGCGACAAGCACCGAGGCGCGGTCGCTGAGATGCGCATTGCCGGGATGGGCAAGCGTGGTGGTGGCGAAGGCCGCCATTTCCGGGGAACGCTCGACAAGCACGGCCTCTGCAGCGGGGCAGCGCGACAGGACCGCCAGGCCGGCGGCACCGGCACCCGCGCCAAAGTCGGCAAGCCGCCCGGCGAACGAGGACGGCACGGCAGCCGCCAGCATCATCGCATCCATGCCGGCGCGGTGGCCCGCCTTTCTCGGCTGCACCAGCCAGAAGCGACCGCGATGGAAGGCATCGACCGTATGAGCCGGCATGTCCGGGACAAGGGCAGCGGGCGACGCGGACATTATTTTTGGCGGATCTCGTTGGCGATGCCGGCATCCGTCAGGATGCGCCGTGCAGCATCGGCCTTGTCGGCGTCCACCATGACACGGCGGGGCAGGATGCCGATCGAGCCGTCGAGGACGCTCATATTCTGGTCGGCGACGAAACAGCCGATGCCGGCATCGCGCATCAGCGATTCGACAAACGAAATGATGACGGCGTCGTTGGTGCGGATGAGCTCTATCATCGGATTAGGGCCATGATCTATCGATATGGTCGAAATGGCGCCTGAAACGGCAAGAAGATGCGAGGAGAAGCGCGAAGGTCGGGGTCTTTCCCCCGGCCGAGCGGTTCGACGACGCAGCTTGCAGCCGTTTCGGCGTCCGGAGGATGTGGTCCATCTGCCCGGCTACTTTGTCGCGAAGGACTTGAAAGCCGAATGGCTTCCTGCGCCTTCGCTCCGCGTATCCGGACAGATGGCCTCACACCATTTCGATCATATCGATAGATCATGGCCCTAAACTCGCAGTTTGCGGCGTTGATGTAAACGTAGGCGTGATCATGTACCAGAGCCGGCGCGCCAATTCGCCTCTTGCCGCGCCGGTGGGTGACACCCTAGAGTCTGTCCAGGGACCATGTTGCCGTCGTGCATATCGAGGTTGGGAGTTTTGCCGTGGGTGTCGTTCTCAACATTGAAAACGGGAAGCGCGAAGCCGCCTCGATAAAGGACCTCATCGACCTGACCGCGGCCGACATGGGGCGCGTCAACAAATTGATCCTGTCGAAGGCCGGCTCCGATGTCGAGATGATTCCGGAGATAGCCAACCATCTGATCTCGTCGGGCGGCAAACGGCTGCGGCCGATGCTGACGCTCGCCGCCGCCCAGATGTTCGGCTATTCCGGCGACGGCCATGTCAAGCTCGCCACATCGGTCGAATTCATGCATACCGCGACACTTCTCCACGACGACGTCGTCGACGAAAGCGGCATGCGGCGCGGCAAGAAGACGGCGCGTATGATCTGGGGCAACCAGGCCAGTGTTCTGGTCGGTGATTTCCTGCTCGGCCAAGCCTTTCGCATGATGGTCGATGTCGGCTCGCTTGAAGCGCTCGATATCCTGTCGAGCGCGGCCTCGGTCATCGCCGAAGGCGAGGTGATGCAGCTCGCTGCCGCAAAAAACCTCGAGACCACCGAGGATGAGCATTTCGCGGTGATCAAGGCCAAGACCGCGGCGCTGTTTTCGGCCGCCGCCGAGGTCGGCCCCGTCATCGCTCAGGCGACGCGCAATGATCGCGCAGCACTCCGCTCCTACGGCATGAATCTCGGCCTTGCCTTCCAGCTGATCGATGACGCGCTGGATTACGGCGGCACCAGCAAGGACCTCGGCAAGAATGTCGGCGACGATTTCCGCGAGGGCAAGGTCACGCTGCCGGTGATCCTCGCCTATCGGCGCGGCACCAAGGCCGAGCGCAGCTTCTGGAAACGCGCCATCGAGGACAATGCCGCCGACGATGCCGGGCTGGAGAAGGCCATCGGCCTGATGCTCCGCCACGGCGCAATTGCCGACACCATCGGGCGCGCCCGCCATTTCGGCGAGATCGCCCGCGACGCGCTGGCGCCGCTCGAGGCGACGCCGCAGAAATCGGCGCTGATCGACGTCATCGATTTCTGCATCAGCCGGGTGAATTGAGAGGCATCGGCGGCCCGCGCTTGTTCTCATCGAGCCTTTGCCGGAAGAACCATTGCTGCCAGCAGGCTAACGACAATGCCCGCCGCCGCGAGCCAGAAGGCGACCTGGATGCCGTCGGCGACGGCAATTTTCAACGCATTGCCGGACAATTCGCCGATTTGGTTGTTCGCAATCGCAATCAGCACGGCCATGCCGATGGCGTTGCCGACATTGAGCGTCGTCGAAGCCATCCCCGAGGCGACGCCTTGCTGGTCATGGGCAACGCCGGAAGCGGCGGCAATCCACATTGCGGTCCAGACGATGCCTTGTCCGACGCCGGAGACGATCAGGCCGGGTACGAGGGACAGATAGCTGCTGTCGGCAGTCGCGCCTGATACCATCAATGCTGTGCCGACCGCGCCGACGATCATGCCGCCGACCAGGGTGCTGCGCGTCGAAAAGCGCGTTGCCAGACGCTCGCCGGCTTGCGTACCGGTGGCGATGGCGACCGACGGCACGAGAAAGGCGAGGCCCGTCTGCAAGGCGGTGAAGCCGTGCACGTTCTGCAGCAGCACGGTGAGGAAGTAGGGCAGCGCGCCGAAAGTGGCCATGTAGAGGAAGGTTATCGTCATGCCGGCGACAAGGCTGCGGTTGTAAAACAGGCGCAGCGGCATCAGCGGATCGGCGCTGTTGGCCTCGATCACGGTGAAGGCGATCAGGAAGAATGCCGCCAGTGCCGCGCTGGCGATGATTGCGCCAGAGCCCCAGCCATATTCAGGTCCCTGAACCAGGGTGAAGACAAGCAGCGTCGCGCCGGCGGTGACGGTCAGTGCGCCGGGCAGATCGAAGCTGCGGTGCTCGTGCCGCTTGCGATCGCGCGGGATGATGGCGAAAGCCGCGATGATGGCGATCCCGGCCAGCAGCACGTTGACGTAGAAGACCGACGGCCAGCCGAAGGCGCTGGTCAGAAACCCGCCGGCAAGCGAACCGAGCGTCAGGCCGCTGGCGCCCGCGCCGCCCCAGACGGCGAGCGCCCGGTTGCGTTCCGGCCCTTCGGCGAACAGGCGGTTGATCAGCGACAGCGTCGCCGGAAACAGGAACGCGGCGCCGATGCCTTGCACGGCGCGTGCCGCGATGATGATTTCCGGCGACCAGGCCAGGCCACCGACGAGGGACGAAAGTGCGTAGAGCCAGAGCGCGAAGATGAAGACGCGGCGCTGGCCGATCAGGTCGGCGGCCCGGCCGCCGAACAGCAGGAAGCCGCCGGTGAACACGGTGTAGGCGCTGACCACCCACTGCAGGGTCTGGCCTGAAAATCCGAGGCCGGCGCCGATCTCCGGCAGCGCCACGAAGACGATGTTGAGGTCGAGCGAGATGATGAGCTGCGCGAAGGCGAGGAGCGCCAGCGTTGCGCCATGTTTCGCCCTGCTTGCTCCCTGCGTTATCGCCCCGAGCGGCGCGCCTTGATCGAGTGAACTCATGCCGGACTCCTTGTCGACAATTATTTAATGATCGACAAAGAATTGAGATTTGCAATCCGAAGTCAAGCGGATTATTTGTTGATCGACAAAAATTGGAGGTCGCAATGGCGGGAAGGCCAAGGGAGTTCGACCGCGACCAGGCGCTGGAGAAAGCCCGGGACGCTTTCTGGAGGCGCGGCTACGAGGGCACCTCGATGGCCGATCTCGTATCGGCGCTTGGTCTCGCATCGGCGCGCATCTATGCCGCCTTCGGCTCGAAGGAGGATCTGTTTCGCGAAGCGGTGGCGCTTTACGAGGCCAATGAGGGCGGCTTTGCCACGCGCGCGCTAGAGGAAGAACCAAATGTCCGGCGCGTCATCGAGCGCATGCTTCGCGACGCCGTAGAAATTTATACGAGGCCGGGGCGGCCGCAGGGCTGCATGGTGGTGACGGCCGCCACCAATTGCGCCGTCGAAAATGACGCCGTGCTGCAATGGCTGGCGGAGCATCGGCTGGCGCGTACCGCATCGATCGTCGAGCGATTGAAAAAGGCCGTGCGCGATGGCGAATTGAAGCCGGATACCGATGCCGAGACGCTGGGTGACTATTACGCCACGCTGATGCACGGCCTTTCGGTCCAGGCACGCGACGGTGTGCCGAAAAAGCGGCTGCACGATCTTGTCACCGTCGCCATGCAGGCGCTCGACGCAAGCCTTTCGCAAGCGTCCTGAGTTTTCAGGGCCGTGACGCCGGTTTCCCATTGCCGGAGTGTCGCAATGCGGTCGTGCGACCTCTTTCGGCATGGTTTATTAATTGCTTGACCCGATTGTGAATTCGGGCCGGGTTGAAGCACGACCCCAAAAAGGCCATGCTTTACCTGTAAAGATCGAGTCTACGGCGATCCCGCTGACGCGGAGATGGCGTTTGGCTGAAAGGGATATGATGCGGCAAGGATATGCGCGCTGGCTGACGGGGCTGGCAATCGCGACGGGCATGGCGATTTCGGCTTTGCCGGCGCATGCCAAACAGACCGCCGAGCCGGTCAGGATCACATCCTTCTCGGGGGCCTATCTCGCCGCCAGGATTGCCGACGGCGACAACGACCTCGACAGTGCCATCTCCTATTACAAGCAGGCGCTTGCGTTCGATCCGAACGATACGGGACTGCAGCAGAGTCTGATGCTGTCGCTGATCGCGCAGGGGCGCTTCGACGAATCCCTGGTCTATGCCGACAAGCTCAAGGCGGTTCCCGACGTCGAGCGCTTCTCGCGCCTGGCGCTGGCCATCGATTCCTTCCACAAGAAGGATTTCTCCAAGGCCGAATACTGGCTCAAGCTGTCGCTCGAATCCGATCTCGACCGGCTGATCTCCGGCGTCATGACCGGCTGGGCCAAGCAGGGTGCGGGTGACGCCGGCGAGGCCATGGCTTCCATCGACAAGCTGCAAGGCCCCGACTGGTTCAGCCTGTTCAAGTCCTTCCACCGTGCCTTGATTGCCGACGCCTCCGGCCTGCCCGACAGGGCGGATGCGCTCTACACCGCCACCGTGCAGGACACGGCGGCAGGCGGTGCGGCCCCAGAAACATGGATGCGCAACGCGCAGGCCTACGCCTCTTTCCTCGCCCGCAAAGGCGACAAGGCCAAGGCGCTGTCGGTGCTCGACAAGGCCGAGGCGTTCGCCCCCGGCAAGGTCGAGATTGCGGCCCTTCGCGACAAGATCAACAAGGGCGAAAAGATCGAGCCCTTCGTTGCCGGTCCGTCGGACGGCGCCTCGGAAATCCTGCTCGATCTCGCCACCGCGCTCAACCGCGGCGGCGGCGAGCCATTCGTGCGGCTTTATCTGCAATATGCCCTGGCGCTGCGGCCCGACAACGACGCGGCGCTCGTTCAGCTTGCCGCCGTTGCCGAGCAGTTGAAAGATGGCGAGGGCGCCATCGCGCTCTATCGCCGCATTCCCGCCGGCTCGCCGCTGAAGGAGCTTTCGGACCTGCAGCTTGGCCTCAACCTTGCCGATCTCGACCGCAACGATGAGGCGATCGCTCACCTCAAGGCCATCGTCGATGCGCATCCCGACGACATGCGCGCCTATCTGGCGCTCGGCGGCGTCTATTCCTCGAAGGAGGATTTCCGCTCCGCCGCCAATCTTTACGACAAGGCAGTCGAGGTGCTGAAGACGCCGACCGCCGCCAACTGGAACATTTTCTACCAGCGCGGCATCGCCTATGAGCGACTGAAGGAATGGCCGAAGGCCGAGCCGAATTTCCGCAAGGCGCTGGAGCTCTACCCCGACCAGCCGCAGGTTCTGAACTATCTCGGCTATTCCTGGGTCGACAAGAACATGAACCTCAAGGAAGGCCTCGCGATGATCCAGAAGGCCGTCGACCTGAGGCCGAGCGACGGCTACATCGTCGATTCGCTGGGCTGGGCCTATTACCGCCTTGGCCAGTTCGACGATGCGGTGCGCGAAATGGAACGCGCCGTTTCGTTGAAGCCGGAGGATCCGGTGCTCAACGATCACCTCGGCGACGTCTACTGGCGCGTCGGCCGCAAGCTGGAAGCCACCTTCCAGTGGAACCAGGCCCGCGACCTGAAGCCGGACCCGGACGTGCTTGCCGCCTTGCAGCAAAAGCTGATGAAAGGCCTGCCGCCGATCGAATCCAACACGGCGCAGGAAACCCCGAACGTAAAGCCCGTGCCGGCGCCCGCGCCGAAGGGGTGATCAATCGCTGCAGGTTTGCGCCGCCCCTCATCGCCCTGCCGGGCACTTCTCCCCGTATGGTGACGGGGAGAAGGACGCCTTCGCAAAGGATTTCGCCAATCTCCAGCGTTGCAGAACGAGTACCGAGGTCGCGGCCAGCCCCTTCTCCCCGTCACTATACGGGGAGAAGATGCCGGCAGGCAGATGAGGGGCGGCGCCGAGATCGATAACTGGTCTGAAGTGATTGCCCGAAGGGGTAACCTGTCGCCTTGACGCTCGGAGGTCGGGCATCTACGAGGTGCCGCATCCCCGCCGGAGGCCGCCGTGACCGTTGATATCCCTGCCCACATGCACCCCAGCCGCTCGTTCCAGGGGCTGATCCTGACCTTGCATAACTACTGGGCGGACTATGGCTGCGTCGTCCTCCAGCCTTACGACATGGAAGTCGGCGCCGGCACCTTCCATCCGGCAACGACGTTGCGCGCGCTCGGCCCAAAACGCTGGAACGCGGCCTATGTCCAGCCCTCGCGCCGCCCCAAGGACGGCCGCTATGGCGAGAACCCGAACCGGCTGCAGCACTATTACCAATACCAGGTGATCCTGAAGCCCAATCCACCCAATCTGCAGGAGCTTTACCTCGGCTCGCTGGCCGCGATCGGCATCGATCCGCTGCTGCATGACATCCGCTTCGTCGAGGACGACTGGGAAAGCCCGACGCTCGGCGCCTGGGGGCTGGGCTGGGAGTGCTGGTGCGACGGCATGGAGGTCTCGCAGTTCACCTATTTCCAGCAGGTCTGCGGCATCGAATGCGCACCGGTGGCGGGCGAGCTCACTTACGGGCTGGAACGGCTGGCCATGTATGTGCAGGGCGTCGACAATGTCTACGACCTCAACTTCAACGGTCGTGAAGGCGCCGACAAGGTGACCTACGGCGACGTCTTCCTGCAGGCCGAGCAGGAATATTCGCGCCATAATTTCGAATTTGCCAACACCGCGATGTTGCTGCGCCATTTCGAAGACGCCGAAGCCGAGTGCAAGGCGTTGCTACAAGCCGGCGCGCCCATCTTCCCCCTTGAGGGGGAGCCCGCGAAGCGGGCAGAGGGGGTCGCCTCAGAAGGCACCGCAGGTCAGGCGTCGAGCACTGCACGAGCGACCCCTCCCGGCCAGACCTTGTCTGGCCACTCTCCCCTCAAGGGGGAGGGATACCACCGCATGGTCTTCCCAGCCTACGACCAGTGCATCAAGGCCAGCCACGTCTTCAACCTGCTCGACGCACGCGGCGTCATTTCGGTCACCGAGCGCCAGAGTTACATCTTGCGGGTGCGCAATCTGGCCAAAGCCTGCGGCGAGGCGTTTCTGCTGACGCAGGCGGGCGGGCTGGCGGCCTAGCTCAAGGCGAATTCGGCAGGAGTGCTGATTTGTAACGCACCCTGGCCGCTGGAGCCGGCCATTGTCCGCAGCGCTTGCCTGACGCCGGGCATCGAGAACGTGCCATGAGCCTGCGCCGCGAAACAGGCGCTGAGCGCGAGGATCTGCAGGAATGTCGATGCCGTTTTCATGGTCGTTCAGCCAATAGCTCTCTGCCTGAGCGTTGGTCGCTTCAGCGCTGCGTTCGGTTCATGGAAATCTTTGCTCCAAGGACGGGCGGACCGGCTCGTGTCCGACAGGCGGCTGAATTTTTCCGGAAATCGCCGTTAGATGTCCCGATCACGCAGGCTCGATCTTGCGGGAAGGGTGACAGCGGCCGGCCGAGTTGCTATGCCCCGCCCGGATCATTTGCCGTGAGCACAATCAATGCCCGACCTGCTTTTAGAACTCCGTTCGGAAGAGATTCCCGCCCGCATGCAGCGCAAGGCTGCCGGCGATCTCAGGAAGCTGCTGACCGACGGGCTGGTCGACGCCGGGCTGACCTATGAGGCGGCGCGCGAATATTGGACGCCGCGCCGGTTGACGCTCGACATTCGCGGTCTGACCGCGCGCTCGAAGGACATCAGCGAGGAAATCAAGGGGCCCTCGACCAAGGCGCCGGAGCCGGCGGTGCAGGGCTTTCTGCGCAAGGCCGGCCTTGCCTCGATTGCCGAGGCGCATGTTCATTCCGATCCGAAGAAGGGCGACTTCTATGTCGCCCATATTTCCAGGCCGGGCAGGCCGGCGGAGCAGATCATCGCCGAGCTGGTGCCGGGCATCATCCGAAACTTCCCCTGGCCGAAATCGATGCGCTGGGGGCCGGCTTCGGCCAAGCCCGGCTCGCTGCGCTGGGTGCGGCCGCTGCAATCGACCCTGTGCACCTTCGGCCCAGAAACCGAGGAGCCGGTGGTGGTCGATTTCGAGATCGACGGCATCCGCTCCGGCAATATCACCTACGGCCACCGTTTCCATGCGCCGGGCGCCATCACGGTGCGCCGCTTCGACGATTATGTCGCCAAGCTTGAGGCGGCCAAGGTCGTGCTCGATGCCGACAGGCGCAAGGAGATCATTCTTGCCGATGCCAGGAACCTCGCCTTCGCCAGCGGGCTCGACCTCGTCGAGGACGAGGGGCTGCTGGAGGAAGTGTCGGGCCTGGTCGAATGGCCCGTCGTGCTGATGGGCGAATTCGAACAGGATTTTCTCGCCATTCCGGCCGAGGTGATCCGACTCACCATCCGCGCCAACCAGAAGTGTTTTGTGACGCGGCCACATGGCGCGGGCGAAGAGCTTTCCAACCGCTTTATCCTGACCGCCAACATCGAGGCCAAGGATGGCGGCAAGGAGATCGCCCACGGCAATGGCAAGGTGGTGCGCGCGCGCCTGTCCGACGCGCTCTATTTCTGGAAAACCGACCAGGGCGACTTGCCGGATCTCGACCAGCTGCAGGCATCGGCGCAAAAGTTCGGACTTGATCTCAAAAAACCGCTCGATCAGCGCATGGCCCGCCTCGACCATCTCAATGTGACGTTTCATGCCAAGCTCGGCACGCAAGGCGAGCGGGTGGAGCGGATTGCCAGGCTGGCCGAAGAACTGGCACCGATCGTGGCGCAGTCCATCTCCCCCCTTGAGGGGGAGATGGCCGGCAGGCCAGAGGGGGTCGCTTCGCGTGAAGCGCCGGCATCCTCTGTCCGCGATAGGGCGTGGCGTCAGGACGTGCCGACCCCCTCTGTCGCCTTCGGCGACATCTCCCCCTCAAGGGGGGAGATTACCGCGCTCGCACGTCGTGCTGCCGTCCTCGCCAAGGCCGATCTCACCACCGAGGTGGTCGGCGAATTCCCCGAGCTGCAAGGCGCCATGGGCCGCAAATACGCGCTGCTGCAGGGCGAGCATCCTTCCGTCGCCGCGGCGATCGAGGAACACTACAAGCCGCAAGGCCCGTCCGATCGCGTGCCGACCGATCCGGTTTCGGTGGCCGTGGCGCTTGCCGACAAGCTCGACACGCTGGTCGGGTTTTGGGCCATTGATGAAAAGCCGACCGGATCGAAAGATCCCTATGCGCTGCGGAGGGCGGCGCTAGGCGTTGTGAGGATTTTGGTCGAGAATGGGGTAAGACTGCCACTCCAGCGCCAGTTCTTAAACTCGCTGTTCGGGCTTACCTTCAATCGCGGCAATCGGTTTTCGGTGGTCTGGCGAGCGGACGACGAGGGCGATTTCACTACTGGCGTTGGATCAGCCGACGATTTGATCAGTGAACGGACAGGTTCGCTGTCCTCGGAAATACGCGGCCTCGAATTACCGGACCGTTCCGCGTCTGAGATAATTGCCGACCTCCTGTCCTTCTTCCACGATCGCCTGAAAGTCTATCTCCGCGATCAGGGCGCGCGGCATGACCTGATCGACGCGGTGTTGGCGGCGGGTTCGCGCCCAATCTCCCCCCTTGAGGGGGAGATGTCGGCGCAGCCGACAGAGGGGGGCGCTGTCCCGCCGGCCTCTCGGCGCGAGGCACCCCCCTCTGCCCTGCCGGGCATCTCCCCCTCAAGGGGGGAGATTGGCCAGAACGACGATCTCCTTCAAATCGTCCGCCGCGTCGAAGCGCTCGGTTCCTTCCTCGACACCGAGGACGGCAAGAACCTGCTTGCCGGCACCAAGCGCGCGGCCAACATCGTGGCTGCCGAGGAGAAGAAGAAAACGACGATCGCCGACCATGTTGAGCCGGCTCTGTTCCGGGAGGACGCCGAAAAAACCTTGTTCGCCGCGGTGAATCAGGCCGAGAGGCAAGCCGGCGAAGCAATTCAAAACGAAGACTTTTCCGCCGCCATGCTGGCGCTTAGCGTGTTGCGCGAGCCGGTTGATTCATTCTTTGAGAAAGTCCTCGTAAACGACCAGGACCAGGCCGTGCGCGCCAATCGCCTGGCGTTGCTCGCCCGCATCCGCGCGGCGACCGACCGGGTCGCGGATTTCTCCAAGATAGCCGGCTGACGTCCGCGAAGAGATCTTCGCTTATGCTTCAGGCGCTATTTGGGCTGGTCGGGAGCTGCTAGCGGCGCAGGCTGCGGCGCGGCCGGCTCAGGGGTTTTGCTGGCGACCTTTGGGTCGGCTTTGCTGTCTGCGGCGGGCGCGGCAGCGGTGGCCGGCGCGGCTTTGGGCGCGGGTGTTGCAAAGGCATCGCCGACGATACCGCCGCGAATGATCATCGGGCTTCCGGTGAAGCCATGGCTCGGCTGGCTCGGGATTGCCGCGACCTTTTCATCGGTGACGTTTTCATTGACGTCAGGCAACTTCTCGCCGAGCGCGACGATCGACGGTGTTTTCGCCCGCTCGAGCACGCCGGCACTTACCACCGAAGGCGTCGCCGTCGTTTGCCCGAGAAAAACCAGCGACGAGGCCTGTGCCGTGCCGGCCATAAACGCCAAACCAAGCGCTCCAAGGATACGCATCGAAAGCATGATAATTCCCCTTGCCCAACAAGACGGCACCCTAGCCAAGGGCAGTTGATGCCGGCTTGCGGGGAAACATAGCATTTTAGCGATTTGCGATTCGCCAATGCCTGGGCTTGCTCGCCCGGCGTCAGCGTATTAGGCACCCGCATCCGTGAGGTGACGACAGTGGCTGAAATTCGTGCCGTCGGCGAGGCGATGGAAAGGGCGTTGGCGCTGCTCGAGAGCGGCGATGTCGTCGCCATCCCGACCGAGACCGTTTATGGGCTGGCCGGCGACGCGACCAATGGCGTTGCCGTGGCTCGTATCTTCGAAGCCAAGGGCCGACCTCGCTTCAACCCGCTGATCGCCCATATAGCCGCTCCGGCGATGGCCGAGCGCATCGCGCTGTTCGACCCGCTGTCGGAAAGATTGGCGCAGGCATTCTGGCCGGGGCCGCTGACGTTGGTGCTGCCGCAACGGCCCGGCAACGGCATTCATCCGCTGGTCACCGCCGGGCTGGATACCATTGCGCTGCGCATGCCGAAAGGCTTTGGCGGCGAGCTGATCGCCAGGTTCGGCCGCGCGCTGGCGGCGCCCAGCGCCAATTCCTCGGGCAGGATCAGCGCCACGACGGCCGAAGCCGTGGCCGCCGATCTCGGTCCCCGGATCAAGCTTGTGGTCGACGGCGGCGCGACGCCGGTCGGGCTGGAATCGACCATCGTCAAGGTCGAAGCTGGAAAGCTGCGGCTGCTGCGGCCGGGCGGCATTGCCGCCGAAGAGATCGAAGCAGTGGCCGGGACAAAGTTGCTGCGCGGCGCTTCGGGCATCGAGGCGCCCGGCATGCTCGCCTCGCACTATGCGCCAGGTGCGGCAGTGCGGCTCAATGCTGCGGAGGTCGCACCGGGCGAAGCCTTGCTGGCCTTCGGCCGCCGCCGTGCCGAAGGCTGGCGTGATGCAGCCGCACTGCGCAATTTGTCGGAGACCGGCGACCTGCGCGAGGCAGCAAGCAATCTCTTCGCCCATCTGCAGGATCTCGATCGCGCCGGCGCCAAAACCATCGCTGTCGAGCCGATCCCGTTCGACGGGCTGGGCGAGGCGATCAATGACCGGCTTTCGCGCGCCGCCGCCCCGCGTGACAAGATCGCCCCGCGTGACAAGATGGATTGAGCACCATAGTTTCCAACCATGAACGACATTTCCCCAAGTCTCGACCCCGCCGTCATCGCGCGCTTTGCGGCAATCGTCGGCGACAAATATGCGCTGCGCGACCAGCAGGACATCGCGCCTTACCTCACCGAGCGGCGCGGACTTTGGCACGGCAGGACGGCGCTGGTGCTGAGGCCGGGGACCGTCGAGGAGGTCAGCAGCATCATGCGGCTGGCAACCGAAACCGGCACGCCCATTGTGCCGCAAAGCGGCAACACCGGGCTGGTCGGCGCCCAGGTGCCGGACGCATCCGGCCGCGAGATGGTGCTGTCGCTTTCGCGGCTGAACCGCATCCGCGAGATCGATACACTGTCCAACACGGTGACGGTCGAAACCGGCGTCATCCTGCAGACGCTGCAGGAAGCGGCCGATGCCGCCGACCGGCTGTTTCCGCTGTCGCTTGCCGCGCAAGGCTCCTGCCAGATCGGCGGCAATCTCTCGTCCAACGCCGGCGGCACCGGCGTGCTTGCCTACGGCAATGCGCGCGAGCTCTGCCTCGGCGTCGAAGTGGTGCTGCCGACCGGCGAAGTGTTCGACGATCTGCGCAAGCTGAAAAAGGACAATACCGGCTACGATCTGAAGAACCTGTTCGTCGGCGCGGAAGGCACGCTCGGCATCATCACCGCCGCCGTGCTCAAGCTGTTCCCCAAGCCCAAGGGGCGCGAGGTGGCGTTTGCCGGCCTGTCATCGCCGGAGGCGGCACTGTCGCTGTTCAGCCTGGCGATGGACCGTGCAGGGGCAGCGCTCACCGCCTTCGAGCTGGTCGGCCAGAGGCCCTACGACTTCACGCTTGCCCACGCGCAAGGCGTGGTGCGGCCGCTGGCCGGCGATTGGCCGTGGTATGTGCTGATGCAGATCTCGTCGGGCCGTTCGGCCGACGATGCCAGGGCCCTGATCGAGGAGGTGCTGGAGGCAGGCCTCGAGCAAGGCATCGTCGGCGATGCGGTGATCGCGGCAAGCATGGCCCAGGGCGACGCGTTCTGGAATTTCCGCGAAGTGCTGCCCGAGGCGCAGAAGCCGGAAGGTGCCTCGATCAAGCACGACATCTCGGTGCCGGTGGCGTCAATCCCGCCCTTCATCGAAAAGGCCGCCGGCGCCGTGCAATCGGTCAGTCCCGGCGCGCGCGTCGTCTGCTTCGGCCACATGGGCGACGGCAATCTGCACTACAACATTTCCCGGCCGGTCGACGGTGACGACGAGGCGTTTCTCGGCCTTTACCACGTCATGAACAAGGCCGTGCACGACGTCGTGCGCTCGTTTCATGGCTCGATCTCGGCCGAGCACGGCATCGGCCAGTTGAAGCGGGACGAATTGATCGCGACGGCGCCGCCGATGGCGATCGAGCTGATGCGTAGGGTGAAGGCCGCGTTCGACCCGGCCGGCATCATGAATCCGGGTAAGGTTATCTGATCCTTTCGCCGGCCTGCCCCGGTTCGCATTCCGATAACCATCCGCCCCGGATCAGCAAAATTTAACCGACTTTCTTAAGCGCGAGGATAAGAAGCCCGCGCTAATGTTTCTCCACAACGAGGCTGGGAAAACCGGCCCGGAGAACCGGAAACACCGGCTCTCAGGAGAAACAGGAAAGGCACGATATGAACACTGGACTGAAGCCAGTCTGGGCCGGCCGCAATATGCGTCTCGACCCATTCCGCCTGCCGCAGGTGGTGAGCTACGCCACGCGCGACGACTATGGCGACGTCACCTTCACCATCGACCAGCGTGGCGCGGTTATCCGCCGCACGCTGGAGATGAGCGGCGTGCCGGCGATCATCGCTCTGCCCGCCAACGCGTTTCGCGGCGTCGCCGCCCGCGCCATGGAGGATCCGGATGGCAATGTCACAGTGACGCTTGAGCTTCTGCACAATGACCCGATGCTGTCGGTGCCGCTGCTGGTGGCCGACGATCTCGACGATGTCGCCGCCGACTGGCGCGCCTGGGCCGACGCCTACCGACTGCCGATGCTGCTGATCGAGGCCGACGGCATTGCCCGCACGCTCGAAGAATCGCTCGGCGCCGCCATCAAGGCGCTGCCGGCGCAGGACCGTCGCAAAGGCCGCGTCTCGACCATGCGCCGCCCGCGCTTCCTCGCCCGCCGCCGCGCCGGCGACCTCGGCCTCAGGCTGGTCATCGGCGGCGAGGAGCTTATTTCGCGGGAATAGTCCTGAGCGCCTCTTCCTTCTCCCCCTGTGGGAGAAGGTGGCCGAGCGAAGCTCGGTCGGATGAGGGGTGCTCCAGGGAACGCCGACGCCTCATTTCTTCCAACACCCCTCAACCGTCTTGGCGCTACGCGCCAATCCACCTTCTCCCACAGGGGGAGAAGGGAACAGGCCGCTAAACCAGCGGCTTCAGCACCACCCAGAGCGCGCCGCCGATCAGGCCGAGGAAGATCAGCCAGCCGACCTGGTTGTTCGATCTGAACAGCCTCAGGCACTGGTCCGGATCGTCGATGTCGAGCACGGCGATCTGCCGTGCCATATGGGCGCCGGCGGCTATCAGTCCGGCCAGTGCAGGCACCGGTGCCTGCGCCGAGGCAAAGGCAATGGCGAAGCAGACCAGCGCTCCGCCATAAAGCCCGGCCAGCCAGGCCTTGGTGTTGTCGCCGAACAGGCGCGCCGTCGAGCGCACGCCGACGATGGCGTCGTCCTCCTTGTCCTGATGCGCATAGATCGTGTCGTAGCCGATCACCCACAGGATCGAGCCGATATAGAGCATGATTGCCGGCCCATCGAGATCGCCGAACTCGACCGCCCATCCCATCAGCGCCCCCCAGGAAAAGGCAAGGCCGAGAACGAGTTGCGGCCAGTTGGTGTATCGCTTCATGAACGGGTAGACGGCGACGATGACCAGCGAGCCGATGCCGAGCGAGATGGCGAAGCTGTTGAACTGCAAAAGTACGGCGAGGCCGCCCAGTGCCTGCAGGACAACAAACATCCAGGCCTGCCGGCGCGTGACCTTGCCGGCCGGCAGCGGCCGCGAGCGCGTGCGTTCCACCTGGTTGTCGATGTCCTCGTCGACCAGGTCATTGTAGGTGCAGCCGGCACCACGCATGGCGAACGCGCCGAGAAAAAACAGCAGCAGATACCACGGCGACGGCAGCAGCGAGAGCAGCGGATCCGTCGGACGCGGATAGGCGCTCGCAGCAAGTGCAGCCGACCACCAGCATGGCCATAGCAGCAATTGCCAGCCGATCGGCCGGTCCCACCGGGCAAGTTGCGCATAGGGCCACAACCGCCGCGGCAGCGCGCGATAGACCCAGTGGCCGCTCGGCGCATCGGCGACGCGGCCCTGGGCCGCTTTCGACTGGACGGTTTCCATTTTGCTGGAGTGGCAGCAGAGGCGAATGCCGTCAAGCGTCAAGCAGCCCTCGCACGCTCGCCACGCGCAATCGGCGCTTCGGCAGCCAAATGTCTTGACCCGTCGCGCGTGGCGCAATAGCGCAGTCCTGGTCGTGGAACGGTGAGGAATCTGGGCATGCGTGTTTTGTTGATCGGCTCCGGCGGACGCGAACATGCGCTTGCCTGGAAGATCGCGGCGTCGCCGCTGCTGACCAGGCTCTACGCGGCGCCCGGCAATCCGGGCATCGGCCACGAAGCCGAACTGGTGAGGCTCGATACTGCCGATCACGCAGCGGTGGTTCGGTTTTGCAGCGAGAATGAAATAGACCTCGTCGTGGTCGGGCCGGAAGGGCCGCTGGTCGCCGGCATCGCCGACGACCTCCGCGCCGAGGGCATCCGCGTCTTCGGCCCGTCAAAAGCGGCGGCACGGCTGGAAGGATCAAAGGGTTTCACCAAGGATCTCTGCGCCAGATACGGCATTCCGACCGCCGCCTATGGCCGCTTCGACGATCTGGCTTCGGCCAGGGCCTATGTCGAGAAGACGGGTGCGCCGATCGTCATCAAGGCCGACGGCCTCGCTGCCGGCAAGGGCGTCACCGTCGCCATGACGCTTGACCAGGCGCTGGCCGCGCTCGAGGCCTGTTTTGACGGCTCCTTCGGCCAGGCCGGCGCGGAAGTGGTGGTCGAGGAGTTTCTCGTCGGCGAAGAAGCAAGTTTCTTCTGCCTGTGCGACGGCACCACCGCGCTGCCCTTCGGCACCGCGCAGGACCACAAGCGTGTCGGTGACGGCGACACCGGCCCGAACACCGGCGGCATGGGCGCCTATTCGCCGGCCCCGGTGATGACGCCGGAGATGATCGACCGAACCATGCGCGAGATCGTCGAGCCGACCATGCGCGGCATGGCTGAAACAGGCGCACCGTTTTCCGGCGTGCTGTTCGCCGGGCTGATGATCACTGACAGCGGGCCGAAGCTGATCGAATACAACACCCGTTTCGGCGACCCGGAATGCCAGGTGCTGATGATGCGGCTGAAGGACGATCTGCTCGTCCTGCTCAACGCAGCCGCTGACGGCCAGCTGGCGCATACTTCGGTGCGCTGGCGCGACGAGGCGGCGCTCACCGTGGTGATGGCAGCCAGGGGCTATCCCGGCACGCCGGAAAAGGGCTCGGTCATTCGCGGCGTCGAGGCGGCGGCAGGCGACGGCGTCGAGATATTTCATGCCGGCACCGCCATGAACGGCGGCGCACTCGTCGCCAATGGCGGTCGCGTGCTCAACATCACGGCGACCGGCCGCACCGTCGGCGAGGCGCAGAAGAAGGCTTACGCCGCGCTCGACCGGATCGACTGGCCGCAAGGCTTTTGCCGCCGCGACATTGGCTGGCTGGCAGTGGCGCGCGAGCAGGCGAACTGATGCATCGGGCGGCCTTCGGCCTCAGCGCAAGCCGTGGTCGAATTCGGTCGAGACGCTGCTGACCGCATCGGCGGTGGAGACAAATCCTGGCACCGATGCCGCACGCTTTTCGTTTCGCGTCCAGGCGACATATTCGGCAATCCCGCGCGGAAGGCCCGGCACCGCCTTCGCCGCAGGCATTTGAAAGCCGCTGCTGAACCTGGCCAGGCGAGCCCTGAATACCGCGACCATCTCCTCGAAGCTTGGCGTCACGCTAGCGTAAGCGATGGTGCCGCCGGCGAGCCCCGCCTCGCGTGAGAGCGGCACCGGTATCGAGGTGAGATAATCCGGCTGCACGTCGATCAGGCCGCCGAACGGCCACTGCGCGCGCAATTCCGTGGCGTTCATCGGCGCGACGCTGACGTCGATATCGTTGGGTGTGCCCGCGACCCTGTAAGGGCAGCGGAACCGGCCGCAATTTGCTCGCGCCGAAAACTGCCAGAGCGCATAACCCTGCCAGTTGCCCATCGGAAAATGCACGTCGATGTCGGGCTTGTAGCGCGCATACCACAGCGGCAGCCGCGACAGCAGCTGGTATTTGTATCTGTTGTCGGCGATGTGCCGGGCGGTCGTTCCATTGGTGTAGAGCACCGGAAAGCGGCCGAGCCGCCGATGCACCTGGCGGACGAATTCTTCGGCGTCGTTCAGCGACATCCACTGCGCTGGGTCGTCGTCCTCGATGTCGAGGGCAAGCAGGTCGTCCGGCCCGGGTTCGGCGAACTCGATGAAATGATTGGCCTGGCCGACCGGGTTGCCGGGGCGGGCGAGGTGATAGGCGCCCCATTTCAAGCCAAGCGCCTTGGCCACAACCTTGCGCGTCTGGAACAGCTCACGCGCCACCGCATGGCGCTTCCAAAGCGTCTTGCACAGCCGCACCTCGGTCTCGTCGCCGAAACAGAAATAGGGTGGCGGCATTCCGTCGGATGCCTTGTTGATGAAGCCGACAAGACGCTTGTCGGTGGCAAGCCTGGTCCAGTCGATGGAATTGTATTCGTAGGCGTCGACGACCAGCGCCCGGTCGGCATCCTTCCACGGTTGGGAGAAATCCGAGGCCTTTGCCGGCGTCAGCATCAGGGTCATCGCGGCCGCGACAAGGAGAAGCGCTGAGCGGACAAGGGGGCGCGCCGGCGTTTTCAAACAGCAGGTCCTTGCTGGCCAAAGCCAAATCCTGAACCGCCATGGTTAAGGAAATGCTTCGGGTGCCGAGTGGGCGAGTTGGAGCGCTGGCGAAGCGATCCTTGGTGCTCCTCAAGAGCAAAGCGATGGTTGCGATTGTCAGCCAAATAGCTTCAACGCTGTTGCTATGGGCAGGAACAGTGATAGCGGGCGGCTCTGAAACGAGGTAAAGCCATGCCTGCGATAATACGCGACCGCCTGGTCATCCTTGGCATCGACAATCAACGCGAAGGCTGCTGGGGCAGCGCTAACGCCACGTCGTAGCGCATCCACGAGCAGCGCCGACCCAACCCGCCGCCGCTGGTATCGGGCATCGACGGCCAGCCTGCCGACCAGTATCGCGGGCAGAACCGGGTAGCGTGGCAGATGTTTTGTCTGTTCGTCAGGCAAGGACGCGATCGGTATGCTCGACGCCGCCAAAGTGTAATATCCGGCGATCGCGCCGACATCGCGATCCACGGCAACGAAGCAGTTGCCGACTCGGCGTTTGACATCCTGGCTGGCTTGCTCCCGTATATAGCGGTCGAGCGCCGACACCCCGCAGCTGAACGCCTTGCGATCATGCGATCCGCCGAGCGGTTCGATGATGATGGTGAAATTCACCGGGATTCGACGACAAGCCGGTTGTGGGCGTCGGCGGCCTTGCGCAGTGCTTCATTGGGCTCGGGCGGATTGAGAATCGCCTCCATCATGGCGCGCTGATCCTCGACGGAAATACGCATGATGGTGGTGTTCTCGATAGTACGCTGCGCCGCCTCTTGAGCGGCGGCGACCACGAAGTCGCTGACGCTACGGCCCTGGATTTCGGCGGCACGTTTCACCACGTCCAGCATATCCGGCGAAATACGGGCTTCGAGACGGGCGGTGCGGGTCTGTTGGTTTGGCATTATCGTCACCCCTGATGCTGCCTTGTACGGGAAATAGCCGTACAAATCAAGTGCGTCGTCCGGCTCTAAGTAATTTTGCATACGAGCCAGCAATTGCAAAATCCGCGTGACAAAGTTTGACGTTTACGTAAAAAGAAGATGGACAGGGAACGCCGAAAGCAGATGATTTTGCATCGGCACAGGTCTTAAGTAGACCTGCCAGACTGGGGAGGGCCAGACTGGGGAGGGCCAGACTGGGGAGGGCCGGGCTGAGGAGGAGCGAACGCCATGTATCGGGCACCGGTCGAGGAGATCGCCTTCACCCTGAAGCATGTCGCCGGCTTGAAGCCGGCGCTCGATGCCGGCAATTTTGGCGAACTCGGCGAGGACCTTGTCGACGCCATTCTGGCCGAGGCCGGCCGCTTCGCCAGCGAGGAGGTGGCGCCGCTCTACACGGTCGGCGACCAGCACGGCGCGGTGCTCGACGGCGCTGCCGTCACTACCCCGCCCGGCTGGAAGGAACTTTATCGCCGCTGGATCGGCGGCGGCTGGAATGCGCTGTCCGCGCCGGAAGCGTATGGCGGCCAGGCGCTGCCGGCCATGCTCGGCGTCGCCGCGCTCGAAATGTGGAACTCCGCCTCGATGGCGTTCGGCATCGCCCCGACGCTGACCATGGCCGCGGTCGAAGCACTCGACAAGCATGGCTCGAAGGCACTCAAGGTCAAATATCTGGAAAAACTGGTCTCCGGCGAATGGATGGGCACCATGAACCTGACCGAGCCGCAGGCAGGCTCGGACCTGAATGCCTTGCGAACCCGCGCCGAACCGGCCGGCGACGGCACCTACCGCATCTTCGGGCAAAAGATATTCATCACCTATGGCGAGCACGATTTCACCGACAACATCATCCATCTGGTGCTGGCGCGGCTGCCGGACGCGCCGGCCGGCACGCGCGGCCTGTCTTTGTTCCTGGTGCCGAAATTCCTCGTCGGAGACGATGGCGCGCTGGGCAGGCGCAACGACGTCTTCTGCTCCGGGCTGGAGCACAAACTGGGCATCCACGCTTCGCCGACCTGCACGATGATTTATGGCGATGGCTTCGAAGGCAGCAGGCCCGGCGCGATCGGCTGGCTGGTCGGCGAGGAGAACAAGGGCCTCGCCTGCATGTTCACCATGATGAACAATGCGCGCCTTGCCGTCGGCATGCAGGGCGTCGCGGTCGCCGAGGCCGCGACGCAGAAGGCGCTCGCCTATGCCAACGACCGCCGGCAAGGCAAAGCGGTGAGCTATCGCGGTGCCGGCATGGCGCCGATCGTGCATCACCCCGACATCCAGCGCAGTCTTCTGACGATGAAGGCGCTGACCCAGATTGCCCGTGCCATCTGCTATTCCTGCGCCCACGCCATCGATCTCGCGTCACAGAGCGAAGATGCAAAGCACTGGCAGGAGCGCGCCAATCTGTTGACGCCGCTGGCCAAGGCCTTTTCGACCGATGTCGGCGTCGAGGTCGCCTCGCTTGGGCTGCAGGTGCATGGCGGCATGGGGTTCATCGAGGAGACAGGCGCCGCAGCACTTTATCGCGACGCGCGCATCGCGCCCATTTACGAAGGCACCAATGGCATCCAGGCGATCGATCTGGTGACGCGCAAGCTGCCGCTCGGCGGCGGTCGGCATGTGCATGGCTACATCGCCGAACTCAAGGCCGTCGCCGATGCGGCGCGAGCGTCGAACCTTGAAGGCTTCGGCCGCACCGCCGATCGCCTCGACCAGGCGCTCGACGAGCTCTCCCAGGCAACCCGTTTCCTGCAAGACCTGCAGGCCGAAGGCCGTTCGGACGAGGCGCTGGCCGGCGCCACACCTTATCTCAGGCTGATCTCGCTTGCCGCGGGCGGCGCCTATCTGGCGCGCGGCGCGCTTGCCGACCAAAGCCGCATCGCGCTTTGCCGGTTCTTCGCCGAGAACCTGCTTGGCGAAGTGGGCGCGCTCAAGGAGCGCGTCATCGGCGGCGCCGACAGCCTTGCCGTTGCCGGCAAGGCGCTGATTTCAGCCTGACGTTCGCACGCGCCGATATTCACAAAGGCCCGAAATTCACAAAGGACCAATCCGTGACAGACCACATCCTCGTCGAACGCCAGGGCGCCATCCAGATCATCCGCATCAACCGTCCGGACAAGAAGAACGCCCTGACCCGCGCCATGTACGCGACGATGTCGGCGGCTCTTGCCGGCGGCGACGCGGATCCGGCGATCCGCGTCCATGTCTTTCTCGGCATGCCCGGTGCCTTCTCGTCCGGTAACGACCTTGCCGATTTCATGGTCTTCGCCTCGGGCGGCGAAGGCGGTACCGAGGTCTGGGATTTCCTGATGGCGCTGGCCAAGGTGGAAAAGCCGATGGTTTCCGGCGTCGACGGCATTGCGGTCGGTATCGGCACCACGCTCAACCTGCATTGCGACCTGACCTTCGCCACGCCGCGCACAATATTCCGGACGCCCTTCGTCGATCTCGGCCTTGTGCCGGAGGCCGGTTCGAGCCTGCTCGCGCCGCAGATCCTCGGCCGCCAAGGCGCCTTCGCGCTGCTTGGCCTCGGCGAGGGCTTTTCGGCCGAGAGGGCGAAGGCCGCCGGGCTGATCTACGAGGTGGTCGAGGAGAGGGAACTCGAAGCATCGGTATTGGCGGCGGCGGGCCAGATCGCCGCCAAGCCGCCGCAAGCGCTGAAGATCGCGCGCGACCTGATGCGCGGCTCGCGCGAAGCCCTTGTCGAGCGCATCGGCCAGGAAAGCCAGCATTTCCGCGAGCGGCTCAAATCCGACGAGGCCCGCGCAGCCTTGACGGCCTTCATGACCAGGAAGAAGGCCTAGACCTTCTGGCCTTGTCTCGCATCGTGGACCCGCCGGCAGCAACCGGTGGGTTTTCTTGCCATGATCTCTTAGTCACATCGCCATTTTTTTACATTCGGCCTGGGCCTTTGCCGAAGACGTGTCGATCATGAATGTCTTGCCTTTGGCGTCGGTCATCAACATCATGCAATGCTTGATCGGTTTCGCCATTTTCATCATTTCGGCGCTCATCTTCGCGTCGGGCATCATGGTGCCCATATGCCCATCGGGCATGATCGCCATGACCTCCCCACCCTTCATCACCGTCATTGTCCCCATCGCGTCCTCCGCAAAGGCCTGCGAAGCGAAAAGGCAGGCAAGACCGGCCATCGTGACCAACCTGAGTGAATGCATTGCTTCCTCCTGAATTTGCGCCAGCGGCGCGTTGAGCCCTTTCCTGGTTCGTTCCGGCAAGCTGGAACGTTTCACGCACACGAGATCGTGATCGTGGGAATTGGCAATCCGGCAGAAGCGGCCCGGCCTTGGCCGCCTTCATGACCAGGAAGAAGGGCTGAAAAAATGGGCGCCGGTGCGGAAGCTGCCGATCTCCCCCTTGTGGGGGAGATCGGCGCTCCACCGTCGTGCCCTACGGATAAAGCCTCACCTTGTCCCAACCGCCCTCGGCGTTGCGCGAAAACACGACACGGTCGTGCAGCCGGAACGGACGGTCGTGCCAGAACTCGATGGTCTGCGGCACGATGCGGAAGCCTGACCAGTGTTTTGGCCGCGGGATGTCGCCGATCGCATGGCGCGCCGTGTATTCGGCGACCGCCTTTTCCAGCGCGAAGCGGCTCTCCAGCGGCCGCGACTGTTTGGACGCCCAGGCGCCGATGCGGCTGCCGCGCGGACGCGTCGCGTAGTAGGCGTCGGCTTCGGCGTCGGTGACGATCTCCACCGGGCCGCGCGCCCGCACCTGCCGGCGCAGCGATTTCCAGTGGAAGCACATCGCCGCTTTCATGCTGCCAAGGATCTCACGGCCCTTGGCGCTCTCGAAGTTCGTGTAGAAGACAAAGCCGCCCTCGTCGAAGCCCTTGAGCAGCACCATACGCACATTCGGCATGCCTTCGGCATCAACGGTCGCTAGCGCCACGCTGTTGGGGTCGTTGATCTCGCTCTTCGTCGCGTCGTCGAGCCACGCCGCAAAGAGCCGGAACGGCTCCGCCGCCTCGGTAAAGTCACCGCTTGTTAACCCGGTTTCGCTCATAGTTTTCCCAAATTTGTCGCCGGCTGGGGAGATTGCCGATTGTCGCGTATCGCGCAAGCTTTTGACAGTGGGCAATGGAGCGTTATTGCTTCGGCCAGCGCCAAAGCCATGATCGTGATAATCGTCCTGCCGCTTGCCGCCTGTGGCGGCGGCGGCTTCAGCCTGGAGCAGGCGGAGGTCGACCGCTCGATACTGACCTCGAGCACGCCGGCCTCAGTCACGCCGCTCGATCAGGACCGCGCCTCCGACCAGGCCACGATCCGCAATGCCGTGTCCTCCGCCGACGTCGAGCAACTGGCCGGGCAGGCCGTTCCGTGGGCGAATGCCGACACCGGCTCGCGCGGCTCCATCACCGAGCTGGCGGAATTCAGGGCTAACGGCGAGACATGTCGTCGCTTCACCGCATCGCGCGAAAGCTTCGACGGCGTCGCGCTGTTCAAAGGCGAAATATGCCTGGCCGGCGGCAGCATCTGGCGCATACAGGACTTAAAGGCGCTCTGATTTTCCGCCGGCGACATGGTGGTAAGCCACTGGAATTCCTTCCTATGCGAGCGCATATAGGAGGCGATTATGGACTCACTCCTTCTCCAGGGCAGTAAGCATGCGCGACCCCTATGAGGTGCTGGGCGTTGCCAAGAACGCATCGGCCAAGGACATAAAATCCGCATACCGGAAGCTCGCCAAGAAGTATCATCCGGACCAGAATCCGGATGATCCCAAGGCGAAGGACCGTTTTGCCGCCGCCAACCAGGCTTACGAGATCGTCGGCGACGAGAAGAACCGGGCGGCATTCGATCGCGGCGAGATCGACGCCGATGGCAAACAGCGTTTCCAGGGTTTCGAAGGCGCGGCTGGCGGCGCCGATCCTTTCGCCGGTTTCCGCCGGCAGCAAGGGCCGGGCGGCGCGCATTTCGAATTCCGCACGGGCCGTCCCGGCGGCGATCCGTTCGACGGCAACAGCGACATCTTCAGCCAGATCTTCGGCGATGCTTTCACCCAGCAGCGCGGCGCCGGCACCGGCGGCCGCCGTCAGGCCCCGACCGCCGCCGATCTCAACGTGACGCTGGACGTCACCATCGAGGAAGCCGCCACCGCGGAGAAGGTGACGGCGATGTTCCCCGACGGCCGCAAGATGGCGGTCAAGTTGCCGGCCTATGTCGAGGACGGTCAGACCATCCGGTTGAAAGGCCAGGGTGAGCAAGGACCGGGGCAGCCGGGCGATGCGCTGGTTAAAATCCGTTTCCGCCGGCACCCGCGCTACCGCGTCGAGGGCCGCGACCTGCATGTCGACCTGCCGGTGGAACTGGCCGATGCGGTGCATGGCGCCAAGGTGGCGGTCGAAACCCCGACCGGCAGGATTGCGGTCAACGTCCCCCCTTGGTCGAGCTCGGACAAGGTTCTGCGGCTGAAGGGCAGGGGCCTACCGGAAAAGGCCGGCGGTCACGGCGACCTCTACGCACACGTGCGGCTGATGCTGCCGGAAGGCGGCGACGCCGAGCTCGAGGCGCTGATGCGCCGTCGAAAGGGCTGACGGTCGAAAAGGCTGGCGCTTAATGCCGTGTGTGTAAAGCGGGCACTCCGGGGTGGGCATGCCCGCGACCATCCGGATCACAATGGAAAGGGAACCTCGTTGATGGCCTGGGAAACTGATGGCTTCAAACCTAGGCGCACAGGAACATCATAGAGCCTGCCGCCGCCCAACCGGGGCTTGGTAGGACGAAGTCCAGGTACAAACACTCGTGCAACAGGCGATTCGGCGTTGTGCGTCAGGTTGACCGCGAAGATCTCAAGTTCCTGCTCGTGGCAGATGTCGAGGCAATAGTTCCAATCCAGTCGCAACTCGGCCGACGAGGCCTGAACTGCTGAATTGCCGGAAAGGTGAGGAAGGCGATGAATGTTCTCGTCCATGTGCCACCGATAGAGGTGCAGCGCGCCGGGGGTGAAGGCCGCCGTGCCGGACGTATCGGCGTTCCGTTTGAGCAGGGTAAGGTTCGCCTCACATTCTGCAAGTTCCCCCACCGCGCGCCGGGCCGCCTCCGACATGGATCGTCCGGCCGCGAATCCGAACGCAATCGCGTCACCGCCCACGTGATGAGAAATTGCAGCGACAATGGGGATGGGCAGGTCAAGCGTCAGGAGCAGAAGCCGCAATTCGCGGTTCTGCGTCAGCAGCCAATCGGCGTACTGGGACGCCAGTCCATCCGACAGCGAAGTCAGGTCTATCCGAGGCAGAACCAGCCGATTGTACCACCATATGGCTGTTGCATCGCGCTCCACGACTTCGCAGAAGCCGCGCACGACCGCGTCCTCTATGCTCGATCCCCTCGCAAGACCATTGGAGTCCGCCGGGGGCAGACCTGATGACTCATCGTTGGGATACCCGAGAAAGCACAATCCCGCAGGCACCCAGGCCTCGCTCGTGCTGAAGCGCGGATCGCTCCGGATCCAGTCCAGCGGCTGCGACCTGCGCCAGCGGATCGGGACCGCGCGGCTATCATCGACGTTTTTGTTCCAATGCAGCCGCTCGCAATACTGCGCATCACTGAAAAGTGTGAGTGCAGGCGGCTCGATCACGCGCCCGCGCAATTCGCCGGCGCGGGCGCGTGAGAGTCGCTCATGAGGGATCATCTGGGCGAAATAGGTTTCATCGGCCTCATACCCGCAGGCGGTTGCCGCCTCCTGGGTGGTGTTGCCCCACCCTGACACAAAACGAGAAGGTCTGGCCCCTCGGACGGGGCCGACCGCGACCGTGATCGGGCATCTGAGCGTGGGATCGGTGATCACGATGGGGCCGTAAACCAGGCTTGACCCGCCGGCCCCTGCCTCGGACGCCCGCCGCTCCGGCATTATGGACCCTTCACCCAAGCACGGCCCTCACATGTTCAATCCTCTACAGTATCGGCACCAATTGCTCATTCGCACGCTGACACGCACTGGAGTATGATGCAAACTCCTGCGAGACGCTTTGATATCGTCAAGCCGACGTCGAACATAATATAACCCGCCGAGGGAGAGAATGAACGCGGGCGACAGCAATCTTCAGCGACGTCTGACGGCTATCCTGGCTGCTGACATGGTCGGTTACTCGTCGCTGATGGCCCGCGACGAAGAGCGCACCTTCGCGCTCGTCAAACATCTCATGCAGGACGAAATAGAGCCTAGGATCACGCAGCACCGGGGACGGGTTGTGAGAACGACCGGAGACGGGATGCTCGCCGAGTTTCCAAGCGCTTTCGGAGCCGTGCAGTCAGCAGTGGAAGTCCAGGAACTGCTTGTCGGCCAGTCTTCGGGGAAGGCCAGCCAGGAAATTTTTCTCCGGATTGGGATCAACTTCGGTGATATTATTGTCGATACCGATGGCGATGTGTTTGGAGATACCGTCAACATAGCCGCGCGCCTGGAACAGTTCGCCAGCCCGGGCGGTATCTGCCTTTCCGGAAAGGTACACGACGAAGTTCGCGACAAATTTAATCTTCCGTTTGAATATTGCGGCGAACAGCATCTCAAGAACATTCCACGCCCGATTCCCGTATACTCGTTGTTCCAAAAGCCCAAAGGGCTGCCACCTGCATCGACTGCGCAGGTGGCTGGTCCGAGCAAGCCCTCCATCCTCGTTCGCCCGTTCAAGAGCGCGGGCGACGTCCAACCCTATTTCAGTGGCGGCTTCACCGAAGACATCGTCACGGAACTGACGCGCTTTACTCAGCTTACGGTTGCGTCCCATTATACGTCGACGCGGCTCAAGGATGTGGACCTGGTCGCGGATAACGGCGTGGATTTCGTCATCGAAGGCGGGATCCGCCGCATGGGCCGGCGAATGCGCATTACATGCGAGCTGGTCGACGCAACCTCGGGTGAGTGCTTGTGGGCCGAGCGCTACGACGGGGACGAGCAGGACATCTTCGATGTCCAGGACGAACTGATCGGGAAGATCGTCGGGACCGTTATCGGCCGTCTTACGGCCGCAGGCGCCGAGAAGGCGCGGCGTAAACCACCTGCCAATCTCGCGGCCTATGAGTGCGTGCTCCGGGGCAATGCCCTGCCCCTGGGCGACATCGCGGCCGAAATGGAGGCTCGACAGTGGTATCAGCGAGCGATCGAGCTCGATCCATCCTACGGGCGCGCGTACGCCAAGCTCGCCCACTATAAGCAGCTTGAATGGTTTCGCGACATGGGGCCGTCGGATGCGGTGCTTGCCGAGGCTTATGACATCGCCAAAAAAGCGGTGGCGCTTTCCCCCAATGATCCAGTCTGCCTGAACATACTGGGCTGGGTGCTCCTCCACCGTCGTGATTTCGACGTCGCATCTCAGCTATACACACGCGCGCTCGAACTCAATCCGCACGATCCCGAGCAGGTCTCCTATCAAGGGACTTATCAAACATTTGCCGGCGAGCCCCAAAGTGCCTTGGACTGGTTCGAACGGGCGCGAGTGCTCGATCCCCTATACGAGCCTTCATGGTATTGGCCGTTCCGCGGTCTTGCCCATTTCATTGCCCACCGTCCGGATAAGGCAGTCGTCGATCTGGGCCGCTCGTCCACCATGCCGACCTGGGTTAAGGTCTATCTGGCTGCAGCGAACGCCCTGCTTGGCCGAAACGAAGAGGCGAAGAGCTACACGTATCTGGTTCTGCGTGGCGCACCGGAGTTCTCCGGGCGGCGGTTCGCCACCAAGGAACCTTACAAGCTGGAGGGTGACCGTAACACGCTGCTCAACGGCATGCGGGAAGCGGGATTGCCCGAGTAGGGACTGGCGACTATCTGCAGCCGAAGAGCACGGCCGTGGCGAGCTCGTCATGGTAGTGCCTGCCCTGGGCGTATTTGTGGTAGTCGTGGAGATAATCGATCAGATCGCTGCGGGTCAGGACCCCCCTCGGCACCTGGGGCACCACCACATTGATCAAGTTCGGTTCGTCCACGTGAACTTCGACAGACACTCCCGTTTCCACGATGTCTTCCAGCACCATTTTGAGATCACGCTTCAGGTCCGCATAGGCGGCAGCATCCGGGATCGCGTCGCCCCCGTCGAGAGGGTCATCCTCGTATTTTATGGGCTGCCCATTCAGATCTTCTATCGTTAGTGTCTGCGAATGTGGCGCTGTTCCGGCGGCGGCGGTCCGGACCCTGATGTTGCCGATAGCACGGCCTGCTTCCGGCCGAAGTCTGATAGTATCACCGACGGCGAAAATCTGCCGATCAATGGTAATTGTTAGGGGATCTGTTGAATCCATGGACAAGATACGTGACGAGGCCGGCAAAAGCTTGAGCCAGGCCCCTACGATCGCTGCGCCGATCTCTTGGACTTGCCGACCTGGCTTCAATTCTGCCCTGGGCATCGCCGAGGCTCCCCTCCGAGGTCAATGCAAATAGCCTAAACGCATTTTGCATCTGTCGCAAGCAATGCGCAGGCGGCATGCTCGCATCGACTCGATGTTTTCATGGACAGAAAGCCGTATTGGGAGCATTCTGATCCTCGCGGTATCAGTAACGACAGCCGGAGGGTGTACGAATGATACTTGCTCAACTTCGTGTGCTGTTGCTCGGCTGTCTCCTCGCCGTTGTCGGAACAGCGAGACCGGAAGCGTCAGGCGAGGAGGGCTTCACCGACAGCGGTGACATC
Organism: Mesorhizobium sp. M0500; assembly: GCF_040321165.1. NCBI lineage: Bacteria > Pseudomonadati > Pseudomonadota > Alphaproteobacteria > Hyphomicrobiales > Phyllobacteriaceae > Mesorhizobium > Mesorhizobium sp. M0500. The sequence continues at coordinate 424,022 of NZ_JAMYRB010000001.1, forward strand.
GAAAAGACTTTCATCGTCGACATCGCCAGGGCGGCGGAGTTACGCAAGGATATCGGCGCGCTAAACAAGTTCATCGCAGGCAAGGGCAAGCTGGAAGCGGTGGACATGCCGGATATCGGTATCAGCATCGTGACGGGGACCTTTTCCGAGAGCGAGATCGAAGAGCTGCGCTCCAGGGGATATGAGGAGCCGGATCCTTTCGTGGTGAACCTGTTCGATGGTGCCACCTGCGAGGGGCCGGAACTCCTGGGCATCTCGCCGACTGCGGATGTTGTCCCTCCCAGCGTCTGCAGGGTCGTCGGGTCACCACAGCCGGTGGCTTCAGGATCGCCCACCGTATGGATCATCGACAGCGGAGTGGATTGGAGCGTTGTCACCGCCGGGCTCCTCAAGGTTCAGGAAGCCATCGATTGCACGAGCAGCCCATGCCAGACCGTGTCGAGCCTCGACGACACAGTAGGGCACGGGACGATGGTGGCAGCAGTTATCGGCGGAAAGCGTGTCAAGCAGGGCGACCAGTATATAGGTCTGGTTGGTGTCAGCCCCGACGCCCCGCTCAAGATCGTAAAGGCCTTCAGTAAGCTGAAGACCGAAATTTTCGGCCCGCCTCTTCTCGCGCTTCGCCATGTTCGGGACAACGCGGTCGCTGGGGATATTCTGAACTTGAGTTGGGGTGCATTATATCTGGAGAGCACCAGACGCGGAAGCACGTTGCAAGATCTTAAATTTCTCGACGCCCTTCTTTATCAGATCGCCGACCGTCAGGTGCGCGTTGTGGTAGCTGCGGGCAACCCCCGGGAAGACGAAGAGGGCCCTTGGGTACAGTCTTATTTCCCGGCCAATGCGGCGACTTATTTTTCGCCTGTGACGACAGGAAACAAGGTGGGAGCGATATACAGCGCTTCGGCTTCCAACAGCGAATATATTCAGGTGGCAACTCCTGGGAAATGCCAAGGCATCAGCAACGCCTGGTGCGACACGCTATGGCGCGGGGGGGCGTTCGGCGCGTCCTATGCCGAACCGGGCGTCAATGTCCTGTCACTGTGGAAGAGCCGAAAGAACGGCAAGCTCCGGAGGAACATCTGTTCGGGCACATCTTTCGCAGCCCCGGCACTTGCCGGCCTTTTGGTTCGCAACGCGCAGCCGACTAACAAGGCTCTGACAACGGGAAGTCTTAGCCCGAATACGGATCTGCTAGGGTATATGACCGCGGGTACGCCGGTGAACCCAAGTTCGGACGAGCCTAAATGCAACTGACCCGAAGGGCAGCGCTGCAAGGTTTGGCCTTGGCGTCCGCGTTCGGTAGCGTGCGTCTGGCCGGTGCCTCGCTTGTGGACGAAGATCCTCGCCTTCTGCTCGTCCACGTGCGTGGCGGACTCGATGCACTAGCTGCCGTGCCGCCCTACGGCGATCCGCATTTTGCCTCGGCGCGCGGGCCCCTCGTGCCTTTCCCGAACTCTGGCGTCGCCGAGATGCTCAAGCTCGACGGGCTCTTCGCGCTTCATCCGGCGCTCGGGTCTCTCCTGCCCCACTACTCGTGCGGCGAGTTGCTCATCGTGCCCGCGACCGCCATTCCGGATGTGGGCCGGTCCCACGCGGCCGCCCAGGCGGCGCTGTTCGACGGCGATATCGACGGCGGCAGCGCCGGATGGCTCGACCGGGCTTCTTCTGTACTGTCGGGCCGGCAGAAGGCGGTGTGGCGGGGCAGACCGGCCGATCGATCGATGGACATGCTGGCCCATCTTGCGCTGGCCAATCCTCGGCTCGAACTCGTCCGCCTCTACGCCGAGGGCACTTGGCCGTCCGGCGCAAAAGGCAGCGAAAGCCTGCTGGAACAACATGCCGCATGCGACGCGGCTCGCTTCGGCGACGCGGCCAGGAGCGCGGCGCTTGCCCTGTCAGCTACGGGCGGACCGCGGATCGCGATGCTCGAGGTGGCCGGCTTCGACACGCATGTGGCGCAGGGAGCGGACTTCGGAAGGCTGGCGCGGAGTTTGAATGGGCTGGCGCGGGGCCTCATTGCATTTGCCCAAGCGTCCGGGCCTGCCTGGAACAGGACGGCGGTGCTGGTGGTCACGGAGTTCGGCCGTTCCGTGGTGCCCAACACCGACGGCGGCACTGATCACGGCGTCGCGAGTGTCACCTTGTTAATGGGTGGCGCCGTTGCCGGCGGGCGAGTAGGCAATCGCTGGCCCGGTCTTGCTCGAGACCTGCTTCATGGCGGAACAGACTTGGCTGCTACGACGGACGTACGATCGATCATAAAGGGCGTGCTGACGGAACACCTGCGTCTTCCTGACCGAGCAATGGCTGAAATTTTCCCAGGCGCTGCCGGGATACCGGCGGTGCGTGGACTGTTTATCGGGAGCCGTTGTCCAGGCGGAGGTCGACTGGCTTCGATGTGATCTCCAGCGCGGTTTAGCTTCTTATCCGCGTCGGCTACGGGACGCATCGGACTGCAATAGGCGGACGCCTAATCTTAAGTGGCCGCTTCTAAGAAGCTTCCGGAATCACGGCTATTGTGAAGGGTTTCGAATGCCGGCCTCCCAGCGCGGTCGCCTATAATGTCCGGTTTAAGGCAATGGCCGAGCTAACTTGAATGGCCGAGATGAGGCGCAAAGCGGTCGCCAACGGCCCAAAGTATGGAAGTCGGCTCGGGGTCATGAGCGTGACTTCGGCCGCTGGCCAACGAAACTTCCGCCAAAGGGTCATCTTCCGCCGTGCCACACCGACACCAGTGTCGGATTTTTCCACTGGCCCACGACCGCAAGGTCAAGGCGCTACAGCGTCCTTTGCGCGCCCAAAGGACGCGCGGCGCTGTTGAGCAACCGCTTTGTCCCCCGAACTGTCCGCTTTGAACGCTTGAAGGGGCACTGTGGCTGTGCGATAGGCACTCCACAAAGTAGAGAACCTTGCGGAGAGCGCTGACATGGCGGGTGGACGGGGCCTTATGGCCGGCAAGCGCGGCCTTATCCTTGGCATCGCCAACAATCGCTCGATCGCTTACGGCATCGCCAAGGCCTGTGTCGACCACGGCGCCGAGATCGCGCTGACCTATCAGGGCGAGGCGTTCAAGAAACGCGTCGAGCCGCTTGCCGCGGAACTGGGCGCGCATGTCGCCGGCCATTGCGATGTGACCGACCCGGCCAGCCTCGATGCGGTGTTCGCCGATATCGCCAGCCATTGGGGCAAGCTCGATTTCCTCGTCCACGCCATCGCCTTTTCCGACAAGGACGAGCTGACCGGCCGCTATGTCGAGACGACGCGCGACAATTTCCTGCGTACAATGGATATTTCGGTCTATTCCTTCACCACCATCGCCAAACGTGCCGAGGCGCTGATGACCGATGGTGGGTCGCTGCTGACGCTGACCTATTACGGCGCGGAAAAGGTGATGCCGCACTACAACGTCATGGGTGTTGCCAAGGCGGCACTCGAAGCCAGCGTGCGCTATCTGGCCGTCGATCTCGGCGCCAAGAAGATCCGTGTCAACGCGATCTCCGCCGGCCCGATCAAGACGCTTGCCGCATCCGGCATCGGCGATTTCCGCTATATCCTGAAGTGGAACGAATACAATTCGCCGTTGAAGCAGACGGTCACGCAGGAGGAGGTCGGCGATTCCGGCGTCTATTTCCTGTCCGACCTTTCGCGCGGCGTCACCGGCGAGATCCATCATGTCGATTCCGGCTATCATGTCGTCGGCATGAAGGCGGTCGACGCGCCGGATATTTCGACGGTCAAGGACTGACGCCACCGCCTGACCTCTTCCGGAAGACCTGATGTACCCGCTCGTCTATATCGTGCGCCACGGCCAGACGGCGTGGAACGCCGAGGCCCGGCTGCAGGGGCAGGCCGATACCGACCTCAACGAGCTTGGCCGCGAGCAGGCTAGCCGCAACGGGCGCAGGCTGGCCGAACTCATCGACAAGCCCGAAGATTTCGAATTTGTCGCCAGCCCGATGCGGCGCACGCGCGAGACGATGGAGCGCCTGCGCGCGGCGATGAAGCTCGATCCGCACGCCTATCGTACCGAGCCGCTACTCGTAGAATTGAGCTTTGGCGACTGGCAGGGTTTCACCTTTGCCGAACTCGAGGCGAACGATCCCGGTTCGACCAGGCACCGACGCCTAGATAAATGGAACTTCCAGCCGCCCGGCGAGGGCGCCGAAAGCTATCAGATGCTGCTCGAACGGGTGAAGCCGTGGTTCGACGCGCTCGATCGCCAGACGGTCTGCGTGACCCATGGTGGCGTCATGCGCGTAATGTTCCGCTTGGTGCTGGGGATGTCCGAACAAGATGCGGTCAGCATGGAAGTGCCGCAGGACCGCGTGCTCAGGCTGGACGGCCGGCGCCTGGAGTGGCTTTGAGACCGATGACGTAGCGTATGTTGAGATCAGGTCGGGCCGGCCTCAGCTGAATATCGACGCGCCTATTCCGTCGATCCGGTGTCCGGCAGTTCCATGTCGGTGACGACGTTCTCGCCATTCGTCACGTCGTAGGCGAGGACGATGTCCATGCCTGGCTTCAGCGCATCGAGGTCGGTTTCGGCGTTCAGCTTGTAGGACTTGCCGTCGTCCAGCGTCAGCGTCAGCGCATCCTTATCGACCTTCTTGATCAGGCCTTCGGTCTGGCCGGCGAAGGCGGCGGTGGAAATCAACAGCGTGGCGGCAACAGCGCCAATCAGGATACGCATCATCGTCCTCTTTAATCATTGCCGGTACAGCGGCTCGGTCCAACGGAACGGAACTGAGCAGAAACCAATCGAATGTGTCAAAACTAAATCCGCGGGATCACAGTTTGACCACTGTGGAAAACGCCAATAGAAGGCAGGCGACAGCGCCGCGCGTCCTCCTGGACGCGCAAAGGACGCTGTAGCACTTTTGATTTTGTGCATGATCCTTTCCGAAAATCGCTCCGATTTTCGGAGTCATGCGCTGAGCCGGCTCCGACGCCGGCAGGGCTGGTTCCATGTCGCACAACACGTTCGGCCATCTTTTCCGCGTCACCACCTGGGGCGAAAGCCATGGGCCGGCGCTGGGCTGCGTCGTCGACGGCTGTCCGCCAGGCATCCGCTTCACTCGCGACGAGATCCAGGCCGAACTCGACAAGCGCCGCCCCGGCCAGTCACGTTTTGTGACGCAGCGTCGCGAACCTGACGAGGTCAAGGTCCTGTCCGGCTTCATCCTCGATGAGGACGGCGAGACGATGATCACCACCGGCACGCCGGTGTCGATGCTGATCGAGAACGTCGACCAGCGCTCCAAGGACTATGGCGACATCGCCCGCCAGTTCCGGCCGGGCCATGCCGACTACACTTACGAGGTCAAATACGGCCTGCGCGATTACCGCGGCGGCGGCCGCTCCTCGGCGCGTGAGACGGCGGCGCGGGTGGCGGCCGGAGCGCTTGCCCGCAAGGTCGTGCCCGGCATGGTGGTGCGCGGCGCGCTGGTGTCGATGGGCGATAAATCGATCGATCGCGCCAATTGGAACTGGAATTTCGTCGGCGACGCTGAAAACCCGTTCTTCACGCCCGATCCGGCGTCCGTCGCCGTTTTCACCAAATATCTGGACGGCATTCGCAAGGCGGGCTCCTCGGTCGGTGCGGTCATCGAGATCGTCGCCGACGGCGTGCCGGCGGGGCTTGGCGCGCCGATCTATGCCAAGCTCGACCAGGACATCGCCGCCGGCCTGATGTCGATCAACGCCGTCAAGGGCGTCGAGATCGGCAACGGTTTCGAGGCCGCCCGCATCACCGGCGAGGAGAATGCCGATGAGATGCGCATGGGCAATGACGGCAAGCCGGTCTTCCTGTCCAACAATGCCGGCGGCATCCTCGGCGGCATCTCGACCGGCCAGGCGATCGTCGCGCGTTTCGCCGTCAAGCCGACCTCGTCGATCCTGGCGCCGCGAAAGTCGATCGACAAGGACGGCAACGACGTCGAGATCATGACCAAAGGCCGCCACGATCCATGCGTCGGCATCCGCGCCGTGCCGATCGGCGAGGCGATGGTTGCCTGCGCCATTGCCGATCATTATCTGCGTCATCGGGGACAAACGGGAGGGGAGTAGGGGAGTAGGGGAGTAGGTTACGCAACTCCCACAACAGCATTTTTTCCTTTCCCCTACTCCCGTACTGCCCTACTCCCCTATTCCCTGCGAGCGAAGCGAGCACTTATGCCTTACGACCAGAAGAAAATCGTCGAAGCCCTGCGCGCCTTCGAGCGCGGCGAGATCGTCGTCGTCATGGACGATGACGGCCGCGAGAACGAGGGTGACCTGATCGTCGCCGCCGTCCATTGCACGCCGGAAAAGATGGCGTTCATCGTCCGCAACACGTCGGGCATCGTCTGCACGCCGATGCCGCGCGAGGAAGCCAAGCGGCTCAACCTGTCGCCGATGGTGGCTGACAATGATTCCGCCCACACCACTGCCTTTACCGTCAGCGTCGACTTCAAGCACGGCACCACGACCGGCATTTCGGCGGACGACCGCACGCTGACGGTGCGCAATCTCGCCAATGGCAATGTCGGCGCGTCCGATTTCGTGCGCCCCGGCCACATCTTTCCGCTGATCGCGCGCGAAGGCGGCGTGCTGATGCGTTCGGGCCATACCGAAGCCGCTGTCGACCTCTGCAAGCTCGCCGGCCTGCCGCCGGTCGGCGTCATTTCCGAGCTGGTCAATGATGACGGCACTGTCATGCGTGGCCCGCAGGTGCAGGCCTTCGCGGAAAAGCACGGGTTGAAGCAGATTTCGGTTGCCGACCTAATCGCCTACCGGCAACGCAAGGAATCGCTGGTCGAGCGCGTCGCCTGTTCGGACATCGAGACACCCGGCGGCAAGGCACAGGTCTTCACCTACACGCTGCCCTGGGACTCCATGCATCACGTGGCGGTCGTCTTCGGCGATATCCGCGACGGCGTCGAGGTGCCGGTGCGCCTTCATTCCGAGGACGTGGTCAGCGACGTCTTCGGCACCAGCCACAGGCTGGACGCCATCATGAAGGCGATGGGCGAGCGCCAGCGCGGCGTCATCGTCTATCTGCGCGAAGGCTCGGTCGGCGTCGCCCATCAGGAGCGCAAGCGCCCGGCTGCCGGCGACCGCGAGGATCACGAAGAGGCTCGCCGCCGCGAAAACGAATGGCGCGAGATCGGCCTCGGCGCGCAAATCCTCAAGGATCTCGGCATTTCCTCGATCAAACTGATCGCCTCGCGCGAGCGCCATTATGTCGGCCTCGAAGGTTTTGGCATCCACATCGCCAAGACCGAGATTCTTTAGGCCATTCTCACGATGCTGGTATGCGTCCGGCCCCGCCGGGGGGCCGGACGCACCGGAAACTATTCCGCAGCGACCGCCGCTGCGTCGCATGCAGCCATCTCGCAGTTCGGCGCGGCAAGGCTGCGCTGGCCGGCGAGCACGATGACCAGCGCGATTGTGCCCGATGCCACCGATACCCAGAACCCGTTCTGCGCGCCGAAAGCGTCCACCACCCAGCCGGCGGCGAAGGAGCCGAGCGCCATGCCGATGCCGATGCCGGTCATCACCCAGGTCACGCCTTCGGTCAGCACCGCCTCGGGCACGCGCCGTTCGATCAGGCCAAATGCCGTGATGAAGGTCGGCGAAATCGCCACGCCGCTGACGAAGACGGCCAGTGCCAGCAGCGGTACTGTGTCGGCGACGAGCAGCGGCAGCGTGGTAAGCGCAATGATGGCGATTGCGATGGCAAGCTGAATTTGCAGCGGCAGTTTCAGGTTCAGGGCGCCGATGATGATGCCGACGACGAACGATCCGAGCGCGTAGACGCCGATGACGAAGCTGGCGGCCCCTGGCTGGCCAAGCTCCTTGGTGATCGCCACTGTGCTCACCTCCGTGGTGGCGAAGGTCGCGCCGATGAAGATCAGGGCCAAGGTGATGATCTGGACCGGCCGCAGGCGGATTGCCGAGCCGCCTGAATCATGTTCCACCGGTCGGGCTCGCGGTTCGGTCGAGCGCTGCAGGATGAAGGCCGTCGAACCGAAGGCGAGGAACAATGTGCTCGCGAGCACTCCCGCTTCCGGGAAAAGCGCGACGCTCAGCCCTACCGACAGCGATGCGCCGGCTATGTACACCAGTTCGTCCGCCGCCGACTCGAAGGCGAACGCCGTGTTCAGCTCGGGGCGGTTGCGAAAAATCTCGGTCCAGCGTGCGCGCACCATTGCCGGGATGCTGGGCATGACGGCGGCGAGCAGCGCCGAGACGAATAGCGTCCATATCGGCCAATGCTGATTGGCCGCCGCAATCAGGATCGCGAAAGCGAGCGTGGAAATCACAGTGGTCGGCACCACAATCCGCGTCTGGCCGAGGCGGTCCACCAGCCGTGATACCTGCGGGGCGACGAAAGCGTTGGCCAGCGCATATGTCGCTGAGACGGCGCCGGCCAGCCAGTATTCGCCATCGGTCTGCGACAGCATCGCGACGATCCCGATCGGAGCCATGGCCATCGGCAGCCGGGCAGCGAAGCCGGCGGCGGCAAAGCCCTTGGCGCCGGGCGCGCGAAAGATCTGGGAATAGGGATTTTGCATGGTCTGGCTCCTCGACAACGGCCGGTTCGGCGATTACATACGTGGCGTATGAGTTTAAATAGATCATACGCGGCGTATGTCAATTGGCATACGAGACGTATGTTAATAGGGCCGGGGCATGCACAGACCACGCAAGGAGATGATTGCCGAAACCCGCGCCAAACTGATAGCCGCGGCGCGCCAGGCCTTCGGCACGCTCGGCTATGCCGAAGCCTCGATGGACGATTTCACGGCATCGGCCGGGCTGACGCGCGGTGCGCTCTATCATCACTTCGGCGACAAGAAGGGCCTACTCCAGGCGGTTATCGCCGAGATCGACGCCGAAATGGCAGCCCGGCTGAAGGTCGTTTCGGCCAAGCCGGACAATCTCTGGCAGGGCTTTGTCGACGAATGCACCGCCTATATCGAGATGGCGCTGGAACCGGAGATCCAGCGTATCGTGCTTCGTGACGGACCGGCGGTGCTCGGCGATCCATCGCAATGGCCAAGCCAGAGCACATGCATCCGCTCGATGACAGAGAGCCTGCAAAAACTGAGCGACGAAGGGACAATTCTCGCCGTCGATCCCGAAGCCGCGGCAAGGCTGGTCAGCGGCGCCTCGTTGCATGGGGCGCAGTGGATCGCAAATTCGAACGATCCCGAAGCGACGTCGAAGAAGGCAGTGAAGGCGTTCAAGGTTCTTCTGGAAGGGCTGCTCAATCGCACCGGCAAGCTGCCTAAGCCTGATCGATCGTCAGCAAAGCAGCCCCAGATTGACCGATCACCGGCCTGAGGTCATTCTTTTCGCCGATCCCAGGCGGCTCGCGGTGGGCTCAGCCGACGCCGGTTGCCTAAACCCTGTTGAACATCGCCTCACCAGCGCGCGAAAACATGGCCAAAGCGGCGAGGCGCGCCTATATCGGGGCATGGTCACGAGACTTTACACCCACCCGATTTTCCTCGAGCACATAACACCGCCCGGTCATCCGGAGCGGCCGGACCGTTTGCGCGCCATAGAGCGTGTGCTTGACGACGAGGCGTTCGCGGCGCTCGATCGCGTCCAGGCGCCCGAAGGCGACGAGGCAACCATCCTCTACGCGCATCCGCCCGAATTCGTCGAACGTGTCCGCGCAGCGATACCGGACACCGGCATCGCCCGTATCGACGCCGATACCACCGCCAGCCCAAAGAGCTGGCAGGCGGCCGTGACCGCGATCGGCGCAGCCAACGCCGCGGTCGACGACGTCTTCACCGACCGTGCCGAAAACGTCTTCGTCGCCGCACGGCCGCCCGGCCATCATGCCGAAAAGACCACCTCCATGGGTTTTTGCCTGTTCAACACCGCCGCGATCGCGGCACGCTACGCGCAGAAGAACCATGGCGCCGACCGCGTCGCCGTCGTCGACTGGGATGTGCATCACGGCAACGGCACGCAGGACATTTTCTGGGACGATCCATCGGTGCTCTATTGCTCGACACACCAGATGCCGCTTTACCCGGGAACCGGGGCCGTGAGCGAAACCGGCGCCGGCAACATCGTCAACGCGCCGCTGGCGCCGCAGAGCGGCAGCGATAGTTTCCGCGACGCCTTTCTGTCACGCATCCTGCCGGCGCTCGACAATTTTGCGCCCGACCTCATCATCATCTCCGCCGGTTTCGATGCCCACCACCGCGATCCGCTGGCCGAGATCAACCTGACCGAGGATGATTTCGACTGGGCGACCGGCCAGTTGCTCGAACGAGCCGGGCGCCATAGCCGCAACCGGCTCGTCAGCGTGCTCGAGGGCGGCTACGATCTGCAGGGATTGGCATTTTCAGTCGCCGCCCATGTCGGGCGGCTGATGAAGGGATAGACGATGGCTGGTGAGACCAACGAGGATGTCAAGGCGATGAGCTTCGAGCAGGCGCTCGAGGCGCTGGAGAGGATCGTCGACGATCTGGAGCGCGGCGACGTTCCGCTCGACCAGTCGATCCGCATCTACGAGCGCGGCGAGGCGCTGAAGGCGCATTGCGACCGGCTGCTGAAGGCGGCCGAGGACAAGGTCGAGAAAATCAGGCTGTCGCGTGACGGCAAGCCGGTGGGGACAGAGCCGTTGGACGCGGATTGAGGCGCGGCCTCGAACGACAATTTTGCTTACCGGCTTTGGACATCATCACGATTGAGGATAAAACTCATCCCGTTTGAAACGGCTCCAGGACGAGAGGAGATTGCGAACGATGTGCAGAAACATCAAAACCCTGTTCAATTTCGATCCGCCGGCAACCAATGACGAGGTCCGCGATGCCGCGCTTCAGTTTGTCCGCAAGCTGAGCGGAACGACGCGACCGTCGAAACAGAACCAGCATGCGTTCGACCATGCCGTCGAGGCCATTGCCGCCTCGGCGCGCGAATTGCTCGACAGCCTCGAGACGACGCAGCATCCGCGCAATCGCGAAGAGGTGGCGGCCAAGGCGAAGGCCAAATCTGCACTTCGCTTCGCCTGAGGGGACCGCGTGAGCTTCTTTCCCGGAAACGATCCGCAGATGGGCGATGCCTTCGCCAGCGATCAGATCGAGCTGATGGTCATTCCGAACGCCAAGGATATTGGCGGATTTCAGGTTCGCCGCGCCTTGCCGACGGCCAGGCGCCGGCTGGTCGGACCCTTCATCTTCTTCGACCGCATGGGTCCAGCCGTTCTGCGAGCGGGCCAGGCGCTCGACGTGCGTCCGCACCCACATATCGGCCTGTCTACGGTGACTTACCTGTTCGACGGCAAGATCAGGCATCGCGATTCGCTCGGCACCGAGATGGTAATCCAGCCCGGCGACGTGAATTTGATGACCGCCGGCCGTGGCATCGTCCATTCGGAGCGCACGCCGGAAGAACTGCGCGGCGCGCCGATGTCGGTTTCCGGCCTGCAGACATGGCTGGCGCTGCCGGACGGCAAGGAAGAAGTCGCGCCGGTCTTCGAGAACACCGCGGCCCTGCGCCTGCCCGAAATCGATGCGGAGGGCGTTAGCGGCCGTGTGATCATCGGTGCGTTTTCCGGACTGCGCTCCCCGGTCGCCACCGCTTCGGACACGCTTTATGCCGATCTCAGGCTGGCGCCGGGTGCCAGCGTGAAAATCCCGGCCGATGCCGAGGAGCGCGCCATCTATACGCTGGAAGGCGAGGTTTCGATATCCGGTGACCGCTTCCCGGCCGAGCGGCTGCTGGTCTTCCGGCCCGGCGACGAAATCGTTGTCTCATCGGAACGCGGCGCCCATTTCATGCTGTTTGGCGGCGCCTCGCTCGGTTCGAAACGCTATATCTGGTGGAATTTCGTATCGTCCTCAAAGGAACGCATCGAGCAGGCGAAAGAAGAATGGAAGACAGGCCGCTTCGATATCGTTCCTGGAGACGAGCAAGAGTTCATCCCGCTGCCCGAAAGCTGATGCGCGTTACCGCCACATTTACATTCGCCGGCCAGCGGCATATTTCACGATGAACAGAAAATCTGACCAGGCTCGCAAACAGTGAACGCAAAGCCCGATACGCCGCTTCTCGACAAGGTCCGCGTCCCAGCCGATTTGCGCACGCTTGCCGAAGGCGACCTGCCGCAGCTGGCGTCAGAGCTTCGCGCCGAACTGATCGACGTCGTTTCCCACACCGGCGGCCACCTCGGCGCCGGCCTTGGCGTCGTCGAACTGACCGTCGCGCTGCACTACGTCTTCAACACGCCGGACGACCGGCTGATCTGGGACGTCGGCCACCAGGCTTATCCGCACAAGATCCTGACCGGCCGCCGCGACCGCATCCGCACGCTGCGGCAGGAGGGCGGCCTGTCCGGCTTCACGCGTCGCGTCGAGAGCGAATACGATCCGTTCGGCGCAGCCCACTCCTCAACCTCGATTTCAGCCGGCCTCGGCATGGCGATGGCGCGCGATCTGTCCGATGGCCGCAACAATGTCATTGCCGTCATCGGCGACGGCGCCATGTCGGCCGGCATGGCCTATGAGGCGATGAACAATGCCGGCGCACTCGATGCCCGGCTGATCGTCATCTTGAACGACAACGATATGTCGATCGCTCCGCCGACCGGCGCAATGAGCGCCTATCTGGCCCGTCTGGCGTCGGGCAAGACCTATCTGGGCTTGCGCGATTTCGGCAAGAAGCTGACGTCGTATCTCGGCGAGCGCGCCGATCGCGCCATCAAGCGAGCGGTCGAGCATGCGCGCGGTTACGTCACCGGCGGCACGTTGTTCGAGGAAATGGGGTTCTACCACATCGGCCCGATCGACGGTCACAACCTCGAGCACCTGATCCCGGTGCTGAAGAACGTCCGCGACAATGCCGACGGCCCGGTGCTGATCCATGTCGTGACCCAGAAGGGCAAGGGCTACGCCCCGGCCGAGGCGGCGGCCGACAAATATCATGGCGTCAACAAATTCGACGTCATCACTGGCGCCCAGGCCAAGGCGCCCGCCAATGCGCCGAGCTACACCAAGGTGTTTGCCGAAAGCCTGATCCAGGAGGCCCGAGAGGACGACCGCATCGTCGCCATCACCGCCGCCATGCCGAACGGCACCGGGCTTGATCTGTTCGGCGAAGCGTTTCCGGCGAGGACCTTCGATGTCGGCATCGCCGAGCAACATGCGGTGACCTTCGCCGCCGGCCTTGCCACGGAAGGCTTCAAGCCTTTCGCGGCGATCTACTCGACCTTCCTGCAGCGCGCCTACGATCAGGTCGTCCACGACGTGGCGATCCAGAAATTGCCGGTGCGCTTTCCGATCGATCGCGCCGGCTTCGTCGGCGCCGATGGTGCCACCCATTGCGGCGCCTTCGACACGACCTTCCTGGCGACGCTGCCCGGTTTCGTCGTCATGGCCGCGGCCGATGAGGCCGAGCTGCGCCACATGGTACGCACCGCTGCAAGCTACGATGACGGCCCGATCGCCTTCCGCTACCCGCGCGGTAACGGCGTTGGTGTCGAGATGCCGCAACGCGGCTCGGTATTGGAGATCGGCAAGGGCCGGATCGTCAGGGAAGGCACCAAGGTTGCGCTGCTTTCCTTCGGCACCAGGCTGCAGGATTGCCTGGCCGCGGCCGAGGAGCTTGGCGCGGCCGGGCTTTCGACCACGGTCGCCGATGCCCGTTTTGCCAAGCCGCTCGACGAGGACCTGATCCGGCGGCTGGCCCGTTCGCACGAGATATTGGTGACGGTGGAAGAGGGCGCGGTCGGCGGCTTCGCCAGCCATGTGCTGCAGTTCCTGGCCCATGAAGGGCTGCTGGAGAGCGGCCTGAAGGTGCGCCCGCTGGTGCTGCCCGATACATTTGTCGACCATGCCAAGCCGGAAAAGATGTATGCCGATGCCGGGCTGGACAGCGCCGGCATCGTGCGCACCGTGTTCGTGGCGCTGGGGCATACCGCGCAGGCCCAGCGCGCCTAGCTTTTAGACGCATTCCCGCGACGCCGACGCGATTCAACTTGGCTGCAAGATGCCAGTCTGAATCAAATTCTCAACTGCTTGAATCAAATTGCCGGCGAACAGTCGTAACATGCTGTTTACGCTGCCGTTTGGCGATTTGCTTACCGTGTCCTTTGGCCGTTTTTCAACGCCGCCCTGCTAGAAGGCAACCAGGCAGGGGAAAGCAGACCAATGAGATCGCTTTTGGGCGGCATCGCGCTTGCGGCCATCTTCGCCGTGTCGGCCGGGGCCGAAACGCGCTACGACCGCAAACTCGAAGAGGCGGTGATGGGCATCGTCGCCGGCAAGATCGGCGAGATCCGTGGCGGCTTTTCCTACAAGCAGGCGCCGCAATTTGTCGTCATGCCAGATACCTCGCCGAAGGCGTCAATTTCCGTTGACCGGCCGCGCCCGCAGGTGTCCGGCGACAGCAGCGACGATCTGACGCCGGCCGTCGAACGGCGGGTTTCGCGGACCATATTCTAAAGCATGATCCCGAAGAGACTCTAGAAACTAGAACCACATATCCCGCACACAGCGACCATCTCTCGGCAAATCCTCGAATGTATCGAGACCATCGAAATGGTCGATCGGGAGATCGGCGACGGCCTCGGGCGGCGCAAGCCTCACATTGACGGCGATGCGGTAGCGCCCAGCCGCATCGGGATGCAAACCGCGCCAGGCCAGGACGCAAGCGCAGGTTGGGCAGAAGAGAATCTCAAGCGAAGGATGAGCCTTTCCGACGCGCCGATAGGCGCTTACGGGCCCCGCAAGGCGGATGCGTTCGTCGACATAGTCGTAAGCCCAGAGTGTGCCGTAGCGACGGCAAAGTGTGCAATTGCAGGCAGTGATCGAACCGGGATCGCCCTCCAGGGTCCAGTGGGCTGCGCCGCAGTGGCAGGTTCCCGTCAGCATGTACCTCCTCCACGTTTCGACGGCTAAACGGCATCTCTTTCTTAGCATTGCGTCGGGTCTCGTGCGAGGTTCGACAAACAGCGCAGCGGCTGATGAGTTCACTCGATTTTCCAACTATGCCTTCTCTCATCGCCAATAACCTTGCCATCATCGTTGGCTTTCGCCATGAAGGCCGATGACTTCCATTCCGCCAGCCAGCATACGCCAGCGGCTCGACGAATTGCTCGTCCAGCGCGGTCTGTTTGCCAGCCGCTCGCGTGCCCGCGACGCGGTCGAGCGCGGCACCGTGACGGTCGATGGCATCGTCGCCCTCAAGCCGGGCCAGGCCGTTCTGCCTGAGTGCAACATTGTCGTTGACGATCCGGCGCAAGGTTACGTGTCGCGCGCCGCACTGAAGCTGAAGGCTGGTCTCGACCATTTCGCCCTCGACCCCACCGGCAACGAAGCGCTCGATGTCGGCGCCTCGACCGGCGGCTTTACGCAGGTGCTGCTCGAACGCGGCGCGGCGCATGTCACGGCGATCGATGTCGGGCACGGCCAGATGCACTCCGACATTGCCGGCGATCCGCGCGTGACGGTAATTGAAGGCCTGAATGCGCGCGAACTGTCGGCCGCCGATCTCGGCGGCCGTGTGCCGGATTTCATCGTCTCGGATGTCAGCTTCATATCGCTGAAACTGGCGCTGCCGCCGGCGCTTGCCTTGGCCAGGAATGGCGCAAAAGCTGTGTTTCTGGTCAAGCCGCAATTCGAGGCCGGCCGTGAGGCGATCGGCAAGGGCGGCCTGCTTAAGGACCCCTATGATGCGGCGCGCATTGCCGGCCTGATGCAGGACTGGCTCGATGCCATTCCCGGCTGGCGCTCGCTGGGGCTTCATCTGTCACCGATAGAGGGCGGCGACGGCAACCGCGAGTTCCTGCTCGGCGGCATCAAGGACGTCGAGACCCAGAAGCGATGAGCACTCGTTTCACGATCGCAAGGTTGGGGTCGCAGGGCGATGGCATCGCCGAGACGGAAACCGGAGAGGTTTTCATTCCGTTCGCGCTGCCGGGAGAGGTCGTCACCGCCGCGCGGGAGAAAGATCGCGCCACCTTGATGTCGGTCCTTGAGGCTTCGCCGTTGCGGGTCGATCCGCCGTGCCGGCATTTCGGCGCGTGCGGCGGCTGCGCCGTCCAGCATCTCGAGACTGAAGCCTATCACCGGTGGAAGCGCGAAAAGGTCGTGCATGCGCTGAAGAGCAAGGGCATCGCTTGCGATGTCGGGGCGCTGGTGCCGTGCGCGCCGCACACGCGCCGCCGCGTCGTCTTCACCGCCCGGCGGAGCGAGGCGGGAATGCAGTTCGGCTTTGTTCGCGCGCTGTCATCCGAGATCATCTCGATCGAGGAATGCCCGATCTCGCTGCCGCAGATCGTCGCTGCGCTCGACCGTTTGAGGATGCTTGCCGGACTGATCTGCACCACGACCAAATCGTTCCACATGGCGGTGACGGTGACCGGTTCCGGCCTCGATGTCGCGGTTCACGATTCCGGCAAGCTCGGCGAGAACCAGCGCCGCGTCGCTTCCAACTTCGTCATCGCCGAGCGGCTAGCCAGGCTGTCGGTCGACGGCGAGGTCATTATCGAACCAAACAAACCGGTCGTCCTGTTTGGTGGCGTCGCCGTCGCAGTGCCTCCGGGCGCTTTCCTGCAGGCGACCGAGGCTGCCGAACAGGCGATGGCCAACATTGTCGTCCAGCATTTCGCGCGCGCCAAAAAGGTCGCCGATCTCTTCGCCGGCTGCGGCAGCTTCGCGCTGCGCCTAGCCGCAAGATCGGAGGTTCATGCGGTGGAAGGCGATGCGGCAGCACTCGCGGCGCTCGACCGGGCATTCCGTTTCGCCAGCGGCCTGAAGCGGGTGACCGGCGAACGTCGCGACCTGTTCCGGAGGCCGCTGACATTCAAGGAGTTGAATGCCTTTGACGGCGTTGTCTTCGACCCGCCTCGCGCCGGCGCCGAGGACCAGTCGAAGCAGATCGCGCGCTCCGACGTGCCGCTCGTCGCCGCGGTGTCTTGCAATCCGGTAACGCTCGCGCGGGACCTACGCATCCTCATGGACGGCGGCTACGCCCTGAAGAGCGTGACGCCGATCGACCAGTTCCTGTGGTCGCCGCATGTCGAGGTCGTGGCGCTGTTGGAGAAGCCGAGACGAAGGCGCTAGCAGCCAGGGCCTGAAACGCGCACCAAAAAAGCACATTTTGAACGCACGTCGTTCAGACTGTGCTAGGGAATTGCCATGAGCACCGCAGCCTTCGAAATTTCGGCATGGCGCTTCGGCGAGGAGCGGGCGCCGTTTCTCTCGCCAAGGCGGGTCGCTGAACTGCTAGGGGTTAATATGACAGAACTGGCGGGGCTGACCGGTCTCGCGCGCAACACGCTTGCCGCCAAGTCCGGTGCGCGCAAGGTCGACGCCGCATTGAGTCCCATCGTCCGTATCCTGGCGATGGCCGGCGAGATGGCCGGTGATGAACATCGTGCGGCGATCTGGTTCAAGCATCAGCCGATCCCCGGTTGGGCCGGAAAGACCGCCTACGATCTGGTTCGCGAAGGCAAGACGGACAAGGTGCTTGCCTATCTGGAGGCAGTCCGCTCCGGCATCTATGCCTGAAACCAGGCTGACCCTGTGGCGCGCTTTTGTGCCGCGCTGGGCCGCTGTGAGCTGCTATGCTTCTTGCACGCGTTCGTATCCGGCCGCCTTCGCGGCCCTGACGAACTTGCGGTCAAAAGTCGCGAGGCCAGCGCAGTGAGCGGACTTGCCCAGATGCAGCGCGTCAGCGAAATCCAACCCCTGTTCCGAGAGGTCGAGCGCGGACGACACGACCGCCCCGTCTTCCACCTCTACCGTGGGAAGCCCGCTAAACACCCGTAGCGTACGGGCGATTTCAAGCGGCGCAAAACCGTAGGCGCTGCGCAACACCCATTCGACTTCCAGCATCACCGTGACGGCGACAAAGACCGGCTGGCTATCGATCAGCGCCCGGGCGCGGGAAGACTGCGACGGGTGATCGCCCGTCAGGTAGCGGACGATCAGGTTGGTATCAATTGCGAGCATGGCGCCGCCGCGCTTCGGCGAGCACGCCCGCGTCCATTTCTTCCAACGTCTTCGGCCTGCCGCTATAGCGCAGCGATCCAAACACGTCCTCTGGCCGCGTCTCGGCGAAGACTGGCGCAGGCTTCAGTAGCACGCCCTCCGGGGTATCCTCGACCAGAAGGCGTGTGCCGGCATGCCATTCCCTCCGTTTCCGGATCGCGCTGGGCAGGATGACCTGTCCCTTGGTCGAGACCGTAGTTACGAGCTTCTCTGCGGCAGCCATCTCGGCACGTCCTTAGGTGTAAGACGAATGTAAGATAGTCGAAGCTCTCGGCAAATTCAAGGCGCAAGCTACTCCTACTTAAAGCGATGACAAGGCAGTGGGCGGCGGGGATTGGTTGTTCCGGAGCGGCGATAATTCGGCGTCAACTCCATCAAACCCTGGTGCCGCCGACTGTCATCTGGTTCATCCTGAGATGCGGCTGGCCGACGCCGACCGGCACGCCCTGTCCGGCCTTGCCGCACATGCCGATGCCGGTGTCGAGCTTCATATCGTTGCCGACCATCGAAACCCGATGCATGGCATCCGGCCCGTTGCCGATCAGCATGGCGCCCTTGATCGGTTGCGTCACCTTGCCGTTCTCGATCATGTAGGCTTCGGTGCAGCCGAACACGAACTTGCCCGAAGTGATGTCGACCTGGCCGCCACCGAACGACACGGCATAGATGCCGTTCTTGACTGAGGCGATGATCTCGTCCGGCTCCATGTCGCCTCCTGTCATGTAGGTGTTTGTCATGCGCGGCATAGGCTCGTGCGCGTAACCTTGGCGTCGCCCGTTGCCGGTGGCTTTCATGCCCATCAGCCGGGCGTTCTGGCGGTCCTGCATGTAGCCGACCAGCTTGCCATCGTCGATCAGCACGTTATGGGCCGATGGCGTGCCCTCATCGTCGACGGTAAGCGAACCACGCCGCTCGGGCAGGGTGCCGTCGTCAACGACGGTGACGCCTTTCGCCGCCACCTGCTGGCCAAGCAGGCCGGCGAAGGCCGACGTCTTCTTGCGGTTGAAATCGCCTTCCAGCCCGTGGCCGACGGCCTCGTGCAACATGACGCCCGGCCAGCCGCTCGACAGCACGATGTCGAAAGTGCCGGCAGGTGCTGGAACCGCTTCGAGATTGACCAGCGCTTGCCGCAATGCCTCCTTGGCCGCGTGCCGCCAGCTGTCCTCGATCAGGAATTCACCAAAATCCTTGCGGCCTCCCATGCCGTAGGAGCCGCTCTCCTGGCGGTCGCCGTCGCCGACCACCACCGACACGTTGATCCTGACCAGCGGACGGATGTCGCGCACCATCTGGCCGTCGGCGCGCACGATCTCGACATGCTGCCAGGAGGCGGCGAGCGACGCCGTCACCTGCCTGACGCGCGGATCCTCGGCCCGCAGCCATGCATCGATTTCCTGAAGCAGCTTGGCCTTGGCCTCGAAGGAAGGCGAGGGGATAGGGTTTCCGTCGCTGTAGAGATGGCGGTTGGTGCGGGCAGGCGCTGCGGCAAGCGTGCCGGAATAGCCGCTCTTCACCGTCGAAACGGCATCGGCGGCGCGCAGCAGCGAGGCTTCGGAGAGATCGCTGGAATGGGCGTAGCCGCTGGCTTCGCCGGCGACGGCGCGCAGGCCGAAACCCTGGTCGGTGTTGAAATTCGCGGTCTTCAGCTTGCCATTGTCGAACATCAGCGATTCGCTTTCGCTATATTCGAGAAACAGTTCGCCGTCGTCGGCGCCGTTAATAGTCTCGGCAACGATTTGCTTGATGCGATCGTCGGAAATGTCAAATTGGCCGATCAGGCTGTTCATGGCAGGTCCATTCGCAGGAGGATTGTTTCCCACGATGTAGGCGCGAAGGCCAGCACAGACAATCTGAAATGAGATTTGCCGTGACCCGGCCGGTCAACATCACTGGATCGTGCTACAAGACCCGGTCTCAAGGCAGGGCGGCGAAGCCGTCGGCGAAACCCTTGAGGTCGACGGGAATGCCGATCCCCTCTTCCGGCGTCTGGAAGACGATGAAGGTGGCGGACGTACCGGTCTTCAGCGTGTCGAGCAGCGGCTTTTCCAGGATGACCTCGGCATAGCAGCCGTCCTGGAAACAGCGCACGAAATACGCGCGGCCGATATCCTTGCCGTCGACATTGAGGCCGAGGCCGTTGGGCAACAGCACGCCGAGCGGCGCCAGCACACGCAGGATTTCGGCCTTGTTGTCGGCTGTGCGCAGCACGACAACGGAAAGACCCATTTCCGGACGGTCCTCGGCGACGACGTTCTGCATCATCACGCATTGTTCGGATGTAGCACCGGCGGGCGTATCGCAGATGATCGACCACGCCCCATGCGTTGACTTCACCGTGCCGCTTGGCTGCGCGGCATTGGCCAGGCCGGCGCCGGACAAGGCTATTGCGGCGGCAACAAAGATGACCTTCGCCAAGGTTCTCGAAAGCCAAGGGTTCATGACGGCTCCATTGCGAATCACGGCACTTTAAGCCGCACTAAACCCAAGTAAAGGACGAGACCCCGGCGATCCGCCCCGACACAGGCAACAATGCGCTTTTCCGTGCCAATTTCGCCCTAATTGCGACGGTTCCGCGCGCCGCGCAGCTCATTCTACCCGGATGCCGCTCTGGTGATTCGCGGCGAGCCGTCACCGCACGAAGCCAGCGCCGCGCTTGCGCGCAAAAATGCCGCACGGGTTCCGGCGCTCCTTTCTTGCGGAGGCAAATAGAGTATGGTTTGAACCAGCCTTGAATTGTCCGGGATTCCCGTCCCGGCATTGTTCGACATTCTTGCGGTCCGATCGCGAGGAACTGGGAGATGACGAGGGCGATGAGAAAATTCCTGGCAACCGCCAAAATCGTAGCTAGTGCCGCCGCCACGTTGTTTGCCGCTGCATCCGCTCATGCAGCCCAGCCCCAACCTTGGGAAACCAGTTTTCAGCCTCCGGCGACCGACATTATGAGGCAGATCGAGTGGTTCGGGAACTACTCGTTCGCGTTCATCATTGTGATCACCGCCTTGGTGCTTTTCCTGATTGCCTATTGCATTTTGCGGTTCCGGGCGAGCGTCAACCCGACGCCGTCGCGCACCAGCCACAACACGCTGATCGAGGTCATCTGGACTGTCGGTCCCGTGGTCATCCTGCTCTGTCTCGCCATTCCCTCGTTCCAGCTGCTGACCGCGCAATACACGCCGCCGGAAGAAGCCAAGCTGACCGTCAAGGCGACCGGCAATCAGTGGAACTGGGACTACGAATACCAGGTCGACAACACGCTTTCCTTTAATTCCGCGATCCTTCAGGATGCCGACAGGGCTGCTGCCGGCAAGGAAGATCGCGCCGCGTATCCGCGCCTGCTCGCCGTCGACAATGAGATGGTGGTGCCGGTCAGCACCATGACCCGGGTGCTGGTGACGGCGACCGACGTCATTCACGCCTTTGCCATGCCGTCCTTCGGCATCAAGACCGATGCGGTGCCGGGCCGCATCAACGAGGTCTGGTTCAAGGCGGACAAGGAAGGCCTCTATTACGGCCAGTGCTCGGAACTCTGCGGCAAGGACCACGCCTTCATGCCGATCGCCATTCGCGTCGTCTCCGATGCACAATACAAGACCTGGCTGGCGGCAGCCAAGACCGACCTTCCCGGCGCCAACAAGGCGCTGATGGCCGAGGTCGATGGCACGAACAAGGTAGCGGCCGCCGGCAATTGATGCCGCGACCAGAAAAGATTCAGGGAACGGAGCCGACCATGGCGCACGCTGCAGCTCACGACGACCACGACCACAAGCCGTATCATGGCTGGGTCCGGTGGGTGTATTCGACCAACCACAAGGACATTGGCACGCTTTATCTGATCTTCGCGATCATGGCGGGCTGCATCGGTGGCGCCTTGTCGGTCGTCATGCGCATGGAATTGCAGGAGCCGGGCATCCAGATCTTCACTGGCCTGGCGCAGATGGTCTACGGCATGAACGGCGACGCCGCCATCGACGGGGGCAAGAGCATGTACAATGCTTTCACCACCGCGCATGCGCTGATCATGATCTTCTTCATGGTGATGCCGGCGCTGATCGGCGGCTTTGCCAACTGGATGGTGCCGATCATGATCGGCGCGCCGGATATGGCCTTCCCGCGCATGAACAACGTCTCGTTCTGGCTGCTGCCGCCGGCTTTCATCCTGCTGATTTTCTCGGCCTTCGTTCCGAGTGCGCCCGGCGCTTACGGCGTCGGCGGCGGCTGGACGCTTTATCCGCCGCTGTCGACATCCGGCCAGCCCGGACCAGCCATGGATCTGGCGATCCTGTCAATCCACATCGCCGGCGCCTCCTCGATTCTTGGCGCCATCAACTTCATCACCACCATCTTCAACATGCGCGCGCCCGGCATGACAATGCACAAGATGCCGCTGTTCGCCTGGTCGGTGCTGATTACCGCCTTCCTGCTGCTGCTGTCGTTGCCGGTGCTGGCCGGCGGCATCACGATGCTGTTGACCGACCGCAATTTCGGCACCACCTTCTTCGCCCCGGACGGCGGCGGCGATCCGATCCTGTTCCAGCACCTGTTCTGGTTCTTCGGCCATCCGGAGGTCTACATTCTGATCCTGCCGGGTTTCGGTATCATCAGCCATATCATCTCGACCTTTTCGAGGAAGCCGGTGTTTGGCTATCTCGGCATGGCCTATGCGATGGTTGCCATCGGCGCGGTGGGCTTCATCGTCTGGGCCCACCACATGTACACGACGGGCCTGTCGCTCGACACCCAGCGCTATTTCGTCTTTGCCACCATGGTCATCGCGGTGCCGACGGGTGTGAAGATCTTCTCGTGGATCGCCACTATGTGGGGCGGGTCGATTTCGCTCAAGACCCCAATGCTGTGGGCGATCGGCTTCATCTTCCTGTTCACTGTTGGCGGCGTCACCGGCGTGCAGCTGGCCAATGCCGGCCTCGACCGCCCGCTGCACGACACCTATTTCGTGGTCGCGCACTTCCACTACGTGCTGTCGCTGGGCGCGGTCTTCGCGATCTTCGCCGGCTGGTACTACTGGTTCCCGAAAATGACCGGCTACATGTACTCGCCCGTGATCGCGAACACTCACTTCTGGGTCACTTTCGTCGGCGTCAACCTGGTCTTTTTCCCGCAGCACTTCCTCGGGCTTTCCGGTATGCCGCGTCGTTATATCGACTATCCCGATGCCTTCGCCGGCTGGAATATGGTGTCGTCCTACGGCTCGTACATCTCGGCTGTCGGCGTCGTCATCTTCCTGTTCGGCGTCTTCGAGGCGTTCCAGAAGAAGCGGGTCGCCGGCGCCAATCCTTGGGGCGAGGGTGCGACCACGCTGGAATGGCAGCTGCCTTCGCCGCCGCCGTTCCATCAGTGGGAACAGTTGCCGAAGATCAAGTAGGCGGTTGCCTCCTTTAATACGGAACCGCCGGCCGGCCGGCGGTTTTGGCCAACGGAATGATGGACTTTAAGTACGCATGGCCCTTGCCGAAGACAGACTGATTGACGAGCCAGGCTTCCGCATGTCGGAAGCGACGGCGGGCGATTTCTTCGCCCTGCTGAAGCCGCGCGTCATGTCGCTGGTGGTGTTCACTGCGTTTGTCGGCATGGTCGCCGCCCCGGTGACCATCAATCCGCTGCTGGCGGTGATCGCGATCCTGGCTATTGCCATCGGCGCCGGCGCCTCCGGTGCGCTCAACATGTGGTATGACGCAGACATCGATGCGGTGATGACGCGCACCGCCGGCCGTCCCGTGCCGGCCGGCCGCATCCGGCCAGGCGAGGCATTGAGTTTCGGGCTGGTGCTGTCGGTTCTGTCGGTGATGACGCTCGGCGTGCTGGTCAACTGGTTGGCAGCATCGCTTCTGGCCTTCACGATCTTTTTCTATGCCGTCATCTATACGATGTGGCTGAAGCGCTGGACGCCGCAGAACATCGTCATCGGCGGGGCTGCCGGTGCCATTCCGCCGGTCATAGGCTGGGCGGCGGTAACCGGATCGGTGAGCCTCGAAAGCTTGGTGCTGTTCCTGATCATTTTCCTGTGGACGCCACCGCATTTCTGGGCGCTCGCGCTCTTCAAGTCGGAGGACTACGCCAAGGCAGGCATTCCGATGATGCCGAATGTCGCCGGCCAGGCCTCGACCAGACGCCAGATCTTTGCCTATGCGCTGGTCCTCGCGCCGGTTGGCGTGCTGCCCTGGGTTCTCGGCTTCACCACGCCAGCCTATGGCGTCGTTGCATTGCTGCTCGGCGCCGGCTTCGTCTGGTATGCGTGGAAGGTGCTGCAAATGGCCGATGACGATCGGGCGATGAAGCCGGCCAAGGCCTTGTTCGGCTATTCGCTGCTCTATCTCTTCGCCATCTTCGCCGCCTACCTTGGCGATTGCGTCGTCGCGCGCGCGCTGACCATTGGTGGAGCATGAGCATGGCCGAAAAGAAGCTTGAACTGGTCACGCTGACCGAACGTCAGCAGAAGGCCCGCCGCAATCGCTCGGCCGCAATCGGTTTCGCGCTGGCGGCGCTGGTCGTCATATTCTACGTCGCGACCATCGTGAAATTTGGTCACAGCCTCACCGGCTCGATGTGAGCTGAACATGACCAGGCAAACAGTCACCGATCCTAAGAAGAAGAATACGAACCGCGTCGTCGCCGGCGTCTGCATCGCGTTCTTCGGCGGCATGATCGGCATGGCCTACGCCGCGGTGCCGCTCTACGCGATGTTCTGCCAGGCGACAGGCTACGGCGGCACCGTCAAACGGGCGACCCAGCAATATGCCGATCGGGTGCTCGATCGCGACATCACCATCCGCTTCGACGCCAACACCGCCGGCGTTCCCTGGCAATTCCAGCCGGTCGCCCGCTCGATCACCATCAAGATCGGCGAGACCGCCGAGGCGCATTTCAGCGCGACGAACAAATTCAGCCGGCCTATCACCGGACGCGCCACCTTCAACGTGCAGCCTGAACTGGCCGGACCTTACTTCAACAAGGTCGAGTGTTTCTGCTTCACCGACACGACACTGAAGCCGGGGGAGACACTGGACATGCCGGTCGTCTTCTATGTCGATCCCGACATCGTCAACGCGCCGGAATTGAAGGATCTGACGACGATTACCCTGTCCTACACGATGTTCCCGGTCGACAAGACCAAGCCGGTCGCATCATCGGTGCCGGCCGACGGCCGCCGCAACAAGATTTCAGATACCGAAGCAAGCCTCGGGGGTTGATATGGCAGACGCACACGCAAAACCACAACATGACTACCACCTTGTCGACCCGAGCCCGTGGCCTTTCCTGGGCTCCGTCGGGGCGCTGGTGACCGCGTTCGGCGGCGTCTGTTACATGCAATACCTCAAGGGCGGCGATTTCCCGATCTTCGGTTTCAATGTCGCCAATCCATGGCTGTTCTTCATCGGCCTGCTGATCGTCATCTACACGATGTTCGCCTGGTGGTCGGATACGATCAAGGAGGCGCATGAGGGACACCACACCCGTGTCGTGTCGCTGCATCTGCGCTACGGCATGATCATGTTCATCGCCTCCGAGGTGATGTTCTTCGTCGCCTGGTTCTGGGCCTTCTTCGACGCCAGCCTGTTTCCGGGCGAGGTCCATCAATACGCCCGTACCGCCTTCACCGGCGGCGTCTGGCCGCCCAAGGGCCTCGAGGTTCTCGACCCCTTCCATCTGCCGCTCTACAACACTGTCATCCTGCTTCTGTCGGGGACCACGGTGACCTGGGCGCACCACTCGCTCATCCACGGCGACCGCAAGGGCCTGATCAATGGCTTGGTGCTGACCGTCGGCCTCGGCATGCTGTTCACCATGGTGCAGGCCTACGAGTACATGCACGCGCCGTTCGGCTTCAGGGATTCGATCTACGGCGCCACCTTCTTCATGGCGACCGGCTTCCATGGTTTCCACGTCATCATCGGCACGATCTTCCTGTTGGTCTGCCTGATCCGCGCCATGAAGGGCGACTTCACGCCCAAGCAGCATTTCGGCTTCGAGGCCGCCGCCTGGTATTGGCACTTCGTCGACGTGGTGTGGCTGTTCCTGTTTGCCTCGATCTACGTCTGGGCATCGAACGGCGCGATGATCGAACCGCACTGAGATCGAGCTGAGGAAATCGACAAGGCGGCTGCGGCGACGTGGCCGCCTTATCTTTTGCGGCAAATGCTCCTAGGATGACCTCATGAGCGACGACAAGGCGATCTGGCCACCAATCGATCCGATCTCGGCCGGCTTGCATGGCCGCTGCCCCCGCTGTGGCGAGGGCAAGCTGTTCTCCGGGTTCCTCACGGTCGCTGATCGCTGCTCCAATTGCGGCCTCGATTATTCCTTCGCCGATGCCGGCGACGGGCCGGCGGTGTTCGTTATCCTGATCATCGGCTTTATCGTCGTCGGCCTGGCGTTGTGGATGGAGGTGACGCTCAATCCGCCGCTCTGGCTGCATCTGCTGCTGTGGATTCCGCTGACGCTGGTGCTTTGCCTGGCGGCGCTCCGGCTGATCAAGGGCGTGCTGCTGACGCTGCAATACCGCAACAAGGCGGCCGAGGGCCGGCTGGACCGCGGCGAATGAGCGAGGCATCCGGTTCGGTGGCCGGCCGGTCGCGGCCGAAGCGCGCATTGGCACTCGGCCTGGGTATCGTCGTGTTTTTGATCCTGCTGGCGCTCGGCACCTGGCAGGTTCAGCGCCTGCACTGGAAAGAGGGCCTTCTCCAGACGATAGACCAGCGCACGCATTCGGCGCCTGTGCCATTGGCCGAGCTCGAAAAGCGGTTTGCTGCCGCCGGCGACGTGGACTACACGCCGGTGACAGTGACCGGCACTTTCCTGCATCAAGACGAGCGGCATTTCCTCGCCACCTGGGAAGGCCAGTCCGGTTTCAACGTCTTCACGCCGCTACAGCTCGACGATGGCCGTTTCGTGCTGATCAACCGCGGCTTCGTGCCTTACGATTTCAAGGATCCAGCCAAGCGGCCGCAGGGGCAGGTAACGGGCAAAGTGACGGTGACGGGGCTCGCCCGCAACCCGCTGCCGGCCAAGCCCTCGATGATGCTTCCCGACAATGATCCGCAGAAGAATATCTTCTACTGGAAAGATCGTGACGCGATGGCCTCGAGCGCCGGCCTGCCGACAGGTGCGGCGCTGGTGCCGATCTTCATCGATGCGAACGCCACGCCCAACCCCGGCGGGCTGCCAGTTGGAGGTGTCACCGTCATCGACCTGCCGAACAGCCATCTGCAATATGCGATAACCTGGTACGGCCTTGCCGCCGCCCTTGCCGGCGTCCTGATCTCCTGGCTCCGCCGCCCGGCGAAAGACCAATGATCGCCGCCACTACCCTTGACAGGGCAGGGCCGCGCACCTCATTTCGCGCCTTGAGCTCAGAAGTCATAGTCCGATCAACCGGCCTACAATCAGCGTAAGATGCAATCATGCTTTATACAAAGCCGCCGCTGACCATCCGGCTCTGCCAGCCCCGCGGTTTCTGTGCGGGCGTTGACCGTGCCATCCAGATCGTCGTGCTGGCGCTGAAGAAATACGGCGCGCCGGTCTATGTCCGCCACGAGATCGTGCACAACCGCTACGTCGTCGAAGGGCTGCAAAGCCTTGGCGCGGTGTTCATCGAGGAGCTCTCCGAGATCCCGCCCGAGCATCGCCAGAGCCCGGTCGTCTTTTCGGCGCATGGCGTGCCGAAATCTGTGCCGGCCGACGCCCAGTCCCGCAACCTGTTCTATCTCGACGCGACTTGCCCGCTGGTCTCGAAAGTCCATAAGCAGGCGATGCGCCATCAGCGGCTTGGCCGCCACGTGCTCTTGATCGGCCATGCCGGGCATCCGGAGGTGATCGGCACAATGGGCCAGTTGCCGGACGGCGCGGTCACTCTGATCGAGACCGAGGCCGACGCCGCAAGCTTCGTGCCCGCAGACCCGCAAGCGCTCGGCTTCGTCACCCAGACGACGCTGTCGGTCGAGGACACCGCCGGTATTATCCGCGCCCTGCGGCAGCGTTTTCCCGAGCTGCACGCGCCGGCGGCGGAATCGATCTGTTATGCCACCACCAATCGCCAGGAAGCGGTCAAGGAAACAGCGGCCGGCGCCGATCTCTTCCTGGTTGTCGGCGCACCTAACTCCTCCAACTCGCGGCGCCTGGTCGAAGTGGCCGAGCGCGCCGGCGCCTCGATGTCGCTTCTTGTGCAGCGCGCCTCCGAAATTCCGTGGAATGAGATTGCCGGCATTTCGACGCTCGGCCTGTCGGCGGGCGCCTCGGCGCCGGAGATCATCGTCGACGAGATCGTCGATGCGTTCAGGCAGCGCTTCGACGTGACCATCGAGCTGGCCGTGACGGCGACGGAGACGGAGGACTTTCCGGTGATGCGGGTGTTGCGCGATGTCGAACTGACGGCTGCCGACATGGCCTTCGTCAACGGGGCCGCGTAGCAACGATGGCGGTTTACACCGACGTCAACGAGGGCGAGCTCGGCGCATTCCTCAGGAACTATCCGGTCGGCGACCTCTTGTCCTACAAGGGCATCGCCGAAGGTACCGAAAACTCGAATTTTCTGCTGCACACCAGCAGCGGCTCCTACATCCTGACGCTTTACGAGAAGCGCGTCGACAAGGCTGACCTGCCGTTCTTTCTCGGCCTCATGGCCCACCTCGCCAGAAAGGGCATTTCGTGCCCGCTCCCGGTCACCGCACATGATGGCGGTGTGATCGGAACACTTGCCGGCCGGCCGGCGGTCATCATCACCTTTCTCGAAGGCCTGTCGCTGCGGCGGCCGACGGCTGCGCATTGCGGCGAGGTCGGCAAGGCGCTGGCGGCACTGCATCTCGCCGGCGCGGATTTTCCGATGACCCGCCCCAACGCCCTTGCCATCGATGGCTGGCGCAAGCTGTGGAATGCCGCCCGCGCCCGCGCCGACGAGGTCGAGCCGGGACTGGCTGCCGAGGTCGATGCCGATTTCGCCGATTTCGAGCGGAACTGGCCGAACGGTCTGCCGCGAGGCATCATCCATGCCGATCTTTTCCCGGACAATGTGTTCTTCCTCGGCGAGAAACTGTCCGGGCTGATCGACTTCTATTTCGCCTGCAACGACCTCTACGCCTATGACGTTGCCACGTGCCTGAACGCCTGGTGCTTCGAGAAGGATTTTTCCTTCAATCTGACCAAGGGCACGGCGCTGCTTGCCGGCTACCAAAGCGTGCGGCCGTTGAGCAGTGACGAGAAAGCTGCGCTGCCGATGCTGGCGCGCGGCTCGGCGCTGCGCTTCATGCTGACCCGGCTCTACGACTGGCTGACGGTCCCGGACGGCGGGCTGGTGATGAAACGCGACCCGACCGAGTATATCCGCCGGATGCGCTTCCACCGGGCGATCAACTCTCCTTCCGAATATGGACTGACATGACCAAGCGCGTTGAAATCTTCACCGATGGTGCCTGTTCGGGCAATCCCGGGCCTGGCGGCTGGGGCGCAATCCTGCGCTTCAACGGCGCAATTAAGGAGCTCCATGGCGGCGAGGCTGCCACCACCAACAACCGTATGGAACTGTTGGCGGCCATCTCGGCGCTTAATGCGCTCAAGGAGCCCTGCGCCGTCGATCTTTATACCGACAGCAACTATGTCAAGGACGGTATTTTCAGCTGGATCGACGGCTGGAAGCGCAACGGCTGGAAGACGGCCGCCAGGCAGCCGGTGAAGAATGCCGAGCTGTGGCAGCAGCTCGACGCGGCGCGTAACCGCCATCAGGTCACCTGGCATTGGGTCAAGGGCCATGCCGGCCATCCCGAGAACGAGCGCGCCGACGAATTGGCGCGGCTCGGCATGGCGCCATTCAAGAAAGGCCTCGTCAAGACTGCGGCGCCAGAACCAGGTTCGCAGTCAAAGCAGCCGGCCGCCACAAAGGCGCGGCGCTCGACGCAAAGCTATTGAATTCCGGCTGCGGGTCCGCTCTCTGGCAGGAAAGCTCTTATCATGCCGATTGCATACTACATCACGCATCCCCAGGTTCAGGTCGATGCCAACGTTCCAGTGCCGGAGTGGGGACTGTCCGACATCGGGCGAGCGAGAACATCTGCAATGCTCGATCAGCCGTGGGTTGGGTCGATCCGGCGGATCGTGTCGTCGGGTGAACGCAAGGCGATAGAAACCGCCGAGATACTCGGAAGGCATCTCCGCCTTGCAGTCGAGGTGAGGGAACGGATGCATGAGAATGACCGATCGGCAACCGGTTTCCTGCCGCCATCGGAGTTCGAAGCGGTCGCCGACCAATTCTTCGCCAATCCAAACAGCAGCATTCGTGGATGGGAGCCAGCTATCGAAGCCCAGCGTCGTATTCTAAGCGAGGTAGACACTGTGCTACGCACCGACGCCGCCGTCGACGTTGCTTTCATAGGTCACGGAGGTGTCGGAACGCTCCTGCTGCTCTCTTTGAGCGGTCGGGAAATCAGCCGCGAGGCGGATCAGCCAGCGGGCGGTGGGAACTACTTCGCATACGATATCAGCGCGCGTCGCGTTATCCATGGATGGCAGCCGATCGACAGGCCGACGCAGCGCCGCGACAGTTAATTACCTATCGGATCAGCAGGGCGGTGCCGAACAGTCCGATTGCGAACACCGTGTGCGACACAAGATTGAGGGCGCGGACCTGCATCGGATTGGGCCGCTTCGAAGCGGCCCAGCCGGCGCCCATGCCGGGCGCCAGCAGAAACCAGCCGGCGCCGACGGTGACCATGCTGATGATAAAGGCCGGCAGGAAGGTCGGCGCGGTGAGCCAGGCCGTTCCGGCCAGCACGACCAGTATGAAGCCGTAGACGATGCCGACAGCATAATGAAAGGCCCAGCCAAGTACTGATTCATGCGGGTAGGGCGAGGCCTTGCCAATGTCGTCATGGAAGACCTTGCCTTCCCTGAGATGCCAGACCCAGCGGCCGACCAGCCCCCAGTTCGGCCGCGGTTGAGCAAACACCTTGCTCAGGAAAATCGCCCAGACATCCATAAGCGCGGTTGCGCCGATGCCGATCGCGACGCTGCGCCAGACGATGTCAGACATAATCGAGGTCCCCAAAAGCAAACAGTCCCGAAGGGCCGACGCATGGTCCCGAAAACCGGGTCGGCTTTCGGAAGGATCATACGCCGATGCAAAAGTCAGCGTCCTTTGGACGTTGAGCGCTCGAAGGCGCCCCTTTGCCGTGCCTGGCCTAGGCTGTCGCCAGGACGGAAAGCTGCCCGAGAATGTGAGCAGCGCCGGATTCGTCGACGCCGGGCTTTGTCTCGACATTGAGTGCAGTGACCTTGCCGTCATCGACGATCATCGAAAAACGCCTCGAGCGCAGCCCCATGCCGCCGCCGGAGAGGTCGGCGTCGAGGCCGACCGATTTGGCGAAATCGCCATTGCCATCGGCAAGATAAAGGATTTTGCCTTCACCGCCGCTGAAGCGGGCCCAAGCCCCCATGACGTGAACATCGTTGACCGAGACAACGGCGATAGTGTCGACGCCGCGCGCCAGGATGGCGTCGTAATTGTCCAGGTAGCCGGGCAGATGATTGTTGCTGCAGGTCGGCGTGAAGGCGCCTGGAACGCCAAACAGCACGACCTTCTTTCCTGAGAATATCTCGCCCGTCGTGATCGGCCTTGCACCGTCGGCGGTCATTGTCTTGAAGGTCGCATCGGGCAGTTTGTCGCCAACGGAGATCGTCATGATGGTCCTCGCTTGGAAATGGAAGGGAGCTCCTTGCGATAGCGAATTAAGGCGCGCCCGGCAACCGTCCAGACGTTGGCATCACGGGAATGGCAACAGGCCTTCGACCGCGCCTGCGGCACTTGTCAGTGTGTAGTGCAGGCCGCCATCGGTTGGCGTTGTCGACGGCCTGTCGAGGATCGGTACAGTAAAGATCAGCTTGCCATCCTTTTCGCTGCGTGCCGGGGCACCGAACATGTAGTCGCGTTCGCCGGCAACGAAGAAGTCGGCGCCCTCGGGGCTGCCCGGAAAGCTCGCTTCGACAATCAGCGTTTCGTGGTCGCCCGGCAGTACGTTTATGCCGAAATCGGGCGTTGCCGTGGCGGGCAGGGTTGCAAGGCCCGCCTTGACCAGTGCCGCATCCTCGGCGTTGTCGGGATCGGCGCCGGGATCGACGGTCAGCCTTGTCTGCACCGGGATGCAGATGGTTTCGCAAATGCCGAGGAAGATGTCCGCATCGATGACGGCCGGTTGGCCGGGCGCGGCAAGCGTGAACGTCACCGGCAACGAAACCGGGTGGTCGTAGCCGGCCCATTTGCCATAGCCGTCATCGTGGCGCTGCGGCGGCGGAAACGAAAGCGTCGCGTCGGCAATGTTGGTGCTGGCCGAGACGTCGATCTGTGGCGGCACGCCCGCATCGCCCGGATCGCGCCAATAGGTTTTCCAGCCGGGCTTCAGCGCAATGTCGAGGACGCCCTGGAGACGTCCGGCCTCGTCGGCTTTGCCGCTTGTTACCAGCCGCACCCTGCCGCCTTCGCTGTTGTACCAGGCCGACGAGGAGGCTGAGGCGGGGAAGCCGGTCGCCGATCCAATGGCCACACCAAGCAGCAGGATTTTCAAGCTTTGCATGGCGATGATTTGATCGTCCGTTGATGGCCGCGCAATGATTTCATGACGCCGCCGGCATCATATTTGCGTGACCTTCGGCTTTTGAGCCTGATCAAATCGGGCGCCGCCCATCTTTTCGACGCCCCGGAAACGCGTTACGCTGTGGCCATGGATTTGTTGCGCCATAAAAGGACGGCCGCAGGACCCGGCTTTCTCGACGATCAGTTCCTGATTGCCATGCCCGGCATGAAGGACGACCGCTTCACGCGCTCCGTCATCTACATTTGCGCGCACAGCGACGAAGGCGCGATGGGGCTGATCATCAACCAGACGCAGCAGATGCTGTTTCCGGACCTGCTCGTGCAACTTGGCATCATGAACGAGCTGGAGGCAATTCGCCTGCCGCCGCCGGCGCGCGACTTCGTCGTGCGCAATGGCGGACCGGTGGATCGCAGCCGCGGCTTCGTTCTGCATTCGGGCGACTACCGGGTGGAATCCTCGCTCGCCGTGTCCGATGATGTCTGTCTCACCGCGACCGTCGACATATTGCGCGCCATCTCCTCCGGCCGCGGACCCCGGCGGGCTCTGATGGCGCTCGGCTATGCCGGCTGGGGTGCAGGCCAGCTTGAAAACGAGATCGTCGAGAATGGCTGGCTGACTTGCCCGGCAAGTGCCGAGCTTCTGTTCGACGCCGACATCGATCGCAAATATGACCGGATCCTCGCCTCGATCGGCATCGATCTCGCGCATCTCAGCCTGGCTGCCGGTCACGCCTGAGCCTCATCACGTCCCCGAAACTTGTCACGCTTGAGTGAGCGGATACTGTTCCTTCAGCGTCTTCAGCACCTGGTCGCCCGGCATCGGCGCGCCGAACATGAAGCTCTGCACGTATTCGCAGCCCATCTGCCGCAACTCCAGCGCATCGCTCTCGTCCGAAATGCCTTCGGCGACAACCGACAGGCCGAGTTCATGCGCCATGTTGACCATGGATTTGAGCAGCACCGCACGTTTCGGCGTCGCGTCGTCGACGAAGCTCTTGTCGATCTTGATAGTGTCGAACGGAAAGCGCGTCAGATAGGCCAGCGATGAATAGCCGGTGCCGAAATCATCCAGCGACAGGCCGATGCCAAGCTGCTTCAACTTGGTCAGCACATGGGCGGTCTGCTCGGGATTGTCCATCACCAGCGATTCGGTGAGTTCGAGCCGGAAGCAGCGCGGTTTCAGGTTGGCTCGCGCGATCACCGAGCGGACGTCGCTGACCAGGTCGCGGCGGATGAGCTGGCGGCTGGACAGATTGACCGAGACCGACAGCGGCGCATCGCCGATCTGCTTTTGCCATCCCGCCAGGTCTTCGGCAGCCTGCTGCATGGCAAACAGCCCAAGCTGCACGATCAGGCCGCAGTTTTCGGCAACCGGAATGAAATCCGCCGGCGGGATCATGCCGCGCCGCGGATGGTCCCAGCGCAGCAGCGCTTCGAAGCCTGCGACGCTGCCGTCCTCCAGCCGCACGATCGGCTGGTAGGCAAGCGTGAATTCGCGTCGTTCGATGGCGCGGCGCAGATCGGACTCGAACTGCAGCCGGTCGGTGCCGACGGTGCGGAAGGCGGGACGGAACGGCTCGATCCGGTCGCCGCCGAAGCGCTTGGCCTGATGCATGGCAAGCTCGGCATCCTTGACCATGTCCTCGGCCGAGGTCTGCGTGGCGGTCCAGGTGATCAGCCCGATCGAGGCCGTCAGCACGATCTCGCGCTTGGCGAAGGTGATCGGGTTGTTGATGGCGTGCTTGATGGCATCGGCAATGGCCGCGATGCGGGCCGGATCCTGCTCCGACAAAAGCATCAGCGCGAACTGGTCGCCGGCAAAGCGCGACAGCGAATCCTTCGGCTTGAGCAGTCGGTGCAGCCGCCGCGCGATAGTCAAAAGGATGGTATCGCCGGCCGAGATGCCGAGCCCGTCATTGACCTGCTTGAACCGGTCTATGTCGATGACGAAGACGGTCGGGCGCACCTTCTCTTCGGTGCGGGCAATCGAAATGATCGCCTCCAGCCGGTTCATGAACAGCTCGCGGTTGGGCAGGCCGGTCAGATTGTCGTGCACGGCGTCATGCAGCAGCCGTTCCTCGGATTTCTTCTGCTCCGTCACGTCGACCATGGTGCCGACGCAGCGGATGACCTCGCCGTCCGAGCCGATCACCGGCCGGGCGCGCAACGAAAACCAGTGATAGTGCCCGTCGGCGCCGCGCAGGCGAAAGTTTTGCGACACCCGGCCGCGCCGGTGCTCGAGCACCACGTCGAGTGTCGTGCGAAACGTGTCGCGGTCGTCGGCATGCAGCACCGGCAGCCAGTTGCGGGCAGGGCCGCCGAGGCTGTTGGGGGCAAGACCGAGCTGAATGCTGACGTCGGGACGAGTGACGACGCGGTCGCGCAGCACGTCCCAGTCCCACACAGTATCGCCCGATCCGGCAACCGCCAGCGCCTGCCGCTCAAGGTCGGAGAACAGGCCCTGATGCAGCGCGCCGCCGGCAAAAGCGTGCTGCATCACGGTGAAGCCGATCAGCAGGATGATGAGGATCAGCCCACCGCCCAGCGCCGGCTGAGCGATATCGTTGTCCAGCATGCCGGTGATTGCCATCCACGATCCGCATAGCCACAGCAGAACCATCACCCAACTGGGCACCAGCATGATGGCGCGGTCGTAACCGCGGATACCGAGGAAGATGATCAGGCCGAGCCCGGTCAGCGCGGTGGCGGCGAAGGACAGCCTGGCAATGCCGGCGGCAACCGCCGGATCGATGATGGCGACACCGGCGATCAGCACCAGCCCGAGAATCCAGACCAGTGCGCCGTAGCTGAAATGGCCGTGCCACCGGTTGAGGTTGAGATAGGCAAACAGGAACACCACGAAGGTCGCCGCGAGCGCCACCTCCGTTCCGGCGCGCCACATCTGCTCATTGCCCGGTGAGATCTCTATGATCTTGTTGAGAAAGCCGAAATCGACGCAGATATAGGCAAGCACCGCCCAGGCTAGGGCCGCCGTTGCCGGGAACATCGAGGTCCCCTTGACGACGAAAAGAATGGTCAGGAACAGCGCCAGCAGGCCGGCGATGCCGATGACGATGCCACGAAACAGCGTGTAGGAATTGACCGAGTCCTTGTAGGATTCAGGATCCCACAGATAGACCTGCGGCAGCTTGGGCGAGGCGAGCTCGGCGATGAAGGTAATCACCGTTCCGGGGTTCAACGTCACCCGGAACACGTCGGCGTCGGGGCTGGTCTGACGGTCGAGCGCAAAGCCTTCGCTTGGCGTGATCGCAGCGATACGGGTCGAGCCGAGATCCGGCCAGAACAGGCCGGAATTCACCAGCCGGAAATGCGGTGCGACAATCAGCCTGTCGAGCTGCTGGTCGGTGGTATTAGCGAGCGCGAACACCGCCCAGTCACCGGTCGAGCGCGCATCATTTGCCTCGACCTCGATGCGCCGCACGATGCCGTCCGGGCCTGGCGCGGTCGACACCTGAAAATTCTCGCCCTGGTTCCGGTAGATCGAGACGGCCCCCGAAAGATCGAGCGCAACGTCGTCGCGGGCGATCTTGATCGGTTCTACGGCAAACGCCGAGGATGCCGCGCAGAGCGTGACGATTGCCGCCAGCATAAAGGCAAGCAGCGACCCCTTGCGCAGAAAATTCGTCAAAATCAGTCCTTTGTTCCAACGCCCGGCGGATCGTCCGCGATTCGGGCGTATAGGTAATGGTCCTGCCAGATGCCGTTGATCCTGAGATAGGATCGTAGCAGTCCTTCGCGCCGGAATCCGGCTTTTTCAAGCACGCGGATCGACCGGGCGTTGTCGGGAATACAGGCAGCTTCGATCCGGTGCAATCGCAGCGTTTCGAAGGCGAAACGCGTCACCACCTTGACGGCATCGGTCATCAGGCCGCGTCCGCTGAAGCGCTCGCCGATCCAGTAGCCGATATGGCCGCTTTGGGCGACCCCGTGGCGGATATTGCCGAGGGTGATACCGCCGGCCAGCCTGCCGCTGCTTTTCTCGAAGATGAAGAAGGCGATCGCCGTCCCCTGCGCGTAGTCCTCGCGGTAGCGCCCGATACGATGCCGCCACGCCGTGCGGTCGAGTTCGTCAGGGGTCCATCGCGGCTCCCACGGCTCAAGAAAAGCGCGGCTTTCACTGCGCAGCACCGACCACTCGCGATAGTCGTTGGTCAGCGGTACGCGCAGCGTGACAAGCTCGCCCTTCAGTGCCGGCAGGTCGCGGCGAAAGAAAGGGAGCGCGAACACGACGCTCGAATAGGCTTAGACGGCAAGCTTACGGGCAGTGGTCTGCGTGCCCGAAAGCGAATCGAGGATTGCCTCATAGGGCGCGAGCGTACCCACCGGCCCGACGGCTGTAAGCGTCGGCTTGGTCGAAAAAAGCCGGGACGACAGATCCGTCAGCCGCTCGACAGTCAACGCCGCCAGCCGCTCCATCAGCTCTTCCTTGGCGATCGGCCTGCCGAACAGAAGCAACTGCCTGGCGATCTGGGAGGCGCGGCTGGCCGGGCTCTCGGCCGACATGATCAGCCCGGCGCGGTATTGGGCACGCGCCCGGTCAAGCTCCTCCTGCAGGATGTTTTCACCGGCCTTTTGCAGCTCGTCGATGATCACAGGCACCAGCTCGGCAATATCGCTTTGTCCGGTCGCCGCATGGACCCCGAAGACGCCGGTGTCGGAAAAACCCCAATGGAAGGCATAGACCGAATAGCACAGGCCGCGTTTTTCGCGGACTTCCTGGAAAAGTCGCGACGACATGCCGCCGCCCAGGATCATCGACAGGACCTGGGAGGCATAGAAATCGCGGACGTGATAGGCGCGGCCCTCGAAACCCAGCACGATCTGGGCGTCCATCAGGTCGCGGTCCTCGCGAAAATCGCCGCCGACATACTGCGCATATTGCGGGATGGTGCCGTCGGCCTTGCCGCGGAAGCTGCCGAGACGCTTTTCGACTTCCCGCACGAAATCGTCGTGCTTGATATCGCCGGCCGCCACCATCACCATGTTCTCGGCACCGTACTGTCGTTCGATGAAGTCGTGCAGCTGCTTCGAAGTGAAGGATTTGACGGTTTCCGGCGTGCCAAGAATCGAGCGGCCGATAGTCTGGTGGCGGAAGGCGGTCTCGGTAAAGTGATCGAAAACGACGTCGTCGGGCGTATCGTGCGCGGCGCCGATCTCCTGCAGAATCACATGCTGCTCTCGTTCCAACTCCTGCGGATCGAATTCGGATTCCTGCAGGATGTCGGAAAGGATATCGACGGCCAGCGGCACGTCGTCGCTCAGAACCCTTGCATAATAGGAGGTCGTCTCGACGCTGGTGGCGGCATTGATCTCGCCGCCGACGTCCTCGATCTCCGAGGCAATCTCGAAGGCGCTTCGCCGCCTGGTGCCCTTGAAAGCCATGTGCTCGAGCAAGTGCGCCATTCCGTGCTCTTCGTCACGCTCGTTGCGTGCGCCCGACTTGACCCAGGCGCCAAGGGCAACAGATTCGAGGCTTGGAAGGGTTTCGGTGGCGACTGTCAGGCCGTTCGACAGACGGCTTACCTCAACACCCATATGGCAATTACTCCCTAACGCGCCGCCCGCGTGTGGCGGCCGAGATAATCTTCCACCATTTTCAGGTCGGATGGAAGTACCGTGTATTTTTCCTCGGCGCTCATCAACCCGCCTAGCCATGCAGGCAGGGCAGGCGACACGCCGCTGGCGGCTTCGACGGCGGCGGGAAACTTTGCCGGGTGCGCAGTGCCCAGCACCACCATCGGCACCTCACCCGCAGCCTTGCCGGCGGCCACATGCACGGCCGCGGCCGTATGCGGGTCGAGCAGATAGCCGCTCGCCGCAAGTGTGGTGCGGATGGTGGCGGCGACCTCGTCCATGGTGGCGCGGCCGGCGTCGAATTCGGAGCGGATCCTGGCGATTTCCCCGGCCTCGATGGTGAAGGCGCCGGACTGCTTGAGCCCGTCCATGTAGCGCCGCACGGTCGAGGCATCGCGGCCGGACGCCTCGAACAGCAAGCGTTCGAAGTTCGAAGACACCTGGATGTCCATCGAGGGCGACGTGGTCGAAAAGACCCCCTTCATGCGGTATTCGCCGGTCGCCAGCGTGCGCGCCAGAATATCGTTGTCGTTGGTGGCGATGATCAGCCGTTCGATCGGCAGCCCCATCTTCTTGGCGGCATAGCCGGCGAAGATGTCGCCGAAATTGCCGGTCGGCACGGTGAAGGAAACCGGCCTGTCGGGCGCGCCGAGCGACAGGCCGGACGAGAAATAATAGACGATCTGGGCCATGATGCGGGCCCAGTTGATCGAGTTGACGCCGGACAGCGATACCCGGTCGCGAAAACCGTGGTCGTTGAACATGGCCTTTACCAGGCCCTGGCAGTCGTCGAAATTGCCTTCGATCGCCAACGCATGGACGTTTGCGGCGGTCGAGGTCGTCATCTGCCGCTGCTGTACCGGCGAGACGCGGCCGTGCGGGAAAAGCACGAAGATGTCGGTGCGGTTGCGCCCGGCAAAGGCATCGATGGCGGCCCCTCCGGTGTCGCCGGAGGTGGCACCGACAATGGTGGCGCGCTGGTCGCGCTCGGCCAGCACATGGTCCATCAGCCGCGCAAGAAGCTGCATCGCCACGTCCTTGAACGCGAGCGTCGGGCCGTGGAACAGCTCGAGCACGAAGCTGTTCGGCCCGGTCTGCACGAGCGGGCAGACGGCCTCATGGCGGAAGGTCGCATAGGCTTCGCGCACCAGCCGTTCGAACACCGGCGCCGCGATCTCGCCGCCGAGGAACGGCGACAGCACACGGATGGCAAGATCGGGATAGCCAAGGCCGCGCATGGCGCGGATCTCGGCTGCGGAAAAATGCGGCCAGGCGCTCGGCAGGTAGAGCCCGCCGTCGCGCGCCAGTCCGGCCAGCACCGCGTCGGAAAATCCAAGCGCGGGCGCTTCCCCGCGGGTACTCACATATTGCATCGTCACGTTTCCATTGCTGCCGGGAATTTTCGCCCGCCGCGAGGTGGTGGATTTCTGCGCAGGCTCAGTCGCATTTTTGCCGCGCGGTTGATATACGTCACCGGCTTTGCGAGAGGGAAGTGCAGTTCATGGCGTTTCATTCATTCAACGGTCGTTTTGTCGCGGGTCTGGCGCTCGCCGGCTTTATGCTTGCCGCCGCAGGTTGCCAATCGAGCGACAATGGAATTCTCGGCTTCGGCAAAAAGGATACGACACCGCCACCGCCACCCGATCCCAAGGTGCTTTCCAGCCAGCTGCAGGCCTATTGCCCGAAAGTGACGTTGCGTGACGGCACTGCCTTCTTCAATACCTACGCCAAGAGCGGTCCGAAGCCGAAGAAAAAAACCGATGTTGCCGCCGAGGAAGCCGCCCAGCCGGCAGCGGACGCGGCTGGCGCCGATCAGCCGGACGATTCCGCCAAGATCATCTATCAGGCTTCGATCACCGATGTGACCCGCGACTGCAGCCGCGCCAACGGCTCCTTGTCGATGAAGATAGCCGTCGCCGGCAAGGTCGTGCCTGGCCCGATGTTCACCCCCGGCACCATCACCATGCCGATCCGCATCGCGGTGATGCACGGCACCGAAGTTCTCTATTCGCAGCTTCACTCCTATCAGGTCCAGGTTACCGATCCTTCGAGTGCCACGCAGTTCGTCTTCACCGATTCCAACGTCGTCGTTCCGGAGCCGACGGCGAAGGACTACCAGGCATATGCCGGGTATGACGAGGGCGCTCCGAAAGTAGCGACAGACAAGCCGAGGAAGAAGAAAGCCGCCGCGACCAACTGAGCCGCTGCATTCGCGCCACGGCGGTTGGAGGCGGCCTCTCAGGCGTCCGCCGACCATTCCGACAGCGCGGCGATCACGCTTTTCAGTTCCGCCCAGCGGCGGATGACCGTTTCCGCGCCGGCCTCGGTCAGCGCATCGGCGTGGCCGGGATAGCTGTGCGCCGCGCCGGTGAAGCCGATGACGCGCATTCCCGCCGTCTTGGCGCCGGTGACGCCATGCACCGAATCCTCGATGACAAAGGTGTTCGCAGGATCGGCCTTGAGCTTTTCCGCGGCGAACCGAAACACGTCCGGCGCCGGCTTGGATTTCCCGGTCGGGGTTTCCAGCGAGGAAAAGATACGGCCGGCAAAGAACGGCAAAAGCTGCACCTTCTCCAGCATGAATTCGATTCGCTCCGAACGCGAATTCGAACAGACGCAGCGCGGCACTGCTACCGCGGCGACAGCCTCGTGCGCCCCGTCGATGGCACGCACGTCGCTGCGCAGCCGACGATCGACCAGCTGTTCCTCCTTGTCGATCAGCGAGGCCTGGAACGGGATCCGGGACTTTTCCTCGACCCGCATCATGATGTCCTTGAAAGTCAACCCGGCATAGACCTCGGAAATCTCCTCGGCCGATATCTCGTAGCCGGCCGAGGTCAACAGCTCGGCATCGATCCGCGCGGCGATGATTTCGGAATCGACGAGCACGCCGTCGCAATCGAAGATGACAAGGTCTGGCTGGGGCATGGTGATCCGGAAAGCGGGATGAGGGGAATGCCGAGGGCCCTTTGGTCCAAACGGCTCAGGCGGCGCGGCATACACCAACAGGCCGGGCTTCGCAAATTCGGCGGGCTGCTTCACTGAATATTTACGCTGA
This sequence comes from Mesorhizobium sp. M0500, assembly GCF_040321165.1. Classification (NCBI taxonomy): domain Bacteria; kingdom Pseudomonadati; phylum Pseudomonadota; class Alphaproteobacteria; order Hyphomicrobiales; family Phyllobacteriaceae; genus Mesorhizobium; species Mesorhizobium sp. M0500. Next base: position 465,267 of record NZ_JAMYRB010000001.1, read on the forward strand.
TCGGTAACCATAACGGACAGTAAACAGTAACGCGTGCCTTGGGTGTCACAATGTCTGCCGTGCGTCTTCTCGACGAGCTTTCCGATGCTCCCCAGCAATCCGAGTGGCTGGATACGATCCTGAAGGGCGACTGCGTCGCCGCGCTCGAACGGCTGCCGGAAAAGTCGATCGACGTGATCTTCGCCGATCCGCCCTATAATTTGCAGCTCGATGGCGATCTGCACCGGCCCGACCAATCCAAGGTCGATGCCGTCGACGACCATTGGGACCAGTTCGACAGTTTTGAGGCCTACGACGCCTTCACCCGCGCCTGGCTGCTGGCGGCGCGCCGTGTGTTGAAGCCCAACGGCACGATCTGGGTTATCGGCTCCTACCACAATATTTTCAGGGTCGGGGCAAAGATGCAGGACCTGGGCTTCTGGATCCTCAACGACGTCGTCTGGCGCAAGACCAATCCAATGCCCAATTTCCGTGGCCGCCGTTTCCAGAACGCGCATGAGACGATGATCTGGGCATCGCGCGACCAGAAGGGCAAGGGCTACACTTTCAACTACGAGGCGCTGAAGGCATCGAACGACGACGTCCAGATGCGCTCGGACTGGCTGTTTCCGATCTGCACCGGCGGCGAGCGCCTGAAGAACGACAATGGTGACAAATTGCATCCGACGCAGAAGCCGGAAGCGTTGCTTGCCCGCGTCATGACGGCATCGACCAGGCCGGGCGACATCGTGCTCGACCCGTTCTTCGGTTCAGGAACCACCGGGGCTGTGGCCAAGCGGCTTGGCCGCCACTTCGTCGGCATCGAGCGCGAACAAACCTATATCGATGCCGCCATGGAACGTATCGATGCGGTCCGGCCGCTGGAAGGCGCCAATTTGACGGTACTGACCGGCAAGCGCGCTGAGCCGCGCGTCGCCTTCGTCACGCTTCTCGACAATGGCCTGGTGGCGCCAGGCGCCACGCTTTACGACGCCAAGAAGCGCTGGGCGGCAAAAGTGCGCGCCGACGGCACGCTGGCGATCGGCGACAGTGCCGGGTCGATCCACAAGATCGGCGCCGAGGTGCAGGGGCTGGACGCCTGCAACGGATGGACCTTCTGGCATTATGAGCGCAGCGGCGGCCTGACCCCGATCGACGAGCTTCGCCGCATTGCTCGGCTAGGCATGGAGCGGGCGGGCGCCTGACGGCTTCCGAGTTGCGACAGATCGGTTAATGCGAAGGCTCAACCAACTCCTGGAACCGATTCAAATCACACTTTGATCCCAAGGCGCTCAAGGTCCGCCCTGAGCGTCTTTGCATCGGTGAACAGCACCGACTGCCAGCCCGCCGCCTTGGCGCCGTCGACGTTCTTCTGGCTGTCGTCGATGAACAGCGTCGCTGACGGTTCGAGGCTGAACGCGGCGACGTGGTGGTCATAGATGGCGCGATCCGGCTTGATCTGGCGGATGTCGCCGGAAACGGTGACGCCGCGCGGCCGATTGAGGAAATCGAAGCGCTCGCGGGCCTCGGCGAGCGTATCCGCAGCGAAATTGGTGAGCATCGTCACGTCATGGCCGCTGTCGATCAGGCCGATCATGATGGCGACGCTGTCCTCATAGGCGTGAGGCACCATCTCGTGCCAGTGCCGGCGGAAATTGCGGATATTTTCGGCGTGCTCGGGATATTGCGCGATCGCCAGCGCTTCGGCCTCTTCCCAACTGCGGCCGCGATCCTGCTCGATGTTCCAATCATGCGTGCAGACATTGTCGAAGAACCATTTCCGTTCGTCGGGATCGGGGATCAAGCGACTGAAGGGCAGGTCCGGATCATAGTGGATCAGCACTTTGCCGATGTCGAAAACGATGTGGCGGATTTCAGTCATTCTTCTCTCTTTCAACGCGGCCGCTGCTTTTTCGTCGCGCCCGGCATCGCCGCTTCGATTACCTTTTTCATGACGCTCGGCAGCGCTTCCCCGGAAATTTCATGGGCCAGCGACCAGAAATGCCCGACCGGGGCGGCAACGTCGGTCTCCGCCTTGAACACGTCGAGTTCAAGCGCAAAATGGGTAAAGATATGGCCGATGCGTCCGGCCTGCTGCCAGTTGCCGGGGAGCGGGGCCGCCGCTTCCGTGGTGGCGCCGTCTATGCGCGCCGTCCAGCCGGTCGTCGGCACCTCAGTCATGCCGCCGAGCAGGCCTTTGTCCGCGCGCTTGCGCAGAAGGATGGCGCCGTCGCACCTGACGGCAACGAAGGCGGCACCGCGGCGTAAGGGTCTTTCGGCCTTGGGCAGGCGGACCGGAAAGCGTTCGGGGTCGCCCGAGATCGTGGCGCTGCAGTCCACGCGAACGGGGCACAGAATGCAGCGGGGCCGGCGCGGCGTGCAGATCGTCGCGCCCAGGTCCATCATCGCCTGCGCGAAGTCGCCGGGCCTTGTCAGGGGAACCATGCGTTCGACCTGGCCGCGTATCTCGCCCTTGGCTTCGCCCAGCGGCGTGGCGATCGAAAACAGCCGTGAGACGACCCGTTCGACATTGCCGTCGACGACCGCGGCTGGTCGGTCGAAGGCGATCGCTGCGATCGCCGCCGCCGTATAGGCGCCGATGCCGGGCAGTTCCTTCAAGCCGGACTCGCTGTCCGGAAAGCGGCCGCCTTGCCGCGCGACGAGATCGGCACAGGCTTTGAGGTTACGGGCGCGGGAATAATAGCCGAGCCCGGCCCAGGCCTTCATGACGTCTTGGGTCGGTGCCGCCGCCAGCGCCTGGACCGTTGGCCATTTCTGCATGAACGCCTGAAAATAGGATTTTACCGCCTCGACCGTGGTTTGCTGCAGCATCACCTCGGAAAGCCAGACCAGATAGGGATCGGGCCGCGCCCCGCCCGCCAGCGCGCGCGGCGAAACGCGCCAGGGCAGGTCGCGGTGATGCGCGTCGTACCAGGCAAGCAGCCGGGAGGCGATCTCGACATTGTCTCCGGATACGGCCTTGCGGGTCTGGTCGTGCAGTGCCATTGATCGAGGGTCGGCCCTAATCCATTGGTGCTGAAGCTGGAGAACGCACATGGCAGGGAAAAGGCCCTTCGGCAATCCCGTTCCGGTGAGCGATCTCGCAACCGAGATCCTCGACCCGGTGCTGCGCAAGCGGGCCGGTATGTCGATCGGACTGGTCCAGTCATGGGAAGAAATTGCCGGGCCGCGGCTTGCCGGCCGCTCGCGCCCGGAAAAGATCCAGTGGCCGCGCCGCATGCATGAGGACGATCCTTTCGAACCGGCGGTGCTGGTGATTGCCTGCGAGGGTGTAGCGGCACTGCATCTGCAGCACGAGACCGGCGAGATCATCAACCGGGTCAATGCCTTCCTCGGTTTCAATGCGATCGGCCGGATCAGGATCGTGCAGAAGCCGGTAATGGCGGGCAAGGACAAGCCGAAACCCAGTTTGCGGCCGCTGACTGCGGCCGAGAAAGCGAAGCTGTCGGGCACCGTTGGTTTGATCGAGGACGGCGGGCTGCGCGCCTCGCTGGAGCGGCTTGGCGCCACCATTCTCGGTCAAAAGAAACCGTGATCTCGCGCTATCGTGATGGTATGCCCGGATTTGGCGATTGGAATAGGGGCGGTAATGCCTTAATTCGCGCCAACTCTCGCTTTTTGTAGACTTTGCATTGCAAAATCCAACTATTGCCAGGTGATTCGTATGATCCGTTCCTTGTCCCGCAGAAACCTTTTGACTTCGCTGGCCGCAATACCAGCGGTGGCGCTGCTTGCCGCCTGCAGCGACTCGGGCGAGAAAGCCGAGGCGCAGGATGTGAAGCCTGCGGCTCCGGAACCTGCGAAGCCGGCCGCTCCGGCCGCCGCGGCGGCGCCGGAGGCTCAGGGCACGGTCGATATGGCGGCACTGCTGAAGCCCGGCGCATTGCCCGACATGCAGCTCGGCAAGCACGATGCAAAGGTCACTATCGTCGAATATGCATCGATGACCTGCCCGCATTGCGCGCATTTCGCCGAGACCACTTTTCCGGAGCTGAAGACGAAATATATCGACACCGGCAAGGCCCGTTACATACTGCGCGAGTTTCCGTTCGATCCCAGCGCCGAGGCCGGTTTCATGCTGGCGCGCTGCTCCAAGGACAACTATTTCCCGATGGTCGACGTACTGTTCAGGCAGCAGGCGAACTGGGTTGGTGTGAACAATACCAAGGACGCACTGCTGCAAATCGCCAAGCTTGCCGGTTTTACACAGGAGTCCTTCGAGGCCTGCTTGACGGACCAGAAACTTCTGGACGATGTGAGATCTGTCCAGAAGCGCGGCGCCGACGAATTCAAGGTCGATTCCACACCGACCTTTTTCATCAACGGAAAGACCTACAAAGGGGCGATGTCGATTGCGGAAATGTCGGCCATCATCGACCCTCTGCTCTGACGTTTCGGCAGCGCCGAAGCGGCGTAGCTTCGGCGTGCGCACTTCTTTGTCTTGCCGCGGGTTCTCCTTGCAAAACCGCGGCACAGTTTTGCGAAACTTGGCTATGGGCCGGCGCGAATGAAGTTCTCGCGCCTTCGCCTCCTCGGCTTCAAATCCTTCGTCGAACCCGGCGAGTTCGTCATCGAACGCGGTCTGACCGGCATCGTCGGGCCGAACGGCTGCGGCAAGTCGAACCTGGTCGAGGCGCTGCGCTGGGTCATGGGCGAAAGCTCCTACAAGAACATGCGTGCGTCCGGCATGGACGACGTCATCTTTTCCGGCTCGGGAACGCGTCCGGCCCGCAACACCGCCGAAGTCACGCTGTTCCTCGACAATAGCGACCGCACCGCGCCGTCCGCCTTCAACGACGCCGACGAATTGCAGGTCTCGCGCCGCATCGAGCGCGAGGCCGGCTCGCTCTACCGCATCAACGGCAAGGAGGCTCGCGCCAAGGACGTTCAGCTGCTGTTCGCTGACCAGTCGACCGGCGCCCGCTCGCCCTCGATGGTCGGCCAGGGCCGCATCGGCGAGCTGATCCAGGCAAAGCCGCAGGCGCGCCGCGCGCTGCTGGAGGAGGCGGCCGGCATTTCCGGCTTGCACACACGGCGCCACGAAGCCGAGCTGCGGCTGAAGGCGGCGGAACAGAACCTCGAAAGGCTGGACGACGTCGTCGGCGAGCTGGAGGGTCAGATCGAAAGCCTGAAACGCCAGGCCCGCCAGGCCTCGCGCTTCAAGAACCTGTCGGCCGACATCCGCAAGGCCGAAGCGACGCTGCTGCATCTGCGCTGGACGCTGGCCAAGACGCAGGAAGGCGAAGCGCGTTCGGCGCTGGCGATTGCCACCGCGCTGGTCGGCGACCGTGCCGCCGCCCAGATGGCTGCCGCCAGGGAACAAGGCATCAACGCCCACCGGCTGCCGGACCTGCGCGATGCGGAAGCCGCTGCCGCCGCCGCCTTCCAGCGTCTATCGATCGCCAAGGCGCAGATCGAGGAAGAGGCAGGCCGCATCCGCGCCCGCCAGGCTGAGCTCGACCGCCGACTGCAACAGCTCGATGGCGACCTTGCCCGCGAGGAGCGCATGGTCCGCGACAATGCGGATATCCTCGAACGCCTCGCCGCCGAAGAAGCCGCGCTCAACGCCGAAAACGCCGGCGCCGCCGAGCGCGAGGCCAGCACCCGCGCGGCTTTCGAGCAGGCGGCATCGACGCTTGCCTCGAGCGAGGCCAGGCTCGCCGCGCTGACCGCCGAACGGGCGGAGGCTGCCGCCTCGCGCAACCAGATCGAACGGACGCTGCGCGACACCGCTGAGCGCCGCGACCGCTTTGCCCGCCAGCTTGCCGATGTCGACCGCGAACTGTCGGAGATCGTCTCCAGAGTCGCCGGCCTGCCCGATCCCGCCGAGAAGCGGCTGCTGGTCGATCAGGCGCTGGCGCTGCTCGAAGAGGCTGAGGCAGCCGCCATTGCCGCCGAACAGGCGGTCGCCGAGGCGCGTGCAGGCGAAAGTGCTGGCCGCCCACCGGTTCAGGACGCAAAGGCCGAGCTGGCGCGGATCGAAACCGAGGCCCGCACGCTGGCCAAGATCCTCAACGCCGCCAGCGGCGATCTATTTCCCTCGGTGCTGGAGCAGATCAGCGTCGAGCGCGGCTACGAGACGGCGCTGGGTGCCGCGCTTGGCGAAGATCTCGACGTGCCGCTCGACCGCAGTGCGCCGGTACATTGGGGCCAGAGCGAAATCCAGCCTGCCGACGCCGCATTGCCCGAAGGCAGAAGGAGCCTCGCCAGCGTTGTGCGTGCGCCGGCACAGCTGGCCCGCAGGCTGGCCCAGATCGGCATTGTCGAAGCCGCCGACGGAAGACGGCTGCAGACGCTGCTTGCTCCCGGTCAACGGCTAGTCAGCCGCGAAGGCGCGCTCTGGCGTTGGGACGGCTTCACCGCCAGCGCCGATGCCCCGACCGCCGCCGCGCAGCGGCTGGCGCAGAAAAACCGGCTGGCCGAGCTCGATGCCGAAGCAGTCCATGCCACGCGCACCCTGCGCGAAGCTGAACAAGCCCTTGCCCAGGCCGAACAGGCGCTTGCCCAGGCGAGCGAGGCCGAACGCAACGCCCGACAGGCCGGGCGCGACGCCCAGCACGGGCTCGACGCTGCCCGCAATACGCTGGCCGAGGCCGAAAAAGCCGGCGGCGAGCTGTCGAGCCGGCGTGCAGCACTTGACGAGGCGCGCGCACGCATTGTCGACAGCCATGAGGAAACGGCGGCGGCATTCGTCGAGGCGGAAATGCTGCTGCAGGACGCGCCCGATCTCGGCGACCTGCAGTTGCAGCTCGAGCAGTCGGCGGCCAACGTCGCCCGCGACCGCGCCGCCCTTGCCGATGCGCGTGCCGTTCACGAGGGCCTGAGGCGGGAAGCCGAGGCACGTGCGCGTCGGCTCGATGCCATCTGCGCGGAACGGCGCAACTGGGTGGAGCGCGCCGAAAACGCCTCGACACAGATCGCGGCGCTCGGCGAACGCAAGGCAGAGGCCGAGGCCGAGCGCGAGCAACTGGCCGACGCCCCCGACGAGATCGACGCCAAGCGGCGCGCCCTGCTGTCGCAACTCGCCGAGGCCGAAAGCCTGCGCAAGGCAGCGGGCGACCGCTTGCAGGAAGCGGAGAACCGGCAGTCCGAGCTGGACAAGGCTGCGACTGCTGCCATCCAGTCGCTGGCCGAGGCGCGCGAATCCCGCGTTCGCGCCGAAGAGCGGCTGACCGCCGCCGACGAGCGTCGGCTGGAAGTCGAGGCGCGCATCCAGGAAACGCTGAACACGCCGCCGCATCTGGTGATCCGCCACACCGGCCTCGAACCCGACAGCCCGATGCCCGAAATGGCCGAGATCGAGCGTCAGCTCGACCGGCTGAAGGTCGAACGCGAACGGCTCGGTGCCGTCAATCTGCGCGCCGAGGAAGAGCAGAAGGAATTGTCGGACCGGCTGGAGGCCATCGTTTCAGAGCGCGACGACATCATCGAGGCGATCCGCAAGCTGCGGCAGGCGATCCACAGCCTGAACCGTGAAGGCCGCGAGCGGCTGCTCGCTGCCTTCGAGGTGGTCAACGGCCATTTTCAACGGCTGTTTTCGCACCTGTTCGGCGGCGGCACCGCCGAGCTGCAACTGATCGAGTCCGACGATCCGCTCGAAGCGGGGCTCGAGATCCTGGCGCGACCGCCCGGCAAGAAGCCGCAGACGATGACGCTGCTGTCCGGCGGCGAGCAGGCGTTGACGGCGATGTCGCTGATCTTCGCCGTGTTCCTGACCAACCCGGCGCCGATCTGCGTGCTCGACGAAGTCGACGCGCCGCTCGATGACCACAATGTCGAGCGTTTCTGCAATCTGATGGACGAAATGGCCGCAACCACCGAAACGCGCTTCGTCATCATCACACACAACCCGATCACCATGGCGCGCATGGACCGGCTGTTTGGGGTGACCATGGCCGAGCAAGGCGTCAGCCAACTGGTGTCGGTAGACCTGCAGGCGGCCGAAGCCATGCGCGAGGCAAGCTGACGCATCAGCTTAATGGTGGTCTCCACCTCGGCTTTCGACTATAGCACGAGGAAATGGGCCGGATCTGCCGCTCCAGATACCGGCCCGGCTATGCGCGTGGAGAAGCTTGTTGCCTATACTTGTCACCGGAGCCGCGGGGTTCATTGGCAGCCACGTTTGCCACCATCTGCTCGACCGGGGAGAAGCGGTCGTCGGCGTCGACAACATGAACGACTATTACGACCTGGCGCTCAAAAAGGGGCGGCTTGCCCGCCTTCTGCCCCACAAGGATTTTTCATTCCACCAGATCGATATTGCCGAACAGGGCACGCTTGCAGCCGCTTTGGCCGGGCAAGGCATCGTTAGGATCGTGCACCTTGCAGCGCAGGCAGGCGTGCGCCACTCACTCGACAATCCGCGGCTCTATATCCGCTCCAATGTCATGGGCCACCTCGAAGTGCTCGAATTCTGTCGCGCCGAACCGGCATTCGAGCATCTGGTCTATGCCTCGTCGAGCTCGGTGTATGGCGGCAACCGCAGCGTGCCGTTCAGCGAAGCCGATCAGGTCGACAAGCCCGTTTCGCTTTACGCTGCCACCAAGAAAACCGATGAGTTGATGAGCCACACCTACGCCCATCTGTTCGGCATACCGCAGACCGGCCTGCGGTTTTTCACGGTCTACGGTCCCTGGGGCCGTCCCGACATGGCCTATTGGATGTTCACCCAGGCGATGCTCGAGGGCAAGCCGATCCGGGTCTTCAACAATGGCGAAATGTGGCGCGATTTCACCTACATAGACGATGTTGTGAAGGCGGTTGTCGCCGTGCTCGACAAGTCGCCGGCGGCTGACGTTCCGCCGAACAGGCTCTACAATGTCGGCAACAACCGGCCGGTGCGCCTGGGCGACTTCATCGACATTCTGGAAAGGCTGCTCGAGGTCAAGGCAATCCGCCACAACGAGCCGATGCAGTCGAGCGACGTCGAGAAGACTTACGCCGACATGACCGCGCTGGAGCGGGATTTCGGCTTCAGGCCTAGCGTTTCGATAAAGGACGGGCTGAAGAAGTTTGTTGACTGGTACCGGCCGTACTCGAAGCAGTGATTTGCATCGCTCGCCGTGACGCCTTCAAGCGTGACACCTGGAGTGGGGCGCAAGTCGGTCCGCAAAAGCATCATTTTGTCCTAACATCCTGTTAACCACATGCTCGCTGAAAAGTATCCGATTAACCTTTGAGGCGCTTATGACCGCTATGTTTCGTGGCTTGCTGTTCAGTATGAGCTGTGTGGATGTGCGGATTCGGGGGCTATTTCGGTTCAGTCCGGGATGCGGAAGCTTTGCTTGCGCGCATGACGTCTGCGATCGCCCATCGCGGGCCGGATGAACAAGGGAAATTCGTAGCGCCCGAGGCTGGACTTGGGCATGCGCGGCTGTCGGTGATTGGAATTGGTGATGGCCAGCAGCCGATGTCCGACGAAACCGGCAATTTGACGATTGCGTTCAACGGCGAGATCTTCAACTACGTGGAATTGCGCGAAGGGCTGCTGGCCAAGGGCCGACGCTTCCGCACATCGAGCGATACCGAAGTTCTCCTGCAGCTGTATGACGAGATGGGCGAAGACTGCCTGTCGCTCCTGAACGGTGATTTCGCCTTCGCGATTTGGGATAACCGCCGGCGGCGGATGGTGCTTGCAAGAGACCGCATGGGTGTTCGGCCGCTGTTCTACACCAGCAAGGGGGGGGTGCTCTACTTTGCGTCGGAGATAAAGGCCCTGCTGAAGGTACCCGGCGTCTCGGCCGAAATCGATCCGATTGCACTCGACCAGATCTTTACGCTGTGGGCGCCGATCGCTCCACGCACGGCTTTCCGCAACATCCACGAGCTGGAGCCGGCAAGCGTGATGATCGCGACACAGGGGCAAGTCACGGTCAAACCATATTGGCACCTAGACTACCCGTATCCGGATACGCCATCGAAGATCACCAATGAGGACGACGCGGCCGAGGAACTGCAGGCCCTGTTGACCGACGCGGTGAGGCTTCGCATGCGCGCCGACGTGCCGGTCGGTTCTTACCTTTCGGGCGGGCTCGATTCATCCCTCGTTTCGGCACTCGCGGCCGGCATGACCCCTCTTAAGCTGCAGACATTTTCCGTGACGTTCGACAGCGCCGAGCATGACGAAAGCGCCTTCCAGACCGAAATGGCGTCGGCACTTGGCACGCAGCATCGAACCATTGCGTGTCGTGCCGGCGATATCGCCGGTGTGTTTCCCGAAGTCATCCGCTTTACCGAGCGGCCGATCATCCGCACGGCCCCGGCTCCCCTCTATCAATTGTCCGGCCTCGTTCGCCAGGCCGGTTTGAAAGTGGTGCTGACAGGCGAAGGCGCCGACGAGGTCTTTGCCGGTTATGATGTCTTCAAAGAAGCGCGGGTTCGCCGTTTCTGCGCGCGACAGCCGGCATCGCGCATCAGGCCACAACTGTTCCGCAAGCTTTATCCCTATCTGCCGGGCCTGCAACAGCAGTCCGTGGAGTACCTGGCTGCGTTCTTCGGAACCGGCAGCGCTGCCCTGGACGATCCGCTGTTCTCGCATCGGCCGCGTTTCAAGACCACATCAGCGGCGAAGATGTTCTTTTCCGGTGACCTGCGCGCGACATTGAAGGGGTATGACGCAGCCGAGGACCTGGCCAGCCGGTTGCCTGAGGCATTTTCCCGGTGGCATCCGCTGCATCAGGCGCAATATCTCGAAACCCGCTTTCTCCTGCCGGGCTACATCCTCTCTAGCCAGGGCGATCGCATGGCCATGGCGCACGGTATCGAAGGGCGTTTCCCCTTCCTTGACCATCGCTTGGTGGAGTTTGCGGCCAGACTTCCGCCGGAGATGAAGCTGAAGGGACTGGTGGAAAAACACATATTGCGCAAAGCTGCCAAGCACCTGCTTCCGACGGCCATCCGCGAGCGCACCAAACAGCCTTACCGGGCACCGGAAGCCCGCTCCTTCGTTGGAGCGGGAGAACTGGACTACGTACGCGACTCACTGAGCGAAGCGAGCATCGCCGCCGGCGGACTATTCAACGCCAAGGCGGTGGCGAACCTGCACGAGAAATGCCGCTTGCAGCCAGCGTCCGGATTCCGCGACAATGCGGCTTTCGTCGGCATTTTGTCGACGCAACTGTGGCAGAAGATTTTCACCGGCGAAAAGGTCGGTGCAGCACGAGCGGCCTGAGAAATCGAGGGAATGAAAAATCATGATAGCAGTCAAGGACAAGGTCAAAACCTTTATCGTCGACAACTTCCTGTTCGGGGACACGTCCTACGAGCTTGCAGACTCCGTATCACTGATCGAGAACGGCATCATCGACTCGACGGCCGTGTTGGAGCTCGTGGCATTCATAGAGGATGATTTCGGCATAGCGATGGTCGATGCCGACATCGTACCGGCCAATCTGGATTCGATTGACCGCATCTCAGCCTTCATCAAGGCAAAGGCAGAAGCGCTGGCAGCGTAGGCGCCATCGGCGAGGAGCGTCCGTGCGGATCGAACATTTTCTGACGGCGAAGGCCGCTGCCCATCCAGCCAAAACGGCATTGATCACCGAGCACAAAAGGCTGTGCTATGAAGAGCTGGACGATCTTTCGAGCCGTCTGGCCGCCGCCCTTTTCATGAATGGCGTCAGTCGCGACGACCGGGTCCTGATCTTCATGGACAATTGCTGGGAGGCTGCGGTTTCGATTTTCGCAGTTCTTAAAGCAGGCGCGACTTTCAGTCCGATCAATGCATCCACCAAGGCCGAAAAGCTGGCCTACATCATCGCCGATTGCGACGCAGCTGCGATCCTCACGCAAGCAAAACTGATGCCCGTGGTCGCCGAGGCGTGCGGATCGTCCGGCAGGACCGGCATCTTCGTGGCCTCCACCGTTGGTGCCGATAACCAATGCCCGGCAGGGGCCACATCCCTGGCGGATTGCTTGACGCTCCAAGCCAGGGAGATTGACCACCGCGGCATTGACGTGGATCTTGCTATGTTGATCTACACCTCGGGCTCGACCGGCCGGCCCAAGGGCGTGATGATGACGCACCGCAATTGCGACGCGGCGGCCGACTCCATCACCAACTACCTGCGCAACTCGCCCGACGACATCATCTTGAATGTTCTGCCCCTCGCTTTCGATTACGGCCTCTATCAATTGCTGATGACCGTCAGGCTCGGCGCCACGCTCGTGCTCGAGAAGTCCTTCGCTTTTCCCCAGGCGGTCTTTGAACGCATCCGCCAGGAAGGCGTCACCGGGCTTCCGCTCGTGCCCACGATGGCAGCGATGATCCTGCAGATGCGTGATCTGGCGCCGGGCTTCCTGCCCAGCCTTCGCTATATTTCCAACACGGCGGCTGCCTTGCCGCCGGCTCACATAGAACGCTTGCGGTTCCTTTTTCCCGGTGTCAGGCTCTATTCGATGTATGGCCTGACGGAATGCAAGCGCTGCACCTATCTGCCGCCCGAGGAGCTTGACCGCCGGCCGGGGTCGGTCGGAATAGCCATTCCGAACACCGAAGCCTTTATCGTCGACGACCACGGGCAACGAGTGCCGCCGGGCATAGCAGGTGAATTGGTCATTCGCGGGCCGCACGTCATGCAGGGTTATTGGCGAAACGAAGCTGCGACGGCACGAGCCTTGCGCCCGGGTCCGAACCCTTGGGAGAAGGTTCTCTACACCGGCGATCTGTTCAGGGCCGATGAGGAAGGCTTTCTTTATTTCGTCGGCCGCAAGGACGACATCATAAAGTCGCGGGGAGAGAAGGTGGCGCCCAAGGAAGTGGAAGCCGTGCTTCATGCTCATCCGGGCATCGCGGAAGCGGTGGTTGTCGGTGTGCCGGATCCCGTGCTCGGGCATGCGATCGGCGCAGTTATCGTACGGTCCGACCCAGCGCTTAGCGAAAAGGATATCATACGCCACTGTGCACGCCACCTTGAGGACTTCATGGTCCCCAAGGTCATCGAGTTCCGCCGCGAGCTGCCGAAGACCGATACCGGCAAGGTCAGCCGTCGGCTTGCGGCAGAAACCATGGAGGCCGCGCAATGAATGTTCGCCCGACCGAGGATGCGCGGACCTTTCTGGCGCAGGCTCTGGCAATCGACCTGATCACCGAAACGGACCGTATCGTAACGGCCTTGCGCCAGCAGTTGCGCGGGCTTCGCAAGCGGGGCCTTGTGCTCGGTCTTTCGGGCGGGATCGATTCGAGCGTGTCGGTCGCGTTGGCGGCACGAGCCGTCGGCCCCAAGAATGTGCTTTGCCTGTTCATGCCGGAAAGCGATTCCGATCCTGAAAGTCTGCGGCTCGGCCGCCTCGTCGCCGAAACTTTCGGTGTCGAGGCTGTGACGGAGGATATCGGGCCGGCCTTGCGCGCGATGGGCTGCTACCAGCGCCGCGACGCCTTCATCCGCGAATTGGTCCCGGAATACGGCGAAGGCTGGGCCTCGAAGATCGTGATCGCGAACGCGCTCGAGGGCCAAGGCTATAATATCTCGTCGCTGGTGGTGCAGGATCCCGAAGGCAAGCAGACGAAACTGAGAATGCCGTTGCCTGTCTATCTCGGCGTCGTCGCCGCTACCAATATGAAGCAGCGCACCCGCAAGCAGATCGAATACTATCATGCTGATCGTCTGAACTTCGCCGTTCTTGGAACACCGAACCGGCTGGAATATGATCAGGGATTCTTCGTGAAGAACGGTGACGGCGCCGCGGACGTCAAGCCGATCGCCCACCTCTATAAAACGCAGGTCTATGCGCTGGCGGCCCATCTCGGTGTTCCGGAGGAAATCCTGAACCGGCCTCCGACCACCGATACCTACTCGCTGGCGCAGACCCAGGAGGAGTTCTACTTCTCGCTTCCTTATGACCGTATGGATCTTTGCCTTTACGCTCTCAACAACGGCGTGGCGGCTGAGGTAGTGGGGCAGGCGGCGGGGTTGGCCGCCACACAAGTGGAACGCGTCTGGGCCGATATCATCGCCAAACGCAAGGCGACGCGTTATCTGCACCAGCGTCCGCAACTCGTCGAGGAAGTCGAAGAACTCGGTACCTGACCTGCTTCGAGACCGGCCACGTCCCAAAAAGCGCCTTAGGGTCAAAACTCAATCAGCAGGCTGCCGCCAATGGCCGAGATGGGCGGGAGGTTGCCGTTCGTCTCATCTGCCAGACGAGCACGTTGCGCCAGGAGCGGAAGCTTAGCAGGGGTCACGCCAGCGCCCAGTTAGCGCTACGAAGCAGACCTTCAGCCTGTGCCGGAAGCGGGGCCTGGCTTACCAAGTGGCATATCCAGGAAGCGCGTCCCCCTCCTCAGCTAGGCACCGTTTTCGGCTCTACGCTATACCTGCGCGACGAGCCCCTTCCTTAATCGCAGCGAGGGCCAGAGGATTGGTGACGGGATAGGTTCGGATGAAGTTCTCGACGGTGAACCTTGGAAACTCGACGGCAATCCGCCTGGCGATCGACTGCGCCTGCGCCGGCTCTTCGAGCAGCGCGTGACACAGGGCACGGAACATCAGAGTGACGGGAATATCCGGCGGACTTTGGCGCAGCGACGACAGACTGTCGGCATAGCGACCGGCGACGAACCGCGCCCGGGCGAGCTGCGCGTAGTACCAACTCGGAGCCTGCGGATTGAGGCGAAGCGCCCGTTCGGCAAGAGCACAGCCTTCTTCCGGATTTCCACACACGAGAGCTCGGCTTGAGGCAAGCATCGACAGCACATCGGCGTCATTGGGTGCCAGGGCCAGCGCCCGGTCGTATTCCTCTGCGGCCCCGCTGATATCGCCGTCAATGGCGCGGAGAGCGCCCATGTAAAGGCGCGTCATCGGATCGGCAGGGTCGAGCGCCAGAGCCTTTTCCACGCATTCTCGCCAGCGCTCGACCGAAGCGGCTGAATCTGGCGTGAAGGCATTGAAGGCATCGACCGCATGTGCCAATCCCAACGTCATCCAGGCCCGCGCGAAGCCGGGGTCGAGTTCCACGGCGCGGGACAGCATGCGCATGGCTTCTGCCCTCGCATCGGTCGTGAATCTGTCGTGCAGTTCCACCCCGAGTAGATAACAGTCGTAAGCACCCAGGCTCGAGGGAGGCTTCCGCCGAGCCACCTCGCGCCCGAGATTGGCGAGCTTGCCGAAAGTGCCTGCCAGGGCATTGATGACGTTCTGTGTGATGCTGTCCTGCATGAGAAAAAAATCATCGGTCGACTCGTCGAACCGCGCCGACCAGAGGTTGGCTCCGGTCCGGGTGTCGACCAGCTGCACCGCGACGCGGACACGCCGCCCGATCGCCTGGAGGGTACCTTCCAGCAGGTAATCGGCGTTCAGTTCCCGTCCAACCGAGCGTGTGTCGCTCGCCCGTCCCCGATAGGACTGCATGGTCTGGCGCGAAATGACCGCAAGGTCGGGATAGCGCGCTAGGTCGCCGATCATGTCGGCCGACAGGCCGTCTGCCAGCCGCGTCCAGCCGTCGTCGGCGCTCAGGTTTTCGAACGGCAAAACCGCAATTACCGGCGGCTTACTGTCCTCGCCGGAAGAAAGGCCTGGTTTGGCACCGACGATCTTGCCCGCAGTAGCGGGGTCGATCAAGACACGGTACACGCGAACCGGTTCGGCGATACTTTTCATTTTCTGCACGCCGAGTGAGGCAAAGCCGATCGGCACCTTTCCCCTCACATGGTCGCAGGCGGTGGCGGAAATCGCGATTCCTCCAGGTTCCGCCAGCCCTTGCAGCCGATCGGCGATGTTCACCGCATCGCCGTGGATGTCGTCACCCTCAACGATAACATCGCCCAGATTGATGCCGATGCGGAAATCAAGCCGCCGTTCTGGCTGCGTGAGAACGTTCACCTCCGCCTTCTGTTGCTGGATTTCGACGGCGCAGCGTAGGGCGTCGACCACACTGTGGAACTCGACCAGCATCCCATCTCCCATGGTTTTCACCAGTCGACCATGGTGCGCAGCGATCCTTGGCTCGAATACTTCGTTCAGGTCGGTTCGGAAAAGCGCACGCGTACGCTCGTCGTCGATCTGGCTCAAGCGGCCATAGCCGACGACATCGGCAATCAGGACGGCTGCGAGATGACGTTCCATCCCCCCAATCCTTCGCGGATTGTTACCCGCTTTCCAAGCTTACAGCAGGTCGCAGGTTGATGCCATTGCCGCCGCCCCTGAAAGACAGCTTTTCGGGTCTGTGTACCATGCTGCATGAGAGCCCGAATGTCGGACAAGGGTCAGATCGCGCCATGCGACGCTCCCAACTGGATGACGGCAAAGGGTCGAACTCGGTCGTTCAGAGTGATTGGGTTTTGACCCAACCATTTTGCAGCCAAGTGGAAACGCGCCTAAAATAAATAGATAGAGCGGGATGCTCGGTTCAACTTGAAAGCATCCCGCCTCAGCTGAAACGGCTGCCGATCAGCCGGCTCCACTGCTCGCCCGCAAGCCCGTTCAGGAAAACTTGCGAGTTCTTCATGGCGTCCAGAAGCTCTGGATCGCGCGAATGCACCACCGTTGAGGCAACGGTCAGGAAAGCAATGCGTCGTCCAAGCATCGCCTCCAGAAGTGCAGGTTGAATGCGTCCGCGCACGCCGCTGACGCCGCGCGCGGCGGCGTGATCGATCAGACAGTCAATCACCGGGCCCGCCTGGCCGGGGAGGGCGAAGATCTGCAGCACGCGACCAATTTCATACTTTCGTGCGTAATAGGCGAAAGCGCCGACATTGGTGCCGACTGGCGACGTCACACAAACGTAGACAAGCTCGCCCAGATCCGGCTTTTGTGCCGCATCGGTCAGGATGTGGTCGAGTTGGCCTTTCGTCCAATCTGGGCGCAGGGCGAATTGAGCGGTCAACGGTTCGATGAGCCTGGCAAATGCGTGGCTGTCGATTTCGGATGTACGAAATGCTCCGTGGCCTGCCCCGTCCACCGCCACACCCGACCAACGTCGTTCGCTGGACGTCATCCTTCTGCAGTAAAATCGGTCGACTGTCCGCGCCAGCGGACTGAGCATTCGCGCAAGCGCCATGCGATTGGCGGAAAGGCTGAGCATGAAGGCCGCGGGGCGCATCACGCGGACCCAGTCAAGGCTGTATTGCGGCAGGACCACGCCGCGCAGCCGGGTCCACAATTTCACGGAAATATCGTTGGCCGTCTCGCTGAAGGAGATGTCCTGCGGACCATCCAGGTAAGCTTTCAGCAAGCGGGCGCCGGCCAGCGGGTCGTGCTCATGGTCCTCGACCATGAGCGAGCTACAGATGGCCGCGCGTAGTTGTCGGCCGTTGAACGTCATCGGCAGGACGTGGACGCCGACAAATCCGGAGACGCGACCGGCGTCGTTGACATGGACAAGCGACCGGAGGTTGTCTGCGCAACCGGGCGCATCCAGATAAAACCGTTTCATGTATTCCACGAGAGAGGCCGGCGCTTCGGTCCTCTCCTTCAACAGCACGCGCTGAAACATGTTCGCAACTGCCGGGAGGTCGGCGCCTTGCAAGGCGCGAATGACGCTCAAGCCCGGCTCCCGCCACCAAAGTCCCATCCACCGAGCTTCCGGGCCAAGGCGACGCGAGGCACGAGAACATCGGGCGCGCGTTCCAACTCGACGCCCATGAAGCCGTGCAACCTCGGCCAGTTGCGATCGCCCCGGTGACCGAACGGAGTGCTGAATTGCTGCGGCAAGGTGGAACCCTTTGCTTGACCGACGAAAAACCGGCGTCATTGCTGCTAGCAGATTCAGGTAAACCGATATTAAAGTCGTTGCTTTGAATGGTAGCGAACCGGGTTTGTCCGGCCCCATACCTGGACATCAGCAATTTTGGTTCCTGGCGGACTCTACACGACCAGCGGCATGAGTTGCGTGCTCCGCGCCGAACCGTTTCGGCTGGCCAAAGTTTCGCGTGGCGGCTCTTGACTGGGAGCGCGGGCGTAATACGGTGAGGACAAATACCGGCTCTGACCGCCGGGCGGCAAGAATGCCTCGTATGCTCTCGCCTGGCGGCGGTGGCTGCGGGGCATTGTCATTTTGAGGCATTGCTTGAAACGGCATATCGAGATCGGCATTCTCTATTCGCGGTCCGGCAACTACCGGCTGGTGTCCGAATCCTGCCGTGCGGGTGCGATGAACGCCATCGCCGACGTCAACGCCGATCCCGCTATCCCATTCGAATTCATCCCGATCGAGCGCGACCCGCAGGGCAACATCGATCGCTATGCAAGCGGCTGCGCGGACATCCTCGCCAACAGCGGCGCGCGTCACATCGTTGGCTGCGTCACCTCGTGGAGCCGCAAGGAGGTCATTCCAATCCTGGAGAGGGCAGGCAGCACGCTGTGGTACGCCTGCCCGTACGAGGGCTTCGAAGCCAACGAGCATGTCGTCTACACACACGCCTGCCCCAATCAGCATCTCGTACCGCTGCTTGCCTATGTCGTGCCTCGTTTCGGCGCCGACGGCTTCCTGCTCGGTTCCAACTACATCTGGGGTTGGGAGACCAACCGCGTGGCGCGCGACCTGATTGCGGACGCTGGCGGCAAGGTGCTGGGCGAACGTTATCTGCCGCTCGGCGAGGTCGATGTTGCGCGGCTGATCGCGGAGATACAGGCGACGAGACCTGATTTCATTCTGAACAATCTCATCGGCCCTTCTTCTTATGCCTTCATCGCTGCCTATGCGGAGCTTGGCCGGCGCGACCCGCATTTCAGGCCGGAGCGTTGCCCGATCCTGTCCTGCAATCTCACGGAATGCGAATTGCCGGCACTCAACGGGGCAGGCGATGGCCACCTTTCCGTTGGGCCCTATTTTCACGACATCTCGGGGGCGGATCGCGGTGCGGCTCCAGTGCCGTCCGTCATGCCGGCCTCATCCTTCGAGGCGGCGGCTTATGCCTCGGTGCGCATGCTCGCCGAGATCCTCACCCGCAACCCCGGTGCACAATGGACGGACCTTCCCAAGTTCTTTACCGAAACATCATTTCGAACGCCACTGGGCGACATCGCCATCGACCCGCAAACCCAGCATGCTACCTTGCCGGTGCTAATCGGACGTATCGATGGAACATCGTTCAAAACGGTCACGCTGACGAAGGGCGTGGCACCCGATCCCTACCTTTCCCGCTATGACCGGACGGAGACGTTCGGGCGGCCACGCCTGCGGGTGGTGTCGTGAGCAAGATGGCGCGTATCCCGAACCTTGGAGGCGCCAGGGCTTTTGTCCTGCATCGTCCACATCCGACCGTGCAGGCGATCACAAGGCAATTGTCGGCCATCGGCCTTGAGGCGATTGGCTTCTGGCCGGAACTGCCGGCCGAAGCCTTGGCGGCGGACTTCGTCTTCTTCGACGTCGATCTCGGCTTTGACGAGCAATTTCCGTGGAAGCCGGGCGAGGCACCGATGCCGCTGATAGCACTGATCGGCTCCGAGGCGCCGGGGCGCGTCGAATGGGCATTGTCGCACAAGGCCGATGCGCAGTTGCTGAAACCGGTCGGCAATGCCGGCGTCTATAGCGCGCTTTTGATCGCAAGGCAGAGTTTCGAGGCGCGCAAGCTTCTGGCCAGCGAGATTGCCTCGCTTCGTCAGCGGGTCGCGGAGCGCCAGACCATCGTACGCGCGGTGGAGGTCTTGTCGAAGGGCGCCGAGGACGGCCGTGCCTATGCGCAGCTCCGCTCGCTGGCGATGAGCTGGCAAATCAGTGTCGAGGAAGCCGCGCGCAGGATCGTGGCGATGACACAAGAAGAAGGCGACGATGACCAATCCGATCGCGCCTGAGCTTTCGGCCGCCGGGCGTATGCCAGCCAAGCCTCGCGCCGGCGTCTGGCGACGTCTGCTAAAACGGCCTCTCGCTTTGCTCGGCCTCGGGATTATTGCCGTTGTCTTGGCCGGCGCCATTCTTGCACCGTGGCTGACAGGCTACGATCCAAACGAGCAGATGTTCGACGGGCTCACGCTTGAAGGCGCGCCACTGCCGCCGGGGGCCCAATTCTGGCTGGGCACCGACCTGCTTGGCCGCGACCTGCTGACCCGTCTCCTTTTCGGCGCGCGCACGTCGCTGATCATCGGCATCGTCGCCAATGGCGTGGCGCTTCTGATCGGCACGTTGGTCGGCATCACGGCCGGCTATTTCCGCGGCTGGATCGGCAGCGCGCTTATGCGTTTCACCGATTTGATGATGGCCTTCCCGGCGCTGCTGCTCGCCATCTGCCTGGCGGCGGTGCTCCAGCCGAGCCTATGGATCGTCGCCATGGTGATCGCATTGGTGAACTGGGTGCAGACCGCCCGCGTCATCTACACCGAGACAAGTTCGCTCTCCGAGCGCGAGTTCATCGATGCCGAGCGCACCATCGGCGCAAGCGCCCCGCGCATCCTGTTTCGTCATATCCTGCCGCACCTTTTGCCGATGATCATCGTCTGGGGCACGCTCGGCATCTCGACGACGGTGCTTCTTGAAGCGACGCTCAGCTATCTCGGCATCGGCGTGCAACCGCCGACTGCTTCCTGGGGCAACATCATCTTCGAAAACCAAACCTATTTTCAGGCAGCGCCCTGGCTGGTTTTCTTTCCGGGTGCGGCGATCCTGGCGCTGGCGCTAGCCTTTAACCTGGTCGGCGATGCGCTGCGCGACATCCTCGATCCGACGCAAAGGGGGCGGGCATGATCGCCTATCTCGGCCGCCGCGTTGTCCAGTCCGTGCTCATCTTGCTCGGCGTCTCCCTGATCACCTTTGCGTTGCTCTATCTGCTGCCCGCCGATCCCGTCCGCCAGATCGCCGGCCGCAGCGCCACGCCCGAGACGGTCGAAAACATCCGCCGGCAGCTCGGCCTCGATCAGCCCTTCGTCGTCCAGTATTGGCACTATCTGATCAGTCTGCTCAGCGGCGATCTGGGGCGCTCCTACATCCAGCGCTCGGAGGTCACGGAGCTTATCGTCTCGCGGCTGCCGGCAAGCCTGCTGCTGATGCTCGGCGCAATTGCCTGCGAAGTCGTGATCGGGCTGACGATGGGCCTCATCGCCGCCGTCAAGCGTGGCACCGCCACCGACCAGTCGCTGATGGTCGCCTCCTTCGTCGGCGTCTCGGCGCCGCAATTCGTCGTCGGCCTGCTGCTGCTTTATGTGTTCGCGGTGCGGCTCGGCTGGTTCCCGATCGGCGGTTACGGCACCTGGCGTCATCTGGTGCTGCCATCGCTGACCATGGGAATTCTCGGTGCCGGCTGGTACGCCCGCATGATGCGCTCGTCGATGATCGACGTGCTGCGCCAGGATTACGTGCGTACCGCGCGTGCCAAGGGTCTTACACGCAGCGCCATTATCTTCCGGCACGCGCTGCCCAACGCCATCCTGCCGGTCATCGCCATGATCGGCATCGACATCGGCATCTTCATGGGCGGCATCGTGGTTGTCGAAAGCGTGTTCGGCTGGCCAGGCATCGGCCAGCTAGCCTGGCAGGCCATTCAGCGCATCGATATTCCGATCATCATGGGGGTCACCCTGGTTTCGGCCTTTGCCATCGTGCTCGGCAATCTCCTGGCCGACACTGTCGCACCGTTCATCGATCCACGCATCAAGCTCAGATGAAAACCAAGAAAACCAGAGAAAGGGAACATGACATGAGAAAATATCTGATATCGACCGTGGCGGCATCGGCGCTTGCGCTGGTGCTTGGCATGACAAGCGTACGTGCCGAAGACGCCGTCGATCCGAATGCCAAGCAGGGCGGCGCGATCACCATCACCTACAAGGACGACGTCGCCACGCTCGATCCGGCCATCGGCTATGACTGGCAGAACTGGTCGATGATCAAGAGCCTGTTCGACGGGCTGATGGACTACGAGCCGGGCACCACCAACCTGCGGCCCGACCTTGCCGAGAGCTACGAGATTGCGCCCGACGGCAAGACCTTCACCTTCAAGCTGCGCCACGGCGTGAAGTTCCACAATGGCCGCGAGATGACCGCCGACGACGTGAAATATTCGCTCGACCGGGTCACCAATCCAAAGACACAGAGCCCGGGTGCCGGCTTCTTCGGCTCGATCAAAGGCTATGACAACGTCGCTGCCGGCAAGGCGGAAAGCCTGGCGGGCATAACCGTCGTCGATCCCTACACGATCAAGTTCGAGCTGACCCGGCCCGACGCCACCTTCCTGCATGTCATGGCGATCAACTTCTCGCATGTCGTGCCGAAGGAAGAAGTCGAAAAATACGGCGCGGACTTCGGCAAACATCCGGTCGGAACCGGCGCCTTCAAGCTCGCCGAATGGACGCTCGGCCAGCGCGTGGTCTTCGAGCGCAACCCGGATTACTGGCACAAGGGTCTGCCGCATCTCGACAAGATCACCTTTGAGATCGGCCAGGAGCCGATCGTGGCGCTGCTGCGGCTCCAGAAAGGCGAGATCGACGTTCCCGGCGACGGCATTCCGCCGGCGAAATTCCAGGAGGTGATGGCCGATCCCGAGCAGAAGGCCCGTGTCGTCGAGGGCGGCCAGTTGCACACCGGCTATATCACCATGAATACCACCATGGCGCCCTTCGACAACGTGAAGGTGCGGCAGGCGGTCAACATGGCGATCAACAAGGACCGCATCGTCCAGCTGATCAACAACCGTGCGGTGCCGGCCAATCAGCCGTTGCCGCCGTCGATGCCCGGCTATGACAAGGCATTCAAGGGCTATCCCTATGACCTGGCCAAGGCCAAGGCCTTGCTTGCCGAGGCCGGGCATCCCGACGGATTTGACACGCAGCTGTTTGCCATGAACACCGATCCCAACCCGCGCATCGCGCAGGCCATTCAGCAGGATCTGGCGGCGGTCGGCATCAAGGCCAGCATCCAGTCGCTCGCGCAGGCCAACGTCATCGCCGCCGGCGGCGACAAGGCCGGTGCGCCGATGATCTGGTCCGGCGGCATGGCCTGGATCGCCGACTTCCCCGATCCGTCGAACTTCTACGGCCCGATCCTCGGCTGCGCTGGTGCCGTCCCGGGCGGCTGGAACTGGTCGTGGTATTGCAACAAGGAGCTCGACGCCAAGGCGGCCGAAGCCGACTCAATCGTCGACCCGGCCAAGGCTGGCGAACGCGCCAAGATGTGGAGCGAGATCTACGGCAAGATCATGGAAGACGCGCCTTGGGCACCGGTCTTCAACGAGCAGCGTTTCACCATGAAATCAACCCGCATGGGTGGTGCCGACAACCTCTACGTCGACCCGGTCCACATCCCGATCAACTACGACAATGTGTATGTGACCGATGTGCAATAACTGCGACTACACCATCCACGGGCGCCACCATCATTTCGGCTGGGACAATTCCTTTGTCCCGACCGAACGGGTGGCGCCAGGGTCGACGATCGAGTTCCAGTGCCTGGACTCGTCCGGCGGGCAGCTGACGATGGAGAGCACCGTCGACGACGTTGCTTTGCTCGACTTTGCCAAGGTGAACCCGGTCACTGGGCCAATCTATGTCGAAGGGGCAGAGCCGGGCGATGCCCTGAAAATCACCATCGAGGCGTTCAAGCCGTCCGGCTTCGGCTGGACGGCGAATATCCCGGGATTCGGTCTGCTGGCGGATGACTTCACTCAACCGGCACTGAATATCTGGAAGTACGACGCCGCCTCGCTCGAACCGGCGCTGTTCGGCAAGAGCGGCCGGGTGCCGCTCAAGCCCTTCGCCGGCACCATCGGCAGTGCCCCGGCTGAGCCGGGTCTGCATTCGGTGGTCCCGCCGCGGCGCGTGGGCGGCAATCTGGACATCCGCGATCTCGCCGCCGGCACGGTTCTCTACCTGCCCGTGGAGGTCGCGGGAGCGTTGTTCTCGGTCGGCGACACGCACGCCGCGCAGGGTGACGGCGAGGTCTGCGGCACGGCGATCGAGAGCCCCATGAACGCCGTGCTGACGCTCGATCTGGTCAAGGATGCCCGGCTGCGGACGCCGCGTTTCACAACGCCCGGTCCGGTGTCGCGGCATCTCGACGCCAAGGGCTATGAGGTGACAACCGGTATCGGGCCGGATCTGATGCACGGCGCCAGGAGCGCCGTTTCCCAGATGATCGACCTGCTCTCCGGCCGCTACGGGATGGATCCGGTAGATGCCTATATGCTCGTCTCGGTTTGCGGTGACCTGCGCATCAGCGAGATCGTCGACATGCCCAACTGGGTGGTTTCGTTCTACTTCCCCCGCTGCGTCTTTGAATGAAGGTGGAGGACATCAAACGATCCGGGCAGGCCGCCGCGGAGAGTGGCTCTGTCAGACCGGTACTCAGCGTCTCAGGTCTGAGCGTCGCCGTGCGCGGCGAGGAGGGCGAGCGCGACGTCGTTTCCGACCTGACATTCGGCCTGATGCGCGGCGAAACGCTTTGCATCGCCGGCGAGTCCGGTTCCGGCAAGTCGATGATGGCGCTGGCCATCATGGGCTTGCTGCCGCAGCCGGCGGCACGCATCAGATCAGGCTCCATCCGACTCGGCGATCAGGATCTCGCGGCTCTCAGCGAGAGCCGCATGCGCCGCATCCGCGGCAACCGTATTGCCATGATCTTTCAGGAACCGATGACGTCGCTCAATCCGGTTCTGTCCGTCGGCCGTCAGCTCACGGAGGCGATCGAGGCACACACCTCGATGTCGCGCTCCAACTCGCGGCTGAGGGCGCTCGAGGCGCTGAAGGCAGTCCGAATTCCGGATGCCGAACGGCGGCTCGAGCACTATCCGCACGAACTCTCAGGCGGCATGCGCCAGCGCGTGATGATTGCCATGGCTCTGGCCCTGAACCCGGACGTGCTGATCGCCGATGAGCCGACGACCGCCCTCGATGTTACGGTTCAGGGCGAGGTGCTGGAGCTGCTGCGCGACCTGCAGCGCGAGCACGGCACCAGTGTTATCCTGATCACGCACGACATGGGCGTCGTCGCCGAGATGGCGGACCGCGTCATCATCATGCGCGACGGCCGGATGGTCGAGCAGGGCAGGGCGGCTGACATCTTCAATCGCCCGCAGGCCGACTATACACGCGAGCTTCTGGCCGCCGTGCCGCGTATCGGCGGTGGACGGACGGCCGAAGACCGACAAGATGCCGCCAACATGCCGGCCGAGCTTGTATCTGTCAGCGATCTTCACGTCCGCTTCGACCTGCACGGCGGCTTCTTCGGCCGCGTTGACCGCAGGGTGCACGCGGTCGAAGGCGTGAGTTTCTCGATCGCGCTGCACGAAACCCTGTCGCTGGTCGGCGAATCGGGCTGCGGCAAGTCGACGACGGCCAAGGCGATCGCCGGACTGGTGCCCTTCACCGGCAGCATTTCAATCGGCGGCCACGACCTGTCGGCGCTCAGCCGCAAGGAGCGCAAGGCTGTCCGCCGCAATGTGCAGATGATCTTTCAGGATCCCTTCGCGTCCCTCGACCCGCGCATGCGGGTAGGCGATCTCGTCGCCGAGCCTCTGCTGATCCACGGCCTCGGCGACAGAGAGCAACGGCATGCCCAGATCGCCGCTCTGTTCGAACGCGTCGGCCTCTCCGCTGACCAGATGGAGCGCTATCCCCACGAATTCTCCGGCGGGCAGCGCCAGCGAATCTGCATTGCACGGGCGCTGGCGCTGCGACCAAAGCTGATCATTGCCGACGAGAGCGTCTCTGCTCTCGACGTGTCGGTGCAGGCGCGCGTGTTAAGATTGCTGAAGGAGCTGCAGCGCGAATTCGGCGTCGCATATCTCTTCATCTCGCACGACATGGCGGTGGTCGAGAACATCTCCGATCGCGTGGCGGTAATGTATCTGGGGCAGATCGTCGAGATGGGCACCCGCGACCAGATCTTCTCCAACCCGCGCCATCCTTACACAAAGCGGCTGATCGAAGCCGTTCCGGTTCCCGATCCAAGCCGGCGCCGCGCCAGGTTCGTCCGTTTGGACAGCGAAATTCCAAGCGCTGTGCGGCGCATCGGTGACGAGCCTCGGAAACTCAAGCTCGAAGATGTTGGCGACGGTCACCTCGTCGCCACTTGATCGAGCTTAGGCTGCCTCGTCCAGCCAATCCCGCAGAGACTCGGGGACAGCTGCATATGTGATGTTTCGAGCGGCGAAAATGATCGGCGATGGCGCTGCCGCGGCAGCGCCGTTCGGCGATGTCGAGTTGGCAAGATCACCCGTTTACATCTGACATGTTAGCATGCTAACGCTACGTCCACATTGATTTCAACGGAGATCGCATTGGCTTCCCGCTTTGGTCTTTCGGTTGCCCTGACCACACCCTTCGACCCGTCGGGGCAGATAACGCTCGCACCGATGATCGCGCATGCCCGAGCCTGCCTTGGCGCCGGCTGCAGCAGCGCGACGCTGTTCGGCACCACCGGCGAAGGAGCCTCGGTCGGCACCGACGAGCGACGGATCGTCACCGAGGCCATGCTGGCGGCCGGTATTCCGCCACATCAGCTCGTCGCCGGAGTGCTGGTCGATGCAGCCGAAGATGCCGCCGATCAGGCCCGGCACGCTTTGCAGCGAGGCGTTCGCAACATTCTGCTCGCTCCGCCGAGCTACTTCAAGAATGTCGGCGAGGACGGGCTGTTCGGATGGTTTTCCGCCGTCTTCGCCGCACTCGGTCCGCTGGCGCGCGACGTGCTGCTCTATAACATCCCCTCAGTCACCATGGTGCCGCTCCCGCTTGGGCTGATCGGCCGGCTGCGCGCCGCTTTTCCCGCTGTGGTGGCCGGGGTGAAGGATTCCGGCGGGGACTGGAGCTACAGTGAGGCGCTGCTTGAGGCGCACGGCGATCTGGTGATCCTCATCGGCGACGAACGGCATCTGGCGAGAAGCGTGCGCCGCGGCGGACAGGGCGCGATTTCCGGCATGGCTAATTTTGTTACCGGCGAAATCCGGGCAATGGTCGAAAACGGGGGCGACGACCCACGCGTCGGAGACTTCGTGCTCGAATTGCTCAAATACCCGGTCACGCCGGCGGTGAAGGTCATGGTCGCGCGCAAGACCGGCGACGAGCACTGGCTGGCGGTCCGCCCGCCCCTGGAGGCGATCGATCCGCAGGGACAGCGGCAGCTTGCCGCTGCCTACGACAGGCTGTTTGCGACAGAGGCGGCCTGACCGACAAGGCCGGGCTGACCGACAAGGAAGCGAGCTAAAGTGGAAGACGGCAGCGAACCGATCACTCTCCGGGAGAGAGCCTATGCCAGCTTCACGCGGCATTTGCTGGCCCGCGATCTGCGGCCGGGGCAGTTCGTGTCACAGCGCGAACTGGTCGCTTTCACCGGGCTGCCGCTGGGTGCCATTCGCGAGATCGTCCCGCGTCTCGAGGCCGAGGGACTGCTGACCACCATCCCGCAGCGCGGCATGCAGATCGCGCATATCGATATCAATCTGATCCGCGAGGCGTTTCAGTTTCGGTTGTTCATGGAACGCGAGGCAGTGGCGCTATTCACGACCAGTGCTTCTGATGCCGAACTTGCCCGCATGCGGCGCGAACATGAAGAGATGCTGGCTCAAGCTCTCGGGCAGGCGCCGACGCCGGAAATGGAAGCCAAGGCCCAGAACATCGACTGGGCGATGCACGACACCTTCATCAATGCGCTCGGCAACGAGATTATCGCCAAGGCCTATCTGGTCAACTCGGTGAAAATCCGGCTGATCCACCAGGAGCGTTTCCGCATCGACGGTCGTGTGGTGCCGGTGATGCGCGAACATTTGGCGGTCATCGAAGCCATGGAGAGCCGCAATCCGCAAAAAGCGGTTGAAGCGATCAGTCTGCATATCGACAATGCGCGCCGGCTGGCGCTCCAGATCTGAGGAAATATAGCCGCGCCGCGGTTCGCGGCGCATCCACAACGACAGCAACCGGGAGGAAGAAATGTCGTCCAATCTGTTCAACCCAACCAGGAGGCAACTCCTTGCCGGAACCGCGGCGCTAACCGCTGCCGGCCTTGTGGGGCTTCGCCCCGGCTTTGCCGCAGGCGTTGACTGGAAACGCTTTGCCGGGACGACGCTTGACGTCAATCTGGTGAAAAGCCCGCGCAGCGACACCATCCTGAAATATCTCGCCGAGTTCGAGGAACTGACCGGCATCAAGGTCAATGCCGAGGCAACGCCCGAGCAGCAGCAGCGCCAGAAGACGGTGATCGAGTTGAGCTCGGGCAAGCCGAGCTTCGACGTCGTGCATCTGAGCTACCACGTGCAGAAGCGCCAGTTCGAGAAGGGTGGCTGGCTGGCCGACATCGCCGGCTATCTCGCCGATCCGTCGCTCACCGACCCGGCGCTGGTCGAAAGCGACTTCGCCGAAGCCGGCATGCTGTTTGCCAAGGACGGCCAGGGCGTGCTGCGCTCGCTACCGTTCTCGGTGGACTACTGGATCCTGTATTGGAACAAGGAGCTGTTCGAGGCCAAGGGCCTCAAATACCCAGAGACCTTCGAGCAACTGGTGGCAGCCGCCGAAGCGCTGACCGACCCCTCGACCAATACATACGGCTTCGTCGCCCGCGGGCTCAAGAACGCAAACACGCCGGTGTGGACGTCGCTGATGCTCGGCTACGACATGACGCCGCTAGATGACAAGGGCAAGCTGCGCACCGAGGCTCCCGAGGCGATCGAGGCTGCCGCGCTCTATCAAAGATTGATGACCAAGTCCGCCCCTCCGGGCGTTACCGGGTTCAACTGGGCCGAAGCACAGTCGGCCTTCCTGCAGGGCAAGATCGGCATGTGGCTCGACGGCGTGGGTTTTGCCCCGCCGATGGAAAATCCGGAAAAATCGAGGGTAGTCGGCAAGGTCGGTTACGGCGTGATGCCCAAGGGTCCCAAGGCGCATGCCTCGGGCACCTTCGGCGACGGGATTGGCGTTACCGCCGCCAGCGAGAAGAAGGAGGCTGCCTATCTGTTCTGCCAGTGGGCGGTATCGCCAACCATGGGTGCACGGCTGTTGCAGGCCGGCGCCGGCGTTCCGTTCCGCAAATCCGTGCTGGAGGATCCCAAGGTGCGCGAAGGCGTCACCATGCCGGCAAGCTGGCTTGATGCCGTGGTCGGCTCGGGCAATATCAGTCGGCTGGCACTGCCGGTCATCATCCCGGTCACGGAATTCCGCGACATCTATGGCGTGGCGCTGACCAACATGATTGCCGGCGCCGATCCCGCCGCGGAGCTGAAGAAGGCCACCGAACAGTTCCAGCCGGTTCTCGACAGGAGCGAGCAGGGCTGATGTCGGCCACCACCCCAGAACAGACCGGGGTGACGATGCCGGTTATCGACGGGAGCCAGACGATCCGGCTGGCTCCCAACTACTGGCCTTTCGTTGTCCCCGCACTCGTCGTCGTCGGCGCCGTCATCGTTTTCCCCTGGGCTTTCACCCTGTGGATGAGCGTCAATCGCTGGACGCTCGGCCAGTCGCGGAGCTTTGCCGGGATGGAAAACTATCTCCGCCTGGCCAGCGACCCACGTTTCTGGGAATCCCTTGTTCATACGTTGACCTACACCTTCCTCTCGGTTGCAGCGCCGATGCTGCTGGGCACTCTGGCCGCCCTGATCTTCGATGCCAGGTTTCCGCTGCGCGGCTTGCTGCGCGGCGTCTTCGTCATGCCGATGATGGCGACGCCCGTTGCCGTGGCACTCGTCTGGACTATGATGTTCCATCCTCAGCTTGGCGTGCTCAACTACCTGCTGTCGCTGGTCGGCATCCCGGCTCAGGAATGGATATTCAACGCCAACACGGTCATCCCGTCGCTGGTTGCGGTCGAGACCTGGCAGTGGACGCCGCTGGTCATGCTGATCGTGCTTGGCGGGCTGGCCTCGGTGCCGCGCGAGCCCTTCGAAAGCGCCGAGATCGACGGCGCCAATGCCTGGCAGCAATTCCGCTATCTCACTCTGCCGATGATCGCGCCATTCCTGATGATTGCCGTCATCATCCGCACCATCGATGCTTTGAAGAGCTTCGACATTATCTACGCGATGACCCAGGGCGGGCCGGGAACGGCGTCGGAGACCATCAACATCTATCTCTACAACACCGCCTTCTCCTACTACGATATCGGCTACGGCTCGGCCATGGCCGTGGTGTTCTTCATTGTCATCGTGGCCCTGTCCTTCGTCCTGCTGATGCTGCGCCAACGCTCGCAGTGGATCGATACGGAGGGCAAATAGATGAGTTCACGGCTGCTCAACCAGATCGGGCTGTTTTTCGCTGCCCTGGTTTTCGTCTCGCCGGCGATCCTGTTCTTCCTCTGGATGATCTCGTTGTCGCTGAAATTCGAAATCGATAACGGTGCTTATCCGCCGATCCTGATCCCCGAACGTTTCGCCTGGTCGAACTATGTGAAAGTGTTCGAGGAGAACAATTTCCTGCTCTATCTCTGGAATTCGGTTCTGGTGACCGGCACGGCGACCTTGCTGGCGCTGCTGATCGGCGTACCGGCCGGCTATGGCATCGCACGGCTCAAGGCTGAACGATCGGCGGTCGTCATTATGATCGCCCGCATGACGCCTGGGCTATCCTATCTCATCCCGCTGTTTCTGCTGTTCCAATGGATCGGGATACTCGGCACGCTGTGGCCGCAGATCATCATCCATCTGGTGGTGACGGTGCCGATCGTGGTGTGGGTGATGATCGGCTATTTCGAGACCACGCCGATGGAACTGGAAGAGGCGGCCAACATCGACGGCGCCAGCTCCTGGCAGGTTTTCCGGCTGGTTGCCCTGCCCATCGCCAAGCCGGGCATCGTCGTCGCGTTCATCCTGTCCGTGATCTTCTCGTGGAACAATTTCGTCTTCGGCGTGGTGCTCGCCAGCCGTGAGACGCGCACACTGCCGGTCGCCGTCTACAACATGCTGTCCTACGAGCAGGTCAGCTGGGGGCCGCTCGCCGCGGCGGCGCTGGTGGTGACGTTGCCGGTGCTGATCCTGACCATGTTCGCGCAGAGGCAGATCGTCGCGGGGCTGACCGCCGGCGCCGTCAAGGGCGGCTGAGGGCGCGCCCTGACATCACTCTTTTTCCAGGAAAGATCCAATGGCATCGGTAACGATCAACAACGTGCAGAAGGCCTTCGGGGCCACCAAGATCATTCACGACGTCAGCGTCGATATCGCCGATGGCGAGTTCGTCATCCTGGTCGGCCCGTCGGGATGCGGAAAATCGACGCTGCTGCGCATGATCGCAGGCCTTGAGACGATCTCCGGCGGGAAGATCGCCATCGGCGAGCGTATGGTCAACAATCTGCGGGCACGGGACAGGAACATCGCCATGGTG
Organism: Mesorhizobium sp. M0500; assembly: GCF_040321165.1. Classification (NCBI taxonomy): domain Bacteria; kingdom Pseudomonadati; phylum Pseudomonadota; class Alphaproteobacteria; order Hyphomicrobiales; family Phyllobacteriaceae; genus Mesorhizobium; species Mesorhizobium sp. M0500. The sequence goes on from NZ_JAMYRB010000001.1 coordinate 496,430, forward strand.
TTCCAGAATTATGCGCTCTATCCGCATATGACTGTGGCCGACAATATGGGCTTTGCCCTCAAGATCAAGAAAGCCGACCCGACCGATACCGCTGGCCGGGTCAGGAAGGCAGCCGGCATCCTCGGCCTGGAAAAGCTGCTTGACCGCTATCCGCGCCAGCTTTCGGGCGGCCAGCGCCAGCGCGTTGCCATGGGTCGCGCGATCGTACGCGACCCGCAGGTCTTCCTATTCGACGAGCCGCTCTCCAACCTCGATGCCAAATTGCGCGTCCAGATGCGCGGCGAGATCAAGGCCCTGCACCAGCGGCTGGGTACCACGACGATCTATGTCACGCACGACCAGATCGAGGCCATGACGATGGCCGACAAGATCGTCGTGCTGCATGACGGCCTGGTCGAGCAGATCGGCGCGCCGCTGGACCTCTACGACCATCCGGCCAACCTCTTCGTTGCCGGTTTCATCGGCTCGCCCGCCATGAACTTCATCGCTGGCCGCATCGAGGAGGGCGTGTTCCGCAGCGCCGGCGGGTTGATCCTGCCGTTGCCGGAAGGCGCCCAGCCGGCGGATGCCGCGGGACGCGAACTCGTCTACGGCATTCGACCGGAACATATCCGGGCAACCGGGCAGGGCGTGCCGGGCACGATCACGCTTCTCGAGGCGACCGGCTCGGAAATCTTCACCAGGGTCGACTGCTCCGGTGAAGAAATCTCCTGCCTGTTCCGAGAAAGGCTTGCGCTCAAGCAAGGCGAAGGAGTGCGGATCGAAATCGACCGCGCCTGTGCGCATCTGTTCGACGCAGCAACCGGTCGGCGCATCTGACTCGGTGGTCCGCTGAATGCGTGGTCGGCCTTAGGTCGGCAAGGCGAATTCACCGGCGAGTTCGATGGCGCGGCCTTCGCGGGCCGATCTCTGGGCGGCGAGACCCATGACGACGGCCCACCAGCCGTCTTGCAAGGTCACTTCAACCTTGCTCTGTCCGCGCACCGCAGCGGTGAAGCGGGCGTGCTCGAAATAGGTCGAACCGTTATGGTCGCCTGCCTCGAGCAGCCGGGGGTCGACGGGAATCTCCAGCAGTCGTGGTCCAGGCGGATTGCGCGGACTAACGATCAACTGGGGCACTGGCGCAGGGTCAAGGTGGGTCGGCCAGAAACGGCCTGGTCCGGGCACCAGACACTCGATCTTTCCGTCGCCGCCGACAGCGCAGAGTTCCTCCTGGTAGCGGCTGCCCTCAGCAAACATACAGAGTTCCAGCATGGCGCGCGCGCCGCTCGCGAAATCAACCAGCACATAGCCATGGTCAAGGATATCCGGCCTCTCACCGCCATAGCGTTCGTCGAGATGGTTTACGGCCTGTCCAGCGCTCGCCATCACGCGGACGGGGTCGGATCCGAGGATCAGCCGCATCAGGTCGAAGAAGTGGCAGCACTTCTCGACGAACGTGCCGCCGGTGTTGCGGTTGAAGCGGTTCCAGTCGCCGACCTTGGCCAGAAATGGGAAGCGGTGCTCGCGGATCGTCAGCATGCGGATGCCGCCGGTGGCGTGGCCCGCCTGCTCGACGAATACGGCGACGGGGGGCATATAGCGATATTCCATGGCCACCCAGACGAGCGGAAGCCGAGCTTTCAACGCCGCGATCCGCCCCTCGTCGGCGCCCTCGGTGAAGAGCGGCTTTTCCACCAGTACCGGCAGTGGTCGAAGTGCGGCGATCTGTTCCATCTGACCGAGGTGCTGGTGGTTGGGGCTGGCAATCAAGACGCAGTCCACCTCGTCCATGGCCAGCAGTTCGGCGATCGATGCCGCCGATCGCGCGCCCGACGCCGTCGCCAGCGACGCCGCCAACATGCCGGGGTCCGGCTCGACGATCGCGGCCACATGCGCGTCGGGCAACAGAGCGATATTGCGGATATGCTCGCGGCCCATCATGCCGCAGCCGATGATGCCGTAGCCGATCGATGATCTGGTCACGCTGCGTCTTCCTCCGGCCTATCTGAAACGCGTGACGTACCGCGCCGCGCCCGGATCGAACCAACTGCGGGAATATTCCGCGCTGGCGCCGTCGCCAGCCCAGGCGATACGTTCTATGAACCCCACGACCGTCCCCGGCGGTGGCCTGAATTCGAGCGGGGCCCAGTCCGGCGCGGGTGCGACGGCAACATGGTCTTCGGCGCGAACGATCGAAAAGCCGAGCGCGAGCCGGTAGTGGAGATAGAGGGATTCCGACAAATCCTCGCGCTTGAGCCGCTCGGCGCGGCTGACGTCCAGCCAGATCTCCTCGACCGCGGCCGGCTCGCCGTCGAGCCGCCGCAGCCGGCGTATACGGTGGGCTTCGCCGGCACTGCCGAATTGCGGCATGTCGGCGGGCTTGCGCAGTCGCTCGACGGACAGCACGTCGGCGCTCGGCAGGCCGCCGCCGCCGATACGCTCCAGGCGAAAGAAAGCATAGACCCCGAGCAAGTCGCCGCGCGCCCGCACATAGTTACCCGAGCCCTGGATGCGGTCGAGAAGGCCCTTTTCGGTCAAATCTGCCAGCGCCCTCCTGAGCGTCCCGACGGCAATCCCAAGGCTCGCGGCCATCTCGCGCTCGGGCGGCAGCCGCGCCCCGTCGGCCAGCCGTCCGGCCGCGATTTCGCGGATCAGCATTTCGCTGGTCTGCAAGTGCACAGGCAAGGGCCCACGCATCTGGCTGGATCGGTGGCCGGGGTCAGCCCTTGTCAAATGCATCCCGCGTTCCAATCGCATCCCGGTTTCGGGGTTTGGCTCAAATTGATACAGTATTGATCTACACCAAAACGAATGCTACGCAAGCCCTATTCGCAGCTCCGGACCTCTTTGAAGAATGGCCCGGGCTTCTTTTTTGAAGAGTGGCAATGAGCATCGTCCCAATCACTTCGCCGGATCTCGATGCAGCCGAAGTCTCGTGGTTCGCCGCACTCTGCTCGGACGACTATCGCTATCTCGGTGTGCCGGACGGCGCGTTGCGCTCGAGCTGGGCGCATTGCTCCGAGATCGTGAAGACGTCCGAGGAACTAGGTTTCCGCAACATCCTGTGTCCGTCGTCCTATCAGGTCGGCCAGGACACGCTGAGCTTCGTAGCCGGCTGCGCGCCGATCACCTCGAAGATCAATCTGCTCGCCGCGGTGCGCTGCGGCGAGATGCAGCCGATCATGCTGGCGCGCACGATTGCGACGCTGGATCACATGCTGGAAGGCCGGCTGACGGTGAACATCATTTCGTCTGACTTTCCGGGCGAGACGGCCGACAGCGCCTACCGTTATCAGCGTTCGCGCGAGGTTGTGCAGATCCTGCGCCAGGCCTGGACCAGGGACAGCATCGATTTCGAGGGCGAGGTCTATCGCTACAAAGGACTCTCGACGGCGCCAGCGAAGCCCTATCAGCAAAATGGCGGCCCGCTGCTCTATTTCGGCGGTTATTCGCCCGACGCGCTCGAGCTTTGCGCCGAACAGTGCGATGTCTACCTGATGTGGCCGGAAACCAGGGAGGAACTTGCCGGCCGCATGAAGGCCGTCCACGAACGCGCCGAGCGCCATGGGCGGACGCTCGACTACGGCCTGCGCGTCCACATGATCGTGCGCGATACCGAGGCCGAGGCAAAGGAATATGCCCGGGAGCTGGTTTCGAAGCTGGACGACGAGCAGGGCAGGGCGATCCGCGAGCGCGCGCTCGACGCCCGATCGCTCGGCGTATCGCACCAAGCCAGGAACCGCCAGATCGCCGATGCCGAAGGCTATGTCGAGCCGCATCTGTGGACGGGCGTCGGGCGGGCGCGCTCTGGTTGCGGCGCGGCGCTCGTGGGCTCGGCCGATCAGGTTCTGTCGGAAATCGAGACGTATATGAAGATGGGGATCCGCGCCTTCATCTTTTCCGGCTACCCGCATCTCGACGAGGCGCGTCATTTCGGCACCAAGGTGTTGCCTCAGCTCAAGACATGCTCGCTCCCGCACGCCTATGGCCGGGTGCCGGAACGGATCCCGGCGACACCACTGGGAACGGGGGAGCGCCGCTGATGGAGCATGTCGTGTGCGATCCACGCCTTTTGCGCAATGCCTTCGGGCGCTTCGCCACCGGCGTCACGGTCGTCACCACCGGCACGGCCGACGGCCCGGTCGCAATCACTGCCAACAGCTTCTCATCCGTGTCGCTCGATCCGCCGCTGGTGCTCTGGTCTATCGGCCGCCACTCGCGCCGGTTCGAAGCCTTCGCCAATTCCGCGCACTACGCCATTCACGTGCTGGCGGAAGATCAAATCGATCTGTGCTGGCGTTTTTCGAAGTCGGGGACGGACTTTGCCGATCTTGACCTGTCGTGGAGCGAGCACGGCGTGCCATTGCTGCCGCGCGCACTGGCGCGGTTCGAATGCAGCGTCGCCGACCGCTTCCCGGCTGGCGACCATATGATCCTGCTTGGACGTGTCCTTGAACTGCAGACGCAAGAGGGTTTGCCGCTGCTCTTTGCTGGCGGCAAGTCGCGCGCTCAAGAGGCCAGTTGATGACCGCCGGCGCCGCTTCGGGCTGGTGCCGTCGACTGGCGCACCACGAGATTGCAGGCAAGTTCGACGCGACGCGGCGGCGACCCCGAATGGGCCATATCGTCGAGCAGCAGGCTAAGCGCCGCCGATCCGATCTCGCGCATGGGAATGTGCATCGCCGTCAGCGGCGGGTTGCAGAAGGCAGCGAGCGGCAAGTCGTCCATACCGACCACGGACACATCGCCAGGCACCGAATATCCGGCCTCCTGGACGCCGGCGATGGCACCAAACGCCAAGCTGTCGCCGGCCGTCAGCACGGCGGTGAAATCGAGGCCACGGGCCGCGATGCGCTCGGTCACGGCCCTGCTCGCAAGTTCCGGCAGCCAGTCCTGCACCTCAACCACGAAGTCGTCGAAGCCGGCAATTCCGGCTGTGATCAGCGCGTCGCGCCAACCTTCGTAGCGCCGCTCGATCGTGCGCCGGCCACGCCGCATCAGGAACAGGATGCGGCGGTGGCCGAGGCCGATCAGATGCTGCGCCGCAAGCATGGCGGCAGAGCGATTGCAGGGCGTCACGCTCGAATGGCGCATCGAGGGATCGTCGCCGTTGACGAGCACGATCGGCTTGGCGAATCCGGCTGTCAGCGTCAGCACATCGTCATCGTCCAGCGTCAGAAACAGGCAGCCGGCGACGCTGTCGTCGCGCTCGGATTCACGCAGCAGCGCGATTTCGTCCTCGGGCGCCGAAACCGGCCGGGTCACGAGTTCGACGCCCAGCAACCGGGCGCGCTCGTTGAGTCCATCAAGGACATGGTAGGTGAACTGATTGCGGGCACTGTCCACCATTGCCACGCTGCTTGCGGCCAGGATGACCTTGCGGCCGGCAACCGAGGCGGGAATGGCATAGTTCATCGACTTCGCCGTTTCGATGATCCTGGTGCGAAGCTCGTCCCTCACGCCGCCGACGCCGCTCAGCGCACGGGAGGCGGTGCTGACCGACACGCCGCAACGCGCCGCTATCTCTTCAAGTCGAATGCGGCGGCTGGGGCGGCCGCGCTTGCCCTGGATATTCATCCGCTCCGTCACCTCCGGCAAAGTCATCCGATTAATGCAAAAAATTTTCAGATTGCGCAAGAAAAATGGCTGTGAAACAGTTCCGATGAAGCGGGAGAAACGGGAGGAGTGATGCCGCTATCGGCCGAACGCCTGAATTCCGTGCTTGCCAGCCTTGTGGCCGGCATGACCGGCTTGCGTCATGACGGGCGGTTCCATGAGCCGAATCTCGACGGCACGCCGGGCGACTATGTCAGCTTCGACAGCTGGGAATGGCCGCAAGGCGTCGGGCTCTACGGGCTGATTCGGCTGTGGGCGCAGACCGGCGACGATCGGCTGCTGCAGACGATCGAGGCCTGGTACGACCGACGCATCGCTGCCGGTCTCCCTGCGATGAACGTCAACACCACCGCGCCCCTTTTGGCGCTAAGCGAATTGTGGCGGCGCCGGCGCCAGCCGCGCTTCGAGCCGGTGCTGCGCGAATGGGCCGAGCGGGTGGCCACCGCCTTGCCACGGACGCCCGAAGGCGGTTTCCAGCATGATGTTTCGGACCGGGTCAACGACGACGAATTGTGGGACGACACGCTGTTCATGGTGGCGCTGTTCCTCGCATCCTACGGCCAGGCTGCCGGCCAGCGTCGCTTCGTCGAGGAAGCAGAAAGGCAATTCCTGGTCCACGCCCGTTATCTCGCTGACCCGGCATCAGGGCTGTGGTTTCACGGCTGGACGTTCGCGGGACGGCACAATTTCGCCCGCGCGCGTTGGGCGAGAGGCAATGCCTGGATTACCGTCGGCATCCTGGAACTGGTGGAGTTCGCCGAAATTGCACCTTCGGTCCGGGCCTATCTGCTCGGCGTGCTGGACACGCAGATCAACGCCCTGCTCGAGGTGCAGGCAGGTTCGGGCGCATGGCACACTCTGCTCGACGACCCGACATCTTACGAGGAGATTTCCGCCACGGCCGGCTTCGGCTACGGGTTGATGAAGGCCGCGCGGCTCGGAATCGGCTCGACAGAGTGCCGTGCCGCCGGCCTCCGCGCCTTGGAAGCCGTGGTAGCCAACATCGATGACAAAGGTGTGGTGGCGAACGTGTCCTATGGCACACGCATGGGCGCCGACCTGCAGTTCTATCGCGATATACCCATCCATCCGACGGGCTACGGGCAGGCGCTGGCCATTCTGTGCCTGACCGAAGGGGCGCGTCATCTGCAGTCGAAGGTGGAGGCGGCATGATGCGGACGCTCTATGGCGCGTCGCCGGGCGATATTGCCGGCATGGACACGGACCGGCTGAGGGCCGAGTTCCTCGTCGACGGCTTGTTCCGGCCTGGCGCGATCGAATTCGTCTACACCCATGTCGACCGCATGATCGTCGGTGGCGCGGTGCCGCTGGCCAACCCGCTGGCATTCGGCGACGGGGCCGAAGTCGGCACCCCGCTCTTCTTTGACGCGCGCGAGATGGGCATCGCCAATCTCGGCGGCAATGGCACGGTCGCGGTGGACGGCCGGCGCTTTCACGTGGCTAACCGCGACATCGTCTATGTCGGACGCGGAGCGCGTGAGGTGACGCTGGAGAGCGACGATCCGGAGAGGCCGGCACGCTTCTACATGAACTCGGTGCCGGCTGGCGCCGATATTGCGCACCGTCTCATCGTCAGCAGCGAAGCCAGGCCGCTTGTGCTCGGCGAGGAGGCCCGTGCGAACAGGCGCACGCTGCGTATGTACATCCATCCCGAAGTGGCCCCGTCCTGCCTCTTGCTGATGGGGATCACCGACCTCGCGCCGGGCAGTGTGTGGAACACCATGCCGCCGCATCTGCATGAGCGGCGCATGGAAGCTTATTGCTATTTCGACCTCGCCGAGGCCGACCGTGTAATCCATCTGATGGGCCGGCCAGACAAGACGCGCCACCTGATGGTCGCTGACGGCGACGTCGTCCTGTCGCCTGCCTGGTCTATCCATATGGGTGCCGGCACCGGCCCTTATGCCTTCGTCTGGGGCATGACCGGCGAGAACCAGGCCTACACCGATGTCGATCCAGTTGCCGTGAAGGATTTGCGATGAGCGAGGCCGCGCAAAGCGTTCGGACGGATTTTACGCTGCGCCGGCCGCTCATGGCGGGGCAGCCAATCGTCTATTGGCGGCTCGGGTCTATCGCCGAGCAACGCTACGACGTGGCCGACCAGCCCATGCAAGGCGAGATGGATCCCTTCTTCTTCCTGACCAAGCACAAGAATTTCATTCCCCACGAATATCCGTGCCGCACGCAGTTCGCAGCGGAACGACGCGGCAAGCGACCACAGGTCAGCGCCGAATTCGGCGCCGAGCGCATCTGGCTGCCCTTCGCCTCGCCGCGCATCGACCTATCGGGCTTCTGGTTCCGGCCGACGGTGCTTGGAACCTGGGCCGAGACCACCATCGAGGCTGCCTCGACTAGCGAGGCGCTGGTGCGGCTGCGCACATGCGGCGGCGCCACACTCTTTGCCAATGGCGAGGAAGCCGGCTGGATGGCGCCCTACGGCCGCAATCTGGAAAGTGCCGAGCACTTCAAGATCGCGCTGCGGGCCGGCCGTAACGACATTCGCGTGTGGTTCGACGATCTCGCCGAGCGCGACGCCCGCTACTATTTCCAGCTCGACTATCTGTCCGGTCCGGCTGCTTCGGTGGCATTGCCGATCGAAGTCGAGAGCGGCGTTGCCGATGCGATGGAAGCAGCCCTTGACGACATGCATTTCGACCGTCCCGCCTATGACGGCGGCGAGGTGGCGCTCGTCACCGGCGTGGCCCTGCCGCGCGACGCGCAAGTCGAGATCGAGATCGAAGGCGATTTCATGTCGATCGAGACGCCGGTGCGCTTCGCCTTCGATCTGCCGGCGGGCCAGACGCGGCTGCCGATCGCCGATACCGAGCAGCTGCCGGCCGACTTTCGCCATTTCAAGGTGGCGCTGACGGTCGCAGACCATGCCGTATCGCGTGTCTTCGGCGTCGAGATATGCCACGCGCGCCGTCAGGGCGATGCGCCGGAAACGCTTACCGCGCGGATCGATGAAGCCCTGCGTGAGGTCGCCGGTCACGCCGAGGCCGATACGGTGCGCGCGCTGGCGCGCCTGGCGATCGGGCGGCAGGGCGCCGAGACCGACGCCATGATCTCCGGCACGCTGCCGGCGATCGAGGATTGTCACGATTGCGCCGACTTCATCCTGGTGCCGCTGCTGTGGTGCCGCAAGGCCTATGGCGATCGGCTGGAAGCGAGCCTGCGCGCGCGCGTCGACAACGCCATCCTCGGCTATCGCTACTGGATGGACGAGCCCGGCAATGATGTGCAGTGGTACTTCTCCGAGAACCACGCGCTGCTCTTCCACACCGCCGCCTATATTGCCGGGGGCCTGTTGCCTGATGTGCGGTTCGTGCGGTCGGGCCGCCTTGGCCGCGAACAGTCCGCGGTTGGAGCCGCGCGTGTACGCGCCTGGCTCGACCATTTCGAGGCATGGGAGATGGCCGAGTTCAACTCGGCGCCTTATTTCCCGATCGACCTCAAGGGCCTGTGCGCGCTCTACGCGCTGGCCCCGGACAAGGACATCGCCGAACGTGCCGGCAAGGCAATCATACGCCTGCTTGAAATAGTCGCCCGCTCGGCGCATCGCGGCATCCTCACCGGGGCGCAGGGCCGCTCCTATGAGCACACGCTGCGCGCCGCGCGTTCCCTGGAATTATCCGGCATCTGCCGCATGCTTTGGGGCAAGGGCAACTACGGCATGCGCTTTCACGCGCTGCCGCAGCTGGCACTCTGCCTGCGGGATCACGATTTGAGCGTTCCGGACGGGTTGGCTGCAATTGCTTCCCTCACCGACGATACGGCGTGGGAATGGACTTTTGCGCAGGGACAAGACCGCTTCGCGCGGCTCTACCACTACAAGACGCGCGACCATGCGATGGGCAGCGCCGCTGGCTACCGCTGGAATCAATGGGGTTATCAGGAGACCGTCATTCACGCCCGGCTGGGCAAGAATCCGGATGCGCAGATCTGGATCAACCACCCCGGCGAAGTGCTGCAGTCGGGATATGGCAGACCATCATATTGGGGCGGCTCAGGCACTTTGCCCCGGGTTCACCAATACCGCGACCTCGCCGTCGTCAGCTTCTCCTGCTCGGATGAACAGCCCGACTTCACGCACGCCTGGTTTCCCGCACGTGCCTTCGATGCCGTGCAAGTGGGTGGCGATCGGGCGTTCGCGCAATCGGGCGACGCCTTCGTCATGCTGAAGACGGATGTTCCGCTCACGCAGGTAGTGGCCGGCCCGACGGCCGGCAACGAGTTGCGGGCGGCGGGACGCAGGACGACATGGATCATTCGCCTCGGTGACCGGAATGCCAATCGGCCGGCCCTCGACGCCTGGACTGCCGTTTTTGGGGACCTGTCGGTGCGGTCGGGTCCCGACGGCGAGTTGATCGTCGAGGATCCGGAATACGGCACGGTGCATTTCCTCGCCGACGCAAGGATCGTGGCTGAGGGACGTACACTCGATCCGGCCAACTGGACCGTGCGCGGTGAGGCGATGCGCATGAAGCACAGAGAGTAGGGAGGAGATCGGCTGCGACGCTCAAGAGGAGAGGGCGTAGCAGGCTTGAACCATCGGGGCGCCGCCCCGCTAAAGGAGGAGACGAAGCATGAATAAGACCCGCACTTTGCTGGCCGCGCTATCGGTCAGCCTGCTCGCATCGACCAGCGCGTTTGCCGGCGACGTGCGCATCATGTGGTATTCGGACGGTGTCGAGGGCGATGTCATCCAGGACATTCTGAACCGCTTCATGAAGGACAATCCCGACATCCACGTCACGCTCGACAACGTCGCCTACAAGGTGATCCAGGAGCAGTTGCCCATCCAGCTCGAAGCCGGCCAGGGTCCGGACATCGCCCGCGTCACAAACATCAAGGAGCTTGCCCAGCACTGGCTCGATCTCAGGCCACTGGTGGCCGATCCGAAATATTGGGAGGACAATTTCGCTGACACGCTGGACTGGATGCGCCCCGACGGCTCCAACGCCATCCCGGGTTTCATGACCCAGCTCACGCTCACCGGCGGCTTCGCCAACAAGACGCTGTTCGAACAGGCCGGCGTGCCGCTGCCCGGTGACAAGGCGACCTGGGACGACTGGATCAACGCCGCCGCCGAGGTGGCGAAGAGCCAGCAGCTTCCGGCTGCCTTCGCCATCGACCGTTCCGGTCACCGCATTTCGGGCCCGAATGTCTCCTTCGGAGCGAACTATATCGGCCCCGATGGCATGCCGGCGAAAGTGGACGACGGCACCAAGGCTTTCGTCGGCAGGCTCGTCGACTGGACCGCCAAGGGCCTGATGCTGAAGGATACCTGGGTTTCGGCGGCAGGCTCGACCTATCGCGCGGCCGCCGACGACTTCATCAACGCCCAGATCCCGTTTTATTATTCGGGCAGCTGGCAGGTCGCCAATCTATCGACCAAGATCGGCGATAGTTTCGACTGGGTGGCGACCGGCTCGCCTTGCGGTACCGCAGGCTGTTCGGGCGTGAAGGGCGGCGCGGCGCTGGTCGCCATCAAATACACGAAGAATCCCAAGGACGTCGCCAAGGTCATGGATTATCTAGCCCGTGAAGACGTGGTAAAAGAGTTCAGCGAGCGCACACTGTTTCTGCCCGCGCACAAGGGCGTCGTAGACAAGGGCGGGCTGAAATGGGTCTCGGCCGACAAGAACGTCGGTCCGGCGCTCGACAAGTTCGTCAAGGCGGCGGGTGAAACCCTGCCGGCGGCCGATGCGCTGCCGCCGTGGAAGTGGGCCAACGCTTACTTCGCCGCGCTGGTGACGCGCGTCAGCCAGGTGATGGCCGGCGAGCTCAGCCTCGACGATGCCTGGGGCAGGATCGACCAGGATATCGCCGACAAGGTTGCCGAGGCGAAGTGACCGCCGCCGCGACACTGAAGGCATGGATTGGCGCCGCCCTCGCGGCGCCGGTCGTGTGGCTGGCGTCGATCGTCAACGTGCCGCTGAAGTTCTGGCAGCGAGCGACGGGCACCGGCGGCATGGCCGCGTTCTTCCTCGCCCCAAACATGGCGATCTTCGGCATTTTCGTCCTGGTGCCGATGATCATCAACTTTTTCTATTCGGCCACGTCGGGAACGGCCTACTTCCTGCAGGACCGAACCTATGTTGGGCTCGAGCAATATCAGCGCCTGCTCGATTGCGGCAACTACCTGGACACTGCCACTTGCCACGAGGATCTCTTCTGGAAGGCCGTGCACAATACCGGCCTGTTCGTCGTCGTGCAGGTGGCGCTGATGACGGTCGTGTCGATGGCGACAGCGTTGATCCTCAACCGCGAGATCGTCGGGCGCAGCTTCTGGCGCGCGGTGTTCTTCTTTCCGGTGCTGCTGTCGCCCGTCGTCACCGGCCTGATCTGGCGTTGGATCCTGCAGCGCCAGGGCCTGCTCAACCTGATCGTCCATGATCTGGGCGGCGAGCCGCACAATTGGCTGACAGACCGTTTCTGGGCTTTCACCGCCGCGGTCAGCGTTTCGGTTTGGGCACATATGGGCTTCTATACGCTGATCTTGCTTGCCGGATTGCAGGCGATCCCGCGCGACCTTTACGAAGCGGCCGAGATGGACGGCACGAAGCCGGCGCGGGTGTTCTGGCGCATCACGCTGCCGCTGCTGATGCCGAATCTGCTTGTCGTTATCGTACTGGCGCTGATCCGCGCTGTGCAGATCTTCGACGAAGTCTATGTGCTGACGGGTGGAGGGCCGGGAACCTCGACCCTCTATATCACGCAGTACATCTATGAGATCGGCTTCGCCTCCCTGCTGCGCAACCCGGGGCTGGCTTCGGCGGCTTCGATCCTGATGGGGTTGGTGCTGGTCGTGCTCACCTTGGTTCAGCTGCAGGTCGGACGCCGGGGTGAGCGGAAAGGAGCCCGCGAATGAGCGGCGTGATGACATTCCTGACCCGCCGGCGCGGCGGTCGCGGCTGGCACTGGACGGATATCGTGAGCTGGCTGTGGCTGCTCGGCGGCGTTGTCATCATGTTCGGCCCGGCCGTCTGGCTGGTGGGTTCGTCATTCAAGACGCCGGCACAGCTCGCCGAGTTCCCGCCGACCATAATGCCTTATGTCAGCCAACACGCGAGGGTCGAAGGCTACGACAAGCCGCTGACCCTCTACAGGGTGAAGTTGCCGGATGGTTCGACCAAGGTGCTGGCCGAGGTGCGGCGCATCGGCATCGTGGCGCAAATGGTGGATCCGCAGGCGCCGAACGATATCGTGAAGGTCAACATCGCCGACCGGCAGCCGGTGCGCGAAATCGGCTTCGCGACGGAGAATTACACCGAGCCCTTCGTCCATTTCGACTTCCTGCGCTATCTGCGCAATTCGGTTTTTGTGACGGCAATGGCAACGCTGATCACGCTGCTCACCAATTCGATGGCCGCCTTCGCCTTGTCGAAATACAAGTTCCGCGGTCGCGATCTGACGATGCTTGTGATCGTCGGTACGCTGATGGTGCCGCTGTCGGTCATCCTGGTGCCGCTCTATTCGGTGGTGGGCGCCGTCGGACTGCTCGATTCGCTGTGGGGCGTGATTTTGCCGACCGTGGCGACGCCAACCGGCGTCTTCCTGCTGCGCCAATATATGCTGACCATCCCCGACGAGCTGCTCGATGCGGCGCGCATGGACAACGCTTCCGAATGGCAGATCTACTGGCGCATCGTATTGCCGCTTGCAGCACCGGCGCTCGCCGTGCTGGCGATCTTCTCGGTCGTCTGGCGCTGGAACGACTTTCTGTGGCCGCTGGTGGTGCTGTCGCGCAAGGAACTCTACACACTCCAGGTCGGCCTCAACACCTATGCCGGCCAGCTAAACGTGCAGTGGCACTACATCCTGGCGATGACCGTGGTGACGATGATCCCCGTCGTCCTCGTCTTCGTCTTCCTGCAGCGTTACATCACTTCCGGCATTGCCGGCACCGGGCTGAAGTGAGGATGTCATGGGACGGATAACGCTGACCAACATCGATCGCGCTTACGGCAAGATGAAGATCTTGCACGGCATCAACCTCGACGTCGGTGACGGTGAGATGCTGGTCCTCGTCGGCCCGTCGGGTTGCGGCAAGTCCACGCTGCTGCGGTTGATTGCCGGGCTCGATCGGCCGACCGACGGCAAGGTCGAGATCGACGGGGTCGACGTCACTAACGTTTCGGCCGCGCAACGCGGTCTGGCGATGGTGTTCCAGTCTTACGCGCTCTACCCGCACATGAGCGTGCGCCAGAACCTCGCCTTCGGGCTTGAAAACATTCGTATGCCGAAGGCCGAGATCGACGCGCGGATCACGGAAGCGACGCGCATGCTGGAAATTGCTCCCTATCTAGACCGCCGGCCCGGTCAATTGTCGGGCGGCCAGAAGCAGCGCGTGGCGATCGGCCGTGCGGTGGTGCGCAATCCGACCGCCTTTCTGCTCGATGAACCGCTGTCCAACCTCGATGCCGAACTGCGCATCACCATGCGCGCTGAACTGGCGGGCCTGCACCGGCGGCTGGCAACCACGATGGTCTACGTCACCCATGACCAGATCGAGGCGATGACGCTGGCGGACCGCATCGTGGTCATGCGCTCGGGGCGGATCGAACAGGTCGGCCGGCCGCTCGATCTCTACAACGCGCCGGCCAACCTGTTCGTCGCCGGCTTCATCGGCGCGCCGCGGATGAACCTGCTGCCGGTGAAGGTGCGTTCGGCAAGCGGCGCCGAGGTGCGTGTCGAAGGTCCAGGCGGGCTGTCGGCCTCGATCGCCGCCGACGGGGTCGCGCTGAAACCGGGAGACGACGCGACGCTTGGCATCCGGCCACACGACATCCAACTTTCGAATGGCGGCAAGGGATCGGTGGAAGCGCGGGTAACGCTGGCCGAGGCGTTGGGACCGGAAACAGTTGTCCACGCCACCATTGCCGGCGACAGCAAACTTATCGCCGTTCTCAAGCAGCAGGGCGTTGAATCGCAAGGGCCGCCGATCAACCTCGCTCTGCCGCCGGAGCGCATGCATCTCTTCGATGCCGCCGGGCTGCGTGTCGCACCGCGTTAGCCGGCGGCAAGATAGTGGGTTGCTTTTCATGAACCCTCGCAACTGCGCACAGCGAATGCGTGTTGCGCTTGTCAAAATAGGTGAACGTTAAGACAACCGAACTCTTCAAGAGGGCGCTCTCTGCGATCATTGCTGCCACAGGATGGATCCGGAAACACTTCAAAGTGGATTTTCTCGTGGGCGGTCTTCGGCACTACGGAGATCCGCGCCGGCACGTTCGCGCGCCTGAATCCGGCTGACTGATAATACGACCTGTGCTGAGGTTCAGTACGAACTACCGATCAGGTTCTGTTGTCCGGCTTCGTCATCCAAAGGACCGGGATGCGCCTGATCACGCTTGCGCCATTTGGCATTCTGCTCTTCGCAGGCGCGATGTGGCTGCTGTCTGCTTCGACGAGCGGTAGCGTCTTACCTGTCCGGCTCGTATTCCCAGTGATATGTGTTGATGCATCGATCCGCGTCGCTCCTCGCGCGAGGCCATCGTAAGGGCCCCCGTAGCGGCGATATCTCCGCGCAATGCATGGATTTCCATGAGATGCAGCCGAGGCATGGCGGAACTAGATTTAGGCGGTGAGTTCGCCTGTCCAGATATTGAAAACAAGTGCTATATCAAGCGCTGACCGTCCCCAGGCTTTTTTGTCCGACAGGAGAAGCCAATGACAGCAGCGTCCAACTCACTTGGCGAAATCGACCCCGAAGCAACGCTTGCGCTGCAAATCATCGAGAGCATGCCCGGCCACGCGTGGGCAGCCGATGCCGCCGGAAGATTCACCTATGTCAGCCCAAACACCCTGGCGTTCCTCGGCAACACGCATGAGGGTCTCAACACTTCCGAAGACGACGATGAGTTCGGCTGGCGTCGAGCCGTCCATCCCGACGATTATGATCCTGTAGCCGCCAGATGGCGGCATTGCCTCGAAACCGGCGATCCCTATGATACCGAGCATCGCCTGCGGCGCGCCGATGGCGTCTATCGCTGGTTTCGAAGCTCAGGACGACCTTTTCGCGATAGCCAGGGGCGCATCATTCAATGGTACGGCACGACAATAGACATTGAGGACCAGAAGCGGGCCGAGTCAGCATTGCGCGACCGGGAGCGGGAACTCTCGCAACTCGTGGACATGGTCCCGAGTCACATCTGGCGGCTCGATCCCGACGGCGAGCCGATCTTCTTCAATGGGCGCATGGTCGACTTTCTCGGCCTCGACGTAGCGGATCTGGACCGACCGGGCATGAGCCGGCTGGCGGTGATGATACAGGCCGCCGTTCATCCGGACGACGCGGCAGCATTCGGCGATGCACTCCGTGGTTGCTTCGCTACCGGTGCGAGCTTCGCGATGCGCTATCGCCTGCGCCGTGCCGATGGCGTCTATCGCTGGATGTCGAGCCGGGCGGAGCCGATGCGCGATGACGCCGGCCGCATCGTCCAGTGGTACGGCCTCTGTCACGACATAGACGATCAGATGCACGCCGAAGCGGCGTTGCGGCAGAGCGAGCAGCAACTTCAGCACATGATCGACGCGGTGCCGGTCCGCATCTGGAGTGTGATGCCGACCGGCGGGCCGGTCTACTTCAACAAGCGATACCAGGACCATTTCCGCTCCGTTATCGCGAACTTTGATGTGCTCGGCGAGCCGGGCATCGAAACGTTGCTGCACGAGGTGATTCATCCCGAAGATGCGCCCGAGGTGCAGCGCACGTTGTTGACCTGTTTCGAAACTGGCGGCGGCTCCGCGATGCGGTTTCGCTGGCGCGAAAAAGACGGCACCTATCGCTGGGCAGAGTGCAGGGTCGAGCCGCGGCGCGATGACGACGGAACGGTCGTGCAGTGGTACGGGGTTTCTCTCGACATCGACGATGAGGTGCGCGCGCAGGCCGCGTTGCGCAAAAGTGAGCGGCGCCTTCAGCAGCTGATCGACACCGTGCCCGCTTTGATCTGGAGTACGACACGGGAAGGGACGCCTTCCTACGTCAACAAACGGTTCACCGATGTAACCGGGGCCACGCTCCACGACATCACCGCCCCGGACGGGTCGCCGTCGCTGAGCGTGATCCACCCAGACGATATCGACACCGCACGGCAGGCGATCCGCCATTCATTCGCAACGGGCGTGCCTTACGTTCAGAGATATCGCCAGAGGCGGGCCGACAGCGGCTATCGCTGGACCGAGACTCGCGCCGAGCCGCTGCGCGACGAAGATGGCAGCATTCTCCAATGGTACGGCGTGAGCGTCGACATCCATGACCTGGTGACCACGCAAGCCGCGTTGCACGACCGGGAACGAGAGCTCTCGCAGCTCGTCAACATGGTTCCGAGCTACCTCTGGCGGCTGTCTCCCAACGGTGAGCCGACCTTCTTCAACAAGCGCCTGATAGATTTTCTCGGCCTGGACATAGCGGACGCGGAAAAGCCGGACACGAGCCTGCTGGCGGCCTTCATTGCCACCGTCGTCCATCCCGACGATGCAGCCAGCCTGAAGGAAGCACTCGACAGCTGCTTTGCCACCGGCGAGCGCTTCTTCATGAAGTATCGCCTGCGCCGTGCCGATGGCGTTTATCGTTGGATGGAGGGCCGCGCGGAGCCGCTGCGGGACCAGGGTGGACGCATCGTCCAATGGTACGGCCTTACGCACGACATCGACGATCAGCTGCGCGTCGAAGAGGCGCTGCGCGAGAGAGAACGCGCTCTCTGGCAGCTCGTTGAAACGCTGCCGGCAATGATCGATTGCGCCGCGCCGGATGGCGAACCGATATATCGCAGCCAGCAGCTCCGCGAATTCCTCGGATACAATCTTGAGGAATTGGACGAAGCGGGAAAGTCCCGGCTGGCTGGCACACTCGACGCCGGTGTTCATCCCGACGACCTGACAGGTGTCAAAGAGAGATATGCCCATTGCCTGTCCACAGGCGAGCCGTATGCGCGACGGCACCGTCTGCGGCGCTTCGATGGTGAATATCGCTGGGTCGAGACGCGCGCCGCGCCGATGCGCAACGCTGAAGGCGCCATAGTGCAGTGGAACGTTATCTGCCTCGACATCGAAAATGAGGTGCGGACACAAGAGGAGCTTCGGCTGGCACAAGAGAGACTTGCGCGTGCGAGCCAGGCGGCGAGCCTTGCCGAACTCTCCGCATCCATCGCTCATGAGGTGAACCAGCCGCTGGCCGCCATCGTAGCCAACTCCAACGCATGCCACCGTTGGCTGTCCGCCGAGCCCCCGAACGTCGAGCGCGCGAAGATCACGGCCGAGCGTATCATCCGCGATGCCAACTCGGCGGCGGATGTCGTCAGCCGCATCCGTGCCTTGTTCAGACCTTCGCTTGAAATGAGAACCAGCACACCGATCCCCAGCGTCGTTGCCGAAGCACGTGACCTTATGGCCGAGGAAGCCATGCGGCGTCGCGTTCGCATGGACATCGACGTCGAAAGCAACCTTCCGCTGGTTGCGTTCGATCGCGTCCAGATTCAGCAGGTCCTGGTCAACCTCATTCGCAACGGCATGGAGGCGATGGACAACACGGCGGGCGACAAGGTTCTCGGAATGCGCGTGCGCCGGATAGAGGACACGATCCAGACCGAGGTCCGCGACCGAGGCCCGGGTATCGAACGTCCCGACAAGATATTCGAGCCGTTCTTTACAACGAAAGGGAACGGAATGGGCATGGGGCTCGCGATCTCCCGTTCGATCATCGAGTCTCACGGCGGACGCCTTTGGGCGGAGAATAGCGTGCCGCGTGGGGCGACATTCATCTTCACCCTCCCGGTTGAAGCGAAAGCTGCGCAATAACTGGCGGCGCTCAGTAAGCGCTTGGTTTTTTCGGCTCTCGGTGAAGGGGCGCCGCCGCCCCGTGCAATGCATGGATTTCCATGAGGTGCGGTTGGGGCGTGGCGGGATTAGGGTGGCTACGTGAGTCCGTCAGCCCAGTCCAGCTATCAAGAGCAAGTGCTACACGAAGCGCCGACAATCTCCAGAGTTTGTTTGTCCGTCAGGGGCACCCGATGACGATAGCGCCCAACTCACTTGGCGAGACCGATTCCAGCGCAACGCGCGCGTTAACGCATGACTTGGACCGATCCGGACCGGGAAGTGGCCGATCTTTCGCGACGAATGAACCGGGCCTGATTCGCGGCAACATGATCAGTGATCTTGAAAGAGGCAGGTTGTCGCGCGTCTGGTCGCACCGTCCCCAATTCTTACATCTGGGGCTTTTTATTACGGCCTATGTCCTGGGCTGCGGCTTCGCCCAGTCGCTCGCAATCATACCTGGAACAGGGATTTCCATTTGGCCTCCGAGCGGGCTTTTCATCGCTACGCTTGTCTTCGCCTCCAGGTATAGCTGGCCGTGGTGGGTGCTGGGGGCCTGTGTGGCAGAACTGTTCAGCAACTTCTTGTGGTTCCACACTCCGCTGCCCGCGGCCTTCCTGATCTTTGCCGGCAACGCTCTTGAAGCGGTGGCCGGCGCATGGCTTGTGAACCAGACCTGCAAGCGCCCAGTTCGGCTGGAAACGTTGCGGGACGTTCTCGCATTCGTCGCACTGGCCGCTGGAGTTGCGCCAGTTGCAAGCGCGACGGTGGGAAGTGCGGCGCTTTCGTGGTTTGGCATACAATCGCAAACCTTTGCGACGGCTTGGCCGCTGTGGTGGATCGGAGACGCGACGGGAGTCCTGATCGTAGCGCCACTGGCGCTGGTCGTGTTCCAGAACTGGCGCGGCAAGGCGCAGCTCTCGGCGGCGCGGTGGATGGAAGCTTGCGTCCTGGGGCTGATCTTTCTTGGTACCGCCGCCCTTTCCTTGAGCGGCTATCTGCCCTTCGCCTACATCATCATGCCGCCTCTTCTTTGGGCCGCGGTGCGCTTTGAGTTCCGAGGCGCCGCCGTAGCATTGACCGTTCTCGCTCTGATCACGGCGGTATTCACGATATCCGGCGCCAGCCAATTTGCCGGCGATCCCGAGTCCCAGAAGCACAACCAGATCATGCTGCAGCTTTTTCTGGCCATCTCTGCATTTTCGGCGCTCGTCATGGCCGCCATTTCCAGGCAGCATCAGGCGGCGGTGCTCACTTTGCGCCAAAGTGTGGAGACCTTGCGGGAGCGGGAGCGAGAACTCTCGTTGCTGGTCGAAATGATCCCCGCTCACATCGCCCGTATGGCGCCCAACGGCGAACCAACCTTCTTCAGCAAACGCACGACAGACTATATCGGCCTCAACGACATCGCGGACTGGGACAAGCCGGGCACGAGCCGCCTGGCGACCGTGGTCGCGGCAGCCGTCCATCCCGACGATGGACCCAGGATGAGAGAATGGCTCAGCCGCTCGCTCGCCACCGGCGAACCCTATCCCATAAGGTATCGCCTGCGTCGCGCGGACGGCGTGTACCGCTGGAGGGAGGGCCGCGCCGAGCCGCTGCGGAACCAGAGTGGGGCGATCGTGCAATGGTACACGGCCAGCATCGACATCGACGATGAGGTGCGCGCGCAGGAGGCATTGCGCGACCGGGAGCGGGAGCTCTCGCAGCTTGTCGACATGGTTCCGAGCCACGTTTGGCGCCTGACGCCGGACGGCGAGCCGACCTTTTTCAACAAGCGAATGGTCGACTTTCTCGGCCTTGACGTGACGGATTTGGACAAACAGGGCATCGGCCGGCTGGCGGCGATGATAGCGGCCACCGTCCATCTCGACGACGCAGCAGCATTCGGCGATACGCTCAGTCACTGCCTCGCCACCGGCGAGCGCTTCTCCATGAGGTATCGCCTGCGCCGCGCCGATGGCGTCTATCACTGGATGTCGAGCCGGGCAGAGCCGATGCGCGATCACGCTGGGCTGATCGCGCAGTGGTACGGCCTCTGTCACGACATAGACGATCAGATGCAAGCCG
Organism: Mesorhizobium sp. M0500; assembly: GCF_040321165.1. Taxonomy (NCBI): domain Bacteria; kingdom Pseudomonadati; phylum Pseudomonadota; class Alphaproteobacteria; order Hyphomicrobiales; family Phyllobacteriaceae; genus Mesorhizobium; species Mesorhizobium sp. M0500. The sequence continues at coordinate 516,941 of NZ_JAMYRB010000001.1, forward strand.
AAGAGGCGCTGCGGCGGAGCGAATTGCGGCTTCAGCAGATGATCGACGCTGTGCCGGTCCGCATTTGGAGCGCGGTGCCGACCGGCGGGCCGGTCTACTTCAACAAGCGATACCAGGACCATTTCCGCGCCGTCATCGCCAATTTCGAAACACTCGGAGAGCCGCGCATCGAGGAATTGCTGCAAGAACTGGTTCATCCCGAAGATGCTCCCGAGGTGCTGCGCACGTTGCTGAGCTGTTTCGAAACAGGCGGCGGTTCCGCGATGCGGTTTCGCTGGCGCGAAACAGATGGCTATCGCTGGGCGGAGTGCAGGGTGGAGCCGCGGCGTGATGAAGACGGGGCGGTTGTGCAATGGTACGGGGTTTCCCTCGACATCGACGAAGAGGTGCGCGCCCAGGAAGCGCTGCGACAAGCCTCCGACAAACTCGCGCAAGCCACTCAGGCTGCAAGTCTCGCCGAGCTTTCCGCTTCGATCGCGCACGAGGTGAATCAGCCGCTGGCCGCGATCGTCGCCAATTCCCATGCATGCCACCGTTGGCTGGGCGCCGTCCCGCCGAACGTCGAACGCGCGAAGATTACGGCCGAGCGCATTATACGGGACGCCAATTCGGCGGCGGACGTCGTCGGCCGCATTCGCGCGCTGTTCAAGCAATCCACCGAGACGAGGACCAATGCGACGCTCAGCAGTGTCATCGCAGAGGCACGCGACCTCGTGACCGAGGAAGCGATGCGGCGGGGCGTTCGCATCAGCGTTGATGTCGGAAGCGACATTCCGCTAGTCGCGTTCGATCGCGTCCAAATCCAGCAGGTTCTGGTCAATCTCATCCGCAACGGCATGGAGGCGATGGACTCTGGTGCGGATGACGGAGTTATCAGCATCCGCGTGCGCCATATCGGGGACGTTGTCCAGACCGAAGTCAGAGATCGCGGCCGGGGCGTCGAGTTTCCCGACCGGATATTCGAACCGTTCTTTACCACGAAAGAGCAAGGGATGGGCATGGGACTGGCGATCTGCCGTTCGATCATCGAGTCGCACAGCGGGCGTTTATGGGTCGAGAAGAACGAACCACGTGGAGCGACGTTTATCTTCACGTTGCCGATTGAAGCGAAAGCGGCGTCATGACGACGGACGGCCAAATTGTCTTCATCGTAGATGACGATGAACGCATCCGGGAGGCGCTCAGTGAGCTGCTGGCCGCACATGGCATGCGTGCCGTAGCGTTCGGATCGGCGGGCGATTATATCCGCGCTGACAAGCTGGACGTCTCTGCCTGCCTCATCCTCGATATCGAGTTGCCGGATATTAACGGCCTCGATCTGCAGCGGCAGATTGCCGAGGGCGATCATCCGCCGATCGTTTTCCTGACGGGACATGGCGATATCCCGTCCTCGGTGCGTGCGATCAAGCACGGCGCCGTGGATTTCCTGACTAAGCCCTTCAGCGATGCAGACCTCATGGCCGCAATCCATGCGGCGATTGCCCAGGATCGGGTACAGCGATCGGAGCGCGCCGAGCTGGGCGTGTTGAAGCAACGTTATCTCGAGCTGACGCCGCGCGAACGTGAGGTGCTGCCACTGGTGGTCAGCGGCTTGCTCAACAAGCAGGCCGCCGCTGAACTGGGGATCAGCGAAGTTACGCTGGAAATTCATAGAAGGAACGTCATGCAGAAGATGGTCGCGGCGTCGCTCGCCGACCTAGTGCGCATCGCCGAGCGATTGGGAATACCGATCACGCACTCGCGCAGGGCAGGGGGGAGCTGAGGGTGAGCAAGCGGAGGCCTGTCGTGGCGATTGTCGACGATGACCCAAGACTGCTCGAGTCGCTGGAGGACCTTCTGGAGTCCGCCGGCTATGTGGCCCGCAGCTTCTCGTCGGCGGGGGCGTTGCTGGTCAGCGGCCTGTCTGGATTGGACATGCTTATCACCGACATCGGGATGCCCGGCATGGACGGCTTTGAACTTCGCGACTTGGTCAAGAAGGCGCGTCCGGACCTGCCTGTGTTCCTGATCACCGGCCGCCACGAGATAGTGGATCAGCACCGCGCCAAGGGCATTGGCGGGCTTTTCCGCAAGCCGTTCGATGGCCAGGCACTGCTTGCGGCGATCGGCGACGCTTTACGCAACCCAGAAACGGAGGCTGAACATGAGAGTTGACCAATTGCCCTTACCGAGATCGGCGCCATCATCACAGCAGCGAAGGGCTGAAGCCGAGCAGCCGCTGGTCATTATTGTCGATGATGATGCCTCTGTTCGGGAGGCGCTGTCTGAATTGATCCTGTCGGCGGGTTTCCTGCCGGTGTGCTTTACCTCAACCCGTGAATTGCTTGACGCCGACGTGTTGGAGAGCCCCGGCTGCTTAATCCTCGACGTGCGCATGCCGGGGACGAGCGGTCTCGATCTGCAGCACCATCTTGCGAAAAACGGCAACCCCAAACCCATCATCTTCCTGACCGGGCATGGCGACATCCCGATGACTGTCCAGGCGATGAAGGCCGGCGCCGTGGACTTTCTCACCAAACCGGTGCGGGATCAGACGCTGCTTGACGCTGTGATCGCCGGCATTGCGGTGGATGCCAAGCGGCGGGCGGATGCCGTGATCGTCAAGCGCAATATCGAGCGCGTCGAGACGCTGACGCCGCGCGAGCGCGAGGTCCTGCGTGAAGTGGCGCGCGGACGCCTCAACAAGCAGATCGCCTTCGACCTCGGCATCAGTGAAGTGACGGTCAAGCTTCACCGCGGCAATGTCATGCGCAAGATGGAAGCCGCTTCCATCGGTGAGCTGATCCGGGCGTGGGAAACGCTGCCCGCGCCGATGCGCGAGGTCTAGAATTTGGCACAAGCCGATCCATGCCCCATCCAATAGGATCGCCCGGCGCGCCCGGCCATTTCAGGTGCTTTCTCAGCGCGCCCAGGCCTTCCTGCCTGTTGGTACGCTCGTGCTGCTGCGGGTGATCCTGATGTACATCGGTGGTCCTGTTGGTGTTTCGCGGCAAGGCCCGCGCCAAACATCGGTTACCACTGAGCGGCGCTCTTTGGCGGCGCCAGTCTGACCGACAAACTCGCAACATTTCATGCATCAGCAACTGACGCCGGCGATGCCGCGTCGGTCCCCGCGCCGCTACCCAAGCCTAAATTGACGTGTGTCTATAAGAGCTTGCCTTAGCCCGGCCCTATCTTCGGCGTGCCTGCCCTGCACCTTGGCATCGTATGACAGATGCTTCCGTAGAATAGGTTCGCGGCCCGGATCGATGCATCCTGTTCCTCGCAAGCCATCACGACCGTCGCGTTTCTACCGCTCCTCGCTCGCTCCTCCCCGAACGCGACCGCACAGGCCGACTCGACGGTCGTGATGGTGAGCAGGATGTTCAAAGCACATGGATGGACATGATGAACAAAGACGGACTTTTCTCCGTCGGCGGATCTCGCCGCGATGTCTTGTTGGCAGGCCTGATCTCTACGGTTGCCGCCGGACTGCCCCGCGCTGCTTCGGCAACGAGCCGAAAACAAAACCTTCCCTCTTCCCCCTCAATCAAAGGAACCAAGACGATGAGCACCATCACGACCAAGGATGGCACCGAAATCTACTACAAGGATTGGGGCAAGGGTCCTGTCGTCACGTTCTCGCACGGCTGGCCGCTGAATTCCGACGCCTGGGACGGGCAGATGCTCTTTCTTGCCCATAACGGCTTTCGCGTCGTTGCGCATGACCGGCGCGGCCATGGCCGATCGAGCCAGGCCACGTCCGGCAACGACATGAACGGCTATGCGGACGATCTTGCAGCCGTGATCGAGGCGCTGGATCTCCGGGACGCCACGCTGGTCGGCCATTCCACCGGAGGAGGCGAGGTTGCTCGCTATATCGGACGGCACGGCACGAAGCGGGTGGCCAAGGCTGTTCTTATCGCCGCTGTTCCGCCGATCATGGTGAAAACGCCGGCCAATCCGGAAGGCCTGCCGATCGAGGTATTCGACGGCATAAGGGCTGGCCTCGTCAAGGATCGTTCGCAGTACTACCGGGACCTCGCACCGTTGTTTTATGGCGCGAACAGGCCGGGCGCCAAGGTTTCCCAGGGGACTCTGGATCAGTTCTGGCTCTGGAGCATGCAGGCGGGTCTCGTGAACGCGTACGAAAGCGTCAAGGCGTTCTCCGAGACCGATTTTACCGAGGACCTCAAGAAGTTCGACGTACCAACCCTCGTCCTGCATGGCGAGGACGATCAGATCGTCCCCGTCAAGGACTCGGCAGTCAAGTCGGCCCGATTGATCAAAGGCGCAAAGGATATCTATTACCCCGGCGCGCCCCACGGGATCACGGCCACGCACCAAGATCAGGTCAATGCTGATCTGCTCGCCTTCATCAAAGGATAGCACGCCCTCAGTCACGACCGCATGTTGTCCGCAATTCCTTGGAGCCGCCGATGACCACCTTTGGCAATATTTCGCGCGCCCTGAACCGCATTTCGGGTGGCGCGCCAGGTCAAACCTTGTGCGCTCGCATAGCCGAGCGGTGGCCTGAATGCTGGTTCTGTCGGCTCATGTCCCGGATTGTGGAACCGAACCACTGCGCCATCGAGCTGGAGCGCTGGCAGAGGCGCGAAACATATGCTGCGCCACGGCTGCCGCTCGGGCAACTGCGCCTGTGCAGCGCGGAGGCGATCGCCGGCGTTCGACACTACGTCGCGCTGTCGGGGGTCGCCGCCGCGCGCTTGTTCTGCCTTGAAGGCCAAAGCGCTCTCCAAGACGTCAAACTGGCTAAGCGCCGGGAGTTTATCAATCGGTAGCCGTTTGCGATTGCCGCTCATTTTGGCGGTCTCAATTCGGCGTGAAATTTTCTTGGCCAGCAGTTGCGACTATCGCAGCAGCACCGGCACTATTTTTCGAAGGCAGGAACGAAATGGGCGCACTCTCGGGCAAGATCGCGGTGGTCACCGGCGGAAACAGCGGGATCGGACTATCGGCTGCAAAAATCTTTGCGGCCGAGGGCGCGCAAGTCGTCATTACCGGCCGCCGGCGGCAGGCGGTCGAGGAAGCGGTCGCACAGATCGGGGCAGGCGCGCTGGGCATTCAGGGAAATGTGGCCGACGTGTCGCACCATGACGAGGTAGCGCAACAGATCCGCCAGAGGTTCGGGGCGCTCGACATCTATATGGCGAACGCCGGCATAAACACCATCACGCACTCGGCCGACGTCTCCGAGGCAGAATATGATGCGCAATTTGCCGTCAATACGCGAGGCGTCTTCTTCGGCGTCCAGAAGCTGATTCCGGTCATGCGGAATGGCGGCGCAATCATCCTCACAGGCTCGCTGGCCAGCGAGAAGGTTCTGGACGGTCATGCTGTTTACGCGGGCTCGAAGGCGGCCATAAATGCCTTTGCGCGCGGTTGGGCGATCGAACTGAAGTCTCGCGGCATCCGGGTCAACGTGCTCAGCCCAGGTCCGGTGGATACGGCTATTCTCGATAAGCTAGGCGTACCGTTTGAGCAGCGCGGGCTGTTTGAAAAGGCGATGGCGGAGGCAATACCCCTGGGCCGGATGGGGCAGCCGGAAGAGCTGGCAAAAGCCGCCCTGTTCCTTGCCTCGGACGCGAGCAGTTTCGTCACGGGCATCAATCTGCGGGTCGACGGCGGGATGGCAGTGCTCTGAGCCACGACTGCGATGTCGCGCCAATAGACTGGCGAATAACGCCGGTCCGGCTGTTTGACCCATACCAAGGCATTGGGCGATGCGGGCCGAAGGCCAGGAACTATGTCGTTGACGAGAGGAGGCTTTGTCGGCCGTGTTCGATCCGGCCGGCTCACCAGCGCTCAACGGATCGACCGCGCCAGGCTCTCGCCACGGCGGCAGCGGCGTCTTGCAAACACAACTCTCTGGCCGCGCGCCCTCAGTGTCTGTTCCGGCGACCGCCGCCAATGCACACCCCGCATAGATACCTCAATCATGCTGCAGGGCACCTGATCTCCCTGGTGACCTACCCTGCACCTTGGCATTGTATGACAGACCCTTCCGCACAATAGGTTGGCGGGCCGCGTCGGCGCATTCTCCTGAGCATTGGTCACCACAGGCCACACGGGAGAAAGCAAATGCGAAACATAACTCGAGTCCTGGCCCTCACCGCAGCGCTTGCCGCGTCGGGCGGCGGGATGGCGCAGGCCGCGAATTCTCAGCCCAAGCCGACGATCGTGCTGGTGCACGGCGCCTTCGCGGAATCGTCGAGCTGGGATGCAGTCATCACCAAGCTCAGCAAAGACGGTTATGTAGCGATAGCCGCAGCTAATCCGCTCCGCGGCGTTGCCAGCGATGCGACAGCAGTCTCAGCCATCGTCCGGTCGGTTTCCGGGCCGGTCGTGCTGGTGGGGCATTCCTACGGCGGGCCTGTCATCACCGAGGCCGCCAATGGCAATCCCAATGTGAAGGCATTGGTCTACGTGGCGGGTTTCGCGCCGGATACCGGCGAATCGAGCCTTACGTTGTCCAGCATGTTTCCCGGCAGCACCTTGGGGAGCGCGCTTGCTCCCGTCGCGTTGCCGGACGGCGGACAAGACCTCTTCATCGAGCCGGCCAAGTTCCGCGCCCAGTTCGCCGCCGACGTTCCGCAAGAGCAGACTTTGCTGATGGCTGCCACTCAACGCCCTGTTGCGCAGGCGGCTCTGGCTGAAGCCTCGGGCGTCGCCTCATGGAAGACGCTGCCGTCCTACATGATCTACGGCTCGGATGACCGGAACATCCCGGCAGCCGTCATGAGCTTCATGGCCAAGCGTGCGCATGCGGTAAAGACCGTCGTCATCGAGGGTGCGTCCCATGCGCTCATGGTTTCGCATCCCGACGAGGTCACGTCACTCATCGAGGATGCTGCTGCATCGGTCAGTCAGTAGCAGGCCGGAAACGCCCAGCATCCGATCGAGCAACGAAAAATAGACACGCAACACCAGGAGACCAGACATGAAGATCGTCGTCATCGGCGGAACCGGGCTGATCGGTTCAAAGACCGTGGAGAGACTGCGAAACAAAGGACACGACGTGCTTGCGGCGTCGCCGAATTCGGGCGTCAACACCGTTACGGGAGAGGGTCTGGCGGCCGCGCTTGCCGGTGCGCAGGTCGTCGTCGACCTCGCGAACTCGCCGTCGTTCGAGGAAAAGGCTGCCCTGGAGTTCTTCGAGGCATCCGGGCGTAATCTTTTTGCCGCCGAAACGGCCGCCGGCGTCCGTCATCACGTGGCGCTGTCGGTCGTCGGTACCGACCGGCTGCAGGGCATGGGCTATTTCCGCGGCAAGTTGCTTCAGGAAAAGCTGATCAGGGAGTCCGGAATTCCCTACACCATCGTTCACGCCACTCAATTCTTCGAATTCACCGCCGCCATCGCAAACACGGGCGCCGTCGGGGATACCATTCATATGTCGCCGGCCTACTTCCAACCCATGGCGGCTGATAATGTTGCCGATGCGATGGCGGACGTCGCGCTTGCCGCGCCGTTGAACGGCATGATCGAAATTGCCGGCCCGGAGCGTGTTCGCATGAGCGAACTTGTCGAGCGCTTCCTGAAGGCCACCAACGACCCGCGCAAAGTCGTCCCGGATCCCGGCGCGCTCTACTACGGCCAAGTGGCAATCGACGATCGAACGCTGGTGCCCGGCGAGAACGCGCGCATCGGCGCCGTGCGTTTCGATGATTGGCTCAGCCGATACACACCACCGAAGTAAGTAATCATCGGATAGGCCCGCCATTCGCACAACAAGGAGACCAGACATGATCAAAACACTTCTCTGCGCCGCGCTCACCTCCGCTTCCGTCACCGCAGCAATGGCCAATGACGCCGCCAACGTAAAGCTTGTCTACGACCAGGCTCTTCCAAACGTGCCCGGCAAGAGCATGAAAGCCGTGCTCGTCGAGTACGCGCCTGGGGGTACGTCGCCGGCTCATACCCATCCCAAATCCGCGTTCATCTATGCCACGGTCCTGGAGGGGGCGATCCGAAGCCAGGTCAACGACGGGCCGGTGAAGACTTATCGCGCCGGCGAGAGTTTCTCGGAATTCCCTGGCGACCGTCATGCCGTCAGCGAAAACGCCAGCAAGACGGAAGGCGCTCGTCTGCTTGCTATTTTCGTCGTCGACACCAGCGAGACGGAACTTACGACGAACGCGAAATGAAATCGTAGCCCCCGGGACCATCGGGGCGTACGCGAAGGGACGGTCAGTGACATGAATTCGATCGCCATCCGCACACTTGCGGGGATTTTGGTCCCCGATACTCCGCTTGTTGGCCGAGCGATCGAACATGCCCGCCAGCGATGTGAACCCTACCTGTTCAACCACGTGGTCCGATCCTGGCTTTTCGCGGCCCGGATCGGACAGATTCAGAATATCCAGCACGACGCGGAGGTTGTTGCCGTTGCAACCCTGTTGCATGACGTCACGCTCAATGAGGACTTCGCCGGGCCGCGCCGTTTCGAAGTGGAAGGCGCCGATCTTGCCCGCACCTTCGTTCGGGAGGGCGGCTTCGACGAGCGGCGCGCCCAATTGATCTGGGACAGCGTCGCCCTCAACTCGACGCCGTCAATCGGCCTCTACAAGGAGGCTGAGGTGGCGCTTTGCACAGCCGGCATCTGCCTCGATGTCGTCGGCTTGCAATACAGCCTCGTTTCGTCAGCCGAGATTGCAAAGATCGTTGGCGAATTTCCGCGCCTCGGGATGAAGCGGCGGATGACGCGATGCTTTTGCCATATCGCCGAGATCAGGCCCGAAACCACCTACGACAACTTTGCCCGGGACTTCGGCGAGCGCTTTGTTTCAGGCTACAAGGCGACTTCGGCAGTTGATCTTGTGATGAACGCTCCCTTCGAAGAGTGAACGCAGTTTCGATCCAGGTTCTATCGACACCGGTCGGTTCAGCCTCGCCCTTCAAGTGACCCAAACGCCGTGCGCCCGTCGCATGCCTGCGCCAAAGCGAATTGCCGAGGGCAGCGGTCAGGTGCCAATTTCCACCTCCTATACTTCGGTTTAGGCGCCCCAACCCAATCGAGTGGCAATACATATCATCGGCACGATAGCAACAGTTCGTCTCACCGGTCATCCTTACGCTGCAATGGATTGCAAACACCTCAAGGAGATAAGTAATGAATATTGCAGCGTCACCGGTCGCTCCGAAAGGAAAAGCCGTCGCCCAACGCGCGAGTTATGCCGAGCAGTCGCCGGAACTTCTGAAGAAATTTATTGAATTTCTTGGTGCGACGCGAGAGGGGTCGATCGAAGAACCGATCCGCGACCTTGTTGCAGTCCGAGCCGCGCAGGTGAACGGGTGCACCTTCTGCCTTGATATGCACGTCAAACAGGCGAAGATTCATGGCGAGCGCGAACTGCGCCTTTACCACCTGGCAGCCTGGCGGGATTCGACCTTGTTCGTTCCTCGCGAGCGTGCAGCCCTGGCATGGACGGAAGTCTTGACCAAGCTGCCCGAGCAGGGTGTCCCCGACGAGATCTACGATCGGGTCAGGTCACAGCTTTCCGAGAAGGAAATTTCCGATCTGACCTTCGTTGTCATGGCGGTCAATTCTTGGAACCGTCTGAACATCGGCTTCAAACCCGTCCCGGGCTCGGGGGATGCGAAGTTTGGCCTGAGCAAAGCAGCACTGAGCTAATCTTTGGAACGGGTCAGAATGGCGCTTGTTTGCGCGCCATTCTGACCGGCCAGGCGAAGGCGCCGAGCTCGGCGACCAACACTGGAACCGATCTCAGCCTCCCGGCCGCGGCCGCGAGGCGCTCTCAGGAGGGCGTCATGCGCATTGACAGTCTGCATCCAGTAATATCGGCCCGTCTCATGGTGATTGATGTCGACGCTCCACTCCGCAGTGCAGCACTCTCACTTTCCGGGCCCGCAATAGGCCTGGTCGTGGTGTGCCACGGCAGTGGGGAGGCGGCAGGCGTGCTGAGCAAGTCCGACCTTGTCCGCCATCTGGCGAATTCAGGGCCAACAGAAGCGCCGATTGCGGCATTGATGAGCACGTCCATCGTGTCCTGTGGTCCCGATGACGACCTTCATTCAGTCTGGCAGACCATGGCCGCGCAAGGCCTTCAGAATGTGCCGGTGCTAGGGGCTGACTCGAAACCGCTAGGCGTCCTCGATATCCGTGATGCGATGAAGGCGCTTTTCAAACAAGAGGAACTGCAGGAACGGCTGCTTGCCAACTACATCAGCGGGATCGGCTATCAATAGAGCTTGGTCTATCGTTTGGATATACAGAAGTATGTATCGGAGGCGTCTTAGATATAATTGACAATAAATGCCGTAAATTATAGCGTATTGAAGCAAATGGGTGTCGACTGAGCCAACGGGGTTATGAAATGTTTCGTCCGGACATAAAAGAAGATGTCTTCGACGGCCCGCCCGATGGTCTTGGAAGTAGTATGTCCGTGCAAATGTCGACGGCCGGCATCGTCCATGACCTGGGCAATCTCATTCAGGTCGCGTCGTCGGCGTTGAACCACCTGGCCCGCGATCCGAGCATCCAAGCGGCTCCGGCGCTTGGGCCTGTAATTGCCGGCGCCAAAACGGCTTTGGAACGGGCTGGGGACCTTGTCCGGCAAACCATCAGCCTGGCCCGAGAGAGCCACGCGGAAATCGAATGCACAAACATAGGTGCTTGCCTGGCTGAGATCGAAACCCTCGTGCGGAGCGCCTTGGATGCCAATTTCGGTCTTGAGCTTCGGGTTGGGTCCGACCTGCCTTTGGTGAGATGCGACCGCTTTGGATTGCAAAATGCGGTTCTGAATCTTCTGTTCAACGCGCGCGATGCAATGCCTGACGGCGGTTTCATCTCGATCGATGCCGGCTTGGCCTCTGAAAGCTCTACCGCCGGTCAGGTAGATATCCGTGTCGCGGACAACGGTGTCGGGATGACCAGCGAGACGATGGTCTGCGCCTTCGATCCGTTCTTCACCACCAAAAGCGAAGGCCTCGGCGGCGTCGGTTTGCCGATGGTGAAGCGCTTTGTCGAGCAGTCAGGCGGAAGCATCGCCCTTCAGAGCACGCTCGGGGCAGGCACGACCGTCACCCTGCGATTGCCGGCGATGCGATAGCGGCCGACCAATCTCCCTCCGGTGACAGACGTGACATACAATCGAGAGATGGAGATGGATGCACAAGTCGTTGAAAACGTCCAACAGCGCCGTTTCGAGCTGCCGATCGCCGGCGATATGTTTGCGGCGGCCTATTATCGGCTCGAGGGCGGGATGGTCGCGCTGATACACACCGAAGTCCCGTCGGAATTTTCCGGACAAGGGATCGCGTCGCGATTGGCCCAAGGGACCTTCGAACTGCTCCGCAAAACCGGCCGTAAAGCGATCTTGAAATGTCCCTTCATGAGCCGCTTTTTCGCCAAGCACCCGGACTATGCTGATGTCGTCGACGGCTAGTCAGGGCACCAATGTTGAGGGTTTCCCAAGGATATATCCAAATGCCTGACGAGTATGATTTGCAGAGGTTCGTCAGCGCACAGGATCCGGTCTACGACGACGCGCTGGCCATTCTACGTCGAGGGATGATGTGCACTCCCTATATGGAGTTCATCTTCCCAAGGTTGGCCACCAGGCGAAGCGGTACTGCGCCTGAGCCATATGCAATCACATCGCTCGACGAAGCCAGCGCCTATCTCTCATTTCCGATCCTTGGAGGCCGTTATCGGGAATGCGTTGGCACCCTGCAGCGGCTCTCCGGCCTGAGCGCTCGCGCTGTCTTCGGTGAGGTTGATGCGAAGAAGTTGCACGCGTCCCTCACGCTGTTTTCCGAAGCAAGCAACGACGAGTTCCTGCTCGAGACAATCTTCGACGTCTGGTTCGACGGTTTGCTCGATGAGGAAACGATGAACGATCTCTACTTGATGTCGTAGTGGTCTGCCTGCGCCACCCGGCGTAAAGCTGTCGCGGCGCTGAGGTCACCATCCGCTGCCTTATCCCTCACACGCTGCCATCTGGCAGAGGCATGAGCTCGTGCTCTCCCGGCACGCCGGGGAAGCGGCGTTCGCGCCAATCCGCCTTTGCCTGCTCGATCCGTTCGGCTGAAGAGGAGACGAAGTTCCAAAAGATATGACGTGGCTCGGCCAGGGGCTCACCTCCTATCAGCATCAGTCTCGCCGCATGGAAGGCAGGCGCCTGGAGCACAATCTCAGCGCCGGGCGCCAGAGCTACTAATTCGGCCTCATGAAACGTACCGAGCTGGCCGACAATTCCAACCTCACCGGCGAGGATGTAGATCGCACGCTCACGGTGTTCGGGTTTCACCTGGTAGCGCGCACCGCTCGTGAGCACAATTTCGGCATAGACCATGTCGGAGAACGTCCGGTGGCGTGCGCTCGGAATGGACGATGCCCGACCCGGCCGTCATCCAGTTGGCCTCGCCAGGACGGATGGTCTGCACTTTACCCAAATTGTCGCGATGGACGATCTCGCCATCGATCAGGTAGGTCACGGCCGCAACGCCGATATGCGGATGCGGTCCCATATCGAAACCGTGACCTGCGTCGAACATAGCGGGGCCGAAATGGTCGAACAGGATGAAGGGCCCGATCATCAGGCGATTCGAGGACGGCAATACGCGCCTTATCTTCAGTCCGTCCGCAAAATCACGGAGCCGGCTGGATGGGTGTATCGATGCCTGTGATATCGCTTTGGCGGATGGTCATGGATCTCTGTCCTTCTGCATGCCTTATCAGCCAGGTGTTCGAACGCGCTTGAACGGAGCGGCGCGAAAGACTGTCTGAATGGCTTTGAGGAGCGCGAATTTGGAGCCCGCGTGGTGCTGTCCGGCGATGCCGCTTTCATTAAGAGCCGACACCCTCATCGACAGGATCGCGGCAAGATCTTCGGCCATTTCGGGCCTGTCGTGCAGCAGCGGCGCAAAGTTTTCCTGGTCTATCTCGTAAACCGTGATGGGGGTCATTGCCCGCAAACTTGACATCTCGCCAATGCCGGCGAGCAAGCCGGTCTCGCCGAAGAAATCGCCAGGTGCAAGCCGGCCGATCTCCTGCAGTTGATCATCGCCCTCGCCAATTTGCCGGACGATGACTCCCGTCCGTACGATCATAAGCGACGGCAGCATCTCTCCCTGTCGTGCGATGATTTCGCCCTTATGGTAGGTGCGAACCGAGGCCGCTTTGGCGAGCGACTCCTGCTCGGTATCCGTTAGCGCCGAGAATACCGGTATGGAATTGATGAGTTCGATCGGGGTGAAGCCATGGGAGGCCGCCATCTCGTGGCCCGGCCGGTTGGTCATGGCAATCGAGCCCGAAAATGGCTCCGCCAGCAGCATGCCGGTCGACTTTGAATGGCGATAAATGAGATCGAAGATTTCGTTCCGAGCGGCACTTCGCTGGTCGATACTTGCGACGCGAAAAAACAACTCGATCTCGATAGCTGCGGCATCCAGGCTTCTGATGGTGACCGAAGGCGAAGGCTCCTGGAGGATTGAATTGCAGCTCAGCAAGACAGTGCGCATGAGCTCTACGATGATCGCCGGCGTCTTCGTTGGCGCCACCTTGACGGTTACGGCAAGTCCATGGCTCTCGTCCGGACCGCTTAGATTTGTTACCCCGATCTTGGCGAGAAGGCTGTTTGGCAGCGCCACGACATTGTGTGTCGGGGTCAGAAGTTGGGTCGACCGCCAATTGGTCTCGACAACGCGGCCTTCGGTTCCGTCGCCCAGAATGATCCAGTTTCCAAGCACGTAAGGGCGGCCGAGGTTAAGCGCGATCGCCGAAAATACGTCACCAAGCGTATTCTGGAGCGCCAGTCCCAGGATGACGGCAAAGACGCCCGACGTGGCAATGAGCGTTCCGACCGGCACTGCAAAGACAAACGCCAGGATCGACAGGAACATTCCAGCGTAGACGACACCGACCACGACGTCCTGCAGGAGACGTGCCTCGCGCGGCTTTCGCTCGAAGACGAGATAGATACGGACAAATCCGATTAGCGCCCAGGCAAGGTGAACCCACCAGAGCAGCTTGACCGAGCCGATGAGGATCGCTCCTCCGGTTGTCTCGTTGTCCCCTGCGGTCTCGTATGGCACGACGCGCAGGTCGAGAACCATGGCCGACATCGCGAGGAAAAAGCCGAGTTGGACGACCAGCTTCGCATTGGCGAAGCGTCTGGGGATGAGGGACCAAACGACGATCCCGGCGAGGCCGAGCAACACGATGTAGACCAGAGGAGAGTTCCACCAGCTCATGAACGATCACCGCGATGCCAAGTTCAATGTTTGGTCTCCGGCCCGGCGATCGGGCCTCTGCCGCTGGCCTTGTCTTTTTCGAGAACTGCTTCGGTGATCGAATTCGGCAGCCGTCGCGGCTTTTCGATCAGCCCGAGCACCGGCATGGCGATGATGAAGAACGCAAAATAGTAAAGCGTCGCCAGTTGGGACATGACGATATATGCGCCTTCCGCCGGCCGGGAGCCGAGCCAACCGAGAAAGAGAGCATTGGCAACGAACAGCCAGAAGAGCACCCTGTACCAGGGCCGATAGACCGCCGAGCGTACCCTCGAGGTGTCGAGCCACGGCACCAGGAACAGCACCGCGATCGAGCCGAACATCGCGAGCACGCCGCCGAGCTTGGAATCGATGGGCCCGATATTGAAGGTGATGGCCCGCAGGATCGCGTAAAACGGCAGGAAGTACCATTCCGGGACGATGTGGGCCGGCGTCTTCAGCGGATTGGCGATGCTGCTATTGTCGGAATGGCCGAGGTAGTTCGGCAGGTAGAAAACGAAATAAGCGAAGAAGAACAGGAACACGAGGATGCCGAAGGCATCTTTGACGGTGGCATAGGGCGTGAAGTCCACGACATCGGTTTTCGATTTGACCTCGATGCCGGTCGGATTGTTCTGGCCGACGACGTGAAGCGCCCATATGTGCAAGGTCACCACGCCCGCAAGCACAAATGGCAGCAGGTAATGCAGCGCAAAGAAGCGGTTCAGCGTCGGATTGTCGACCGCGAAGCCGCCGAGCAAAAGCTGCTGGAGCCAGTCGCCGACCAGCGGGATGGCGGTGAAGAAGCCGGTGATGACGGTGGCGCCCCAGAACGACATCTGGCCCCAAGGCAGCACGTAACCCATGAAGGCCGTCGCCATCATCAGCAGGAGGTTGGTGCAACCGAGCACCCACAGCAGCTCACGCGGCGCCTTGTACGAACCATAGTAGAGCCCGCGGCAGATGTGGAGGTAGACGGCAATGAAGAAGAACGACGCGCCGTTGGAATGGAGATAGCGCAGCAGCCAGCCCGAATTCACGTCGCGCATGATCTGCTCGACCGAGTTGAAGGCCAGCCCCGTATCAGGAGCGTAATGCATCGCCAGCACGATGCCGGTCAGGATCTGTGAAACCAGCATGATCGTGAGAATGCCGCCGAACGTATAGGCATAGTTCAGGTTGCGCGGCACCGGATAGACAATGAAGCTGTCGTGCACCAGCCGCGGCAGCGGCAGGCGGGCATCGAACCAACGTTCGATTCTGGTTTTGGGCGTATAGGTCGAGTGTTTGTCGCCGCTCATCGAAATGCGCTCGCCTCAGCCGATACGGATCTTGGTGTCGGAAACGAATTGGAACACCGGTACCGCCATGTTCTCGGGTGCCGGCCCCTTCCGGATGCGGCCCGCGGTGTCGTATTGCGAACCATGGCAGGGGCAGAACCAGCCGTCGAAATCGCCTTCCTGACCATGCGGGATGCAGCCGAGATGGGTGCAGACCTGGACCATCACCACCCAGGCTTCCTTGCCCGGCATAGTTCGATTGGCGTCGGTTGCCGGCGCATCGGCCGGCAGGTTGGCGTTGCGGGCAATTGGATCCTTGAGCTCGGCGAGACTGACTGCCTGGCCGTCCTTCCTCTCTTTTTCGGTGCGGTTGCGCACGACCACCGGCTTGCCGTGCCAGTCGACGATCAGCGACGTTCCCGGCGTCAGCGAGGAGACGTCGACCTCGATCGCGGCGGGCGCTTCGACGCGCAATGTGTGCTCGGCTGTGGGGGTTTCGGAAAGGTCGGCCATGATGGCGACTCCTATTGTCGGAAGCTGCGTCATCGCGTTGGTGGCAATCGAGCAAAAGCAGGCCACGGCTTTCGCCTTTCCAGTCTGCTCACGTCGCGTGAAATATGCCGGCCGTGGCCGGGTGTGAGCCATCGTGCCAACGGCACGTGCGTCCAATACTTTCGTTTAGGATTTCCTGAGCGAAGGACTGGCTGGCCTGGCGATGCCATCATGGAAGGTTCTGGATTCCTCCAGATAACCGTTGGCCACTGAGCTGGCATACGTCCCGGCATTGTGCACGGCGATCCCGAACTTCAGCCCGACCATACCTCGGCATAGGCACGCCTGGCTGTCGGTGTCGTAGTCGTCGTCTCCGCGAAGTGCGAGTTTCTGGAGCGGTTGTCTCGCGTGGCGCGGGGCAGGTTTTCCGCTCGGCGACGACCAATTGCGGGATTCAATCGGGTTCAGAAAAGGGAAAAGCGGTGAAACTCTACTACAGCCCTCTCGCCTGCAGCCTGGCGGACCACATCGCTCTGGAAGAGGCCGGTGTTTCCTTCGAGCGCGAAAGTGTGAACCTCAAGACCAAACGGACAGGCTCCGGGGATGATTTCACTACCGTCACGCGCAAGGGCTACGTTCCAGCCCTCGTGCTGGATAGCGGCGAAACGCTGACGGAAAATATCGCCGTCCTCGACTGGATTGCGTCGCAATACCCGCCACTGGGAGTGGCGGGGCCGTTGGGCCGTACCCGCCTTCTCGAAGCGCTGACCTACGTCTCAACTGAAATACACCGAAGCTTCAAGCCGATGTGGCACCAAAGCAGCGATGCCGAAAAGGCCAGGGCGAGCGCGACGATTACGAGCCAACTCGAGTTCTTCGCTGACGGGCTCGAGACCGACTATCTGTTCGGCGACAAACCCAGCGTCGCGGATTTTTATCTTTTCGTGATGCTGCTTTGGGCGGCGCGCTTCCACGTCCCTGTTCCCGCGCCCTTGCAAGCCCTTCGCGCCCGAATGGCTGCCCGGCCGGCCGTGCGCATCGCAATGGATCGCGAGGGCCTCGTCTGAAGCCGAGGGCGACTTCGAGCATAAGATCAGATGCAACATATCCTCTCGCCCAAACAGAAGATCAGGAGTCATTCTCATGCTGCCGTTCCTGCGGATGCTACATCCAGCCGCTTCCAAGCGCGGGGATGGCCTACGTCTCGAATTTCTGAGGAGGGAAATCGAGGAAACGCTGGACCTTACCGACATTCAGTCAGAGCTCGCCGCACTGCCCCCTGGCCGAGTGGTTGCAATACTGGATTCGCCGCAGTCACCGTCGAAATAAGCGCAATGTTTCCTGTCGGCCGATGCGGCGGCCGGTCTAGTTGTTCCCGCTTGTTGGTCATCATAGAGGCTTCATCATGAATGCGAGTAAGGCTCCCGAGACGGTCGATTATCGCCGCCGGCGCATTGTCGGTGCGACAGCAATGACGTTCGCCGCCACCGAACTCGGCTTGAGCGCGCCGGCAGCCACTTGGATGGTCGAGGCGAGGGCGTCCGCGACGCAAGCCAGGCCGGAATCATTCGGCTCGCTCAGACAGGTCAATGCCGAAAAACTGAGCGTCGGATATGCGGAGCTGGGGCCTGCCGAAGGTGCTTCAGTGATCCTGCTTCATGGCTGGCCCTATGACATTCACACCTACACCGACGTCGCTCCTCTGCTTGCCGCAAAGGGGTACCGCGTGATTGTGCCCTACCTGCGCGGCTACGGCACTACGCGATTCCTGTCGGACGAGACGATGCGCAATGGCCAGCAGTCGGCGCTCGCCGCGGATACGATCGCCCTGATGGATGCGCTGGGGATCGAAAAGGCCACGATCGCCGGCTGCGACTGGGGCGCCCGAACGGCCAATGTCGTTGCCGCGCTCTGGCCTGAGCGTTGCAAGGCGATCGTCTCGGTGAGCGGCTATCTCATCGGAAATCAGCAGGTCGGCATGGTGCCGCTGGCCCCGGAGGCGGAGCTTCAATGGTGGTATCAGTATTACTTCGCCACGGATCGCGGCCGCGCCGGCTACGAGAAATACACGCGCGATTTCGCCAAACTCATCTGGCAACTCGCTTCGCCGCAGTGGAATTTCGACGATGACATCTTCCAGCGCAGCGCCGCAGCACTGGACAACCCGGATCACGTCAGCATCGTCATTCACAATTACCGCTGGAGGCTCGGCCTGGCACAGGGCGAGCCGGAATATGACGTTCTGGAAAACCGGCTGGCCGAAGCTCCCGTGATCACAGTGCCGACCATTACCCTTGAGGGTGATGCCAATGGCGCACCCCATCCCGACAGCAGTTCCTACGCCAAGAAATTCTCGGGCAGATACACGCACCGGATCATCACCGGCGGTATCGGCCACAACTTGCCTCAAGAAGCCCCGCAAGCCTTTGCCCAGGCTGTCATCGACGTCGGCGAATACTGATCAAAATCCATGACGTGCCCCGACCGTAAGGAATAACACGGGAAGATTCCTGGTTCTCGGCACAGCCTCCCGTCCGCTTAGGCGAGAACAGCTCTCCCGCCGACCCAGACCGACGCGATGTTGGCCCTGGAAGCGGAGTAGACGATCTTCTGAAGGATGCCGTCGCCGTCGTCGAGTTCGTCCCACAGGTGAATTGTGCCTCTGGGCGCGGCGGTGTCGACCAGGATCGCATCGAAATGGTAGCCAGGCGAGAATCGCCCCACAGGCAAGCCGAGTGCCGCGCCACCGCCTGCCGTCGCCAGGTGGAAGGACTCGCGAAAGTCGACGCGTGCTGTTCCGGCCGTGCCGCGCGTCTCGGCCGCTAGCGCCGGGTCGGTGCCGGTTTCCAGCATGCGCGACGACATGACCGTCGCGCGCATCGCATCGAACATCGAGGCGCTCGGTCCCCCGGAAATGTCGGTGCCGAGCCCGACCTTGACACCCTTCTCGAGGGCCGCCCTCAACGGGAACACGGCGCCTGCGAAGTAGGCGTTGGAGACGGCGCAGTGCGCCACGGCCGCCTTGCGCACGCGGATCGTCTCCATGTCGGCAAGCGTAATGAAATTGGCGTGCGCGAGCACGCTGCCGGCGCGCAGCAGGCCAAAGCGATCAAGGCTCGACGTGTCGCTGATCCCGTGGCGCTGCAGCACGTAGCCATGCGCCCAGTCGCTCTCCGAGCAATGCGTCTGCACATGGCAGCCGTATTCCTGCGCAAGCGTGCCGAGCCCTTCGAGGGCGGCGTCGGTACAGGAGGGGATGAAGCGCGGCGTAATGACCGGCTTTACCCGTCCCGTGGCATTGTCCGGATGCCCATGCACGTAGCCGATCAGAGCGCGCGTGCCATCGATGGTCGCGTCCGCCGAGGTATCGCGATAATAGGCCGGGCACTCGTCGGGATTGTCCATCGCCACTTTGCCGACCAGCGCACGTTGCCCGCGTTCGAGGCAAATGTCGACGAGCAGCCTTGTCGCGTCCTGGTGGATAGTTGCGAAGTAGAGCGCTGTGGTCGTGCCGTTAGCGATCAGGTCGTCGACCAGCAGGCCGTAGCTGCGCCGCGCGAAGGCGAGATCGGCGTAGCGCGCCTCCAGGGGAAACGTGTGTTTGTGGAGCCAGGCCTCGAGCGGCACGTCCAGCGCCCGGCCGAGCTGCGGATATTGCGGCGCGTGCACGTGAAGATCGACGAAGCCGGGCAGCAGATAACTCTGCGCCGGCAAGGTCGCCAGCGAACCGGTCCGGCGCGCGGCCTCCAGCGCCTCGTCATAGCCAGCACCATGCGGATGCAGCACCGAGGCGATGATGCCTGATTGATCGATTGCGATCAGGGCATGGCGCAACTCTTCCACGAGCCCGCGCTCCGGAGCGTGAAAGCCGCTGGCCAGAAGCGTCTTGCCGCTCAGGTCGCTCACCTGTCCTCCGCCGAAGAACAGCTACGCACTGCCGTCGCGAAGCGCCAGAGCGCGATTGCCCGTCCGTCGATGCCGATGACAATATCGGAAGGGCAGCCGCTCATGCGGCTTGCGCCGTCGTGCCGTAGGTGATGCCCTTCTCCTTCAGCCAGCGGCGATAGGCGATCGACGAGCCGTCGGCCCGCGTCGGGATTTCCGCGCGCGGCTCGAGCGGCAAAAGAAGTGGCCGCTGGTTCTCCAGGATGATGCGGTCCTGCAGGAAGATGAGCTGCTGGAACTGCACCAGTTCGGTCGTGGTCGATACGTCGTCGATCAGGAACATGACGGGGTGCGCGCGGCAGCGGTCCGGATCGAGGGGCTGCACGAACAGACAGATCACGTCCCACCGGGTAGCCGAGTTGGGGCAGGTCTTGTAGAGCATCACCGCGAAAGGATTGGCGACCCGGTACATGTATTGGGTCATGATGCCATCGGTCGCCGAGAGTGCCGCCTGCGGCTGGAAGAATTCGCAGTTGGTCGCCCACACCTCATCCACGTCGCGGCGGATTTCGGTTGTGTAATGCCGCACTTCCGTGTGCGGCTCGGCGCCCAATATGTCGGTATGGACGAAGGGGAAATGCGCCATGTCGAGGAAATTCTCGACGATGCGCAGGCCGGACGCCTTTACCGCGATCGCTCCGCAAACGACAGGCCGGCGGTCGTCCTCATAGGCCTCCGGGATCGACAGCACATCGCCGGCCGGCATGCCGAGCGTGATCCATAGATAGCCGTAGCGTTCCCTGGCCGGGACTTGGCTGCCGTCGCCGGCACGCGACACATTGACCGGGCCTGCCGTATCGCGGGCTACCAACAGATCGATGCCCAGAAGCCGGTTCGGCATCGTGCCGACCGGAATCTCGTTCAGCGCGTCAATGCAATACCATTGGTCGAGGGCCGCCTGCTCCGCAGCTCGCTTAATGGTCATTGTTGCGTCCTTCCTGTGCTATCTCACTGCCGATAGATGCGGTCCATCACGGCCCGGTGTTCGGCCATCGCCGCCTCGACATCGAAAGAGGCGAAGTCGCCTCTCGCGATAATCTGCCGGCCGTTGATGTAGGAATAGTCGACCTTGAAGGGTCCGCAAAGCACCAGCGCGGCGAGCGGGTCGCGCTCGGTGCCGGAAAGGCCGAGTTGGCTGCGTTTGACCGCGATGAAGTCGGCGCACATGCCGGGCGCGAGATGGCCGATGTCATTGCGACCGAGCAGGGCAGCGCCGCCGCGCGTCGCCATTTCGAGGGCCTCGCGCGCGGACAGCGCCGTCGGCGTGCCGCCGAAACCGCCGCGGCCGCCGGGCTTTTCGGAGAGGTAGTGGTGCGGCGCGACACGCTGAAGCATCAGCGCCAGCCGCGCTTCCATGAACAGGTTCGACGTGTCGTTCGAGGCCGAGCCGTCGACGCCAAGGCCGACCTTCACGCCCTTGTCGAGCATCTCGCGGATCTTCGCGATGCCCTGGCCGCAGCGCATGTTAGCCGACGGGCAATGGGCGACCCCGGTGCCGGTTTCGGCGAAGCGGTCGATCTCGTCGCTGGTCATGAAAATCGAGTGGGCGAACCAGACGTCGTCACCGAGCCAGCCGACGGATTCGGCGAACTCGACCGGCCGCTTGCCATAGATTTCGAGGCAGTACTTCTCCTCGAAAAGCTCTTCGGCAAGGTGCGAATGCAGGTTCACGCCCTTGTGGCTGCGCGCCAGCGATGCCGCATCGCGCATCAACTCCGGAGTCACCGAGAACGGCGAGCAAGGAGCCAGGATGATTCGGCTCATCGAATGTCGCGACGCGTCGTGATAGCTGCCGATCAGCCGTTCGGCATCCTTCAGGATATCCTCTTCCTTTTCGACGCAGCGATCCGGCGGCAAGCCGCCCTGGCTTTCGCCGCGCGACATGGCTCCACGCGCAGCGTGGAAACGCAGACCGATATCGCGGGCCGCACCGATCGTCGCGTCGAGCGTGCAATTGTTGGGCAAGATGTAGAGGTGATCGGAGCTGGTCGTGCAGCCCGAATGGATGAGCTCGGCCATCGCTACGCGCGCCGAGACGCCTATGGCATCGTCGTCGAGCTCGGCCCAGATCGGATAGAGCGTCTTCAGCCAGACAAGCAGCTCGTCGTTCTGAGCCATCACACGGGTGAGATTCTGGTACATATGATGATGCGTGTTCACCATGCCCGGCATGACCACATGGCCCGATAGGTCGAGCACCTCGTCGGCACTGGAGGCACTGAGTTCCGCGGTGGTGCCGACCGCTTCGATGACGTTGTCGTCGATCAACAAGGCGCCGTCGGAAATCTCGCGGCGCGTACCATCGAAGGTGGCGAGCAGATCGATGTTCTTGACAAGCAGGCGGGGCATGATGGTCTCAACGCATGTCGCGGAAATAGGGTTCGCCGAGAGCAGCCGGCGCGGCCATTACCCGGCGCATGCGCTGCCAGGCAAGCACCGGCACGATGATCAGGGCGATCGTGCCGAGATAGGGCAGCATCGACAGGATCGGCGCCGCGATCGGCCAGTTGCGTGCTTGGCCGACGAAGCCGAGAGAGGTGATGAGACCGAACAGCAGAGCGGCCAGCACGGCGTTGAGGGGCCGGTAGCCTGCGAAGATGACGAGAGAGACGGCAATCCAGCCGCGGCCGGCCACGACGCCTTCCGACCAGGAGGGCACGAAGGCAAGCGTGAGGTAAGCGCCGGCGCCGGCCGCCAGCGCCGAGCCCGCGGCGACATACCAGAAGCGGATGCTTTGCACCGAAATGCCGGCGGCGTCGGCTGCCGCGGGGTTTTCGCCCACCGCGCGCATGTTCAGCCCGTGGCGCGTGCGGAACATGATGTAGTGCAGCACAACCGGCAGGACGATGTAGATCAGGTAGACAAGGATGTTCTGCGTGAAGATCGCGCGACCGAGCAGCGGGATGTCGCTAAGATAGGGAATAGCGATCGGCGCGAAGGTCGCCGGCGCCGGCATGCCGGAATAGGCGCGACCGATCGTTGCGGCCATGCCGGTGCCCATCAGCGTCAGCGCCAGGCCGCACAACACCTGGTTCGCTTTGACGACGACGGTGCCAAGAGCGAAGACGCAGCCAACGAGGAAACCGACGGCAAGCGCAAGGACGAAGCCGAGCATAGGGTGCGGCGTGGCGACGACGACCGCGATGCCAGTGATTGCACCGAGCGCCATAAGCCCTTCGACGCCGAGATTGACGACACCGGCGCGCTCGGAGAGCGTCTCGCCCAGCGCCGCCAGCGCCAGCACGCCGCCGGCGAGAATGGAGGTCTGGATCAGTCCGGCGATCATGTCCATGGGTGTTTCCTCAGCTCGCGACCGGTTCGGTCCGCGTGATGCGGTAGTGAGCGAGTTCGTTGCCGATCGCCGTGAAGAACAGGATCAGTCCGGTGATGGCGAGCACGGCCGATACGGTGATGCCTTGCGTTTGCAGGATGATGCCCGAATTCAGGATGACGCCCATCAAAGCCGCGCCTGCGAGCACGCCAAGTGAGGAACCGCGCGCCAGCACCGCGACCATGATGCCGAGATAGCCGAAATTGTTGGAGATGCCGCCCTGCAGGCGATGCACCGTGCCAGCTACTTCCAGCATACCGGCGATGCCGGCGATCGCTCCCGACATCAGCAGGACGACGATCAGGCGGCGGCGGAACGGCATGCCCGCATAAAGCGCCGCGCTCGGGTTCGACCCAGCGACCCGCACCTCGTAGCCCCAGCGCGTGTAGTTGAGCAGTCCTGCGATGACAAAAGTGAGCAGGATCGCCAGCGGGAAACCGTAGTGCACGATACCCCAGAATTCAGGCACGTCATGCGGCAGACGTGCGGTGGTCGCGAGCGCATGGCCGCTCGGGTCGAGCCATGGTCCGGTGGCGACGTAATAGACCATCAGCGTCGCCACGAAATTCAGAAGCAGGGTGGTGATGAGTTCGCTGACATCGGCGTAGGCGCGCGCCAGCGTCGGCACCAGTATCCAGAGCAGCCCGCCGAGCGCGCCAGCGGTGAACATAACAGGCAGGATCAGCCAGGTCGGGCCGGGAATGAACAGCGCGACCGCCGTGGCGCTGAAGGCGCCGGCATAGAATTGGCCCTCCGCGCCGATGTTCCAGGCGCCGATTCTCAGCGCTACCCAGACCGACAGGCCGGTCAGGATCAGGGGAGTGACCAGAAGTCCGACGTCTTCCAGCCCGAAGCTCGAGCCAAAAGTCGAGCTGAGCACCTCCCAGGCGAGTTCGACGGGAGCATTGCCGCGAGCGGCCAGAACCAGGCCGGCGACCCCCAGCGCCAGCACGATCGCCAGGGCACGTGCCGCAAAGGCAACGGAGGGCTGCGCGGATGGAACGCGCTGAAACTTGATCGCCAAGGTCAGTGCTTCCCGGCAGCGGCCTGGGCGCCAGCACTGGACCGCATCTGCCCGCCCATCATCAGGCCGATTTCCTCGATGTCGGTGGAGGCAGTCTCCACCGCGCCCATGATCTTGCCATGGAACATCACGGCGATGCGATCCGACAGGTTGAACAGCTCTTCCAGCTCCTCGGAAATGAAGAGCACACCGACGCCGGCATCGCGCAATTCGACGAGGTAGTGCATCATCGTGTTGATCGCTCCGACATCGAGGCCGCGGCTCGGATAGGCGGCGATCAGAACCTTGCTTGCGATGCGCATCTCGCGGCGTGCGACGAGGCGCTGCTGATTACCGCCGGAAAGGTTGCGCATGGGCATGCCGAAATCGGGCACCGCAACGGATGCCGCTTCGGCGATCGTGCGTGCGAGAGCAGCCGCAAGGCGCGGTCGGAACACGAAGCCTTTTGAAACAGGCGCCGTCGCATATTCGCGGATTATGGCGTTGTCGGTGATTGAAAGCGCCGGCGCCAGGCCGCTGTGCAGCCGGTCTTCGGGAATGTGGCCGACGCCGAACTTCGCGTAATCGACCGCGCCGGCGGTCGTGACGTCCTTTCCGCCGAGCAGTATCTGGCCGGAATGGATCAGCCGTAAGCCGGTGACGGCCTGGGTCAGCTCCTTCTGGCCGTTGCCGGCCACACCGGCGATGCCGACAATCTCGCCGGCATGGATGTCGAGCGAAACCTCGTCGAGAAGGATGCCGCCCACGTCGTCACGCGCGACGACAGATTTGAGGCTGAGCACCGGCTCGGCGGAGATGCCGGCCGCGCCTGGCTGCCTGGCACGCAGATTGCTAAGCACGATCTCACGGCCAACCATCAGGCGCGCCAGCATCTTCTCGCCGCAGTCCGCAGTCTTTTCGGTGGCCACCTTGCGGCCGCCGCGCAGCACGGTGATGCGGTCGGATATCTCCAGCACCTCGTCGAGCTTGTGGCTGATGAAGACCACCGCATTGCCCCGGGACACGAACTGCTTGAGCGCCTTGAAGAGCTCGCGCGCTTCCGCCGGAGTAAGCACTGCAGTCGGCTCGTCGAGGATCAGAACGCGAGCGTTGCGCGCGAGCACGCGTAGGATTTCCACGCGCTGCTGCTCGCCGGTCGAAAGATCGGCGACGCGCGCGGATGGCCGTACCGCGAGGTTCAGCTTCTCGGCCAGTGCGGCAGTCCGCGCCTCGAGCACCGACGAGCCAATACGCTTGGGCGTTTCGGACCAGCCGAGATGAATATTCTCGGCGACCGTGAAGGCGGTCACCAGCTTGAAATGCTGGTGGACCATACCAATACCGGCGGAGATCGCATCGACTGGAGATGCGAAACGTTTGGCATAGCCGTCGACGACGATCTCACCGGCATCCGGCTGATAGATGCCGGTGAGGATGTTCATCAAGGTCGACTTGCCGGCGCCATTCTCGCCGAGCAAGGCGTGGATCTCCCCCGGCATCACGTCCAGGTCGACATCCTGGTTGGCAACGACGCCGGGGAAATATTTGCTGATGCCCTTGAGCAGCACGAGCGGCGGCGCGCCGGAGCCAGGCTCGTAACGCCCCGGGGAGGTGGACGGCACCTCCATGCCGCCGTAGCGGTGCTCACTCGAAGCATGATGAACTGGAACAAAATCATTCATCCCGCTTAGCTCTTTGCCTTCTGCCCGCATAGTCTATCCGAAAACTCTGCAATCTTTCGGGATCACGCTTGGAGGCCGCTGACGCCTTCGATCGACCAATCCCAGTTGTAGAGTTCCTCTTCGGTCATGCGATGGCCGGCAGCCACCTTGACGTTGCCCTTGGTGTCCTTGATCTCGCCCTCGAACGGGCTCCAGCCGCCGAGAATCTTGTCGCGCACGGCATCGGCCTGCTTTGCGACCTCGGTGGGCACCGTCTCGCCCCAGGCATCGCGGTCGATACCGCCGCCCATCGGCAGGATGGTCTGCGAGGGCGTCCACTTGCCTTCGAGGCGCAGGCGCACCTGGTCGACATAGAATTTCTTGAAGTCGATGGCGATCGAGGAGACGTAGGCCTTCGGCCCATAGCGGCGGATGTCGGTATTCCACATCACGGCCTTCGCGCCGCGCTGCTCGGCCACCTGCAGATAGCCTGCTTCGTCCATGATGCCGAACAGAAGGTCGGCGCCGTTGTCGATGAGTGCGGTGCCGGCCTGGGTGGCAGCCTGCGGATCGAACCACGAATTGATGACGATGGTCTGCATCGTGGCGTTGGGATTGACCGAACGGGCGCCCATCAGGAAGGCATTGGTGCCGGAAAAGACCGACGGAACAGGGAAGGAGGCGACGTAGCCGAGCTTGCCGCTCTTGCTCATCAGGCCCGCGGCGACACCGGTGACGTAGGTCGGGTACCAATGGGCGAGATAGTAGGTCGAGAGATTTTCGAGCGGGTTGCGGCCATCGCATTCATAGAAGGCGACGTCCGGCGAACGCTTGGCCACGTCGTAGAGGAAGTCGCCATAGTTGGAGGTGGCAAACACCATGTTGGCACCTTCCGAGACGAACTGGCGGAAGGTGCGGGTCGCGTCGGCCGAATAGGGGATGCTTTCGACGAACAGCGTCTTCAGCTTCGGGAACGCTTCCTGCACGGCCTTCATGCCCTGGTCGTGGCTCCAGGTCCAGCCTTCATCGGTCACCGGACCGGTGTGGCCGAAGGCGATGACCGCGTTTTCCTCGGCGACGGCGGCGAGCGGCGTCTGTGCATGGGCGGGCGTGATAAGGCCGGATTTCGGCAGGAGCAGCGAGGCGCCGGCTGCGGCGCCCATGTTGAGGAAGCCTCGGCGGGAGAGATTGCGCAGGTCGATCATGCTTCGGTCCTTTGTTCCGTGTCGTGTTCAGTTCGGGAGAGACAGTTCGGTTTCCATGAGGCGGTCGATTTCTGCCGACCAGTCGGCCAGCCATGCCTGCTTGATGTCGTCGTCGAGCCATGCTGCGGACAGGCCAGCCAGCGCGATCCGCTTCAGTGCCGGCGGCCCGAGCGCAAAATTTTCGGCGATCAGCGCGTATTCGCGGTCGAGTGTCGTGGCGAACATGGGCGGATCGTCGGAGTGGATCGTCACGGTAAGCCCGGCCTCGATCATGCGGCGGATCGCGTGGTCGGGCGCGGAAAGGTCACGCCAGACGGTGGTGGCCAGCGTCGTGCTCGGACAGCAGGTGAAGACGATGCCCATCTCCCTGCACTGTGCCATCAGCGCCGGGTCGTCGACGACATGGTAACCGTGGTCGACCCGTCCCAGGCCGAGAATGTCGATGGTGTCGCGGACGTAGCCCGCCGGGCCATCCTCGCCCGCATGGTTGGTGACATTGAGCCCGGCAGCCCGCGCTCGCTCGACGATGCGCGCAAACATCGGCGGTGGGTTCGGGCGTTCGTCGTAATCGAAGCCGATGCCGATCACCTCAGCCGGGCGCTCGGCCAGAACCATGTCCAGGAAGCGCTCGCCACCTGCCGCGCCGAGCGGCTTCGCATGCGCCGGTATCAGCTTTGCTATAAGCCCATAGCGCTCCTTTGCGCGGTGAAAGCCGTCGAGGATGCCTTCGAGCATAGTCGAATAGGCCACGCCATGAGCCAGATGCGCATGCGGGCTGAAGAACAGTTCGACGTAGCGCGCACCGGCCTTCGCGCAGCGCTCCAGTGCCTCGAAGGTGATGCGAGAGAAATCGTCCGCAGTCCTGATCGAGGCGCAAACCAGATCGTAAATCTTCAGGAAATCCAGCAGGTTGCCGTAGCTGTAGAGCTCCGATGTCGATCTGCCGTCCGGCAGCGACACCGCGTTTAGCGCCGCCAGCTCGGCGAATGTCTCTGTGGAGACGGCACCCTCGAGGTGCAAGTGCAACTCGACCTTGGGTATAAGCTGAATGAAACTTGACAACGACATCGACGCTCACCCGCCCGGACCGGCAATCCCAAGCCGCACCTGGTTTTCTTGGGCGACGGACGGCTGCCGAGTTGTTCGATAATCGCGGTTTTTTCCAACTGTCCGATCACCTGATACGCAACAGATGTCAGGGAAACGGGGCTTGCACAAGCCAAAAAATGATGCCTAACTAGACACATTCTAAAACTGCTTAAAAAATGTGCAGTCCGGGAGAAATATAGGCATGAAGCACCTACCGGAAGCGCAGAACCTTGCGCCTCCGCCTCAAACAACGCGCCTGCGCTTCGTCGGCCAACTGGTGTCGTCGAGCTTTAGCGAGTTCGCCGACAGGCGTGCCGCTCGGCTCAATCTCGATCTGCTGGTGCACGAAGCCGCGGACGATTTTTTTGTCGTCCAGGTTTCGGGCCAGCCCGATCTCATCGATGCCTTCGAGATGGCATGTAGCCTGGGACCAATCGACTGTCTGGTAATGGACTGCGAACGGGCCGAAATTCGGGGATATTCCAGAGAGGAAGACGCAGGATGACGATACAGGCTGGATGGCACCCAGTGGCGCTGTCGGGATCGATCGAGCCGGGCAGTTCGGCCGGGATCCGCCTTGGCGGAAACGAACTGGTGGTGTGGCGCGACAACAGCGGCGCAGCGCATGTGTGGGAGGATCGCTGCCCGCATCGCGGCATGAAGCTGAGCTTCGGTTTTGTCCGCGGCGACCATATCGCCTGCCTTTATCACGGCTGGCAGTACGACACGGCCGGCCAGTGCCGATACATTCCGGCCCACCCCGATCTCAGGGTGCCGGCGTCCATTACCGTGTCGGTCTACAGCACGGCCGAGGCGGCTGGCATGATCTGGACGACGCTGGACCCGGCAGCAGCATTGCCTGAACTGCCTGCCTTGCCAGAGGAGGTGGTGCCGGTCCGCAGCCTGTATCTCGACTGTTCCGCCGGGATGGTGATCGATGTCGTGCAGGCCATGCCGCCCACATCTTCCTCCGGCGGATCCGGGCTCGCTGATCTGAAGGCGCTGAGCGGGACGCTGTTCAGCCTGAAGGTCGGCGAAGAGACGCTGCTTCTTGGCCTGCAAGAGCTGACCGGCAAACGATCGGCCCTGCATGTCGTGATTGACGGACCGGCGGCAAAATATGCCGGCAAGGGACAGGAGCATTTCTTCGCTTGGACGAGTGAACTGCGCCACCACCTCGAGACCGGGCGTACCGGCGCGACCTCGACGACGCGGGCTGCATGATGGCGAGGATCACGCTCTACAACTACGAGCTGGACGAAAACTGCTACAAGGTGCGGCTGGCGCTTTCCATGCTCGGCCTGGAATGGCAGACCGTTGCAGTCGATGCATTTCCGGGGGCGGAGCAGAAGACGCCGCCATTCCTGGCCATGAACCCGGCGGGCAGCCTGCCCATCCTCCGCGACGACGAGGTGACGATGTTCGGCGCCGAGTCCATCATCGCCCATCTGGCGCGCAGCCGCGATTCAACGGGTGCATGGCTGCCGGCGGATGGTGCGGATTTCGCCAAGGTGATGCAGTGGCTTTTCTTTGCTGCCGGCGATCTCGGCGTTGCCGGCGCCGCGCGCCGCCATGCCATGTTCGGTGCCGCCGGCGACGAGGCTGCGCTGCGTGCCGGTGCCGCGCAAGCGCTCCGCGCCATGGACGACCATATGACCGCGCGGGGTTTCGAGAAGAAAGAATGGTTCGCTGCGGACCGCCCGACCATCGCCGACATCGCGCTTTTTCCGGCGTTTGCGCTGAGCCGCGATTTCGGCGTCGACCATGACGAGTATCCGGCGCTGCGCCGCTGGGTGCGTCGCTTCCGCGCGCTTCCCGGCTTCACGACCATGCCGGGCATCCCCGATTACCATTGACGCCCAACATTCGACGAGAACGAGGCTAGCAACAGAATGACCTCTCTCACACGCCTTTCCGTCCAGCCGCTCTCGTCCATGACCCGGCGGCTGGCCGGCGTCGCTTCCGGGCGAGCCGATCCCGATCTGGTCATTGCTGGCGCACGCGTGTTGTCGACCTATTCGGAGCGCGTGCTTCCAGGCCGCGAGATCTGGTTGTCGGGAGGGCGGATCGCCGCTGTGAAGCCGGCCGGCACTTATAAGGGCGGCAGCGCCAGGATATATGACGCCAGGGGCGGCATCGTCGCCCCCGGCCTGGTCGATCCGCACATCCACATCGAATCCTCGATGGTGACGGCCTGCGCCTATGCCGAGGCGGCGCTGCTCAACGGCACCACGACCCTCTTCTGCGACAGCCACGAGATCGGCAACGTCATGGACGTTGCTGGCATCGAGGCGATGCTGGAGGACGCGCGCCTGGCGCCGTTGTCCATTTTCCTGACGGTTCCGAGCACCGTCCCGGCAACTTCGCCGTTGCTGGAAACGGCCGGTGGCGACCTGACAGCCGAGAAGATCGGCGCATTGTTCGACAAATGGCCGGAAGCCGTGGCGCTCGGCGAGAAGATGGATTTCGTGCCAGTGGCTATGGGCGATGAACGCAGCCATGCCATCCTCGCTGCGGCGCTGAAACGCGGCCGCCCGGTATCGGGACACGTCTATGGACGCGAATTCGTGTCGGCCTATGCAGCGTCCGGCGTCACCGACAGCCATGAGGCGATCAACCACGAGATCGCCGACGACATGCTCGAAGCCGGCATCTGGCTGTTCCTGCGCGGCGGCCCGCCGACGACGCCGTGGCACAGCCTGCCCGCAGCGATCAAGACGATCACGGAACTCGGAGCCTCGCACAAGCGCATCGCGGTCTGCACCGACGACCGCGATGCTGACGACCTGATGCTCTTCGGCCTTGACTGGGTGACGCGCGAGGCGATGAAGGCCGGCATGACGCCGGAGCAGGCCTGGTCTATGGGCTCACTGCATGGCGCGACGCGCTTCGGCATGGAAGGCGAAATCGGAGGCCTCGGTGGCGGCCGCCGTGCCGACCTGGTGCTGCTCGACGACGGCTTCGATCCCGTCAGCACGTGGTATGGCGGCGAACTCGTCGTCGATGACGGCAAGATCACGCCGCTGCTCGACCAGGCCCTCTCGACCCGCTACCGCTATCCGGACACGGCCTACCACACAGTGAAGCTGCCGAAGCAGATCAAGCTGACGCCGGACCTGCCAACCGCCAAGGTGGTGGCGCATACCATCCGCACCGAACTGCCGGGGATCACGCTCGGCCATCAGAAGATCACGCTCGATCCGGCCAACGACTGGCAGAACCATTTCGACCGCCACGGCCTGTGCTTCGTCACCGTGGTCGAGCGACATGGCAAGTCGGACGGCAATGTCGCCTACGGGCTGCTCAGCAATTTCACGCTCAAGCGCGGCGCCGTCGCGTCGTCCGTCGGCCATGACAGCCACAACATCATTATCGCCGGCGTCAGCGAGGCCGACATGCAGGTGGCGCTGCGGGCGATCGAGGAAACGCAAGGCGGCGTCTGTGTCGTCGTCGACGGCAAGGTGACCGCAATGGTCGAACTGCCGATCGCCGGGCTCCTGTCCGACAAGCGCGTCACTGAGGTCGCGGAGGAGGTGAAGGTCCTCAAGCGGGAATGGGAGGCGGCCGGCTGCTCCATCCCGTATATGGGCTTCAACCTCATCCCGCTCTCGGTCATCCCCGAAATCCGCATCACCGACAAGGGTCTCGTGCTGGTGCCGGAAATGGAGATCGTCCCGGCCTTCGAGGCCACCTGAGTGGATCCCTTCCGACTCGGCCTGGTCTCACCGCGCATCCACTATTTCCAACTGGTTGCGCGGCTGGGCTCGGTGCGCCAGACCGCGCAGGCGCTCAACGTTGCGCCGTCCTCCATCAGCCGCGTCATCAAGGGTCTGGAGGACGAATTGGGCACGCCGCTCTTCGAGCGTGTGCGCCAGCGACTGAAACTGACCAGCGCAGGCGAGCTTCTGCTCTACCACGCGCGTCAGAGCATCACCGAGTTGGCGCGCGCCTCGTCCGAGATCAATGATCTCAGTGGCCTCAACCGCGGCTCGTTGTCCGTGGCAATCGTGGAGAGCGCGGCGCGCGGGCTGGTGCCGAACGCGCTGAAGGAATTCTGGAAACGCCACCCGCAGATCTCGGTCGATGTGCATGTCGCCGGGTCGCAGCGGGCCTGCGATGCAGTTGCCGACGGCGAATGCGATCTGGCGCTTGCTTTCGACGTGCGCGTGCCGCGCAACGTGCGCAAGATCGCGAGCACGCCTCTGCCGCTCGGCGTCGTCGCTCATCCGGACAGCCGCCTTGCCGGCCGCAAGGAAGTGAAGCTGTTCGATCTTGCCGGCGAACAGGTCATCGTCTCGGACAACAGCCTTGCTTTGGGCATTTCGATCGACGATGCGATCGGGCGCTCCATGATCGACATCACGCGACGGTCGCGGACCAACTCGATCGGACTGATGACCGAGATGGTGCGCCTCAACCTCGGCGTGGTGCTTCGCACCAAGCTCGGCATCGAACCGGAAGTGGCTGACGGATCGATCGTTTTCGTGCCGTTGCGCGATTCTCGCATGAACCCGCACCGACTGATGCTGCTCGCCCGACTTGAACGCGAAATGTCGGATGCGGCCTCCGCATTCGCGGCGCTGCTGGCCCGCATGGTCGAGGCGTTGCATGATTAGTTGTTGCATTTTGCGCATCGATAAAGAGAGTGATTTGTCCCTATCTCGAACAACTGAGCTTTGCGAGACTTCCCGGCCGAAGGGGATGTCATGAAGCAGAGTGCGGTCGACGCGGTCATTCGGGGGCTTAAGCGGGCGGGAGTGAGCATCGTCTGCTACCTGCCCGATTCGCTGTTCAAGGAGCTCTACCCGGCCCTTGATGCCGATCCGGATATCCGCACGATCCGCGTCACCAACGAGGGTGAGGGCGCGGCGATCTGCGGCGGGGTCTTCCTGTCGGGCAAGCGCGCGGCGCTGGTCATGGAAAATTCCGGCTTGCGCGCCTCGGTCGAGCCGCTGGCCCGCATGGGCCTCGGGGCAGGCATCCCGGTCGTGATGCTGATGAGCTACCGCGGCGAGCTCGGCGAGAACAACTGGTGGGCAATCCCCCATGGCATCACCATGGAGCCGGTGCTGAACGCGCTGCGCGTGCCATACCGGATCATCACAGAGGAGGCGAAGATCGAGCGCGCCATCCTTGACGCCTATTCCTGGTCCTATGCGTCCTACTACCATTCGGCTGTGGCGCTCGGCGGCGAGGTAGTGCGATGAAACGCTTCGACTGCATGAAGGCGCTTGCCGTGCGACTGAAGGATGAGCTGGTGATCCTTTCGCTCGGCGGCAGCGTTGACGAGTGGTACAACGCCGCGCCGCATATGCGCGAGGCGAGCCTGTTCCAGCAGCAGCTCGGCTGCGTCACGCCGCAGGCCTTCGGGCTCGCCGCCGGCCTGCCACACCGCCGCGTCATTTCGCTCGATACGGATGGCGGCCTGCTCTTCAACCTGGGCATCCTGGCCACGCTCGGAAACGAGCAGCCGAAGAACCTCTTCGTGGTGGTCTGGGACAATGAGTGCTACCAGTCGATCGGCGGTCCGCCGACCCACACGGCGCTGGGCCGTGTCGACCTTGCCGCGATCGCGCGCGGCGCCGGCATCGAGAATGCCCATACGGCGCGCACGGTGGAGGAGTTCGACGCGCATTGCGCAAGGGGGCTCGCCGTAGATGCGCCCTATGTGTTGGTCGCCAAGGTCTCGGGAACGGTCCAGCCGGACATCAAGCGCAAGCACAGTGACGGCCGCGAGGACAAGTATATCTTCGTCCGCCACGTCGAGGCGAGCGAAGGCATCGTCATCATGGGCCCGAGCGAGCACAACTGACGAAACCATGGGCGCCATCCGATCCGTCATCCCCCGACGCGCGCTCAAGTCCGGCTACGACTATATCGTGGTCGGCTCGGGTTCCGGCGGCTGCGCGGTGACGCGACGGCTGGTCGACGCCGGTGCGGACGTCCTCTTGATCGAGGCCGGTCCGGCGGGTCTTGGGGTCGCAAAGATCGACGACCCCGGCCAGTGGGTGCCGCTCGGCCGCGGCACCTATGACTGGGGCTATGACTACGCTCCGACATCGCGCGTGAACGGCCGTACCATCGGCATCCCGCGCGGCCGCGTGCTGGGCGGCTCAAGCGCCGTCAACGCGATGGTGTGGTATCGCGGCCATCCGAATGACTACGATGCCTGGGAAGCCGGCGGCGCGAAGGGCTGGAGCTTCGCCGACGTGCTGCCCTATTTCCGGCGCTGCGAGGACTGGCGGGACGGCGCAAGCGAGTTTCGCCGTGCGGGCGGTCCGCTCCGTATCGAACGGCCGGCGATGCTGCACCCGGTCGCGCAGGCGCTGATCGACGGCGCGGACGAGATCGGCATCCGGGTGATCGACGACCCTAATGGCACCAGCAACGAGGGGGCTGCTGTCGCGAATTTCAACATCTGCGACGGTAAGCGCTGGAGTTCGGCGACGGGCTATCTCGTGCCGATCCTCGATCACCCGACGCTGACGGTGCTGACCGGTTCCGCGGCCATCGGCCTGACGGTCGAAGGCAGCCGATGCGTCGCGGTCAAGCACCTCGTCGGTGGCGAAATCCGCGAAACACGCGCTCGCGAGAGCGTGGTGCTCGCGGCCGGGGCCATCGACACTCCGCGCATGCTGATGCTGTCGGGCATCGGCGATCCGGTCGAGCTGAAGCGTCTTGGCATCGCAGTCGTTTGCGCTCTGCCGGGCGTCGGCCGGAACCTTCAGGACCATCCGCTGGCGCAG
Organism: Mesorhizobium sp. M0500; assembly: GCF_040321165.1. Lineage (NCBI taxonomy): Bacteria > Pseudomonadati > Pseudomonadota > Alphaproteobacteria > Hyphomicrobiales > Phyllobacteriaceae > Mesorhizobium > Mesorhizobium sp. M0500. Next base: position 551,928 of record NZ_JAMYRB010000001.1, read on the forward strand.
GCCTGCGTCTTCCGCGCGAAACGACCGATCGGACCAATGGTGGGCAATGGCGGCGGCTCGATGGTCAACTGGAAGTCGCGGCTGGATCTGCCGCAATCCGACCTCCACGCCTTCCCGGTCCAGGGCAACAGCGCCGAACCTGCGATACGCGCGCGCTACGATGTATCCGGCGATGTCTTTTCCTTCGGTGCGGGTCTCATGCGCTCGAAGAGCGTCGGGCACCTGAAGTTGCTCAATGGCAAGCCCGGCGGGCCGCTCGAAATCCAGCCGAACTTTCTGGCGGAACCGGAAGACCTCGACGCCATGGTCGCCGCGGTCGAGATGGTGATGGAGATGGCGGCTGCAAAGGCGAACGCCGATCTCTTCAGCAGCTTTGCCGCACCCGATCGCCGACTGACCCGCACCGAGACCATCGCCTTCATCCGCGATGCGTGCTCGACCTTCTTCCACGTCTGCGGAACCGCCAAGATGGGCGAGGACGCGATGGCTGTTGTCGACAGCCGCCTCGCCGTGCACGGCCTTGATGGGCTGCATATCGCCGACGCTTCGGTGATCCCGACGATCCCGACCTGCAACACCCACGCGCCCGCCACTATGATCGGCGAGCGCGCCGCCGATTTCCTGCTCGCGGCAGCTTGAGGATGTCATGAACGACAGAACGCACACGGAGCACTGGCGATGACACGAAGCCTCATCCTTGCGGCCGACACGCTGCTCACTATGGATGAAAATAACCATGTGTTGCCTGACGGCGCCGTGCTGGTCGAGGATGGCCGTATCGCCGCGGTCAGTGCGCTCGCTGCACTGCGTGCGGCGCATCCGGCCGTGGCCGTGAAGAAGCTCGACGATGCCGTGCTCATGCCCGGGCTGGTCAATGCGCATGCACATTCCGGTTTCCTGCGCGGCACGGCGGAGCATCTGCCGGTGTGGGACTGGCTGACGCTCCACATCAATCCGGCGCATCGCGTGCTGCAGCCGCACGAGGCCGAGGCGGCGTCACGGCTCTGCTATGCGGAATCCGTGCTCGGGGGCACGACGACCGTCGTCGACATGTGGCGTTTCATGGAGGGCAGCGCCAGGGCGGCCGAGGCGATCGGCAACCGCCTCATCGCCGTGCCTTATGTCGGCGAGCATCCGGACTACGACTACTTTGACACGCTCGACATGAACGAGGCGATGATCGAAGGCTGGCACCGCAAGGCGGGCGGGCGCATCAATGTGTGGGTCGGGCTGGAGCATCTGTTCTATGCGGACGAGGCCGGCCAGCGCCGGGCGATCGACCTCGCAAGGAAATACGAGACCGGCTTCCACACCCATTGCAGCGAGGCTGAGATCGAGATCGCGGAATTTGAGCGGCGTTACGGCAAACGCCCGATGTTCGCGCTGGATGACCTTGGCTTCTTCGAAACCCCGCGCGCCATGATCGCCCACGCCGTCTGGCTCGACCGGGACGAGATCGAGCTTATTTCGAAGCGCCGCGTCTCGGTCGCCCACAACCCCGTTTCCAACATGAAGCTGGCGAGCGGCATCGCGCTGGTGGCCGAGATGCTGAAGGCCGGCGTGTCGGTTGGCATCGGCACGGACGGCGAGAAGGAGAACAACAATTTCGACATGTTCGAAGAGATGAAGGTGGCTTCGTTGCTAGGCAAGCTGAAGGACCTCGACGCCGCCGCAATGGATAGCTGGCAGGTGCTGCGCATGGCCACGATCCTTGGTGCAAAGGCGATCGGCCTCGATCATGAGATCGGCTCGATCGAGGTCGGCAAGCGCGCCGACATCATCGCGGTCCGAACCGATACGCCGCGCATGACGCCGGTCTTCCGCGACGGACCCTATTTCAACCTCCACCACAATCTCGTCCACGCCGTGCGTGGCGGCGACGTATCCCTGACGATGGTCGATGGCGAGATCCTCGTCGAGCACGGCGTGCTGCGCACCGGCGACCTGCGCGAGATCATCGCCGAAATCCATCGCGTCGCGCCTGGCCTGTTCGCCCGGCGCGCCGCCTTCCTCGCCGCGAATTCCGGCGGCAGCCTGCAGTGGACCCAATAAGGCGAGCCCCGGTCATGAAGACGACGGACAAGGCGGCACTGGACGACTGGTACGCGGTGGAGACGGCGGCCGATCCAGGCGGCGCGCCAAGCCGCACGCGGCTGCTTGGACAGGACATCGAACTGGTCCGTGACGCCGCGGGCGCAATCACCGTCCGGGAGGTCCTGGACGACGGCGGCCGCGGTCCCGCGCTGCCCGTCCGGCAGCGCTATGGCTGCGTCTGGACGACGCTGGGCGAGCCCGGGAAGGGGATCTTCGAGATCGCCGAGGCGCTGGAAGCCGACCGGCGCTACGTGCCCTGCGGCTGGGTGACGATGCGGGCTTCGGGTTTGCGTGTCGTGGAGAACTTCCTCGACATGGCGCACTTCCCCTTCGTGCATACCGACATTCTCGGCTCGGAGCCGCACACGGAGGTGCCGGCCTATCTGAGCGAGATACGTCGCGATGTGGATGAGGTCTGGGCGACCAACTGCACGTTCTTCCAGCCGCGCATCGCCGCCACGGAAAGCTCGGGCGCGTTTGTGCATCTGACCTATCGCGTGCCGAGTCCATTCGTGGTGATGCTCTATCGCGTGTGCCCCGTGGCGCCGGACCGGCTCGACGCGATCGCGCTGTTCATCCAGCCCATCGAGGAAGACCTCTGCCGCGCCCAGCCGGTCATGTATCTGGTCGATTCCGCTTCGACGCAGACGGCGTTGCTCAACTTCGAACAGGTCATCTTTCTGCAGGACCGGATCATCGTGGAGAACCAGCGACCGCTGCGCCTTCCGCTCGAGCCACGGATGGAAATCCCGACCCGCGCCGACAGTTCCTCCATCGCCTACCGCCGCTGGCTGAAGGAAAAAGGCATCCGTTTCGGCACGACCGCGGGAGCCACATGACCGAGCCGCGTCTCCAGGTGCTTCGCCCGGCCTCCGTTGCCGAGGCGCTGTCATGGGCAGGCGAGGGCGCGTCGCAACTGGTCGCCGGGGGCACGGCGCTGCAGCTCGGCTGGGCGAAGGGCCTGCCAAAGCCGCGGCGCCTCATCGACATCGGCCGTATCGCCGGCCTGAAAGGCATTCAACTGGCCGACGACGGGTTTCGCATCGGCGCACTGACGACCCTGGGTGCCATGGAGCGTGACCGGGCGATAGGCGAGAATTTGCCTTTGCTCGCAGCCGCCGTCCGCGCCACCGCGGGACCTGCCGTCCGCAATCTCGCAACGCTGGGCGGCAACGTCGCCGGGCTCATGGGTTGCCTTCTACCGGCCCTGCTCGCGTCCGATGCGAAGCTGGAGATCGCCTCACCGGCCGGACACGCCGTCGTGCCGCTCGCGCAATGGCTGGCCGACACGCCGTCAGCGGACCTCATCGAGGCGGTGATTGTTCGACCGCAACCTACCGCTCGCTGGACCCATCGCAAAGTTGGCCTGCGCGCCGCATTCACCCCAAGCGTGGCCGGTGTCGCCGGGCTGGTCGAGACAGCGCATGATCGCATCACTGTCGCGCGGCTCGCGGCCAGCGGCGGCGGGCAAGCGGCCCGCCTTGGCCGCGCTGAAGCACTGCTTGTCGGCCGCCGCCTGCAGGAGATCGATTGGGCCGAGCTGCACGCCGCAATTCTCGAAGAGGCGCCGGCGATCGATGATGCATGGCGGTCCGACCGCTATCGGCGCAGTGTCGTGGCGAATGCGCTGGTCTTCGGGCTCGGCGGAAAGTTGTCCCAAGGAGCACATTCGCCGCGCCGGCGGACCGTGCCGTCCGGAAACCCACCTGCCGAAATTCTCGTGTCCCGATCGGAGATCGGCGCACGCTGGCACCAGCGGCCGGACGTTGCGCCGAAAATCGCCGGCCGGCTTGAATACCTGACCGACCATCGCGAGCCCGGTATGCTGGTCGGGCGCATTCGGCGCGCCGGCATTCCCCATGCAAGGATCGTTTCCATCGATACGAGCGCGGCCGAGGCGCTGCCCGGCGTCGCGGCGGTTGTCACGCACCGCGACATTGCCGGCAGCAATGCCTTCGGCATTGTCGTGCAGGATCAGCCTGCACTGTGCTTCGATAAGGTCCGCTATTTCGGCGACGCTGTTGCTGCCGTTGCCGCTGTTGACATGAAGACGGCCGAACGCGCGCTTGCTCTCGTCAGCGTCGAATACGAGCCGCTGCCAATTGTGAGCGATCCCCTACAGGCGCTCGCTGCTGGAGCGGAGCTGGTCCACGCCTCCGGCAATCTGCAGTGCAGCTTCGAGTTCACGCGCGGCGATGCCGCCGCGGCTTTTGCCAAGGCGGCTCATATCGTCGAGGCTGTCTACGAAACGCCACGCCAGATGCACGGCTTTATGGAGACGGAGGGCGGCTACGCTTTCGTCGGCGCGGACGGCACACTGAACGTCTTTGCCGGTGGGCAGCATGGCCGCCGTGACCGCATGCAGCTCTCGCGCATCCTCGGTATGCCGCAAGAGCGAATACGGGTGGTCACCAGCCCGACTGGTGGCGCTTTCGGCGGCAAGGACGAGCTGACCGTGCAGCCGGCTCTGGCCCTGCTGGCGCTGAAGACTGGACGGGCCGTGCGGCTGCATCTCGACCGGGCGGAATCCGTCATCGCGGGCACCAAGCGCAACGCTATGCGCATCCACATGCGTACCGCCTGCGACCCCGAAGGTCGGCTGCTCGCGCAGCAGGTGGATGTGGTCGCGGATGCGGGCGCCTATGCGTCGCTCGGCCCGGGCGTGCTTGAGACGGCGCTCGAACACGCCTGCGGGCCATATGTCGTTCCCAACGTCCTTAGCTCGGGCAGGCTTGCCTACACCAACAACGGTGTCGGCGGCGCGTTTCGCGGCTTCGGCGCCAATCAGATGGCCTTCGCGGTAGAGTGCCAGCTGGACCGGCTGGCCGAAGCCGCCGGCATCGACATTGTCGAGATACGGCGCCGCAATCTGCGTCAGCCTGGCGCGCGCGGTCACCTCGGTCAGCAGGTCGCGCCGTCCGAACGTCTGGCCGAGATGCTGCGAGCCGCCGCGGCCGACCCGATCTGGGCCAAGCCGCGCGGCCCGTCGTTCGACGGCTGTGAGACGATCGGCGTCGGCATGGCGATGAACTATCAAGGCAATGGCCTAGGCACGCTGCCGCCGGACCCGGCCGGGGGTGCGTTGCGCCTGGCTCCGGATGGCATGATCGAAGCTCTCTACGGCCTGGACGAGATGGGACAGGGCCTGCTCACCTCGGTGAAGGCCGCCGTAGCCGGAGCGCTCGGCTGCGGTCGCGACGATGTCCGGCCGGTCACCGGCGATACGGCGGCGACGCCCGAATCCGGTTCCTCTACCGCCTCGCGCGGCACTCACGTGGTCTGGCGGGTCGCGGCAGTCGCCGCACCAGCTTTTGCGCGCGACCTGCTGGCCGCAGCGGGCCAACTGCTTTGCCGTGAAGCCGGGACGCTGGCGCTGGGGCCCGGCGGCATCGTCGAGCGACATTCCAACAGCGGCTCACTGCTCATGAGTTTCACCGAGCTTGCCAAGGCGTTGCCTCCGGACGGGCTGCCAGCTGCTGCCGTCAGCTTCGAGTTTCCGAAATCGGACTACCTGAAAGGCAATGCACGCCTGATCTTCGCTTTCGGCGCGGCACTGGCGCGCGTTGCCGTCAGCCGCATCACCGGACAGGTACGTGTGCTCGACCTCCATCAGCACACCGCGGCCGGACCGATGCTCGATCCCGCCGCCTATCTCGGCCAGATCGAAGGCGGCGGCGTCCAGGGGCTGGGCTTCACCCTCACTGAGGATGCGGCGATGCGGGATGGCCGGTATCTTGCCGGCAACCTCGATTTCTACATGCTGCCAGGCATTGCCGACACGCCGGAAAGCCTCGCGACCTTCGCGTTGGAGGATCTGGACGAGGACGACCCGTTCGGTCCGCGCGGAGTTGGTGAGCTTGGCATTGGCGCCGTGACGCCAGCCATCGTCAACGCGATTGCGGACGCCACAGGGGCTTGGCCCGAGCGCATCCCGGTCGATCCTGAATGGGTACTCGATGCCCTGCAGAGGAGTGCAGCGTGAGTGCCGAGATCGCGATTACCTTTAACCTCAACGGCTGCCGCCAGGCGCTGGCCGTGCCCGCCGAGTTGCGCCTGATCGACCTGCTGCGCGATCATTTCGGCATGACTGCCGCCAAGATGGCTTGCGGCATCGGCCGCTGCGGCGCTTGTTCCGTGCTGATGGACGATCGCGCGGTCAATGGCTGTCTGCTTATGTCGTGGCAACTCGACCGGGCCACCATCATCACGCCGGAGGGTTTCGACGACCTTCCCGAAGCTATTGTCCTGCGCCAGGCTCTGGCGGCCGAAAACGCCTTCCAGTGCGGCTACTGCGCACCTGGCATCACTGTTGCGCTGACCGCGCTGCTGCTGGAGAATCCGGCTCCCGACGAGTCTCAGATCCGCGCAGCGCTCGAAGGCAATATCTGCCGCTGTACCGGCTATCATTCCATCATCCGCGGTGCTCTCGCCGCGGTCGAGGCGCTCGCTTGCGGGATACGGACATGACGGTCATCATTCGAAACGGCGAAGCCAGGCACGCAGGCGTCAAGGCGTTCCTGGCCAAACCTAGGATGCAGCACCTGATCGGCGGCTGCTGGTGCGACGCCAGCGATGGCGGAACCTTGCCTGCGACCGATCCTGCGAGTGGCGACATGCTCGCGCTGCTGGCGCAAGGCACAGCCGATGACGCCGGCCGCGCCGTTGCTGCGGCGCGTGCTGCTTTCGAGGGCGAGAGCTGGCGCGACATGACGCCGTCGGCACGCGGCAAGCTGCTATGGCGCATCGCCGACCTGATCGAGCGCCATGCCGATGAGCTTGCAGAACTCGAGACGCTTGACCAGGGAAAGTCGCTGAAGACCTCGCGCTTCGCCGAGATTCCCGCCTCGGCCGAGCAGTTCCGCTATTTCGCCGGCTTTGCCACGAAAATTCTCGGCACGACCATTCCCACCTCCATCAGCTACCAACCGGCGGGCAGCAAGATTTTCGCCTATACGATGCGCGAGCCGATCGGTGTCGTGGCAGCCATAACACCATGGAATTCGCCGCTGCTCATGGCCTCGATGAAGCTCGCCCCGGCGCTTGCGGCCGGCTGTGCGATCGTGCTCAAGCCAGCCGAGGAAACGTCGCTCACCGCGCTCAGGCTCGGCGAACTGATGATCGAAGCCGGCTTGCCGGACGGCGTCGTCAACATCGTGACCGGTCTCGGTGAAACCGTGGGCGCAGCATTGGCTGCAGATCCCGATGTCGACAAGGTCGCCTTCACCGGCTCGACGGAAGTCGGAAAGATGATCGTCTCCGCAGCGCGCGGCAATCTGAAGAAGCTGACGCTCGAGCTGGGCGGCAAGTCGCCGGCCATCATCATGCCCGATGCGGACATGGGGCTCGCAATCCCCGGAGTGGCGCGCGGGATCTTCGCCAATGCCGGCCAGGTCTGCGTCGCCGGCTCGCGTGTCTATGCGCATCGCTCGATCTACGACCATCTGGTGGAGGGCCTGGCAGGGGAGGCGCGAAAGCTGCGTCTTGGACACGGGCTTGACCCGGATACCGACCTTGGTCCGCTGGTCAACGGAACCCAGGCTGCGTGCGTCGCCTTCTACGTCGGCGATGGCGCTTCCAGCGGCGCCGAGATCATCGCCGGCGGCCGGCGCTTCGATAACTTCTTCGAGCCGACCGTGGTTACCGGCGTGCGCCCGGACATGCGCATGATGCGCGAGGAAATCTTCGGCCCGGTCGTTGCCGTGACACCGTTCGACGATGTCGCGGAGGCGATAAACCTTGCGAACGACTCGCCCTACGGCCTCGCCGCAAGCGTCTGGACCCGCGACCTTTCCGCTGCGCACCGCCTTGCTGCACATGTCCGATCGGGCACCGTCTGGATCAACTGCCATTCCTACTTCTCGCCGGAATTGCCCAAAGGCGGCCACAAGCAATCCGGCTGGGGCTATGAGAACGGCGCACCGGGGCTAGAGAACTATCTCGAGACGAAAACGGTCTGCGCGGTGATTTAGTCGCGCGTTTGTCTCGATGTTGGCGGATCGGCGGCTGAGAACCCTTCCTTTGGTTGGCAAGGATTGGTCGAAAAATGCCCGGGATCGGCGCGACGCTCCAAGGGGCCAGTTCCGCTGACGGCGCTGGTCCACATTGACGTTGCGCTTGACTTGTCCACATTTCCTATAATAAATCATACATATTGCCATGAAAAAAGACGGCAGGTCTGGGAGGACCAATGAAAATCACGGCCATCAAGGCGCGCGTCTGCAATGCGGAAATGCGCAACTGGGTCTTCGTTCGCGTCGAAACCGACGAGCCAGGCCTGTTTGGCTGGGGTGAGGCAACGCTGGAATGGAAGACCAGAGCCGTCGTTGGGGCGCTTCAGGACCTTGAGGCCCTGCTCATCGGGCAAGATCCGCGCAACGTGGAGCAGTGCTACCAGATACTTACGCGCCACGGATTTTGGCGTCTCGGCGTCGAGGGAATGTCCGCCGTCAGCGGCATCGAGGTCGCGCTCTGGGACATCCTGGGCAAGTCATTGGGCGTCCCCGTCTGGCGCCTTTTGGGCGGTCAGGTCCGCGACTATCTGCGCACCTATACGCATCTCGGCCTCGGGGACATGAAAGCGGTCTATGAGACCGGATCCGCGGATGCCATCGTGGAACGCGGACGCATCGTGACGCAAGCAGGCTACGATGCGGTCAAGGTCGTCTGCATTCCCTACACCCACTACGTATCGCCCGCCAAGGCAGTCGACTCCGTTGCCAATATGGTTGGCTCACTTCGCGAGGCGGTAGGCCCGGATATCGACATCATGGTCGATTTCCACGGACGCCCTGCATCGGTTAACGCAGCGATGGATTACCTCAAGGCAATCGAGCCGGCCCGCATCATGTTCGCGGAAGAGCCCGTTCCACCCGAAGATGTTGCCGGACTGGCGCATATTGCGGCGCGATCGGCCGTGCCGATCGCGTCCGGCGAACGGCTGATCGGGCGCCGCGAATTTACGCACTCGATCGCAGCCCGCGCCTTCAACATTGCCCAGCCTGATATTTGTCACACTGGCGGTCTGCTCGAGACAAAGAAGATCGCGGCCATGGCGGAAACCGCAGGTATCGGCCTTGCGCCGCACAACCCGCTTGGTCCGATCGCCGGTGTGGCTGCTCTTCATTTCGGCATATCGACGCCAAACGTCGTCATTCAGGAGGAGATGTCCGGTGCCGTCGCCTGGTACGACGACGTCGTCACCTGGCCAATTCAGCGTAAACCAGGCCGCTGGGACCTGCCCGAACTGCCGGGCCTTGGCGTCACCGTCAATGAGGACGTCATCGCGCGTCACCCCTTTAAGCAGGAAGTGCTGCATGCCCGCAATGCCGTCATGCCGGACGGCACCGTGGTTGACTGGTGAATGCAATGGCAGGCCGGCTGCAAGGAAAGATCGCAATCGTCACGGGCGCCGGCCAAGGCATAGGTGCCGCCACCGCCCGGGCTTTTGCGATGCATGGGGCAAAGACCGTCATTGCCGAACTGAATGCGGCAAGCGGCAAAGCGATCGCCGACGAACTGCGTGCCGGAGGCGCCGAGGTATTGTTCGTCGAGACGGACGTCACCGACGCATCCGCAGTCGCGGACATGATCGCGCGGACGATCACGGCCTATGGCGGCGTCGACATTCTGGTCAACAATGCCGGTGCCAACGTCTTCTACGAACCATTGATGATGCCGGATGAGGAATGGGAGCGCTGCCTCAAGCTCGACCTCCAGGCCGCGTGGTTCTGCGCCAAGGCGGTTTTGCCGACGATGCTGGCGAAGGGCTCGGGGTCCATCGTCAACATAGCGAGCTGTCACGCCTTCCAGATCATTCCCCATACGTTTCCGTATCCGGTCGCCAAGCATGCACTTTTGGGCCTGACCCGTTCGCTGGCGATCGAATATGCCGCACGCGGTATCCGGGTGAACGCGATCGCCCCCGGCTATATCGAGACGCCAATCGCGGAAGCCTACTGGAACACATTCCCGAACCCCGCCGAGGAGAAGCGGCGAGCCTACGACCTCCATCCGCCCAAGCGAATTGGCCGGCCGGACGAGGTTGCAATGACGGCGGTTTTCCTCGCTTCGGACGAAGCGCCGTTCATAAATGCCGAGACGATCACCATCGATGGTGGGCGCTCGGTTCTCTACCACGACTAGCAACCACCATAGAGCTCTCAGGGAGGATATTCATGAAAACCACAACAAAGGCTTTGGCGACATTTGCGGTATTGGCTGCCGGACTGATGAGTGGCACAGCAAGCGCAGACGACATCAAGATCGGCTACATCAACAAGATGGGAGACCACCCATGGTTCGTCGCCGAAGTCGGCGGCGCCAAGAAAGCGGCTGAGGCGGCAGGGGCCGCGTTCGTGTCGCAGGACGTTCAGTTCGACGCCAATTTGACGATCACGACCTTCGATACGATGGTCGGCGATGGCGTGAAAGGCATCGCCATCGTTGTCCCCGACAAGGCGCTGGGACCGGTCATCGCGGAGAAAGCAAAGGCCGCAAAAATTCCCTTGGTGGCGGTGGACGACGATATCTACTACCAGGATGGCACCCAGGTCCCCTATGTCGGCATGAATGCTTACAATATCGGTGCGCGGGTGGGCGAAGAGCTTGCCAAGCTCTACAAGGCTGAAGGCTGGGCGGGCAAAGAGGTGCGCATCGCCTCGATCGAGGACCGCAAGGCCGATACCTGCATGCAGCGCAACAAGGGCGCGGAAGAAGCGTTCCTGAAGGCGGTGCCCGATTTCAAGCCGGGCAGCATCGTTCGCGTCCCCTACGACAATACGATGCTCAACGCCATCGATGTGATGACCACCACATTGACGGCCAATCCCAGCGTCACGAACTGGATATTCTATTCATGCAACGATGACGGCGTGCTGGGTGGTGCGCGAGCACTGGAGAATGCCGGCTATTCCGCAGACCAGGGCATGGGGATCGGCATCGACGGGAGCCGCGCCTGCGATGCCTTCGGATCCGGAAAGCCCTCGGCGTTCCGTGGTACGATGTGGCTCAATTCGGAAAATCATGGCGCGCTGGCGGTGAAGATTCTCTTGGCCTCCATCAAGGACGGAACGAAGCTTCCCGTTCAGTCCTTCACGGACCCGGAATACATCACCGCCGATAATTTTGCGTCGGACTACAAAGCCAAGCTCTGCCACTGAACCAGATATGCGTCATGCGCCGCAGTGCGCATGACGCTCTTTGGGCCGGCAGTTCGTCGGCGGGCACACGGGATCGATCCTCGGGAGTGAGCTTTTGATGCAATCGGATTTCTTCTCGCTCGACAGGATATCGAAGCGCTTCGGCGTCGTGCAGGCGCTCGACAATGTCTCGATTGCCTTTCGGCCAGGAGAGGTGCTTGCCCTGGTTGGCGAGAATGGCGCCGGCAAGTCGACAATGATGCGAATTCTCGAGGGCGTGTTCGCACCGGACACCGGCACCGTGCTGCATGGCTCCGCGCCGATCGTTTTCAGCGAACCGCGCGACAGCCACAGAGCCGGAATACGCGTCATCCATCAGGAGCCGGAGATCGTTCCGAACCTGACCGTGGCCGAGAACATTTTCGTCGGCGAACTGCCGCGGCTGGCAGGCGTCCTGCTCGACTGGCACAGGCTCGAGGACCAGACTGATAAGGTGCTTGCGACCTTCGGCATGCAGCAGGATATGCTGCCGCGTCAACTCTGCAGCACACTCGGTCCGGCACAGCGCCAGATGATCGAAATCATGCGCGCCATACGTGCCGGCGGCCGGCTGATCGCATTCGATGAGCCGACCTCGTCACTGACCGACGACGAAGCGCGCCGTCTGTTTTCAGTAATTCGCCGGCTGCGCGGCGAGGGCACTTCGATCGTCTACATCTCTCACAGGCTGAACGAGGTCATCGACCTTGCGGATCGCATTGTCGTCTTGCGGGACGGCCGGCTGGTCGATGATTCCCCCGCTGCCGGTGCCAGCGAGCAGACCATAGCCAAGCTCATGGTGGGCCGCGACATAGCCGATCTGTTTACGCGCGAGACGTGGCAATCGGGGCAACCGTTGCTGGAGGTGACGGGCCTGACCACCGACCACGTCACCGATGTGAGCCTCAAGGTCCGCCGTGGCGAGGTGCTCGGCATTGCCGGCCTTATGGGTGCGGGTCGATCCGAACTGGCAAAGGCGATTGTCGGCTATGATAGACGCGTCGACGGAACCATAACGATGAATGGTGTGCCCGTTGGCCCTAACAGCCCGCATGCAGCGATCGTGGCGGGCATCGGCTTTGCCCCGGAAGACCGTAAGCACGAGGCGCTGCTGTTGTTCCGAAGCATTCTTGATAACGCCTCGCTTTGCGTGCCCGACAGAACGTCGACCTTCGGCTTCTTCAACCGGCGCAAGGCACTGGAGATCGTCTCACCGCTTGCAGCAAAGATGTCGATCAAGGCGCCCAACCTCGACGAACAGGTTTCGAAACTGTCGGGTGGCAACCAACAGAAGGTCGTTCTCGCGCGCTGGCTTGCGCGGCAGCCGATGCTTCTCATCCTCGACGAGCCGACCCGCGGCATCGACATCGGCGCCAAGGCGGAAATCTATCGCCTGATCGACGAACTCGCCGCCAGCGGCATCGGCATAATCCTGATTTCCTCGGAAATGCCGGAACTGATCGGGCTGGCCGACAGGGTGCTTGTTATGGCTGGAGGCCGGATCACGGCCGAACTTTCCCGCCCTGACATCGACGAGGCCACGATCCTGAGACATGCCATGCCTCAATCTGCAGCATCGCTTGGAGGACAAATTCAGTGAACAGCCTTGAACTCAGGACAGCAACAACGCAAACCGGCAAAAGGCGCGCTTCCTTGCGCATCGCAGAGCGCATCGGCATTCACAACATAAGCCTTCTTGTTGCTCTCGCCATTCTCGTGCTCATTTTCGGCACCCTGAGAGGCGACGTGTTCTTCTCCAGCCGAAACCTGCTGAACATCGGTCTAGGCATTACCATCCTGGGCGTTCTGGCGATGAGCCAGACCGTGGTTATTGTCGCCGGAGGGCTCGATATTGCCGTCGGCGCAATTGTCGGTCTGACCACAGTATCGACGGCAATGGCCATCCAGGCCACCGGATCACCCGCCGCGGGTATTCTTGCCGGCCTGGTCCTGGGCGGTCTTGCCGGCCTCGTGAACGGCATCATCATCACCTATGGGCGGGTCAACGCTGTCATCGCGACTCTCGGTACGATGGCGATCTTCCGCGGCATCGCGTTCATCATGTCCGATGGACAATCGATCGCGATTTTCAGCGACACTTTCCGCTTCATCGGGATCGGACGAATCCTCGGCCTGCCTTTGCTGATCTGGATTCTCTTGCTGACCGCGATCGTGTTCCATCTCTTCCTTGCCCGCTCGATCGTTGGCCGCAACATCTATGCCTTGGGCGGCAATCCCGTTGTCGCACGCTTCTCCGGCATCAACATCAACCGCTACCGCGTCGGCATCTACATCATGAGTGGAGTGGCGGCCGGATTGGCCGGGATTCTGTTGGCTGCCCGTACCGGCTCCGGGCAGCCCGTATCCGGATCCCAAGGCCTGGAACTCGAGGCCATCACAGCGGCCGTTCTTGGTGGCTGCGCCTTGCAGGGCGGCAAGGGCACGATCGTCGGCGCACTGCTGGGCGTCGCCATCATTGGCGTCCTCAACAACGGAATGATACTGACGTCCGTGCCAACCTTCTATCAGTTGCTTGCCAAGGGCTCGCTGCTGATACTTGCTGTGGTAATTGCCGAGTACCACTTGAACAGGACATGACGATGGACGCGGCGATCGCTTCGACTGGCCAAGGCAAGCAGGACATTCCTGCCGCAGATGGCACCACGTCATCGCTCAAGGATCGCATCGCACGCGATCTCGGACAGCGCATCCTCGCCGGCTCCTACGCCCAGCACTCCGTCCTGCCGACGGAAGCCGAACTTTGCGTTATCTACGGGGCAAGCCGCACCGCGCTTCGCGATGCTCTTCTGACGCTTTCGGCGAAAGGATTGATCGAGGCACGCAAGCGGGCCGGGACGCGTGTGCGCGTGTCGAGCGAATGGAACAGGCTGGATGCACAGGTTCTGGAATGGATGCGCGATATCGAGCCCGATCTCGATTTCGTCCGCGGATTGATCGAGGCGCGGCTGGTCATTGAACCCGCTGCCGCCCAACTTGCGGCCAAGATGGCGACGTCAGGCGATCTCGCAGTCATCGAAGCGGCCTATGAAGCCATGCGCATTGCTCCGCCGGACAATCTCGCTGCGTGTCTCGATGCCGACGTCAGGTTTCATACCGCCATCCTTCGTGCCAGTCGCAACCCGGTGTTCGCCAATCTCGGCAATATGCTTGCGGCCGCCCTCAGCTTCTCCTTCCGCTTGACCACATCGGCCACCGCTAATTACCAGCAGACGCTGAGCGCGCATGGCGACGTGCTGGAGGCAATCAGGATGCGGAGGGCCGACGATGCACACGATCAGATGAAGGCGCTCATCGGGATCGCGTCGAACGACCTTCTTGCAGTGGCTCGCAAAGGCCGCCATCAACAGCCGATCGCCGCTGCCAAGGCCGATACCGTCTGAAGCGGATGGTCGGGACGATCAAGATCAGAAGCGGAGACCTGTCCGCTGAAATCGTCCCATCGCTTGGGGCAGGTCTTGCGAGACTGGACCATGGACGCGTGCCGCTCTTCAGGCCTTGGCCAAACGGCGGGAGCAGCAAACCGTTCGACCTTGCCTGCAACCTGCTTTTGCCATGGTCAAATCGCATCTCGGGCGGCGGGTTCACATTCGACTCCAAATTCCACGAACTGCCTGCCAATGTTGCAGGCGAGCCATTTCCCATTCATGGCAATGGATTTTCGAGCGAGTGGGACGTCGACAGCGTAACGCAGGACAACGCAAAGCTGTCGCTCATCAGCAACGGGCCCGGCCCATACCGATATCGCGCCGAGGTGAGCTACGCGCTGGCCGGACAGGGGCTCGAGCTGAAACTTCGCGTCGTCAATCGGGCCTCGATGAGATTGCCGTTCGGGCTTGGCATCCATCCATGGTTCCCGAGAACGGCACGAACCGCGCTTCATGCGCCGGCCTCGCAGGTTTGTCTCGAACTGCCCAACCACCTCCCTGAACGGTTTGTGGATGTCAAAACCCATCCCGATTGGAATTTCGGCGCCCCAGTCGTATTGCCGAGTGGATGGATAAACAATCTGTTTGCCGGTTGGAACGGCGTCGCTACCATATCGTGGCCGGAGCACAGTTGCAGCCTGCGGATTGAAGCTTCATCGCCCTTGAATTTCTACCTTGTCTATTCGCCATCGGACGAGAGCGACTTCTTCTGTTTTGAACCGGTCAGTCATGCTGTCGATGCTCACAATCGTGGTTCGATCGACAAATGGAATGGACTGTCGGTGCTTGGGCCCGGCGAGAGCCTGGCAGCCCGTTGGAGCTTTGCCGTCAGTTAGGCGGACCTCTGCGGCGCCCTCGAATTGGCGGATGTCGGCCAGCATGTCCGGTGAGAACGAAGCCGGCTTTTCGTCCAACGGAGCTTGGGAAGAGGGAACTCGGGCGACCGGGAACCCGTGAGCCAGTTCGACGTTTGCCGGATGTCGCTGCGCAGGTCGTCTGCTTGACGGCCCACCAAATGTGTCTGGCAGGATTGGATCAATGACGGATGTTGAACCAAAAGAATTCGTGCTCGCAGGCATCGTCATGAAGCGACTGGTCTCCGGCGAACAGACGGGAGGCTTGTTGAGTCTCTTCGAAAACAGAAGCGACGGGCACACGAAAACGCCAATCCATGTTCATGCGAATGACGACGAGACGGTCTACGTCATCGAAGGGCAGTTGACCGCGGTTGTGGCCGGCGAGGTCCGAACGCTCTCGCCCGGCGAGAGCATGTTTTTGAAGCGCGGGATCCCGCACCAGCTCATGAATCCCGGCAACCAGCCCGTTCGCTACATCCTGATAGACACGCCAAGTGTGTTCGAGCAGTTTCTCGCCGAAGGTGGCCATGAACGCAGCAAGGGAGAGGTGGTCGGGCCGCCGACGCCTGCCGATATCGAGCGGCTCAAAGTAGCCGCGCCGAAGTTTGGGATTACGCTTCTGCAGGACTGGCCGGCAAGAGAGTAGATGGCTTCGTGATGGCGGCTTGGATCGCCGCTAAAGCCGGCCCTTGCCCGAGGAACCGGTATTGGCTAGCCGCCGGCAATCCAATCCGAGAGGCTGCGGGCAAAACTTCGCGGCACGATGAGTTCGCACGCGGTCTCGCCGGTGCGCAGGAAGAGCACGGGCACGTGATGGAAGGATGTTTGCACGGCGCGGCCCGGAGCGGCGGCCGGCGCGTGCCAGTCGACGGCAATGCAGCCGGACAGAAGCCTTGCGATACCAGGGCCGGCCATTTTCAAACGAACACGACCTTCCCCGAGGGGCACGGAACAGCCGAGATCGGGGTCGACGACAAGGGCTGGCGCTTCTGTGCCTTCGTCGAGAGCCAGCCAAAGGCGGCGAGGTGCAACGCGGATGGTTAAAAGGCCCTTGTGGCGAACCGTCTCTCCGACCGAAGCGGGAAGTTTCGTGTTGAGCGACGCCGAGACGCTCTTTTCGAATTGTCTCAGTGTCGCGTCCCAGCCCTCGATCTGGATAAGCGGACAATCGGCCACGGACAGGCTGAAATCCCGAGAAGAGGTCAAGCTAGCCATGCAGCCGTTCTCCCTGCGGATCGATGAATACCGGCGAGACAACGCGGGCGCGAACCGTTTCGGCCTTCATCGGATAGATCGCCACGAGCTCGCTTCCTTCTGCCGCGACGTCGCCGGCAAGCAGGGCCAGCCCGACATAATGGCCGCGTTCGGGGCTGAAGGTGACGGAGGTGACGCGACCGCGCCCATGGCCATGGGGTTTCTCATCCGGCAGGAACAGGATGGCGCCGCCGCGCAGGCGTTTTCCCTCTTCGATGCATTCCAGCCCGACCAGACGCTGCCGGTTGGGCGCCCGGAGGGCAGGGCGCCGTCGCAGGACGTCGCCGACGAAGCCGCTGCGCTTGCCGGCCATGCGGCCGAGGCCGAGATCGTCGAGCGTCGTGCGCCCATCGATCTCCGGTCCGGCGACATGGCCCTTTTCGACGCGCATCGCGCCAAGCGCCTCGACACCGTAAGGCTTCAGGTCGAAGGGTCTGCCGGCTTCGAGCAAGCGGCTCCAGAGCTGTTCACCGGCAGTGGCGCCGACATAGACTTCGTAAGCGCGCTCGCCGGAATAACTGAGACGCAGGATGCGGAGCGCACGGCCCTCCCATTCGCTTTCGAGTAGTCCCATATGCGAAAGCGCCTCCTCGGAAACGTCGAGAGCGGGAAACGCTGCATTCAGGATCGCGCGGCTGTTAGGCCCAGCAACCGACATCGCCGCCCATTCATCGCTGACCGAGGTAACGGCCACGCGCAAATCCGGCCAGGCCGTGTCGAGCAGGAATTCGAGACGCGACAGCACATCGGCGGCCTTGGCGGTCGAGGTGGTCATGAAGAACCGGTTTTCCGCCAGCCGCGTCGTGGTGCCGTCGTCGAAGACGATACCGTCGTCGCGCAGCATGACGCCGTAGCGGGCGCGGCCTATCGCCAGTTTGGCAAAGCCGTTGGCATAGACGCGGTCGAGGAAGATTGCCGCATCCGGGCCCTGGACATCGATCTTGCCGAGCGTGGAGATGTCCATCAGGCCCGCCGCCTGACGTACGGTCCGCATTTCGGCGACGTAGGCCTCGTTCACGTTACGCCCCGACTGCCGGTAGAAATAGGGCCGCATCCAGAGCCCGACCTCGAGCATCTTGGCGCCGTTCGCCATGTGCCAATCGTGCATCGGCGTGCGGCGGATCGGCTTGAAATGATGGCCGATTGCGCGCCCGGCAAGCGCGCCGATCGCCACGGGCGTATAGGGCGGCCGAAAGGTCGTGGCGCCGGTCTCGGGGATTGTTGCCTTGCGCAGGGCGGCCATCGCGGCAAGTGCGGCAAAATTGCTGGTCTTGCCCTGGTCGGTGCCCATGCCGAGCGTGGTGTAGCGCTTCAGGTGCTCGACCGATTCATAGCCCTCACGATGGGCGAGCTCGATATCCCCGGTCGTCACGTCCATCTGGAAATCGACGAAGGCCTTTCCACGTCCAACGGAAGGGATCTCGCGAAGTGAACTCGTGGCGGTCTCGTCCAGATCGAGTTTCGACGGAGCGGGCACCGGCGCCGACTTGCCGCAGGAGGCTGCGGCCTCGCTACCGGCGCGATGACCGTCGTCGATGGCATCGGCCGTCGCATAGGTTCCCATCATCGCGCCGGCGCCGAACCGGCCGGCCGGAAACGAACCCGGCACGAAGCCGTCGATGTCGTCGCGGTAGGTGGGCTTGCTCCCCAGGTGCGAGGTGAGATGCACAGTTGGCGACCAGCCGCCGGACACGCAGACCAGGTCACAGGCGGCCGAGGACTGGCCCTCCGGCCCGTTGAGCGTTACTTGCCTGACGGCATGGCCGCCGTGCAGGTCGACGATGCGCGTTGCGGCCCGCACCACCACGCCGAGCCGTGCGGCTTCCGCGGCAAGTGCTGCGGGCGGGACGGCGCGCAGATCCGCAACCGTCACCTCCGCGCCGGCTGCGGCATAGTCGAAGGCGGTGCGCCAGGCACCGTCATTGGTGGTGGCGACAATGATTTTCTTGCCCGGCAGGACGGCGAAACGGTTGAGATAGGTCCGGGCGGCCGAGGCAAGCATCACGCCGGGCCGGTCATTATTCGAGAACACGATCGGCCGCTCGATGGCGCCGGTGGCGAAAACAATCGAGCGGGCGCGCAGCATAGTGACCGTTTGGCGGGCCTCGCCATTCGGCTTCGGATCGGTTGGATCGCGCTGTTTGACCAGTCCAAGGACATTGCCGTCATAGCTGCCGAAAGCGGTCGTCCGCTTCATCAGCGCGACGGTTTCGAAGCCCTCCAACTCGGCCTCGGCCTGCCTCAACCATCCAGCCGCTGCGCTGTCGGACGGTTCCGCCAGAAGCTGGCCGCCAAGCAGGAAATCCTGCTCGATCAGCGCAACCCGCGCCCCGACCGCGGCCGCTGCCCGCGCCGCTGACAATCCCGCCGGGCCGCCGCCGACAATGGCGACATCGGCGAAGGCATGACGAACCTCATAGCGGTCGGGATCCGAGCCGGTGCCGGCTCTACCCAGGCCGGCCGCCTTGCGGATGAAATGTTCGTAGAACATCCAGGCGCGGCGCGTCGGGCCCATGAAGGTCTTGTAGTAGAAGCCGGCGGACAGAAACGGTGCCAACAGCCCGTTGACGCTTTGCACGTCGAAGGCAAGCGATGGCCAGCGGTTCTGACTCTCCACGACCATGCCGTGGGCGAGTTCCAGTGTCGCCGCCGGCAGGTTCGGCTCGCGCCTGCCGGCGCTCCCGAGCGTAACCAGCGCATTCGGCTCTTCGGGCCCGGCGGAAAAAATGCCGCGCGGGCGATGATATTTGAAGCTGCGCCCGACCAGGGTAACGCCGTTGGCGAGCAGCGCCGAGGCAAGCGTGTCGCCGCGATACCCAATCAGCTTGCGGCCGTCGAAGGTGAAATTGACCGGCACCTCGCGACGGATACGGCCACCCACTGGCAGGCGTTTGCGGTTCGAACTCATGCCCGTTGTTTCCTGACAGTCGATTTCCTGGCGAAGTCGACGGATGCGATCGCGTGGTTGCGTGTGTCGCGTTCGACCACCATCCATTGGCGGCAGCCGGTCACGTGCTGCCAGAATTCGCGGTGCTGGCCGGCCGGGTTTGTCCTGATATAGACGTAACGATACCAGGCCTCTGGATCGGGATCGTCATGGGCCGGACGCGTGACCGAGGCATCGCCGCCGTAGCGGAACTCGTCATGATCGCGCGGGCCGCAGCAGGGGCATTCGATGCGCAGCATTTTGTCCCGCCTCCTATTGCAGCCAGGCGGAAGGGCCGACACCGGCCTCATCGAGCGTGTGGCCGGTGCGGAAACGATCGAGCCCGTAGGCCGCGATCAAGGGATGCGGCTTGCCGGTGGCGATCGTGTGGGCGAAGCACCAGCCGGAAGCCGGCGTCGCCTTGAAGCCCCCATAGCACCAGCCGCCATTGAGATAGAGGCCGTCGATCGGCGTCGGGCAGATGATCGGGCTGGCATCGGGAGTCATGTCCATGACGCCGCCCCAGTGGCGCAGCAGGCGGACGCGCGAAATGCACGGCATCAATGCAATCGCCGCCTCCGCCACCTCGCGAACGACGCCGAGATTGCCGCGCTGGGCGTATGAATTGTAGCCGTCGAGATTGCCGCCGAAGACCAACCCGCCCTTGTCGGACTGGCTGACGTAGAAATGGTCGGCGCCGTAAGCGACGACGTGATCTACCAGCGGCTTCAGCGGTTCGGTGACAAAGGCTTGCAGGACGTGGCTTTCGATCGGCAGTTCAAGGCCGGCCTTGGCACCGAGCACGGATGTATGACCGGCAACAGCGAGGCCGACCTTGCCGGCGCCGATCCGGCCTTTCGTCGTTTCGACGCCGACGATACTGTCGCGGTCGCGGAGGAAGCCGGTCACTTCGCAGTTCTGGATGATGTCGACGCCATGGCCGTCGGCGGCGCGCGCATAGCCCCAGGCGACGGCGTCGTGGCGCGCCGTGCCCGCCCGGCCCTGGAAGATAGCGCCATGGATCGGAAAGCGGGCGGTGTCGGAAAAATCGAGATAGGGCACGAGACGGCGCACCTCGTCGCGGTCGAGGATATCGGCATCAATGCCATTCAGCCGCATGACATTGGCGCGGTGGCTGAAGCCGTCGAGCTGATCGGCCGAATGCGCCGTGACGAGCTGGCCGCGCTGCGAGAACATGACATTGAAGTTCAGCGCCCGCGACATGCCCTCCCAGAGCTTCATCGAGAATTCGTAGAACTGGGTGTTGCCGTCGAGCAGGTAGTTGGAGCGGATGACGGTGGTGTTGCGGCCGACATTGCCGCCGCCGACATAACCCTTTTCGAGCACGGCGACGTTACGGATGCCGTGGTTCTCGGCGAGGTAGAAGGCGGTGGCGAGGCCGTGTCCGCCGCCGCCAATAACGATCACGTCATAGGACGATTTTGGCTCCGCTGCCCGCCAGGCGCGCTGCCAATTCTTCTGGCCGGACAGCGCGTTGCGCAAGATCGAAAATGCCGAGTAGCGCGCCATGTGTGCAGGCCTATCGAACGATCGGGCCGGCCGGCGTGCGGGTAAGCACTTCGGCGCCCGCATCGGTCAACAGCACCGTGTTGGAAACGAAGTCATCGCCGCGACCGGTGCCCATCAGCCATGACAGGATGTGGAAGCTCATCCCGGTCTCGATCTCGAGGTCGGAATCGTGCCTCAAGCCGGTCACCGAATTGCCGCCGGTCCATGATGGCGGCTGGCCGGCGCCGACAAGATAACCGCAGTGATGGCGGCGATAGTGGGAAAGACCCGCCTCGTCAGCGACAGCCTGCCAGGCGGCGTAGACATCGCGCGCCTTGGCGCCCGGCCGCAACGCCTCGACGACAGCGTTGAACGCCTTGGCGGTCACTTCCGCCATTGCGGCGTCTTCGTCGCTGATGTGGCCGATGCGAACGAGCCGGCCGAGCGGGGCGTGGTAGCGTGAGATGCACCCGGACAATTCGACAAAGACCGGCTCGCCCTTGCGGTAGATCCCGTCGCCCCAGGTCGTGTGTTCTTCACCCAGGCGCGCGGCCGGGCGGATGAACGGTCCGAAGCCCGGCGCATGACCGCCGGCGCGGATCATTGCCGCAACACATTGGGCGGCGACCTCCTGTTCGGAAGCGCCATCCGAGATCGCGGCGATCGCGGCACCGGCACCGGCGTCCGTCACCTTTGCGGCCCGCCGCATCAGCACTTGTTCGTCGGCGCTCTTCACCCGCCGCATCTTGTCGATCAGACCGGAGACATCGCTCCACTTGGCATCGGCTTGCATCTGGAGTGCCACGGCAAGTCCATGGCTAAGGCCGGCCGTCCAGTATTCGAGACCGATCCGCTTGCCGGACAGGCCGAGCTCCGCAAGCACCCGCGCGGCAAGGTCGGCCGCCGTTTCGCTGTCGGAGTGACCACGGAATTCCGCTGCCTTTACCTGCTTCTCGATCGTCACCATTTCCATCGAGCGGGTGACCAGGACAGGTTTTCCCTGGAGCGGGACGATCAGCAGGTGAGGGGCAAAATACCCCCAGTGATCGAGCCCGGTGAGATAGAAGACGTTCTCCGGCGAGGCGAAGACCGCCCCGTCGAGCTCGCGCTCGGCTAGAGCAGTGCGGACCTTGGCAAGGCGGCCAGCGATTTCGGCTTCGGAAAACGGATTGCGGTCCATCGGGCGTCCTCGTGCTTGTTGCCGGCTTGCTGGCGGGCATGGTCTTTTCGGCAGCCGGTTTCCCGGCCGCCATGTCAGTCGATGACGACGAGTTCGCGCGCCACGTCGCAGAGGCGTTCGCCGCCGCGATCCGTGACGACGAAGGATTCCGAGATGGCGATGCCGAAATCGTCGAGCCAAACGCCGGCCATGAAATGGAAGCACATCCCGGGCTGCATCTCGGTGGTGTCGCCGGGACGAAGGCTTGCGGTGCGTTCACCCCAATCGGGCGGATAGGCGAGCCCGACCGGATAGCCGACGCGGCTTTCCTTCTTCAGCCCGTTCCTCTGCAGCACTGCCTGCCAGGCGGCTTCCACCTCCTCGGCGGTGTTGCCGGGGCGCGCCTTCTCGAGGCCAGCGTCGACGCCCTCGACGATCGCCTTGGCCATGTCGAGGATGGCTTGCGGCGGCTGGCCAAAATGCACCGTCCGGGTCAGGGCCGCATGATAGCGGCGCCGCACGCCGGCGATCTCCAGAATGGCGAGGCCGCTGTCCGGCAGCGGCGCGTCGGACCACGTCAGATGCGGCGTGCTGGTGCCCTCGCCAACGGGCATCAGCGGACAGATCGCGGCATAGTCGCCGCCCGCTCCGGGCACGCCCATGATCTGCGCGTGATAGATTTCGGCAATGACATGGTTCTGAGGCACACCGGGCCGCATTTTCTCGATGGCGCGGTTCATGGCATGCGTGCAGATCGCACCCGCCTCGCGGATCAGCACCATCTCGGCTTCGGATTTGACCAGCCGCGCCCAGTTGACGAGATCGTGGTTGTTGGCGAAGTGCGCGTCGGGCAGCCCTTGGACCAGATGGGCGTGGCAGCGCGCCGTATAATAATGCGCGTCCATCTCGACGCCGATGCGGGCCTTTCCCCAACCACGCGACCGGATCAGTTGGGCGAGTTCGTCATAAGGGTGTTCGACGGGCTGCTGCACCAGCCGTTCCGAGAACGGCACGATGTTTTTCTCCGGGAGGCCGGTGGTTAGGCGTGCGCTCTTGGCATCCTGCGCCCTGCCGAACCAGATCGGCCGGTCCTCCTCTAGATGGACGAGCACGCACTGCGGGACGTAGAACGACCATCCGTCATAGCCGGTCAGCCAGCACATGTTGGCGGGATCCTGACAAACGATGAGATCGAAGCCGGCTTTTTGCATACGTGTCTTCACGCCGGCGAGGCGTTGCCCATACTCCGCTTGCGTGAATGTCCCGAAGCCGTTCGCGGTCGCCACCGAAATCCTGCCTTCCAGGTACGCCGTTTGCCTTTTGTAAATGGCAACTAGGCCAAATTGTGCACAACTCGACGTCAATTTGCTGGCTAGCTGCGAATTATCGTCGAATTTTCATGGTTTCTATATCTCTGCTTGCGAAATGTCTAGGGCAGTTGTATACGTCTTATCAAGCAGGCGTCGACCTCGAAGAAGGCCGCGCCCTGGGAACCATCCACAGTTGTCCAATGGGAGAAAAGCATGCTCAAATCATCGATATCGCGCCGTATGGTCGTGAAGGCGGCTGCCTGCATCGCGCTCGCCGCGACGTCATTGACGTCGTTGTCCGCTCACGCGGAAACCACCCTCGAACGGGCCAAGAAGGACGGCTACATCCGCGTCGGTTTCGCCAACGAGGCGCCGTTCGGTTACGCCACGCCAGACGGCAAGCTGACCGGCGAGGCCCCTGAAGTCGCCAAGGCGGTGCTCGCCAAGATGGGCATACCGCAGGTCGACGGTGTTTTGACCGAATTCGGCTCGCTCATTCCGGGTCTCAAGGCCGGCCGCTTCGACATCATCGCCGCCGGCATGTTCATCACTCCGAAGCGCTGCGCCGAGATCAACTACTCCGAGCCGTCCTACGGCATCGGCGAGGCTATGCTGGTGGCAAAAGGCAATCCGAAAGGCATCAAGGATTTTTCCAGCATCAAGGACAATCCGGATCTCAAGCTTGCCGTGATGGCCGGCGCTGTCGAAGGCGGCTTCGCCAAGGAAGCGGGCGTTGCCGGCGGGCAGATCGTCTCCTTGCCCGACCAGTCAAGCCTGGTCGCCGCTGTCCAGTCGGGCCGCGCCGATGCAGCCGCGCTGACCGCTCTTTCGATCGCCGACATGGCCAAGAAAGCCGACGGCGTCGAATCGACCAAACCCTTCGGCGAGGTCGCCGGCAAATCGGTAAAAGGTCATGGCGGCTTCGGCTTCCGCAAGGAAGACACCGACCTGCAGGAGGCTTTCAACGCCGAGCTGAAGAAGTTCCTCGGTTCGCCGGAGCATATCGCGCTGGTCGAGCCACTCGGCTTCGGCAAGGATTATCTCCCCAACAAGACCACCGCAGAGCTCTGCGCTGGCAAATAGGTTCCCAACTGCTGGCGGCGCGAAAGCGCCGCCCTTTTTCCTTGGGGGAATCGCATGGGTATCCGTACGCTCGTTGCCATGCTGGTCATCGCGCTTGTCGTGATCGGTGCCTTGGCAACACAGGAATCATATCAAGTGTTTATGCCGGGGCTGCTGCAAGGCGCGGTCCTGACAATCGAGATCGCCGTCCTCGGCAGCCTGCTGGCAATTGTCATGGGCGTGCTTGCGGCACTTGCAAGGATGTACGGCCCGACGCCGCTCAGATGGCTGGCCACGGTTTACGTCGAGATCTTCCGCGGAACGTCGGCACTGGTGCAATTGTTCTGGCTGTTTTTCGTGCTCCCGCAATTCGGCGTCACGATCA
Organism: Mesorhizobium sp. M0500; assembly: GCF_040321165.1. Lineage (NCBI taxonomy): Bacteria > Pseudomonadati > Pseudomonadota > Alphaproteobacteria > Hyphomicrobiales > Phyllobacteriaceae > Mesorhizobium > Mesorhizobium sp. M0500. Next base: position 577,106 of record NZ_JAMYRB010000001.1, read on the forward strand.
ACGCGTTCGTGGTGGCGGTGCTCGCGCTCGGCCTGAATGTCGGCGCCTATGGATCGGAGTGCGTGCGCGGCGCGATCCTGTCCGTCGCCCGCGGGCAGTGGGAAGCGTGTACGGCATTGAACATGAGCCGCCCGCAGATGTTGCGTCGGATCATCCTGCCGCAGGCCTTTGTCGCGATGATCCCACCCTGGGGCAATCTGTTCATCGAGCTTCTGAAATCGACGGCGCTGGTCTCGCTGATCACGCTTTCGGATCTCGCCTTCAAGGCGCAGCAAATGAACCAGAACACGTTCAAGACCATTCCGATCTTCACCCTCGTTCTTTTGATGTACCTGGCAATGTCGCTGGTTGTGACCATCGGCATGCGGCTTCTTGAAAGGCGGGCGTCGCTCGGACTGGCGCGGGGGAAGGCGGCATGATCTGGGATTGGGGATTTGCCCTGGAAATCCTGCCGGTGCTTGCCCGCGCCGCCGTCATTTCCATCGAGGCGACGCTGATCGGCTTTGCACTTGCCGCCTCGCTCGGTCTGGTGCTGGCGGTCGTCCGCATCGCCGTGCCATGGACCAGCTGGACGATTTCGGTGCTGGTCGAGCTGATCCGCTCGACCCCGCTGCTTATCCAGATATTCTTTCTCTATTTCGTCTTTCCGAAATTCGGTGTCGTGCTCGACGCTTTCACCGCCGGGGTGCTGGCCATCGGCATCCACTACGCCGCCTATTGCTCCGAGGTCTATCGCGCCGGTTTCGACAACATCCATCGCGGCCAGTGGGAAGCTTCGATCGCGCTCAATCTCTCGTCCTGGACGACGTTCCGCGACATCATCATTCCGCAGGCGATCCCGCCGATCGTTCCGGCGCTCGGCAATTATCTGGTGGCCTTGTTCAAGGAAACGCCGTTGCTTTCCGCAATCGCCGTGATGGAACTGATGCAGACCGCCAAGATCATCGGCTCCGAAACGTTCCGCTACACCGAGCCGATCACGCTGGTCGGCCTGTTTTTCCTTGCCATGAGCCTGGTTTCGGCGGCGCTCATCCGCTCCCTCGAAGGGCTGCTCAACCGGAGGACCACCCGATGACTGAACAACCGATGGTCCGCTTCGACAATGTATCGAAACGCTACGGCACGTTAACCGTTCTCGACGGGCTCAATCTCGAAATAGCGCGCGGCGAAAAAGTCTCAGTCATCGGTCCGTCGGGTTCGGGCAAGACGACGGTACTGCGCATGCTGATGACGCTGGAAACGATCAATGACGGCGTCATCTGGGTCGAAGGCGAGCCGCTGACCCATATGGAGAGGAACGGCAAGCTTGTTCCCGCCGATCTCGCCCACATCCGCAAGATACGCGCCAAGATCGGCATGGTGTTCCAGTCGTTCAACCTGTTTCCGCATATGACGGCGATGCAGAACTGCATAGAGGCGCCGATAACGGTGCTCGGAATGAAGCGGGCGGACGCCGAGGCAAGAGCGGCCGAGCTGCTGGAGCTGGTCGGTCTGGCCCAGAAGAAGGACCACTATCCGTCACAGCTTTCCGGCGGCCAGCAGCAGCGCGTCGCCATCGCCAGGGCGCTGGCCATGCGGCCCAAGATCATGCTGTTCGACGAGGTGACGTCGGCGCTCGACCCGGAGCTTGTCGGCGAAGTGCTGCAGGTGATAAGGCAGATCGGACGCGAGCATGATCTAACCATGCTTATGGTCACCCACCAGATGGGCTTCGCCAAGGAGTTTTCCGACCGCGTTTGTTTCTTCTATCAAGGCAAGATCTGCGAGCAGGGGCCGCCAAGCGAACTGTTTGGTGCTCCCAAGAACGAGCGGACACGGCAATTCCTGCACGCTGTCCTGGAGGCTGGGTGACGATCGAGACAGAGGCCAAGCCGCCCACGACGGTGACCGCCGCGCCGCCGCGCCCGCTCTCCGCGCGGGAGCGGTTCGAGCGCATCTACCGGATATTGCGCGACCGCATCTGCCTGCTCGATTATGCGCCGGGAAGCCACCTTTCCGAGGAAGAACTTGCCCAGGAATTCGAGATCAGCCGCACGCCGGTCCGGCGCGTGCTGGCGCGCCTTGAATCCGAGGGTCTGGTTCAATCCGTCCACGGCGTCGGCACGATCGTCACCGACGTCGACATCGAGGAATTGCAGCAGGTCTATCATCTGCGCCTGGAGCTGGCGCTCCTCGTCGGCAAGCTTTCGCCGATCCCGCGCACGGCGGACGACCTCGACCGGATACGGGCGCTCATCGCGCGCTGCGATTCCGATATACTCAATCCCGACCAGCGCGCTTTCCTGCGCCTCAACATGGATTTTTTCTACGAGCTCACGGCGATGACCGGCAACCAGCCACTGCGCGAGATCAGCGAGCGCCTGTATTTTCAGGTCGCGCGCGTCGTCCTGAAGCTGATGCCGCAATTGGGCCTTGTCGAGGAATTCACCGCGTTCCGCCGCGAAATGGAAGAGGTCCTTGCCGCCGCTGAGATCGGCGACTGGGAGTCCATCGGGCACATAAGGCGGGCGCATATCTCAATGAGCTTCCGCCGCATGATGCGTCACGCAGGCGAGGCGAATCTGGATAGAGCTACATAATCAGCGCTTAAGATTGTGCCGGTGGCCTGCCGTCGAACTTGCCTAGTTGCCAGGGAAAGCATGCCGCCCGCCCGGTGCCGACAGAATTTGCCAGCACCGGCGAGACTGCAGGCCCGCGCCGCCCTTAAAGAGGATTCTCACTCGGTATGTTGGCGGGGTTCCAGACGACCTCCCACAGGTGTCCGTTCGGGTCGCGGAAATATCCGGCGTACCCACCAAAGAATGTGTCCCGGGCAGGCTTGATGATCTCGGCTCCGGCGCGGGCGGCCTCATCCATCACTTGATCGACTTCTTCGCGGCGCACAACGTTGTGTCCGATCGTGAACGAGGTCGAGCTGATCGGCGCCTTGGGGAGGCCGGTGTCGTAGGCGAGGTCGTCCTGCGCCCAGATCGCGAGCTTCAACCCGCCGGACAGCGTGAAGAACGCGACGGCGCCATGCTCGAACTCGCGGCCGATGATCCCTTCCGTCGGCAAGCCGAGACCGTCGCGGTAGAATGCGAGAGAACTCTCGAGGTCGGCGACAGCGATAGTCAAAACCGAAATGCGCGGTTTCATGGCAGTCTCCTCTGGTTGTCGGAGACACCAGGATAAAGTCGGGCGACAATGAAGACTTGAACAAAACGGCCAACAGCGCGCCGCCAAGTCGAAGGACGCGCCGAGAGGTTTCACCCGTTCTGCAGCAGCCGATGAATCTGTCGCGGGGTGCTTCCTGTCAGGCGTCGGCTCTCGCGGACAAGATGCGCCTGGTCGGAATAGCCCGCCTCGGCTGCCAGGATGGCCGTAGCGCTGTTCGATTGGCTCGAAAGCCGCAGAAAGCGCTGGTAGCGGAGGATACGGTCGAGCGTCTTGGGGCCATAGCCGAAGCTCTCGTCGAAGCGCCGGCGCAACGTCCTTTCGCTCATCTCGAGCGCGCGCATCAACCAGGGGATGAGAGGCGCGTCGGGTGGCGGCCCGCGCTCAATCAAGCGATATGCCGCCTGCATGGGAACGTCTGTCGCGTGGGAGGCCGCCTCCTCGGCGACGACCTGTTGGAGCGAGCAGGCCAGATCCTCGAGATTGTCACCAGCGCGCACGCGGCTGGCGAGGCGCCGGGCTCGCGCTCCCCATAAATCGTCGAGCGACAGCCTCTGGCCGACAAGCTCGATTTGCGGCACGCCGAGCCATGCCGCCGCCGTGGCAGGATGAAAGCGCAAGCCGATCACGATCTCGTCTGCCGCCAGAACCTCGGTCTGCGGCTCCTTGTCAGGGCCAGCAATTCGGAAGCTGCCTCCGATCCATTGCAAATCGATCGTTGCGTCGGGCATGATGACGATCGGCGGTGAGCCCGCCGGGTCCATTCGATGCACCCACACCGAAGCAAAGCTCCCGCGAAGCCGCGCCGACGCTGGACGTTGCTCAAATGAACCCGTTGCCTGCGCTGGGACGGGATCGCTCATCTCGCTCCTCTTCGGACTACCGGCGGTGAACCTACGACGCAGTGGCTGCGCCCGCCGTCGCTCGAGACAAGAATCTGCACGACCGACAACGTCTGCCAATCGAGAACGGTTGCAAGAATCGGTTGTTTTCTTCCGGCCGGAAGGAAGAGGGCAGGTGAGGGGTGATGCTACGTGCATCGCCATCGGCAGCGCCGTGTGCGGCTCATACGTCGATGGCCGTTTCGTTCAATCCGGCAAGCGAGATGCGTGCTTATCTTTCGGCGTCGTACATCACACGAGAGGTATGCGTCATGAGCAACAACAACGATCAACGGATCGACTACGTCGAATTCAACGTGAAAGACATTCAGCGGTCACGCGACTTCTACGGAAAGGCCTTCGGCTGGACCTTCACCGACTACGGCCCGCAATATTGCGAGTTCAACGACGGGCGCTTGTCAGGTGGCTTTGCCGCTGGCCCAGCGAGGTCCGGAGGAGGCCCGCTCGTCATCCTCTATGCAGATGATTTGCCGGGAACGGTCAAGCGGGTCGAGCAGGCGGGAGGCAAGATCGTCAGGCCGATCTATGGATTCCCGGGCGGCAGGCGCTTCCATTTCGCGGACCCGGATGGTTACGAGCTTGCGGTTTACACCGAGGACGGCAGCAAGGAATGATCGCGTTCTTCCACCACCTCGGATTGGTTTTGCTCGGCTGCGTCTTTATCTGGGCGGGCGCCGAGCATTTCCTCAGGTTCCGGGCGGTTGCAGCGTCCCTGGCCGAGCGGGGCTTTCCTGCTCCCAGGCCTCTTCTCGCGGCCGGATCGGTGCTGGAGATTGCAGGCGGCTTTTGCCTAGCAACGGGCCTTGGTGGACCCTTTCCCGGCGCGGCCTTGGCCGTATTCACCATTGCGGCGTCTTTCATGGCGCTCAACTTCTGGCGCTACAGCGGTGATGAATGCGAAGCGCTTCGTACCGGCTTCACCATCAATGTTGCCGTCTTGGGCGGGTTGATTGTCGCCGCGACCACTAGCCTGTGATCATCGTTTCGAGGCGGCGGGCCACTGGACCACGTCAGAGCCATTCCATGACGCTGCGCTGCTTGAGCAGTTCATTGATGGCTTCCGCAAGGCCGGTCTTCCGGCGTGACCTCCCAAACGGCCAGCATTGAACGCGGCGCTCTGTACAAAGCCTACTTCAAGATCGCGGCGACGATGAATCCCATCCCCTGCGGTCCTCCTCTAAAAGGTAACGGCGCCTTGGCTGTCACGGGTCGCCTTAGGCGCTCACGAATGCCTTGGGCAATGTGGATGAAGGCAGCGCACCTCGTAAACATGCAAGTTCACATTTTAGCGGCGTGAGCAGGCGGTCCCTGAAAATCCGTGTTCTGATGTCGTTGCCTCCTCGGCACCGTTCGTGCGACCTATTCCTCAAAGCGACCCGTGGCGTCACGATCGCGCTCGTACCGTCTCGTGAGCGGAAACGGCGGCAACCAGGACTCGCGTCGGATGATCCAGCTTTCGTAGGTTGGCATCAGTTGGTCAGGCGCATCCAGGGACCCCAGGTTTACTTCGATTTCGTCTGCGGTGCGTCCGAAAATGGAGGAGCCGCAGCGGGGACAGAAAAACCGCCCGGCGTAGTCGCGTGTTTCGCCGTCGATCGTCACCGCATCCTCAGGAAAAATCGCGGAAGCGTGAAAAAGGGCGCCATGATGCTTGCGGCAGTCAAGACAGTGACAAAGGCCGACCCGGTATGGGCGCCCCGACGCGATAATTCGGACGTTGCCGCACAGGCAACCGCCGGTGAATCGGTCCATGCTGCGTCTCCTCCAAAATCAAGCGGCCGGAATGGTTACAACGACCGGCACTGTTGTTGCAATCGCCGCGCCGCGGGCGGGGACACGTCGTTCTTCCGTGGCGATGACATTGCAGCCGCCTCTCTATGCCTTGCGCGAGCCTGCCCGCCGAAAACACGCTTCGGTTTGCCACGACGACGAACGGAGTCATATGGAACGAAACGGCGCGTTCCATTGAGCCGCCAACTCGGCGGCCGAGGCGATCTTGACGCCGCAGTCGGCGAGTATGCGTGCGACGGTCGCTGCCAGTTCGGCGTTGGACGAGGCTATGCTGCCGTCCGGAAGGAAAAGATTGTTTTCGAAGCCGACCCGGACATGGCCGCCAAGCAACGCGGCGGCGGTCACGCACGCCGCTTCGTTGCGGCCGAAGGCGCAGACGCTCCAATGGTCGAAGCGCGGCATGTTCGCCGCAAGGAATGGCAAGAGATCGGCAGGAACGGACGTCTGTCCCGGCGTGTAGCGGCCCAGCACGTAGAGAACCGGTATGCTTGCCCAGGGGATCAGTCCGCGCTGCTGCATGTCCGAAAGCCTGACGGCCTCCTCGGGCGAATAGAGGATGATCTGCGGCGCAACCCCCTCGGTGTGCAGCCAGGCCATGAAGCGCACAAAGGCGAGTTCCGATCCGGCATCAGGAACGATTTCGCGAAGCGCCAGCGAGACAGCTTGCGGCTTTACATCTTGTACGACGGCCATCTGTTGGGCCGGCGAATAGATACCGAGCGCTTCGGAGGTGATCTGGATTACCAAGCGGTCGCCGGCAGCACCGCGGATGGCGGCGATCGCCTGGCGGTAGGCGTCGGCGTCGAGCAGATGATTGTCGCTTCTGTCACGGACATGAACGTGGATCATAGCCGCACCGGCATCGGCGCATTCCGCGGCCGTCCTCGCAAGTTCGGCTGGTGTCAGCGGAATCGCCGGATGGTCGGCCTTGCTGCGACGTCCCCCGTTCGGGGCGACGGCTATGGCGATGCGGTCGAGACCATGGGGCGGCTTCATGGGAACGTTCTGTAAGTGACAAGATGCATATGAATCAGTCTTTGATCACACTGAAACAGACGTTGCAATCGCTGGTCTGGCGAGCTAGCAATATCCATGGACCAGGAAGAGCTTGCTGGACAGATCGTCACTGCCTTCGACGGCATGTCGGCGCAGCTTCGGTCCGCTGCGCGCTATGTCCTTGATAAGCCGTATGATGTCGCGCTGTTGTCCATGCGCGAGCAGGCCCGGCACGCAGGAGTGCAGCCGGCGACGATGACGCGGCTGGCCCAGCATCTCGGCCTTGATGGCTACGAGGCGGTACGCGATATCTACGCCGCCGCGATCCGGGACGGCGAAATCGGTTTCGCCGGCAAGGCGGGCCTTCAGGTGGCCAGCCAAAAGCTCAAGGGCGACCACGCGCTGGCGGCCGATATTCTGGATTCGATTTCCAGCCAGCTTTCCCATCTCGCCGAAGGCAGGTCGATCGACCGTCTGGTCGAGACGGCCAGGGCGCTGAGTGCGGCAAGGCGCGTCTATTGCCTCGGCCTGCGCTCGAGCCACGCAGTCGCCTGGCATCTGCATTACATCCTGTCGCTGATCGGCGAGAAGTCGGTGCTGCTGCACGGCATCGGCGGAACCGATGGCGACGCTCTGGCCCATGCGACCAAGGACGACGTGCTGATCGCCGCCAGCGTCCTGCCCTACACGCGCTTCACCATCGAGCTTGTCGAGTACGCTGCCGGCCGCGGCGTACCGGTCATTGCGATCACCGACAGCGGGGTAGCGCCCTTGGCGCTGCTTGCCGATCACCTAGTCGTCGTGCCGACCGGCAGCCCGTCCTTTTTCCACACCATGACGCCAGCTTTCATCGTTGCTGAGGTCCTCGGTGCTCTTGTCGCAGGGCAGGCAGGCGAGGGCGCCGTTGAGTCGCTGCGACGTTTCGATGAGCAGGGCGCCGCTCTCAAGACCCATCTGAACCAACGTCCGCCGAAGAAAATGCCCATGAGGGACCGTCGATGACACACATTCTTCATCGAACCATCCACTCGACGCTGCCGGTCGCCATTCGCGGCCAAGGCATCGAACTGTTCGATGCCGAGGGCAAGTCCTATATCGACGCGTCGGGCGGCGCGGCCGTGTCCTGTCTCGGCCACGGCCATCCCGACGTGATCGCTGCACTGCACACCCAGCTTGACCGCATCGCCTACGCCCACACCAGCTTCTTCACCACCGAGGTGGCGGAGCGCTTGGCGGATCGGCTGGTCGAGGACGCGCCGAAAGGCTTGGACCACGTCTATCTAGTCAGCGGCGGCTCGGAGGCGGTCGAGGCCGCGCTCAAGATGGCCAGGCAATATTTTGTCGAGAAAGGCGAGCCGCAACGGCGCCATCTCATCGCACGCCGGCAGAGCTATCACGGCAATACGCTCGGCGCTCTCGCCACCGGCGGCAACGAATGGCGGCGCGCCCAGTTCAGGCCGTTGCTGATCGAGACCCACCATATCGACCCCTGTTACGCCTATCGCTATCAAAAGCATGGCGAAAGCGACGAAGCCTATGCGGCGCGCGCCGCCCAGCAGCTCGAAGACAAGATCCTTGAACTCGGCCCGGACGAGGTCATCGCCTTTGTCGCCGAGCCGGTGGTGGGTGCCACGCTCGGCGCGGTGCCGCCGGTCGCGGATTACTTCAAGCACATTCGCGCGATTTGCGACCGCTACGGCGTGCTGCTCATTCTCGACGAGGTGATGTGCGGCATGGGCCGTACCGGCACGCTGCATGCGTGCGAGCAGGACGGCATCGCTCCCGACCTGCTGACCATCGCCAAGGGACTCGGCGGTGGCTACCAGCCGATTGGCGCGGTGCTGCTCGGCCGGCATATCTTCGATGCCTTTGCCCAAGGCTCGGGCTTCTTCCAGCATGGGCATACCTATATGGGCCATCCAATGGCAGCGGCGGCCGGCCTTGCCGTGCAGGAGGTCATCCGGCGTGACGGTCTGCTCGACAACGTCAGCGCAATGGGCGCGCAGCTGGACGAACGCCTGCACCAACGCTTCGATAACCACCATCACGTCGGCGACATTCGCGGGCGGGGTCTATTTAGGGGAATCGAGCTGGTGGTTGATCGCGCCAGCAAGGAACCATTCGACCAGAGGCTTGAACTCAACGCCCGCATCAAGCGCGAAGCAATGGCCCGCGGCCTGATGATTTATCCGATGGCCGGGACGATTGATGGTGTGCGGGGCGTTCATGTGCTTGTGGCGCCGCCATTCATCATTTCCAAACAGGATATCGATCGGATCGTCGAACGGCTCGGTGAGGCGATCGACGCTGCGATCGCTTCAGCGGCCTGACCCGCACGACGCGGACCGCCTCAACCAGTTCCAACGCGTCATCGGCGACGGGCCGGGACACCCACCAGAGAGGTAGCAACCATGTACAGTTCAATGAAAACCCTGATCGGCGCGGCGGCCTGCATGCTGCTGGCGCTGCCATCCGTCGGAGCCGAGCAGCGCTTCGTCACGGTCGGCACCGGCGGGGTCACAGGCGTCTACTATGCCGTCGGCGGCGCCATTTGCCGGCTGATGAACAAGGACCGGCAGAAAACCGGCATCCGATGCTCGACGGAGTCGACCGGCGGTTCGGTCTTCAACGTCAACTCCATCCAGACCGGCGACCTCGATTTCGGCTTGACCCAATCGGACGTCCAGTACCAGGCCTATGAGGGGACCGGAAATTTCGACGGCAAGCCGTTCAAGGATCTGCGGGCCGTGTTCTCCGTCCATCCCGAGCCGTTTACCGTGCTGGCGCGGCCGGACGCCGGCGTCACCAAATTCGAGGATTTCAAAGGCAAACGCTTCAACGTCGGCAATCCCGGGTCAGGCACCCGCTCGTCCATGGAGGAGTTGCTCAAGCAGATGGGCTGGACGCTCGGCGATTTCTCGCTTGCCGCGGAGCTGAAGGCGGACGAGCAGGGCAGCGCGCTGTGCGACAACAAGATCGACGGTTTCTTCTACGGCGTCGGTCATCCTTCCGCCGCGATCCAGGATCCGACCACGGCCTGTGGCGCCAAACTCATCCCGCTGACCGGTCCGGCAGTGGACGCGCTGTTGGCAGCTCATCCGTACTATTCAGTCGCCACCATCAAGGGCAGCATGTACGCCAACAATCCGGACGACGTGACGACATTCGGCGTCCGCGCGACAGTGGTGACGAATGCCAGCACGCCCGATGAGGTGGTCTACGAACTGGTGAAGTCGGTCTTCGAAAATTTCGACGACTTCAAGAAACTGCATCCGGCTTTCGCCAATCTCGATCCCAAGGAGATGATCAAGACCGGTCTGTCGGCGCCAATGCATCCGGGCGCGGAGCGCTATTACAAGGAGAAGGGCTGGCTCTGAGGCCTTCAATGCGAGGCGCCACAGGCGCCTCGCATCGCAAATAATTGTGGGGAACGATGACAGATCAAAGCCAGCGGGCGGCAGGGCCTGACCAACCCGTTATCGACATTGACAAGCTTAGCGAGATCGTCGCCGAGGCCGACACCGGTGGGCGCAAGCCGACCGGCCGCACCGCGAAGCTGATCCTCGGCGTATCGCTGGCATGGTCGCTGTTCCAGCTCTGGTATGCCTCGCCCCTTCCGTTCATGCTCAATTTTGGTGTCGTCAGCGACGGCATCGCCCGCTCCATCCATCTGGCCTTCGCCCTGTTTCTGGCGATGCTGACGTTTCCGGCCTTCAAGACCTCGTCGCGCAGCCGGGTGCCGCTGCCCGACTGGGTGCTAGGCATCGCCGGGGCGGCGTCCGCCCTGTATCTGTTGGTCTTTTACAGCGATATCGCCCATCGGCCGGGCCTTCCTACTACGGCTGACCTGGTCGTCTCGATCGCCGGCGTCCTCATCCTGCTCGAGGCCGCCCGTCGCGCCGTCGGGCCTGCCATCACCGTCATCGCGGCGATCATGCTGATCTATATCTTCGCCGGGCCTCACCTTCCTGGCCTGCTCGGCCACAAGGGCGCGACGTTATCGCGCGCAGCCTCGCAGATGTGGCTGACGTCGGAGGGGGTCTTCGGTGTTGCCCTCGGTGTGTCCACCAATGTCGTCTTCATGTTCGTTCTGTTCGGAACATTGCTGGAGCGCGCCGGTGCCGGCGGCTTTTTCATCCAGCTTGCCTTCTCGCTGCTCGGCAAATACCGCGGCGGTCCGGCCAAGGCCGGTGTCGTCGCCTCCGGCCTGACCGGCATGATTTCCGGCTCGTCGATCGCCAATGTCGTGACCACCGGAACCTTCACCATCCCGCTGATGCGTCGCGTCGGATATTCTGCGGTGAAAGCCGGCGCCATCGAATGCGCGGCCGGCGTCAATGGTCAGTTGATGCCCCCGGTGATGGGCGCGGCCGCGTTCCTGATCGCGGAATATGTCGGCATCTCCTATGCCGAGGTGGTCAAGCACGCCTTCTATCCGGCGCTGCTGACCTACGGCTCGTTGTTCTACATCGTCGATATCGAAGCGATGAAGACGGGGATGAAGGGCCTGCCGTCACGCAGCACGCACTCCGCATTTCAGGGTGCGCTGCGCGGGCTGATGGGCATATGCGGTTTCATCATCCTCGCAGGGCTTGTCTATTACGGCATTGGCTGGACGAAGATCGTTTTCGGCGCGGCCGCGACCTGGATGATCACTGCCGCGCTGATCGCCGTTTACATCGGCCTTGTCGCCTACCGGGCGCGTTATCCCGACCTGCCGCTGGAGGATCTGGAGGGCGAGATCGTCAGGATTCCCCACTTCGGCGAGACGGCGCGCACCGGCCTACATTTTCTGCTGCCTGTGATCCTGCTGATCTGGTGCCTAATGGTGGAGGAGTTGTCGCCCGGCCTGTCGGCATTCTGGGGCGCTGTCGCCCTTATGGCACTGATCGTCACGCAGCGGCCGCTCACCGCCTTTTTCCGCAAGGACCGCGCGCTGGCGCAGCATTGGCTTCACGGTTTCGACGATCTGGTCGGTGGGCTGTCCGCCGCCGCACGCAACATGACGACGGTCGGCATTGCCACTGCGACGGCCGGCATCATCGTCGGCACGGTTCTGCTCACGGGCATCGGGCTGGTAATGACCGAGCTGGTCGAATTCATCTCGGGCGGCAGCTTCATCGTCATGCTTTTGTTCACCGCGGTGATCTGCATCATTCTCGGCATGGGCATGCCGACCACTGCAAGCTATGTCGTGGTCGCCACCTTGATGGCGCCGGTCATCGTCGATTTGGCGGCGCAGAACGATCTTGCCGTGCCGCTGGTCGCCGTCCACATGTTCGTTTTCTATTTCGGGCTGATGGCGGACGTGACGCCGCCAGTGGGCCTGGCGGCTTATGCTGCTGCGGCAATTTCCGGCGCCGATCCGGTGAAGACCGGCATTCAGGGCTTCAAGTACGAGATCCGTACCGGCCTGCTGCCGTTCATCTTCATCTTCAACACCGGACTGCTGATGATCGATCTCGAAGGTCCGTTCGATTTCGTCGCGATGGTGGTGACATCGACGCTGGCCATGGTCTCGTTTGTAGCAGCGACGCAGAATTGGATGCTCGTGCGCAACCGCTGGTACGAGACGATTGCGTTGCTTGCGGCCTGTTTCATCTTGTTCAGGCCGGGATTGTTGCTCGATCAGGTGAGTGAACCGTATCGGGCAGTACCCGCCACCGAACTCAGCCGTATCGTCGACGAGACCGCCGAGGGAGGCGCGGTTCGCTTGCGCCTGACGACACTGAACCTCAACGGCGATGAGATATCGAAGCTGGTTCGACTGCAGCTCGGGCCTGCAAATTCATCGGCCGAACGCCTGAAGGCGGCGGGCCTGGACGTCAGTGCGCTTGGCGATAGCGTGACGGTCGGCGTCGTGCGACTGGGCAGCCAGGCGGCCAAATTCGGCCTGCAGCCCGGCGACGAAATCAACCAGGTGCTAGTCCCTGCGGAACGGACGTCGCGCTATTGGTTCGCCATTCCGGCTCTGCTGTTGCTCGGTCTCGTCGTCTGGGGTCAGAAGCGGCGAAGGCGGGCGGTTGGTCTGTAAACGTCTTGTGAGCGGAAGCGTCTTGGCCAGCATGTCGGTAACCAGAGAACCAAACGACGCCCCGGAGCCGGCTAACGCGGAAATGCGCATGGCGACGCGCGACCGCCCCTTCGAACCCGTCGACTACGGGCTTTACGCGCTGACGGTCATTGCCTGGAGCGCATCGTGGTTCGCGATCGAGCTTCAGGTCGGCAGCGGCGTGTCGAACGAGGTCAATCTGGTTTGGCGCTTCGCCATCGCCACGCTGCTGATGTTTGCCTGGGCAGGTTTTTCCGGCCGGCGGCTCCGCTTTTCGATCACCGATCATTTGCGCTTTGCTGTGCTTGGCATCCTCATCTTCTCGTCGAACTTCCTGTTTTTTTATTATGGCGCCGGCTATCTCGTCAGCGGCTTGCTCTCGGTCGTCTTCTCGCTCGCCTCGGTCATCAACATGCTGCTCGGTGCCTTGGTCATCGGCGAGCGCCCGGCGCCGCGCATTCTCGCCGGCGGCATCATCGGCTTCGCCGGAATAGCGCTGATGTTCTTTCCCGAAATCGCTGCCAACGGGCTTTCCGGCGGTACGTTGGTGGGCCTTCTTCTGTGCCTCTGCGGCACGCTGAGCTTCTGCGCCGGCAATCTCGTCTCCGTCGCAAACCAGCGCCGCGGCTTGCCGCTCGTTTCAACGAGCGCCTGGGGCATGCTTTATGGCACTCTTTGGTCGGCGTTCCTGGCCTTCCTGCTCGGTGAGCCGTTCGTGTTCGCGACGACTGCCTCTTATATCGGCTCGCTGGTCTTCCTCGCCGTCATATCGACGGTCATGGCTTTCGCCGCCTACCTGACGCTGCTCGGACGCATTGGCGGCGCCCGCGCCGGCTATGCGACTGTCATATTTCCCGTCTTTGCGCTTTTGATCTCCACGGCGCTGGAAGGCTATGCCTGGACTGCGTACGCGATCATCGGGCTCGTCCTCGTCGCCGCCGGAAACGTACTGGTCATTCGCGGGGGACGGCGCTGACGCATGCAATGCTTGCGCAGTGCCGCCGCGTTCCGGTTGTGCGGGCCGCGGTTCTATCGAGCTTGACTCTCCGCATCCTCTGTCTAAGCTGCGGTCAATGGGTCAGACCAATGTACCAGGGTTGGCCCGGGAGGGAACTAAACGCTCATGCCGATCCAGGCCGTTGAACCACGCCGGCTTTACCGACAGGTCGCCGATCAGCTCAGGCAGCTGATCGATGCCGGCGAGTTTTCCGTCGGCGACCGCCTGCCGACCGAGCGGGATCTGGCCGACCAGCTCGGAATTTCCCGCCCGACAGTCCGTGAAGCGCTGATAGCGCTGGAGGTCGAAGGCCGCATACGCATCCGCGTCGGCTCGGGTATCTACGTCACCGATCCGCCGAGCGCCGCCGCCTCCGAACCCGAAGTCGAGGAAGGCCCGTTCGAGCTGTTGCGCGCGCGCGAATTCGTCGAAGGCGCGATCGCCGCCGAAGCGGCCCTCCATGTCCGGCCTGCAGATATCGAACGGCTCGACGACGTGCTGCGCCGGATGGAGGCCATGCGTCACCCCAACAAGATGACCATTGCGCTCGACCGGGAATTCCACACCGCTGTCGCCGGCATTCTCGAGAACGCGGTGCTGGTGCGCTTCATCGGCGAGCTTTTCGACCAGCGCATGAACCCGTACTTCGAACGCCTGTCGATCTATTTCGAGACCAGCGATTCCTGGCAGGTCGCGGCAAAGGAACATCGTGCCGTGCGCGATGCAATTGCCGCGCGCGACCCCGAGCGGGCCAAGGCCGCCATGCAGCAGCATCTGCGCCAGTCGCAAATCAGATTCTCACGCAATTTCGATGAGAGAGCCGCAGCCAAGGAGGTTGCGGAATAGCAGTTGGCCGGGGGGAGATCCGGCCGTCAAGTTCAACCAGGGAGGAATTAGATGCTGAGAAAATACGCAGTTCTGCTCGGTGCGATCGCCGCAATTGCCATACCCATGGCGTCGGCCTCGGCGGAAACGGTCCTGAAATGGGCGCATGTCTACGAGACGACGGAGCCCTTCCACACCGAATCCGTGTGGGCTGCCGACGAGATCAAGAAGCGCACCCAGGGCCGCTACGCCATCGACGTCTATCCGGCCTCGCAGCTCGGCAAGGAAGCAGACATCAACCAGGGCCTGATGCTCGGCACCGTCGATATCATCATTTCCGGATCGAGCTTCGCGGCGCGCGAATATCCACCGATCGGCGTCACCTATTTCCCATACACTTTCCGCGATGCCGACCATCTGCTGAAATACACCAAGAGCGACGTCTACAAGGCCCTGACCAAGGGCTATGAGGACAAGACCGGCAATCACATCGCCGCCACCACCTATTACGGGACGCGGCAGACCACCTCGAACCGGCCGATCGCCAAGTGCTCCGACATGCAGGGCCTGAAGATGCGCGTTCCCGACGTGCCGGCCTATCTGGCCATGCCGCGTGCCTGCGGCGCCAACACGGCGCCGATTGCCTTCGCCGAGGTCTATCTGGCTCTGCAGAACGGCACGGTCGAGGCCCAGGAGAACCCGCTGACCACCATCGAGGCGAAGAAATTCTACGAGGTGCAGAAGAACATCGTGCTCACTGGCCATATTGTCGATCATCTCAACACCATCATATCGGCGTCGCGCTGGGCCTCGCTTTCCGACGAGGACAAGAAGATCTTCACCGAGGTGATGCAGGAGGCTGCCGCCCGCGCCACGGCAAAGATCGTCGCCCGCGAAAAGGAACTGGTGCAGGTATTCAAGGACCGCGGCATCAGCGTAACCGATGTCGACCGTGCTGACTTCGAGAAGAATGTGCTGGAGAAGGTCACCTTCGAGGAGTTCGGCTACAACAAGGCCGATTGGGAAGCGATCCGCGCCATCAAATAGGGCACCGGCAAATCGGATGCTCAATCAAGAGGATAGGGCGGCAATCGGATTCGCCGCTTTAACCTGCCCTTCCGTCCGGCTCCAAATTGCGCCGGACGGCCCTTTCAATCCTTGACGACCCACCAGCTTCGGGAGCCCGCGCCAATGGCCGAGGAACACCACACCGAGATCACCGTCGAAGAGATTGCGCACGCCTTCGAGGAGGTGCCGATACGCGTCGACCTGTCGGACCACGGTATCGAGGACTGGGTCACGCTTGCCGTGTTCTGGGGCATGGTCGCCTGTGTCTTCTTGCAGTTCTTCACCCGTTATGCGCTGAACAACAGCTTTGCGTGGACCGAGGAGATCGCCATCAACGCGCTCGTCGTCGTCGTTTTTCTCGGCGCCGCCATGTGCGTGCGCCTTTCGCGCCATATCCATGTCGACGTGCTTTACCACTATCTGCCGGAGAGCGTCGGCCGCTGGCTGGCGCTCGCCGTCGATGTTATCCGCATCGCATTCTTCGCCTACGGATCCTGGCTGATGTGGCGCTACGTCACGATCGTGGCGCATGAGCGCATGGTCACCGTCAACCTGCCGCGGCGCTGGTTCTTCTACGCCGTACTGGCCGGGTTCGTGCTGATGCTTCTGCGCTCGATCCAGGTCTTCATCGGCAATTACCGGCGCGGCTATTCGGTGCTCGAGCGTCCCGGTGCGTTCGAGACGGCGGGGGTCTGAGCGATGCTGCTTCTGGTCGGGGGCTTTCTTGTCCTGATGCTCATCGGCGTGCCGGTCGCCGTTTCGATGGCGGCCGCCTCG
Source organism: Mesorhizobium sp. M0500 (assembly GCF_040321165.1). Lineage (NCBI taxonomy): Bacteria > Pseudomonadati > Pseudomonadota > Alphaproteobacteria > Hyphomicrobiales > Phyllobacteriaceae > Mesorhizobium > Mesorhizobium sp. M0500. The sequence goes on from NZ_JAMYRB010000001.1 coordinate 593,667, forward strand.
ATCCTTTACCTCGTCATCTACGGCGTGGCGCCCGATATCATCGCGGCCCAGCGCATGATTGCCGGGGTGGAGAGCTTTCCGCTGCTCGCCGTGCCCTTCTTCATCCTGGCCGGCAACCTCATGAACATCGCCGGCGTCACCGGGCGCATCTATTCGTTCGCCCTTGCCCTGGTCGGCTGGATGAAAGGCGGCCTGGCGCAGGTCAACATCATCGGATCGGTGATCTTTTCCGGCATGTCGGGCACCGCGCTCGCCGACGCCGCCGGTATCGGCACTATCGAGATCAAGGCGATGAAGGACCACGGCTATCCTATCGACGCCGCGGTTGGCGTCACCGCCGCTTCCGCCACGCTCGGGCCGATCTTTCCGCCCTCGCTGCCCTTCGTCATCTACGGCATGATGGCCAATGTCTCGATCGGTGCGCTGTTCATGGCCGGCATCCTGCCCGGCGTGGTCATGACCGTGCTGATGATGATCACGGTCGCCATCTTCGCCTACAGGCGCGGCTGGGGCTCCGACACATCCTTCGAGCTTCGGCGGCTGGCCGAAGCGGCGGGCGAGGTGCTGGTGGTGGCTGCCTTTCCGATTGGCTGCTATGTGCTGGTGCAGCTTGGCCTGTCGATCAATATCGCGGTCGGCATAGCGCTGCTGGTGCTGATCGTGGCGGACTGGTATTTCGATTTCTCTGCGGTCATGGCGCTGATGACGCCGGTCATCCTGATCGGTGGCATGACGATGGGCTGGTTCACGCCGACCGAAGCGGCGATGGCGGCTGTGATCTGGTCGCTTTTCCTCGGGCTGGTGCGCTACCGCACGATGACGCTGCGTTTGCTTGCCAAGGCCAGCTTCGACACGATCGAAACGACCGCGTCGGTGCTGTTCATCGTTACCGCCGCATCGATCTTCGCCTGGCTGCTCACCGTCAGCCAGGCAGCTCAGCTGTTTTCGAACTTCATTTTCGCGCTCACCGAAAACAAGTGGGTCTTCCTGATCCTGGTCAACATCCTGATGCTGGTGGTCGGCTGCTTCCTCGATACGATCGCCGCGATCACGATTCTGGTGCCGATCCTGCTGCCGGTCGCCGCCGTCTACGGCATCAACCCGGTGCATTTCGGGCTGATCATGACGCTCAACCTGATGATTGGGCTTTTGCACCCGCCGCTCGGCATGGTGCTGTTCGTGTTGTCGCGCGTCGCCAAGCTCTCGGTCGAGCGCACCACCATGGCGATCCTGCCTTGGCTGGTGCCGCTTATAGTGGCGCTGCTTCTGATCACCTTCGTACCGGCCATCACGCTTTGGCTGCCGACCGAGATGGGCCTGATCCGGTGAGCGGCCAGGTGATTGCCGCAACGCTGTTCGGCCCGCAGGACCTGCGTATCGTGGAGCATCCGCTGGGACCGCTGGCGCCAGGCATGGTGCGGGTGCGTTTCGGCGCGGGAGGCATCTGCGGCTCCGACCTGCATTACTTCCGCCACGCCCGCACCGGCGACTTCGTCGTCACCTCGCCGCTTGTCCTCGGCCACGAAATCTCCGGCGAAATCGTCGAGATCAACGGCGCCGCGCCCGGTCTGGGCGTCGGCGACCACGTCGCGGTCAATCCGTCGCGCTGGTGCGGGCATTGCGCGCGATGCCTGGAAGAGCGCGCCAATCTCTGCGAAAACATCTACTTCATGGGTTCGGCATCGAAGACGCCACATATGCAGGGCGGCTTCGCCAGTCTGTTCGACGCCACGCCCGCGCAATGTTTCAAGGTTCCATTTGATGTGGCCTACCAGGCGGCCGCACTTGCCGAGCCGCTGGCGGTCAGCCTGCACGCCATCGCGCGGGCGGGCGACATCAGGGGCCGCAACGTCATCCTGTTTGGTGCCGGCCCCATCGGTCTCTTGGCCATGCTTGCGGCCAGGCTTGCCGGCTGCGCTGAGCTTACGGTCGCCGATATCGCCGCCGCTCCGCTCGCCTTCGCCCGCAGTTTGGGCGCCGACAGGACGATCGACCTTTCCGGCGGCGACGCCGAACTCCAGGCGCTTGCTGCCGGCGGTTCGCTTGATGTGGCGTTCGAGATTTCGGGCACCACGGCCGGCCTTGCCGCAGCAATCGCAAGCGTCCGGCGTGGCGGCACGGTGGTCCAGGTCGGCAATCTTCCCGGCGGCCAGATTCCGCTGCCTGCCAATGCAGTGATGGCCAAGGAGATCGACCTCAAAGGCACATTCCGCTTCGGCACGGAGTTCGGCCGGGCGGTCGATCTCATCGTTTCGGGGGAGGTGGACGTCCTGAAGCTGATGACAGCGGAGCGCACGCTTTCTTGCGCCCCCGATGCCTTCCGACTTGCCGCCGACCGTTCACAGAGTGTCAAGGTCGTGCTCACTGCGGACTGATCGAGAAACGGAGCCGCGCGAGAACGTTGGCAGTCAAACTCAATCACTTGTTCTGTGCTGACGTTTCGTGGAACGGATCGCTCAGATGGAACGCCGGCTCAGGGAAGAGGGAAATCACGCCGTGTGCAGTCCGCCAAAGATAGTCCTGGCTTTGAACTGCAGAACCAAGTTGTTATGGGCGGCTGGAAGCGACTAAGTGCCGTGTCCATTTCGGACAACATGTTCGCATCTGTCTGCTTGCAGTTGTCTGGGCTGTCGTTACAGACGAGGATAGCGCCCGCGGCACGTTTCGACTGCTGGCCGGTCATCGTGCCGAACGCCGTTGAGAATTGCATTGCGCGTGCGACCGCGCTTTTCCACAAATATATCGGCTCAATCGCGATTGCATGTGTGTCGTTTACACAGTCGGCTATGGTTTTGTCGCTCAGCCGCATCTGCGTCACCATTCCAGCACAGAATTGCGACTGTAGTTCCGCTTGCTCATCTCCGATTGCGAGCCCTGCAATCTCTGACCTTGCGCGGTCGGAAAGTGACACGATGTAAGGGGGCCGCGGGCCGTACCGGTCAACATAAGAAAATTCACAGGTATTCATACCCGTAGCTGAATCGTGTTCTTGAGAACCGGTAAGCTTTCCGAAAGTGATGATCGACTGTCCGGCGTCCAAGGTTGGAAAAAACTTCCTCTGGGATTGAATGTCATAGAAGTCGAAATAATAGTCCATGCCGGCGCCGTCGGAGGTCTGCAATGCGCAGCGAAAATTCGATCTGATCGAGGCGGTAGAATAGCCGGTATTCTTTCCGCCGACGCGTATCAAAGGGATGTATTGCGTCACCCTGTCCGTTTGGTCGCTCACTCCGCGATCGTCTAAACCTACATTGACAATGTCGGGATTAAATAGCTCGGCCGTCACATAGGCTCTGTCTTGGTCGAACCAACTCAGCATGGCAGCGACCGTCGGGGTGAAGAATGCAGTTAATAGCGCAGCCACTGCCGCAGGAAACCCGATCCAGTCGCGTACGAGTTTTGCACCAAGTGTCACCTTTTGCCATCTGGTTGCCCCTCTACCGAGATCTGCCAGGCAGTGAGGGCATCGAATGGCTTTTAAGGAGATCGGCTCGTCACATTTCGGACATTGCCTCCCAGAGCCGGGGAATACAGATCTCGGGTCGGCCGTTGCCGTTGCCTTCTCTGTGCCGTCTTCCATGCTTGCCTCCAAATAATCGCGACTTACAGTCGTGCCTTCATGGTTTGTTTGGCACGACGTCGCTGATCTGGACGTAAGGGGATGGCTGGTCTCCCTTATTAAGTTTCGAGCGCGACGAGCCTGATGAGGTAAGCACCAGTTCAGCTGGACGTTTGCTCAGCAGCAGCTCGCGCAATTGGCTGCCGGAGTGTCGTTTGCTGCTGTCGGCAAGTGCCTTCGCTTGAATCAACGAAGCCAGACCTGCAATCAGCGCCGATGCGGCCGAGGTTCCGCCGAAGCGGGTATAGAGAAGCCCGGTCGGCAGGGGTGTTGTTTCGTCGATGACGTCCGCATCGCCGGCCAGGCGGGCAGGTACGTCAATCGCCAGAACACTGAAGGGTGAATATTCGGCTCCGGCCTTCGCACGTGCTGGCCCAACCGACCTGGCAATTGCGCTGCCCATCTCAGCGGCGAGGTCAATTCGTACGACCTGGTCGGTGATCATAGCCTCGTCGTCACTCGGGCCGTAGATCGTGACGCCTGAAGCGTAGGTGCCGCTCGAGTAGGCGGAACGCCACCCCAGCTGATTGCCCGCGCCAACAACGATCAGAGATGTCGCTCCGAAGGGTGCGTCCGTCGCAGTCGCCAATGCCGCGGGATAGGCCGGTTCGGCCATTCCGTCATTCCCGGCCGCGAGAATGACCGGACGATCCGCTGCGATCGCTGCCAGGAGATGCTCAAAGATCTTCTTGTCGGTGGCCAACGCCTCGTCGTCGTCGAACCGCGTCATGCGAACACCCGTCCCAGACGCGTTCTTCCCTCTGGCCAACCTGCCGAGATCGTTCACCGATCGCGGCAGCAGAATGACATCGGCGCGACAGGCGACTGCGTGCAGAAGCGCGGTGACAAGTGGAGCGATTTCATGGCTGTAGGGGGTGGCGACCGGAATAATCGTCGCAAACGGATTCACGCCAAAGTACGGCAAAACGGCGCCATCGAGCGCAGGCGCCGACCCCGCCGGCGGCTCCTTCAGTGTCCGGCCTGCTATAAGACCGGCGCAAGAGGTGCCGTGTCCGGCAAAACGCTCTGCCGGATCGGCAGCGTTGACAAGCCGGGGCTCCCCTTCGGACATCGCCTTGATGCGCCGGGCAATATCGTCGCGAACGGCGTCGTCGGCGATCGTTTTCAATATTGGAGCCATCGTCGCTTCAAGGTTCTGCCAGCCATCCCGGGCGGCGCGCCGGTCCTCCTCGCGATAGACTACTCCATCGGTCGACACCGCCACGTCCAGCCGGGCTTCGATGCAGCCAGCTGGCAGATTTGGATGCCTCGATGTGCAGCCACTGTCGATAATGGCGACCCGGCTCTCAGGCAGGCCCTTTGACCAGATTGGCGGCACAACGCCTGGTCTTTGCGCGTCGAGCAAGCCGATGCTGGCAAGATGCCAGAGATAGAAAAGAGGGGACTCGGTCCGCTCCTGTCCTGGTGCAGTGTCCGGTTCCATAGCTCCCCTCCCTCAGTGCCATTCCAGGAGAGCTTGACGCATCTCGCGGCTGCACAAATTGATGAAAAACGGTGCGAACTGCCTGGCCAGAGCCTGGCCGGCCTCCGTATCCGAACGGTAATGTAGCCCCGCGTGCTCACGGTTTTCGGCGACGCGCTCGGCAACGAAGAACAGTTCGGTTGTGCCGGGATGTTCCGGTATCAGGCGCGTGAGAACCTCGGCGATGCAGAACATTTGAAACGAATGGTTGCTTGGAAATGCCGCATGAGGCGGAACGGGGATGAATGGCCTCAACCGGGAATCCACCTGGTTCGGTCGCTGGCGATTGAAGACGGCCTTGTAAAAATAGCCAACGCGCTCGGCGACCTGCAGGATCAGTTCGATCAGCCTCTCAGTACTGTCGAACCCGCCGCTTTCGATGCCGAGAGGGGCAAAGATGTCCGACAGATTGGATGTGTCGGCCTGCGACAGGATCTCTTCCTGCCTGGCGCGATCGTTGACAAGGCTCAGTTGGTTAACGTGAAGCGCTGCAATTTCGGCGGCAGTTTCCGACGGACCCGGCGGCGGTTTTATCTGCAGGGCCTCGAAAGGGTAAGTCCCGTCCAACATCCCCGCAGCGTAAAGCCGCCTCACGACGTCCCAGGACGCGAGAACCTCGCCGACTGCGCCGCCGCCGCGCTCCACCTGCGCAGTTGATCTCGAACGTGATCGCGATCGCGATCTTGACCGCGAGCGGGACCGTGAGCGCGAAAGGACTTCGAAGCTGCTGCGGGAACGCGATAGGGATCCCGCAAAGGCCGCAGCAAACTTGTTCGCATTGGGCAGATCTTTAAAAAATTCCGTGAAGAGAGCGTTGTCTGTTTGAAGAAAGCCGATTTCGCCGCGTCTTGTCAGGACGATATTCGAACTGATCCTAAAATCCAGTTGGTCAACAGGTTGAAGTCCCATCTCTTTGTCCCCCATTTGCCCGGCAGCCTTCTTCGAAAAGGCTGCCCCGTGTTATAATTTCTGCAAGCGGTCGTCATGCCGGCTTCTGGAACATCGCCTTCAGTTGGTTGGCCGCGTATGGAAGAAAGAGCGATGCGCCGTAGAAAAGAAAATTCCCGACACTGGTGACGATTCCAGAAACCTGATCGGGCCGCACGATCGCAAAGTAGAGGACGACGTTGCTCGCGCCCCAGAATAGCGTAACCATCAAAGATGCCCCAAGCATGCCGGCTACACGACTGTAGCTCTCGACAGGAGCTACGCCGTTGTCGTCCTGGATATTCTTCTCCAACATAATCGATTTGTAGTCAATGCTTGTGAATACGGAGCGCAGAAGAAATATAGTCGCTCCGTTGAAAGCAATCAAAAGTCCCCATACCGGATAATTGTCCATTTTATTTCTCCCACAGAGTGATCACGTTTCGGGTGTGGACGCCACCGCAACCGATGGCGTCCATTGATTTGGGGAATGTCAGGCGGAAGACGACTGCAGGGCGTCGAATATCCACCCGCCGCAGTTCAGGCGTCCGTTTCCATCATCGGTGCCGTAGGCTCGCAATCGGCGAATCCCGTCGGCCCCGATGCTTAGGCGGCAGTCATGCGGCCGGCCTGCAAGGACTAGAAACGGCTTGGCGTCCGGCTGATCGATTTTTTCCAGCATTTCGAACACGGTGTCGTCGCCGTCCTGTTTGACCTTGCGTGCGTGAATGCGGTTATTGGCGGCAAATAGCCCATGCTTGCTATTCGGGAAGTCGAACAGATGCGTGTCGCTGATCGAGAGCGTGTCGTCCTTGAGCTCGACGATTAACGTCTCTGACGAGGCCGGCGTGATCGGCCGAGCTGGATCTTCACAGCGGCTATGACTAAGTTGGTTCGCCATACGCGTGCGAAAGTTGTTCATCACATCATCTCCTTTGCTTTGGCGGCGAGTTCAGACTCGAAAGGATCGTCGGGGATGATCGCGTGCAGAGGCCCAACGGGGTTGGACTTCATGACGTCGATCAGGTTGCGGCCAAGACGCACACCTTCGACAGCGTCCATCTGCCAATGCACACCGAGATAGAGACGGCTGACGGCATTCTCATGGATTGCCTGGGCAAGCGTCATCTGGCGGACATGGTGGGGACGCACGGACCCGTCCGGGTCGATGGCGCGGCCATCATACTCATCGGATACGAAGGCAAAGACGAGATCTTTGCCGCCGCCCAGAGCTTCAAGCAGCTCGCTTGCGAGCCCGAAGCAGGTTGAACCGAAGGTCGCATGCCCCGATGGATAGGCCGGAAACTGCGGCGTTCGTGACTTCGGACCATCGCCGCCACGCGGGACGGAATTCGTCTGTGGTGCCCCGAGGGGGGCCCAATGCGCATCCGATTCGATCAGCGAAGGTGTGTCGGGTGGCAATTCGAGCCATGCCTTGATGGAGGTATAGTCCGGTTTGCCGGCCCCTCCGGCGGGCATTGAGAGCCTGGCCTGATCGAAGGTCGGCACGGAGGCGGTACCCTCCCTGAATCCGGCCTCGTTGGTGCGAAGCAAGGTTGCCGGCCGTGCGACATGATAGGCGAATTTTTCGCGCCACGCGGCAATGCCGGCATCGGCCATTCCCAGGTTGCAGATGGCCAGCAGAACGGCCAACGCCTCCGTCGAGAAGTTCGCCTGCTCCGCGATCGCGTGAAGACATTGATTGTAGAGGCGCGGCGGCAAGCCGATCCCGCGAACCCCGTCATAGGCCCAGAAGGTTCCGATGAGCGTTTCCTCGGCTGTTCGTGTCAACCGGTCGGTCCCTGGAGCAGCGCCTTTGCCGGCGACCAGGTCGCGATCCGCCGGCCAGTTCATTGCTTCAAGAAATGACCCCAGGGGCTCCGTCTGGCCCGGCTGCGGCGGCCGCTCTCCAAGGGCCTCGCTTGGCCCGACAAACTCTATCGCGCCGGCGGGGTAGGTGACGAAGGGCCTAACGTCGAAACCCCATGTCGCACCCACCACTTGGGCGCTCCGAGGCGAATAAGGATCGGGACTGAAGGTTCCTGGTAGATCGAACGCGCGGTATTGCCTATCCCGTGTTCCCGAACCGTCGGCTGACCGAGCGTCCGCGAGCATCCGGCCGATGGCAGCGCCATACTCGAGCCCGTTTTCGATCGCCTGCGCCGACTGGCCCTTTTCATACAGATGCAGTCGGTATTCCGTAACGAGCTGCTCAACGAAGGCGTCTTCGAACAACAGCCGGATCGTGACCGACGCCGCTCCGGCGACAGCGGCTTCACGGCTGATCACGGCAGGCGCGGCAGGGAGCATGGGCTGATATGCGGCCAGCCGAGCAAACCGATGATGGTTGTTGTGGAATGAAGCCGGATCGGCCATCAGCAGGGCGTCGTACATGGCGATATGCACGATTGCCAGCGCGCGGGACGCACGCGTCGGCCCGCCCACTTTCGGTTCAAGCTTTGTTCGGCCTTTTCCGGCTTCGTCGATGCCCGTTCCATCGCCGAACGTATAGTCCTGGCGTTGCGCTTCGAGTGAAGCCCTGCTCCAGAACAAGATCGGATCAAATTGATCTAACATTTTTTTAGCCTCCATCTTGGTAGCGCAAGCAAGGTTTTGATTTCAGTGCGCCGCCGACGCGGGAAATGACCATGCCCGCGTTCCAAAACCGTCCGAATTTCCGTCGTTGTTGCGTGAAAAATGCGTGAAAAGACCATCACTGAACGCGCGATCGAGTGAGATTGTGTATTCTTTTGCGGTCTATGCTATAGAGATGGCCGGGGTTTCGAGGGTAGGCTGGAAATGGCCATGCAACTCATCGCGCGGCTTACGCTGCGGGGCATCTTTCGACTTGAGGATATGCACGGCCGTCAGATTGCCGTGCCGAGCAAGAAGGCACGTGCCTTGCTTGCGATTCTTGCGTTTTCCCGGAACGGGGAGCGTTCCCGAGCCTCGCTGCAGGACATGCTATGGGGGCGATGCGAGAAGACGGAGTCTCAAAACAGCCTTCGACGCGAGCTGTCATCGTTGCGCGCGCTGCTCGCGGGGGACTTGGCCGATCTGCTTCATATCGATCGCGAAACCGTCTGCCTTCGGCTCGACCGGTGTGACGTCGACGCATTGGGCGAGGGTGAAAGCGCTCAGACGAACGGAACGCTTCTTGAAGGCCTCGACATTGCTGGAGAGGAAGGGTTCGAGGAATGGCTGCGCGAGAGGCGAAGCCAGCGGCAAACGGCGGCGCCGAGAGTGACCAGTCCGGGGGCCGACGACACTCGACGCAGTGGCGCGCAGCCCGACAGGCGTCTGGTCGTGAGCATCGGCTTGGACGCTTGGCACAATGGTGCGGTCGGCGCCATGATTTTGCCTGAACTCTTTCGGCAGGCCGTCATCTCCGGCCTTGAGGAAACGGGCTGCTTTCGGGTTTCCGTCCCGGATCCCGCTCGCAACGGGCCGCGAAATGCTGCCGACGCGCAGGACTTGGATCTGCTGATCAAGACGGAGAGCGCCTACGATACTCTGGCGGTTGCCATTATGTGCGTCGGTTCGACCAACCGGGACGTTATGGTCAGCATGAGTACGGTGGTAAAGCTTGGCGGAAAGACGCTGGCACTGGAGCGGGATCTTCAGGCCTTCGCAACCAACTGTGTTGACCGTCTCCTGCACCGGAACATTCTCTCGCTCGATGCGCTGGACGATTCCCATCTCAGCCGAAAACGGCTTCTGACTGCTACAGCGCAGATGTTCAGCCTAAGCCCGTCCGATGTCAGAGCCAGCCGTGCGACGCTGACCGAAGCAAATGGACTCAGCCGCCAGGGCATCTTTCATGCTTGGCGCGCGTATCAGGCTGTATTTCTCTACGACCGTTCGCATGCCTACGACTATCGCCTTACGATCGAAGAGTGCAAGGACGATATGCGCGTGGCTATGGACCTTGATCCATTTAATGGCGCAGCCCTGTCTCTATGCGCCCACGTACACGCGTTCCTCCTTCAAGATTTCACTGCTGCCGGAGAATATTTGGAAAAAGCAAGGCAGACGGGTACACAAAATGTCATGTACTATGATGCATTCTCTATGCTAAACTTCTATACTGGACATTATTCAGAGGCTAGGGAAGCAGCTAAGAAGGCAGAGATACTTGGAAAGAACTTGACTTTTCGATATTGCTTCGCTACTTCACTGTGCATGATTGAGGCGATGTCGGGTGATTTCGAAGCGGCCGCCCGCGAGGGGCGTCGCGCTCTCGCGCTTGAACCGGGGGGGCGCGAGATTTCGTATCCCCCGACACTCCGCTATTGTGGGGCTGCGTTGGCGCATCTCGGCCTCAAGGACGAGGCCCGCGAACTGTTCGGCCAGCTTCGGACGAAGGACCCTGATATCGCCAGCCAGAAAATCAGAAACAATTTCGGGCCATTTCCCAACCCGAGAAGCGTTGAATTGATAGGTTCGGCTCTGGCTAGCGTCGGTCTTTAGGCGGCATTTCATCGACGACGTATCGAGATCGAACTCGGTCGTTCGGATTGATTGGGCCTCGGCCGTTAGAGCGGTGCAGCCTCCTGCCGATATGTCCGGAACGGACCCTTGAGCGACCCGAGACACACCCTGTCGCCAGCGTTGTCGACATAGTAGTGTCGTTGCCGCCATAGCCGACCATCGTATCGGCGCCGCCACCGCCGGCGGTTTCGCCAGTCTGTTCGACGCCACGCCCGCGCAATGTTTCAAGGTTCCATTTGATGTGGCCTACCAGGCGGCCGCACTTGCCGAGCCGCTGGCGGTCAGCCTGCACGCCATCGCGCGGGCGGGCGACATCAGGGGCCGCAACGTCATCCTGTTTGGTGCCGGCCCCATCGGTCTCTTGGCCATGCTTGCGGCCAGGCTTGCCGGCTGCGCTGAGCTTACGGTCGCCGATATCGCCGCCGCTCCGCTCGCCTTCGCCCGCAGTTTGGGCGCCGACAGGACGATCGACCTTTCCGGCGGCGACGCCGAACTCCAGGCGCTTGCTGCCGGCGGTTCGCTTGATGTGGCGTTCGAGATTTCGGGCACCACGGCCGGCCTTGCCGCAGCAATCGCAAGCGTCCGGCGTGGCGGCACGGTGGTCCAGGTCGGCAATCTTCCCGGCGGCCAGATCCCGCTGCCTGCCAATGCAGTGATGGCCAAGGAGATCGACCTCAAAGGCACCTTCCGCTTCGGTACGGAGTTCGGCCGGGCGGTCGATCTCATCGCGTCGGGGGAGGTGGACGTCCTCAAGCTCGTGACGGCGGAGCGCACGCTTTCCTCCGCCCCAGACGCGTTCCGTCTTGCCGCCGACCGTTCACAGAGTGTCAAGGTCGTGCTCACTGCGGACTGATTGAGGATTTGCGAGCTTCGTTTTGACGAGGCGAAGGCCGTTTGCCGAGGCTAGGCCACGGATGCCTGCTGAACCCAATCAGTGCCGCCGGCGCTATCCCTTGACCGCCGAGCCGACGATCGAATCCACGAAGAAGCGCTGCAGCAAGACGAAGAGCACCAGTGGCGGGAGCACGGCAAGCGTCGCGCCAGCCATCACCAGTCCCGTGTTGAGAGCGCCTCGATTGTAGCTGAGCAGGCGACTAAGGCTGATGACGATCGGATATTCGTGTGCATTGCCCTGCAGAACCGTCAGCGGCCACAGATAGCTGTTCCAGTGATAGACGAAGGCAAACAGCGCCAGTGCCGCGATTGCCGGCGCCACGCTCGGCGCGACGATCTTGAACAGGATCAGGAGTTCCGACGCCCCATCCATCCGTGCTGCGTCGATCAGATCGTCGGGCACGCCGGCTATGAACTGGCGCATCAGGAAAATGCCGAACGCATTGGCGAGATTGGGCACGATAATACCGGCAAGGCTGGCGTTCAGGCCGATTGATCCGACGAGACGGTAAAGCGGGATCAGCGTGACGATCGGCGGCAGGAACATGGTGGCGATCAGCACCGAAAACAGCAGTGAGCGGCCGGGAAAGTGATGCTTGGCGAAGGCGTAGCCAGCCTCATGCTGGTGACCAGAATGCCGGCGGTGGTGATCGTGGCGATCACGAGCGAATTCCACATCGAGCGGCCGACATTGATGACGCCGGACACTTTCTCGTACGCATCGAGGGTCGGCGTGCGCGGTATCCACACCGGCGGCACCTGCATGGTTTCGGCCGGCGTTTTCAGGCTGGAGAGCACCATCCACAACAGCGGGAAGGCGGAGGCCACGGCAACCAGCAGCATCAGCGTGGCGAGCAGCGCTCTGCGGCCCGCCAGCCGTTTGCGCGCCAACCGGCTCGATGCTGAGCGGCCCGGCGCGCTCATTCGTCATCCTTGCGGTTGGCGAATGCAAACAGCGCACAAACAATGACGATCAGCGCCAGCATCAGCATCACTGCCATGGCCGAGCCCAGCCCGCCTTGTGCCCGCTCAATGCCGACTCGGCGGATATGGTAGGTCAGCACGTTGGTCGAGCCGACCGGCCCGCCTTGGGTGATGAGCGCCACCGGCTCGAACACCTGCACGGCGTTGATGATGGCAATGACGGCGCTGAACAAGAGCGTGCGGCTCAATAGCGGCAAGGTGATGAAGCGGAACTGTTCGCGCCGGTTAGCGCCGTCAAGCGTCGCCGCCTCGTAAAGACTGTCCGGGATCTGGGTCAGCCCGGCAACGGCCAGCACCGTAAAATAGCCGATCTGCTGCCAGACATTGAGGACGACGATCGAGATCAACGCCGATCTTGGCGAGGACAACCAGAGTTGCGGGCCGATGCCGGCGAGACCGAGCACCTGGTTGAGCGGCCCCTCGCTCGGCGAATAGAGCTTCGACCAGACCAGCGTCACCGCGATCATCGGCACCATGTAGGTGGAAAACAACACGGTCCGCAGCGCCGTGCCGCCTGCGACATCGCGCTGGTGGACCATCAAGCCGAACACTACCGAAAGGGGCAGGATGAGCATCACCGACAATGCCGTGTAGATGGCGGTGTTGAGCAGCGCTCGCTTGAAATCCCGCCCGACCGAGGTCGGCCCGAATATTTCGCGAAAATTGTCGAAGCCGATGAAGCTCGCATTGGAAAAAGGCGTCTGCGTCGACCAGTCCTGGAATGACAGCCAGATGGTGAGCAGCATCGGCAGCAGGATGAAAACGCCGATCAGTGTCACGGCGGGCGCCAGCATGATGCCCGCCGAGGCACGATAGGTCTTGATCATCTCTCTGCTTCCAAAGCGTCGGGCTCTCGAAACAGCGCCTTCGCTATTTGGCGGCACGCTCCAGGATCGAGACGGCATCGGCCTGCGCGTTCGCCTGCGCATCCTTGGCCGAGAGCTGCCCATACTGCAACGCCTCGAGCGTCTGCTGCAGCGATTCGCTGAACTCCTGACCGCCCGGGACGACAGGGAAGGGCTTGGCGTCGGCAAGCACGCTGACATAGCCGGACAGGAACTCGGAACCGAGCTTGTCCTTATGGGCCTCGATGTCGGAGGTCCGCGTCGGCAGGATGCCCATCGACATCAGAATATTCGACATTGCCGATGCGCCGTTCTTGCCGGACTTCGGACTGTTCAGCCATACCAGGAAATCCCATGCCGCTTTTTGTTCGGCCTGACCGGCATTGGCGTTGACGACGGTCATCCATGAATAGGAGATCGAGTGCGGCTTGTCGCCGCTCGGACCGACCGGGATGGGTGCGGTGGCGATATTGGAGAACTTGTCGCCCATGCCGCTCTTCAATGCGCTTTCCCACCAGTTGGCCATGATGATCATGCCGGTCTTGCCGGAGACGAAATTGTCTAGGAAGGGGCCGGTTGTGTTGGCGTCGGCCGTGGCCATCGCCGGATCGCTGGCGCCGGACTTGATCAGGTCCTCGTAAAGCTGGAAAGTCTCACCGGCTTGAGGACTGTCCAGCATCGGTTTGCCGTCCTTGACCAGCTCGCCGCCATTGGAGACCAGCAGCGAGGCGAAGGGATGGACGACGCCCGCCGCCCAGGAATTGATCATGCCGAAGCCTTGCTGGCCGGCATCTTTCCTGGTCAGCTTCTGGGCCGCATCCTTCAATTCGGACCAGGTCTTCGGCGCGGCTGTGATGCCTGCCCGTTTGAACAGCTCCTTGTTGTAGTTCAGCGCATAGACGTCGATCTCGTTTGGAATGCCGTAAAGCGTGGCGCCAACAGAGGCCGCACTGACGACACCGGCCGGCCACGCACTCTTGACCTCGCCGGCAACCGCATCGGGGGCCGGCGCGACCAGCTTGTCTCGCGCCAGATCGGGCAGCCACAAATCATAGATGCCGCCGATCGTCGGCCCGTCCGAGCTGCCGCCCTGGGAACGCAGTGTCGTTAGGAGATCGCCGAAGGGGACGGCGCGCACGGTGACGGTCACATCCGGATTGCTCTTGGCGTAGTCCTTGGCCGCGGCGTCCAGCAAAGCGACCGTTTCGGGCGACCAGTGGGTCAGATAGGAGATGTTGACCGATTGGGCCAACCAATGGTGGGCGAGGCCAACAACCCTGCAGCCAGTGCCAGTTTCGAAATCCAAGCCAAAGACATCCGGCCCTCCGCATAGCCACACAGCGATGTCCATGACGTTATGACAACGTGAAGCAACGATGCAAGCGCTATCTTCGTGGGGAGCTCCTGCCGGTGTTGCGGCGTTTTCTTACTGCGGTCCACAAAGCATGCGAAATTACACTGTAAAAGCAAGTAATTATCTGATACAGTTCGAGCTGATTCTCCCCCGTCGACCATGCCCGAACATACTGCAAGGCACTTGCGATCAAAGTCATGTCGTTATAATGATATGAGAAAAGCTTATGACTGCCTCTCGGCTTTGAACCGCCGTGGAACGACAATCGGCAAGAATGGGAGACTGAGTATGTTTTCAATTCATCGACGCGCCGCACTCGGCCTGATCGGCGGCTTTGCCGCAGTCTGCACCGGGGTCTTCACCGCACTGCCGGCAAAGGCTGACGACACCGTGACCCTGTGGAGTTGGCGCACCGAGGACGAGGCTGCGATGCGCCGCATCTTCGACGCCTTCGAAGCCAAGACTCCCGGCATTAAGGTCAACATCCAGTTCACCCCCGACGCCGACTACCAGAACCGGCTGAGCACTGCGCTGCGTGGCGGCCGCGGGCCTGATATCGCCCAGCTCAAGGCTTACGGCGAACTGCAGCCGTTCATCGAGGGTGGCTATCTCGACGCGCTCGACGACAGCGTGCCGGAGCTGAAGAGCATGCCCGATAGCGCGCTGGGCGGCGCTCGTGGCCGCGCCGACGGCAAGATCTATGGCGTGCCCTATTCGGTGCCGATGATGGGTGTCTTCTACAATCAAGACATCTTCGCCGCCCAGGGCATCGAAATCCCCAAGACGTACAAAGATTTCGTCGCCGCCTGCGAGAAGCTGAAAGGGGCGGGGATAACGCCAATAGCCGCCGGCGGCGCCAATGGCTCCGCCTGGGCGCTGGAGATCGGCGTCGGCGTCGTCGGCCCGACCATCTATGGCCCGGGCTTCTACGACGAAATGATGAGCGGCAAGGCGACCTTCGAGGATCCGCGCTACGTGGCTGCCCTGAAACGCTATGCCGAGTTGAAACCGTATTTCTCCGACGGCTTTGCCGGGGTCGATTACACCAGCTCGACACAGCAATTCATCGGCGGCAAGGCGGCCATGTTCTTCGGCGGCTCGTTCGAGAACGGCAGCTTCAAGGCGCAGAACCCGAAGCTGAAATTCTCGATCTTCCCGTTCCCCGCCGACGATCCTGCTACCAAGCTCTACACATCGGCCTTTTCAGACGGCTCCTATGGCCTGGTCTCTGAAAGCGCCAACAAGGAGGCGGCGACTAAGGTGCTCAACTTCATGGCTTCGGCCGAGTTCGCGCAGCTCTTCGCCGACGAGTTGGGCTGGCCGCCGGCCCGTACCGACGTCACCGTGAAAGACCCGGTACTCGCCACGATGATGGAGATGTCGAAGAATTCCACACCCTATCTGACGCTTGTCGGCTTCCGCTGGCAGACGCCTACGGCCTCATCGATCCTGCAGTCCGAGATCATCGACATGGTCGAAGGCAACATCACGCCGCAGAAGCTGGCGGCGGACATGCAGGCCGCCGTCAGCAGCTGGTTCAAGCCGAAGCAGTAGGCCGTCACACCCTGCGCGAAACAGCACATGATCGCCCGTCGCCGCAAAAGCAGCCTTCAGCGCACTCAACAGCGCATGGCCGTGCTGTTCATCGTGCCGGCGCTGGCCATTTATGCGCTGTTTGTCCTCTATCCGCTGCTGATGTCGCTGTGGGGCAGCTTCTTCGTCTGGAGGGGCCTGCGCATGCTGGAGTTCGCCGGCCTGTCGAATTTTACCCGCCTGTTCGTTTTCCCGAGCGGTGGGCGGCTCTACGGAGCGCTCTGGCACAACGTCGCCTGGTTCTTCGGCATCATGCTGTTCCAGAACGGCCTTGGTCTGCTGTTGGCCTGGCTGCTGTTCCTGCGCGCCAAAGGGGCGGCCTTCTTCCAGTCGGTCTTCTTCTTCCCGGCAGTGCTGAGCCCGGTCATCGTCGGCGCCCTGTGGCGGCTGCTGCTGGCGCCCGGCGGCACCATCGAATGGATGCTCAACGGCCTTGGCCTGCATCAAGGCAGCCTGACGGTTCTCGGCAACAGCCACACGGCACTCGTGATGCTGATCGCCGTCGACGCCTGGAACTGGATGGGCCTGCCGGTGCTGATCTACACCGCCGGCCTCAGGCAGATTTCGTCCCAGATATTCGAGGCTGCCAGGCTGGATGGCGCCGGCAGCGGCCGCATGCTGGTCTCGGTTGCCCTGCCTTTGCTGATGCCGGCCGTCGGCACGTTGACGACGCTGTCATTCATCAACACCTTCAACCAGTTCGACATCGTCTATGTCATGCAAGGCGTGCAGGGCAATCCGAGCTATTCCACAGACACGCTGGTGACCTATTTCTACCGGCTCGCCTGCGGCGCCGACGGCGCGGTCGGTATCACCGATATAGGCCTGGCGCTTGCGCTGGGAACGCTGCTGTTCCTGATCCTGAGCATCGGCACGCTTGTGATGCTGCGCTTCTTCGACCGTCGCACGGTGCAATTGTGAATATGCTCGCCGTTCCTCAACAGCTTGCTCGGCTGCCCGGCTGGACGGCGCTCGTCTTGTGGACCGCGGCGGTGCTGTTGCCGCTCTACATTCTCGTCGTCTCCTGTTTCAAGACCACGGCGGAGATCTACGACAACAGGCTCGGCCTGCCGCAAAGCTTTGCCTTCGACAATTTCGTTGCGGCCTGGACGCGCGCCGATCTCGGCCAGAATTTCATCAACAGCCTGATTGTCACCGGCGGCGCGGTGATCCTGACGATTATCGTGTCGGCAATGGCCGCCTATCCGCTGAGCCGCTACCGGCTGGGATGGAACGGCATCATGCTCGGTCTGTTCCTGGCCGGCATCATGCTGCCGATCCGGCTTGCCTCGGTGGAGCTGTTCACGCTGATGCGCAACCTTGGCCTGCTCGATTCGCTGACTGGCCTGATCCTCGTCTATTCGGCGATCCGCATTCCCTTCGCCGTCTTCATCTTCGCAAACTTCATGCGGGTGCTGCCGTCCGAGCTCGACGAGGCTGCGCGCATGGATGGGGCCGGCGAGGCGCGCATCCTGTTCCAGATCGTACTGCCAATGGTGAAGCCAGCCGTATCGATCGTTGCCATCTTCACCGCTATCGCAGTCTGGAACGACTTCTTCTTCCCGCTGATCTTCATTTTCGACGACCGCTACAAGACCGTTCCGCTGGCGATCAGCGTGTTTGTCGGCCAGTTCCGCACGGATTGGGGCCTGGTGTTCGCCTCGCTTGCCATCTCCATGGCGCCCATCCTGATCATGTACTGTCTGCTTGCCCGCCAGATTCGCGAGGGCGTTGGCTCTGGGGGAGGCGCGAAATGATCGAGGACAAGGTCTATGCCGCACGCTCAATCCTGGTCGTCGGGGCGCATGCCTTCGACGCCGAAGTGATTGCCGGTCCGCTGGCGGCGGTTGCGGTCCAAGGCGGCGCCTCAGTCACCTTCCTGCATCTCAGCATGGGCGAGCAGGGCCATCCAAGCCTCGCCCCCGAGCACTATTGCGTGCAGAAGCAGGAGGAGGCCGCAAAGGCCGCAGCCAGGCTCGGCGTTGCCATGCGCAGTCTCGGGCTGCACGACGTCTTCCTGCCTTGCGACGACGAGACGGCGCTCAAGGTTTGCGATGTTGTGCGCGAGTTGAAGCCCGAAATCGTCATCACCCACTGGCATGGCAGCTGGCACAAGGACCATCGCGCCGCCGCCCGGCTGACGCAGACCGGCATCTTCTTTGCGGCATTGCCGACGCTGAAGCGCGACCATGCCGCACACACACCGCAACTGCTGCTGTTCGGCGAAAACTGGGAGGACGACGAAGGCTTTCGCCCCGAACACCTCGTCGACGTCAGCGACGGCTTCGAGGCCTGGAGCGAGGCGGTGCGGGAATACGAACTGGCACGCGGCCTGAGCAGTTTCCCCTACGTCGATTATTATAGCGCGCTTTATCGGCTGCGCGGCTGCCTGCGCGGCACGCGCTACGCGCAGGGTTTTGTGGCAGCGTCGCAATCCTGGCATGCCGGCAGCGGGCTGTTCGCGCCGGCTGCCAATCGGAGCCGCTCTCGATGACACGCGTTCTGGCCATTGATCTTGGCGGCACCAATTTGCGCGCCGCAATCCATAGCGGCGATGTTCGCTGGCTGGAGATGCTGAGCCGCGAGCCTGCGCCGGCAAGCCTTGATGCCTTCGTCGCCCGAATCGGTGCGTTGCGCGCCGAGGCCGGTCCGGTCGAGGCACTTGGCCTGGCGGTGCCCGGACTTGTCGAGGGCTCGGTCTGCCGCTGGATTCCGAACCTGCCCTATCTCGATGGTGTCGACGTCGCGGCCTTGTTTCCTCGTCTGCGCGTCGCCGTTGGCAATGACGCGCAGGTCGCCATGCTGGCCGAAGCAGTCGAAGGTGCCGCAAAAGGCCTGTCTGATGCCATCCTGCTGGCGATCGGCACCGGTATCGGCTCCGCCGTTCTGGCCAACAACCGCATCGTCGCCGGCGCACGGGGCGGCGCCTGCTCATTCGGCTGGGCCTGCGCCGATATCGAGGATGAAGGCGAGGACCGCAGCGGCTGGCTGGAGCGCTTCGCTTCCGGGCGGGCGTTCGACGCCGCGGCGCGCCAGATCGGGCTGGCCAATGGCGGCAGGCTTGTCGAGGCCGCGCGGGCTGGCAACACGGCCGCACTTGACGCCTTGGAGCTGCCGGCGCGCCGGCTGGGCACTGCCCTGGCGGGTGCGGTCGCGCTGCTTGACACCCAGGCGGTCCTGATTTCCGGCGGGCTTGCCGATGCGCTGGACGTGGTCGGACCGCCGCTGCTTGCGGCATTGCGGCGTCAGCTGCCGCCGCATCTGCGCGATGTCGTGCTGCGGTCCGGCGAATTCGGCTCCCGCGCCGGTCTCGTCGGCGCCTCGCTGGCCGGTCTCGCCGGAACACAGTGGAGGCAGATAAGATGAGCCAAGTCAGCTTCCAGCTGCCCGACCGCAGAAGGCCCGAGCCGCTCTGGTATCAGGTGGAAGAGGCTATCCGCGCCATCGTCAAGAGTGGCGAGTGGGCGACTGGCGACCAGATTCCGGCCGAAGACAGACTGTGCGCCCTGTTCGGGGTGAGCCGCATCACGCTGCGCCACGCGCTGCGCAATCTGGAGGAGCACGGGCTGCTCAGGCGCGAACATGGCCGTGGCACCTTCGTGCGCTCCACCACGCTGGTCGCTGGCACCCGCGAACTCACCAGCTTCACGCAGGAAATGGGCAATATGGGCGTGGTCGCCGGCTCGCGCTTGCTCGACTGCAGCCTGACCACCGCCAATGCCGCTGCGGCCGGAGCGCTGGAGATCGAGGAGGGCGACCCGGTGGTGCGCATCCGGCGGCTCAGGCTCGGCAACAACGAACCGATCGGTATTCAGACTGCGCAACTCTCGGCCGCGCGCGTGCCCGGCTTTCTCGATGCCGGCCTGTTGCAGGGCTCGCTCTACGAAGCGCTGGAACGCCATTACGGCATCGTGCCGGTCGCGGCACGCGAAAACTACCGTGTTGGCGCGGTCGGGGCGGCGGATGCCGAGTTGCTCGATCTGCCTGCGGGGAGCCCCGCTTTCGTGGTCGAGCGCATCACCACCGACGAGCGTGGCGCATTCGAATTCACCGTCTCGGTCATGCGTGGCGACCGCTACGAAATCCGCTCGACGCTGCGTGCCGGTCGCGCCGCGCCAACCGCAAGAAGCTGAGCCATACCCAAGCCGACCCATAACAGGAGTACCGACGTGTCCGATCTTTACATACCCCGCCTTGCCGCCCTCATCGAACAGGCCTCGAAAGCCAATTTCGAAGCCTTTGGCGAAGCGGCCAGCCGCTTTGCCGACACGCTCGAGAGCGGCGGGTTGGTTCATCTTTACGGCTCGGGCCACTCGGTGTTGCCGGTCCAGGAAGTGTTTCCGCGCTACGGCAGCTATGTCGGCTTCAATCCGCTGACCGACCCGCGTGTCATGTGGCATAACGTGCTCGGCGCCGGCGGCGTGCGCGAACTTCTGTGGCTGGAGCGGACCGAGAAATACGCCGAGAAATTCCTCGACCACCAGCCGCTGAACAAAGGCGATTCGATCATCATCTTCGGCCACAGCGGCCGCAATTCGTCCGGCATCGACACCGCGCTTTATGCGAAAAAACGCGGCATCTTCGTCGTTGCGGTGACCAGCAAGAACAATCTCGACAAGCCGGCGACGCACTCTTCCGGCAAACGGCTTGCCGATGCCGCCGACCTTGTCATCGACACCTGCTCGCCGATCGAGGATGCCATCGTGCCGGTCGAGGGCTGGAGCCGGCCGGTCTCCGGTTCGTCGACCGTGCTTGCCATGATCCTGGCGCATGAGCTGATCGCCCGCACCGCCGAGGCGCTTTCGAAACGCGGCATCGAACTGCCGGTTTTTGCCTCGCCGACAATTGCCGGCGTCACACTGCACGACACCGACGTCATCTATGGCGTCTATCGCGAGAAAATGCTCGAGGCACAAAGGAAGCATCTGCCGACGTTCCAGGCGACCATGCGCGGCGAATGAGAAACAGGCGAGGCCGCCCAAATTGCGAGGACTCCCGAAACGGGTAGTCAGGTCGCGATACCGGGCGGCCCGCCGCGATCCACTGGATCCGATCACCGTTTTCTTCGGATTCCGGGTGTAAGATCAGGAGGAGCTGTTTTTGGGGACAGCGGCGAACCGTCCACCATGGCTGGGGCGCCAGATTGCTCGCCGTGTTGGTCCCGATCTTCGCGGCCCATACGCTGGCGAGTGGCTTGCATCTCCGGAATGGTGAAAACCGGCACCTCGCCCTTGAAACCCTGGAGCTCAAAGGCGCCCGCTTGGACGACCGGCATCGATGCTCCTGCCGCAAAGCCGGGACCAAGCACCAGGGGGATGCCCAGCTTCTTGGTCGTCGACTCGAGCCGTGCCGTGCGGTTCACCGGCGAGCCGATCGCGGTGTAATCGAAGCGCCGTTCAGAGCCGAAATTGCCTACCGAGCAAATGCCGGTCTCGATGGCGACGCCGATTGCGATGGAGGGGTGGCCGTCCGCGCTGAAGGCGGCGTCTTCACGCTTCACCCGTTCGATCAGGGCAAGCCCCGCGTCGAGCGCGCGCTCGCGATGGTCCGGCTGATCAAGCGGCGCGTTCCAGAAGGCGAGCACCGCATCGCCCATGAACTTGTCGATGGTGCCGTCGCGCTTGAGGATCTCATCGGTCGCAATGCCGAGGAAGTGGTTGACCACCTTGGCGATTTCCTGGGTATCGAGTTGTTCGCTCATCGTCGTGAAGCCGCGTATGTCGCTGAGCAGAATTGTGATCTCGCGCTTCTCGCCGGACAGGATCGCTTCGGTGTCCGAGCTTGCGAGGCGCTGCACCACGGAAGGCGACAGATACTGGGAGAACTGTCGTGCCAGGGTGGACCGGCGCTGCTCGCTGCGCCTGTAGAGGACATAGCCTTCGAAGCCGGCTACCAGGATCGTCGCAAGCGCCGGCTGCAGCGGGTCATAGAGTGCACCCTGCAGGCTGTATTCGAGAGCGCCGAACACGAACGGCGAGACGGCCAGCAGCACGAGAGCCAGGGCACCAAGCACGACACGCCCGGCGAGCACTCCGGAAAGTCCGATGAAAATGACGGCACTGAGGACAAACCAGAGCCGCTCCACCGTGCGCGCATGTGTTGGCTCTGCAAGGTAGCGCCCGGCAAGCAACTGGCCGATTGCATCGGCGTGGATGTCCGCGCCTGGTCGCGCTGGACGTGTCGGGGTGGGCAGGTACTGCGTCAGTCCCACGGCCGACAGATCGACAATGGCGATGGCGTCCCGCAGCCGCGGATCACTGCCGCCCGAAAGGATAGTGCTGGCAGATATACGGGGCGTATCCGCGGCGGTTTCCCAGAGGCGGATGCTCCCCTCCGGCTCAAGCGGCACAATGGCGCCGGCCATCCTGAGTGCGTCGAACCCGGCGGCATTCATCCGGGCTATGTAGCCGTCCTGCCCGGCGTAAAGGCGCAGAAGCTCGAGCGCGAAGGACGGCCACAGCTGCACGCCTTGAGCGGTATTGCGAAGCCAGAGCAGCGGCACATGGCGCAGTACGCCGTCGGGATCGGGCAAGGTGCGAATTACGCCGAGGCCCGCGGCGGCGTTCGAGAATTCGGCAAGCGAGCCGGTCAGGCCGGTGAAGCCGGGAAGTGTGTCGGGTACCTGTCCGACGATCGACCAGCCGGCTTTGGGCCCTGCTTCTGAAACCGTCGCCTCATTGCCCAGGCTGACAGCAAGCGCCGTTCGATTTTTGGCCAGCGCCGCTGTCAGGCGCTTGTCTCCGGCGATGCCCTCAGGCGAGGTGTCGGCCTCGGGCAGTACCAGCGCAAGCCCGATCACCGCGGCGCCGGATTTGGTGATGCCATCGACCAGATCGGCCAAGAGGCCACGGTTCCAGGGCCATCGTCCATGTGCCTTGAGGCTGGCGTCGTCTATCGAGACGATCACGACAGGATTGCTCGTCGCCTGGCGCGGGGCCAGAAACTGGTAGAAGTCGTACGTCCGCTCACGCAGGCGCGACAGCGGCCCGTCAAAAGCCAAATGGCAAGCGAGCAGCAGGAGCACGACCAAAAGGCCGGATATTTTGCGCCTGCCAGCTTGCCGCCAATCAGCCCAGCGCCAACCGACCAAGAGGCTCATGTCGTGCGGCCAGGCCTAATTGCAGTAGTAGCAGCAACCCTCACCCTCACACTCGCCCTTATCCACGCCCCCGCCCACAGGTGGCGTTAGGCTGTCGGGAAACTCCATGACCACTCCTGGCAATGCGCCGTCCGTGGACTCGCAGACTTTGAGCGAGCCGCCGAGTGCCGACGCACAAAGCGCGCTTACATCCAATCCAGGACCCGGTGCGCCTGGCAGGCCGGTGCCGGCTATCCGGTCGATGCTGTCCAATATCGGGAAGGTGTCGATTCCGCCGTAGCCGGTCAGCAGCTTGCCATCTTCCGATGTGCAGGCGTAGCCCGGGTTTGTGATGACCAGCCGTTTGCCATTGATCGTGCAGGTCATGCGGCCGGCGCGCAGTATGCCGACGGTCTGGCCGGCTGCCACCAGCACTTCGATGATGCCGCCTCTCGCCCCGAGCACCATGTGCGGCGTCGCAACCTGCATGACGCCCCCTTTCGAAACCTGGCCGCCATAAAAACGGGCCAGGCCGCTGTTCATCCCGATGTCGATCTTTCCCGATCCGGAGCCCGGATTGTAGACGAATTCATCGATCGTCAGGCTGGTGTTCGGACCAATCTTGGCGCTCGATTCATCCCGGAACACCAGCATTCCAAGACCGGTGGGATTGCTGCGCAGCTGGTCGCCGAGTTCGACGCCGGCACCAACGTTCATTGTCCCGCCGTTGTTGCGGACGATGTTGGTCTGATAGGCCGTCATCGACCCGACCGTCTCAGCGGCGGATGGTGCCGCGAAGGCAAGGCAGGCGATAAAAATGGCGATCTGACGGTACGGGGTCCTCATCGCGGCCTCTTTCAATTGAGCGTCAACGTATAGCTCATGAGCATTTCGAACGATTTTCGGTCGCGGTTGGCGATGTCGAAGTTGGTTTCGCGATAGGCGACATCGACGCTGATCTTCTGCGCCTCCGTCAGCTGAAAATCGCTTTCCGAGGCAATGCGCCAGAAGTCGCTCTTGATATTTGTGCCGATGCCGACAGACAGATCGGGAGTGTCGCTGTGGCCGGCCGAGAAGGCGACCTGGTGCGACCATGCGAAAAGATCCGGTACGTTCATCAACAGGCCGCCATAGCGGACCTCGCCCGTGTAGCTGCGGCCGATTTCGCCAGATCCGGAGGCGAAGTCATTCGAGCCGACAAAGCGCAGTCCGAGCGCCTGGCCATTGCGGAAGCGGTAGCTGCCGCCTGCCTCATAGAAGACCCTGCTATCGGCGAAAATGCCTTGCGAGGCGCTTAGATCGATGTAGCCGCCGCCTGCGAAAAGCGTCGTTTCGACCGTCGGGCGAACGAGGAAGCGTCCACTGAGGCCGATGCCGGTTTCGTGGATATCGCTGTCGAAACGATCTGTGACGGTAAACGCCGAAAGCAGCAGGCGCAGCGAATCGATCCCACTGTTGGGTAGCCCCTTGTCCCAGGTAATCGCTGCGTTGCCGTGGATAAAAGTCTTCTCGCTACCCGGAACCGACAGGTCTTCCGTGAAAAAGCGCTTCGTCGCCGTCAATGATCCTGAAAGGACGAGAGCGTCAGCACTTGGCGTGCCGAGGTCCCACCGGACAGAGCCTTCCGCCCGCCCATAGGGCGAGACGAAGCTGTCGTCGTCCTGCGCCCCGCCGGGCTCAAAATCGGTAAATGCGCTGAACACGCCGCCGGTCAGGGCGAGTTCCCAGGTGACGCCACGCAACGCGCGCTCGATGCGGGCGAGCAGGCGAACGGCTTCCTGCTGCTCACTTGCGGTCAGACCGCCGACTTCGATGCCGTACTGCACCTGCCGCCGGGCCAATTCATAGGAGCCGACATGATAGTACAATCGGCTGGCCGCCAGGCGGGCGCGCGCATCGCGGGGATATTTGATCAGATACTGCTCGATTGAGGAGATCGCCTGATCGTATTGTCCCGCGTTGACGGCAACTGTGACGAACTGGGCGAGCGTTCCGTTGTCGGCCGGACTGGCGATGCGGGCCGAAAACGCATCGTCATATGCCGTAAAAAGACCTTGTGCGCCGGCCGGCAATACGCCGGTACAAAGCAGCGCCGCGGCGCAGCCGAAGATCGTTCGAAACGAAGATTGCATGCCGAGAACCACCCCAAACCCGACTAGTGCGAAGGACTTAGCACGACCACAAGAAAAAGGCGACTGAACGGTCGCCAGACCATGCGAGTCTCAGCAGCTGTTGCAGCTGCGCAACAAACCATCGGATTTATTCGTATTTCGGCTACGGTGGTTATCAAAACATCTTCTCAGCGTTGCTGTAACAATTGAAGTATTCGGCATCAGCGGCAACTAACTCAAATCGTCAGCAGTCGTGGATCGCACGGCCGACAAGATTAATATTGTTTGCGCGGTTCTGCGCGTATCTGGTCACCGAATGAGCCATCAAGGTCACCCACGGCTCATCCAAAGGTCTTCCGTGGTGCCGCGAGGTGCTTCTCACGACGCGTTCGCGATGCGGCACGGCTCTTGCTATTTCGTTGGACGCGACGAGGTCAGCTTATAGGAACCCCATCTCCCCATGGACGCGTCACCGGACGCGCCTTGCTACAGCACGAGCATGGTGGCCAGCCCCAGCATCAGGCCCATGCCTACAATATCGGTCACGGTGGTGAGAAAGATCGCCGAAGCGACCGCCGGATCGGCGCCGACCCGGCGCAGGCCCAGCGGGATCAGCACGCCGGAGATTCCGGACATGAGGCACGAGCCGGACATGGCGAGCAGGATCACAAGTGCCAGCATGGGCGCCTGGGCCGCCGACTCCGGTTGCCGCGACGCGTAGAACCACATCGCCGCAGCCGCCACAAGACCGACGAGCACGCCGTTGGCGATCCCGAGCGCGCCCTCCCTCATCACCAGGTGCAGCTTCGGTCGTTTGTCCACATCCCCCAGGGCAAGGCCACGCAGCGTCATAGCCAGTGCCTGGCAGCCGGTGTTTCCGCTCTGCCCGGCCAAGACCGGGAGGAACGCCGCCAGTGCGACGATCTTCTCGATCGTGCCTGTGAACGAACTGACCACGAAAGCGGCCATGAAGGCCGTCAGCAGGTTCAGCTGCAGCCACGGATGCCGCTTCAAGAAGGCTGAAAACAGCGGCGTAAAAGAACGCTCCTCCTTCTGGACGCCCACCATCTGGCCAGACTGGGCGGAGATCTCAATGATTTGCTGCTCGAACAGCCGCCAGCCGCGGACCTGCCCGAGCAGCCGGTTCTCCGCGTCCACCACGGGATAGACAGGGTAGTGACGGCGTACCGCCGCCTTGCATGCGTCGCTCAAAGAGAGATCGACGTTAAGGGCGAACGGCCTGGGCAGCATGATCTGATCGACCATCGCGTCCGCTTCGCTCAGCATCAGATCGCGCAGGACCACCAGGCCAACCAGCTTATCGCCGCCCTCCGTGACGTAGAGATAAGTGAGCTCGGTCGGCACCTGGGTGCGTCTGACGGCCTCCACCGCGGCGGCTATCGTCGTGCCGACAGGAACGCTGGCGGGAATCGGGTCCATCAGTTCGACGAGCGACTCGGGGATCGCAAGGTCCTTGCCACCGGCATCAGGCTTGACAGGCCGCATATGCGGCGGCAAATGCTCCGCCACCTTACGGGCGTGCCTGTCCGGCAACAACTTTAGTGTGTCCCGGATGAACTCGGGAGATTCTCGGGCCAGCAATTCAGCCGCGTCATCGGGTGCTCGAGCACGCAGCGTGCGCACCAACTTCTGAACGTCGTTCTCTTCTTTCATCTGCCGCCCGCCCCCAAATTGCTAGTGTCTTTCCTCTGACAGTATGACACGGATCGGATCGCTCTGTCTGGCGCGCAGTGGCCCAAGCGCCTCGATCCCGAAATCTTCGCCTCGCGGGCCCGAGTGACCGAACCCAGACAGATCTGCGTCATTGCGTGGGTGCATACAGGCGGGCCGTAACGTCAGAGTGTCGCCGAGAATTTGACGTGTTGCGAACTTCACCGGTCTTTTGGGCTTTGCGAGCACGCCGCAACAATGAAACTTAAACCCGGAAATTCTGCAGAGGCAGGGCCTCCGGCGTTCGAATTGATTGCCTCATCCGGCGCATCTTGCCAGTTTCACCAGCTATTGACGCCACGGCCGGTTAATATCTGCGACTGCTTGCACAGAAGGATGTGGAGCACGAGCTCCTTCGAGGACGATTTCATGACGGTCTTGCACCAAGGCAAAAACTTCGGCAAGTTCGTTGCGTCTTGGGAGAGGGCAACAACAATGAAATTAGCTTGCGTAGGCATGATGCCGGTCGCGGCAATGGTGATTTGCGCAAACTCGTTCGTTCCAACCGCCGCCCACGCTAACTCGGTTGCCTTCGATTATGGATATCAGATGGCGGCTTATTTGTTTTGCTCTCAATCGATCTATAACGACAGACGTTTTGGCGACTTTCTTGTTGAGGGTGGGAAGTATGACAAAACGAAAGAGTACAATCGTGGCGTTGCCGCTCTGAAAGCCGGGCTCAAAGGCCCCCACCCTAGGAAAGTGTGCTTCGATGCCGCCCGCGCCAGCGGTTGGTGGACCGACCGCTGACGGCTTTCGAACTCGGTCTTTAGTTGGTTGCTTATCGGCTTCGGCTCACCGCCAATCGGCAGGCCGTCGAAGCCGTGCAACCATGCCTCGGCACGCTCGCTGTCGCGGCGCTGGCAATCCGGCTCCACGATTGACGTCCGGGGACGGATCTCGAAAGCCGGCGACTCGGATGTGCGGCGTGCGCTCTGCGAGGCGGTATCGGGTCTGGTGATCCGCTTCAAGGGCAGGGACAAGGTCAAGAGCTGGGGTGAGGCGACCGCCAAACGCTCCTGCCACTGCAGAGCCAGCATCGCGGTGGCCCCGCAAGCTGGCGGTGATCATCATCGCCTTTGAGAACCTCTTCGCCATGGAACCGGGTCAGTGCCGGTAGACCCCGGCCGAGGTGGCGCAGACGGTTAAGGCGGTCGGCCATCCGAACTTGGTGGCGCTTATCGATTTCAGTCACGCCTATATTGAATCCACCCATCGCGACCTGAACTTCCGCGAGCAGCTGCGGGCCATGGCGCCGGTGGCAGGGCACCTGCATGTCCATGGTTCCTTCGGGGCGCCCGTCCCCATCGAACCTACCTCCTGCAAGAGGATGCAGCACTAGGTTTGGGCGACCTGCACATGCCGCTCGGCTGGGGCCATATCGACTGGGATGACATCTTCAGTGAGTTGGTCTTCTTGCCGGGACCGTCCTAATCATGGAAATCGGACCCAGATATCCCAATGAGCAGCCTAACAGCCTGGCCCGGGCAAAAACCTTATCGCCTTGAACAATCGCGCTGAGCGCGGAGCGGCGGAGTAGGGTCGGAACCGGCGGAAACTGACACCTGCTTTGGAACAAACCGGTGCTTGAACAAGGAGGAGCGGCGGACCGGCTCGAAGGTCCGCCGGTCCTGGCTCTTTCAGATCACAAGGAACGAACCTGCTGCAAGCGACAGACCTGGAGAGAGCGTGGCGAACTGTATTTGAGCTGCGCCGCCGATCCCGTCGCTGTCGAAAGAGAGCGCTCCGGTTGAACTGTTGTAGATGATATGGTCGGAGCTGTCATGCGCGGCCGTGCCAGCGAAGAAAGCATCGGATGAAAGGCCACCCAGCTTTAGGCCGGCAAAAACCGCGTCGTCGAGTTGGATCTTGTCCTGGAGCTTGTTGAAGTCGGTGATCCTGTCGATATTGCCGGCCCCAAGAGCGCTGTTGAACACGAATGCATCATTGCCCCCGTTACCGGTCAAGATGTCGGCACCGCCGCCACCGTTGATGATGTTCGCGCCGGCGTTGCCCTGGATGGTCTGGGCAAAGGTGTTGCCCGTCAGGTTGATTGCAGACGTACCGGACGGGCTGGTGGTGGCGAGAAGCTCGATCTGTGAACTGGCCGAAAGCGCATGGCTCACAGCAGCGAACACCCTGTCGGTACCGCCGCCGACCGCCTCGTAAACTCTGTCGCCGGCATTGTCCACATAGTAGGTATCGTTGCCGCCATAGCCGACCATCGTATCAGCGCCACCGCCGCCATTAATGACATTGGCGCCGGCATTGCCCCCGATGCTCTGGGCGAACTCATTGCCGGTGAGGTTGATTGCCGATGTGCCCGACGGGTTGGTAGCAAGAAGCTCAATCTGCGAGCCGGCCGAAAGCGTATGGCTCACAGCAGCGAACACCCTGTCTGTACCGCCGCCCGCCGCCTCATAAACTCTGTCGCCGGCATTATCTACATAGTAGGTGTCGTTGCCGCCATAGCCGACCATCGTATCGGCGCCACCGCCGCCATTAATGACATTGGCGCCGGCGTTACCCCCGATGCTCTGGGCGAACTCATTGCCGGCGAGGTTGATTGCCGATGTGCCCGACGGGTTGGTAGCAAGAAGCTCGATCTGCGAGCCGGCCGAAAGCGTATGGCTTACAGTAGCGAACACCCTGTCTGTACCACCGCCCACCGCCTCGAACACCCTGTCGCCGGCATTGTCTACATAGTAGGTGTCGTTGCCGCCATAGCCGACCAACGTATCGGCCCCACCGGCGCCGTTGATGACATTGGCACCGGCATTGCCCTGGATAGTCTGGGCGAACGCATTGCCGGTCAGGTTGATCGCCGTGGTGCCGGACGGGCTGTTGGTGGCGAGAAGTTCGATTTCCGATCCGGCCGCAAGCGCATGACTTACGGAGGCGAATGCTTTGTCGGTACCGCCGCCCGCAGCCTCGATCTCCTTGTCGCGGATGTCATCGACATAATAGGTGTCATTGCCGCCATAGCCGATCATCGTGTGGCCGCCGGCCCCGTGAAACACATCGTCGCCGCTGGTGCCATACAAGGTGTCGCTTGTGTCGACGGGAGGCGGAGCGGTCCCCGTCGTTGCAAGGTTGTGTTCCCGGAAAACGGCCTGCAGTTCCGAAGAGCTCTCCAACGCTGTATCGCCTCGCTGTGAACCCCAGGCGTACGCGTAGTCGAAGGCGGGTGACGGAACCAGCTTGGCCCAGTGCTCCATCATGATTTCCATCTGGGCGGCGGTGGGCACCACATATTTGCCACCCATATCGGTGTTATACTCGCCACCTCCAAACGCCTGGTAGCCCGGAACGATCTGGCTAGTCGGGATGCCCGATGCCTGAGCGGCGGCAACGAACTTATCGATCATGTTGTAGTCGACCGGGCCATCCGTGCGGACCGGATAGACATCTATGCCGTAGTAATCGATACCCGTATTGGCGGGATTGTACGTGCCCCTGAAATCCGGATTCGCCGACGTCCCCAAGCTCATCATCGTGATGTAGGTCTTGGCGCCTGGAAAATGCTCATGGATCCAGTCGGATTCTGCCTTCAGATTTGCGGCAGAGGCGTAGGTACCCCATTGGCCGGTGGGATCCGGCTCGTCAACCAGGAAGAACCCAAATACGTTCGGATTGCCGAGGAAAGGAGTAACCTTGTCGATAAAGGATTGGGTTACTCCGTTGGCCTCGTCGAGGTAGACCAAGCCTTTCATGCCCTCCGGCAGCTCGTTGACCTGGTCAACATATTGCACGCTAGCCAGATTGAATCCGGCTTTTGCAATGTCCGTTCCCGATCCACCTGACGTGTAATGGAGAGTCGCCATCCATAATCCCTCATTTTGATTCGATAGCGCCCCGCGGATGCCTGCCTACTAGAAGGTGTATATTAGCGCCAAATCACATACCTGCACGCCCTGATAGAATGGTTGATCGGTGGCGGGATTCTCACGTTGCGGCGAAAAATATACTTACGGATAGTCGACATTGTGCGATAAAAGCAAATTTAACTTCAGAGATGCCTAGGTTGTTTTCCGAGAGATGCTTATTGATATTTATACTACATTCTACTTGTTGCTGAAAGCACAAGATAACATGATCGCTGCCGTTTAAAAAAAATTGAATTTTATTAAAATTAGTTTGATGATTGCGCCGGTTGCTACCAGAGAGGCGTTGGAGGCGCTGACTTATTTGAAGAAAAGCGACAAAAAATCCGATGTTTTGGATTATAAAAGTCTCAAACTATAAGATCGAACGCCAAACCGTGGCAGAAAAACTGCTTTTCTCCACAAGATGCATTTGACTGCCGGCCAATTGAGCCGACATTAAACTAAGATGCCAGCCGGATCGCGCCCTCTGCCGGAGACACCAATTTGTTGTGGACAGATATCGCAGATACCAGTCCGCGACCAAGATGTCTGCAACTGAGGTTACGACTCGGGGGATCGTCAGAATTGGAGAACTGGCTGGGGCGCCAGGATTCGAACCTGGGAATGTCGGTACCAAAAACCGATGCCTTACCACTTGGCGACGCCCCAACAGCCGGAGCGTGCCCGCTGTGCGCGCGGCCTTATAGGACGAGCCGGGAGAAAGCTCAATGCCGACATATCGACTATGCGCGACCGATTCACCAGTTTTGCAATCGTCACTTTGAACTGACCTAGTCACCCCACACCGCCATTTCATTGCCGGCTGGAACTGGCTGCCGCCGGGGAATGAAAAGATCGGCTTGACGATGGTGCCGCCGGCATTTTCGACGGCGCTTAATGTTTCCTCCAGCCTTTCGGAATAGAGCACGGGCAGCGGCTTGGCCGGCGCATCTTGGCCATCCGCCTGAAAACCGCCGTCCAGCCCTTCGGCAAAGGCTGAATAGGTCGGCCCGTAATCGGTGAACGACAATGAGAAGGCCGCGTGTAGAAAGCCTTCACGCTGTCCAGCGTTCCGCCCGTCGCCGGCATTTCCAGATAATCTAGCTTTCCGGTCATTCTCATCGCTCTACTTTTGTTCTCGTTATGTTCTACGACAAAGCTTTCCAAAAAGCAACTCTTTTCGGCGCCGCTTTTCCTTAATCGATTGTAGAGGCCGGCCGGCTTGGTCGATGCCTTGCCTTTCGCACTGCAGCATCATATCGCTCGATTCCAATATTTCCAATCTCCTGCAACCGGGGAGCAAGCATGACCAAATGGGTGTACACCTTTGGCGACGGCGCCGCGGAAGGCCGTGCCGGCGACCGCAATCTGCTCGGCGGCAAGGGCGCCAACCTTGCCGAAATGTGCAGCCTGGGCCTGCCGGTGCCGCCAGGCTTCACCATCACCACCGAGGTCTGCAACGCCTATTACGCCAACGGCCACGCCTATCCGGCCTCGCTGGAAGCGGATGTGGCGGTCGCCCTCGATCACATCGGTCGGCTGACCGAGCGCCGTTTCGGCGATCCGTCGAAACTGCTTTTGGTGTCGGTGCGCTCCGGTGCCCGCGCTTCCATGCCCGGCATGATGGACACCGTGCTCAATCTCGGCCTCAACGACGAGACGGTCGAAGCCTTGGCCGCCGATTCAGGCGATCCGCGCTTTGCCTATGACAGCTATCGCCGTTTCATCCAGATGTATTCCGACGTCGTCATGGGCCTCGACCATGAGGTCTTCGAGGAGATCCTCGAAGACCAGAAGGGTGGGCTCGGCCATGAGCTCGACACCGAGCTAACAGCCATCGAATGGCAAGGCGTAATCGCGCTCTTCAAGGCCAAGGTCGAGGAGGAGCTCGGCAAGCCGTTTCCGCAGGATCCGAACGAGCAGCTGTGGGGCGCCATCGGTGCGGTGTTTTCCAGCTGGATGAACAACCGCGCGATCACCTATCGGCGCCTGCACGACATTCCCGAAAGCTGGGGCACGGCGGTCAATGTCCAGGCCATGGTCTTCGGCAATATGGGCGACACCTCGGCCACCGGCGTTGCCTTCACCCGCAATCCGTCGACCGGCGAAAAGCAGCTTTATGGCGAGTTCCTGGTCAACGCCCAGGGCGAGGATGTCGTTGCCGGCATCCGTACGCCGCAGAACATCACCGAGGCGGCGCGCATTGCCGCCGGTTCCGACAAGCCGTCGCTGCAGAAGCTGATGCCTGACGCCTTCCAGGCTTTCGTCGGCATCTCCGACCGCCTGGAAAAGCACTACCGCGACATGCAGGATCTCGAATTCACCATTGAACGCGGCAAATTGTGGATGCTGCAGACCAGGTCAGGCAAGCGCACCGCCAAGGCAGCGCTGAAGATTGCCGTCGACATGGCCAGGGACGGGCTGATCTCGAAGGAGGAGGCCGTCGCCCGCATTGATCCGGCCTCGCTCGACCAGTTGCTGCATCCCACGATCGATCCGAAGGCGGCGCGCGATATCATCGGCGTCGGCCTGCCGGCCTCGCCGGGTGCTGCCACCGGCGAAATCGTGTTTTCCTCGAACGACGCCGAGGAGGCCAAGACACAAGGCCGCAAGGCGATCCTGGTGCGCATCGAGACCAGCCCCGAAGACATCCATGGCATGCATGCGGCCGAAGGCATCCTGACGACGCGCGGCGGCATGACCAGCCACGCCGCTGTTGTGGCGCGCGGCATGGGTAAGCCTTGCGTTTCGGGCGCAGGCTCGCTGCGCGTCGACTACAAGGCCGGCACGCTGATGGCGATGGGATCGACGTTCCGCAAGGGCGATATCATCACCATCGACGGCGGCAACGGCCAGGTGCTGAAAGGCGCGGTACCGATGCTGCAGCCGGAACTCTCGGGCGATTTCGCCGCCATCATGGAGTGGGCCGACGGCGCGCGCCGCATGAAGGTGCGCACCAATGCCGAGACGCCGCTGGATGCGCGCATGGCGCGGTCCTTCGGCGCCGAAGGCATCGGTCTTTGCCGCACCGAACACATGTTCTTCGACGGCGACCGCATCGTTGCCATGCGCGAGATGATCCTGGCCGATACGGAAAAGGATCGGCGAACGGCGCTGGCCAAGCTGTTGCCGATGCAGCGCTCGGATTTCCTCGAACTGTTCGAGATCATGGCCGGGCTGCCGGTGACGATCCGCCTGCTCGATCCGCCGCTGCACGAATTCCTGCCCAAGACCGAGGAGGAGGTGGCCAAGGTCGCCGCCGCCATGAATGTGTCGCCGGACAAGCTCCGGCGGCGCACCGAAGCGTTGCACGAGTTTAATCCGATGCTCGGCCATCGCGGCTGCCGGCTTGCCGTCTCATATCCCGAAATCGCCGAGATGCAGGCACGAGCCATTTTCGAGGCGGCCGTGGAGGCCGGCAGGAAGGCCGGCGCGCTGGTGGTCCCCGAAATCATGGTGCCGCTGGTCGGGCTGGTGAAGGAGCTCGACTTCGTCAAGGCACGCATCGATGCGGTCGCCAAAAGCGTAATGGAGGAGACCGGTGTCAGGATCGACTATCTGACCGGCACGATGATCGAACTGCCGCGTGCCGCGATCCGCGCCCAAATCATCGCCGAGGCGGCCGAATTCTTCTCCTTCGGCACCAACGATTTGACCCAGACCACCTTCGGTATCTCGCGCGACGACGCGGCCTCGTTCCTCGAGACCTACCGGCAAAAAGGCATCATCGAGCAGGATCCGTTCGTGTCGCTCGACATAGAGGGTGTCGGCGAGCTGGTGCGGATGGCGGCCGAAAAGGGCAGGGCGACGCGGCCCGACATCAAGCTCGGTATTTGCGGCGAGCATGGCGGCGACCCGGCCTCGATCCATTTCTGCGAAAAGGTCGGCCTCGACTACGTCTCGTGCTCGCCATACCGGGTGCCGATCGCCAGGCTGGCCGCCGCGCAAGCGGCGGTGCAGGCTGCAAAGAACGGCCGCGGATAGGAGTTGGAGTCCACCGGCATCTGACCTTACCAATTTGTAACCGAATTCACGTGAACGTGCGTCTGTCGGCTCCAAATCCCGACATCGTTTCTGCCCAGTTTCCGGCCCCCGAACCCGCCCCGGTGCCAGAAACAGATGTTGCAGAACCCGCCCACGCACGTCCGCTCGATTCTCATCCTCCAGACGAAATTCATCGGCGATCTTGTCCTCGCTTCCGCGCTCGCCAGAAACCTGCGCCTCCAATATCCAAAGGCCAGGATAGTGTTCCTTTGCGAGGCGAACTTTGCCAGTTTCCTGTTGGCTCATGGCATCGCCTCGGACGTGGTGGCGTTCCGGCGCGTACGGATGCGTGGCACCCCTGTGCAGCGTGGTCGCGAGCTTTACGCGATGGTGCGCGCTCTGCGCCGGTTCCGGTTTGACCTGACCATCGACCTGGCCGATTCCAAAACCTCACGCATCATCGTCAGGCTCGTCAACGCCAAGACCCGCGTCGGATATGATCCTCCCGAAAAACCGTTGCGCTGGCTGGAACGCCAGCCCGCCAACGTCCTAGCCAAGCCGTTTGGCTTTGGTGGCCAGCATTATCTCTACCGCTATCTTTCGCCGCTTGAGGCGCTTGGCGTGGAGTTGCGTGCGCCGGTCCCAACGATTGAGCCGCTGCCGCTGGAGACCGCCAGAGCATTGGCGCTTCTCGACCGGCATCATCTCCGGCGTAACGCCTTCATAGCCGTTCATGCAGGAGCGAGCTTCCGGGGGCGGCAATGGCTGCCGGAACGTTTTGCGCTGGCGATCGACGAGATCTCGCGGCAGACCGGGTTGGACTTCCTGCTTGTCGGCGGCCCCGATGAACGGGCATCTGCCGAGCGCATCGTCGCCAAGGCCGCTTCGCCGGTCGTCAACGTGGTCGGGGCGCTGTCGCTGGCAACGCTGCTGGCGGTCCTCGGCCAGGCACGCCTGTTTCTGGGAAACGAGAGTGGCCCGATGCACATGGCCGCCGCCGTCGGAACGCCGGTTGTCGGCCTGTTCGGCCTGACCGACCCGGCCGTCTGGGGGCCTGTCGGCGTGGCCAGTGTTACGCCGCGGCCCTCCATGCCTTGCGAGTGCATAGCCAGGGACCTGTGCCGCCGACCCGATCCGAGCAAGGCTTGCTGCGTCTGGCGACTTGAGGTCAAAGCGGTGGTCGACGCAGTGCTCGCGATCCTTTCACGTAAGGTTAAGGACGTGGAGCACGCATTGTGACCTCGCGCTTGCCAAAGGTCAGGCCGGCGGTCAAATTGCCGCTGCCGACGCTTTTGCAGGGGCATCGTCCCGATTTCCGCCTTGATGGCGGTCTTGGGGTCGCCGCTTCAACTTTGATCCGGCCGACCTGGAAATAATCGATGCGCCCGTTCCAAAAGTATTTTTGCGCCATTGCGATATCGCTGTGGGCTGTTTCTCCTGGCAACGCCCAGTTGCTCGTCGCACCGACGCTGCACATCAAGACCGAGGCGGGCGGCGGCCGCGTCGCGCTGACGCTCGATGCGTGCGGCGGAAGGACCGACACACGGATTCTCTCGGCGCTGGTGGAAAACAAGATTCCTGCCACCATTTTCGTCACCGGCATCTGGCTGAAGCACAACGCCGCCGCCGTCGAGATCATGCGGGCGCATCCCGAACTGTTTGAATTGGAAAACCATGGCGGCCGCCATATCCCGACTGTCGACACGCCGCAAAAGATCTACGGCATTCGCAGTGCCGGCAGCCCGGAGGCCGTGCTGGCCGAGGTCGAATCGGGTGCTGCCGCTCTTGCCGTGACCGGCGAACCGGCGCCGAAATGGTTTCGCGGCGCAACCGCCGAATACAGCCCGTCGGCAATCGCGATGATACGCAAGCTTGGTTTCAAGATCGCCGGATTCTCAATCAACGGCGATGGCGGCTCATTGCTCGGCGCAAACGAGACCGCCCGGCGCATTGCCGCGGCGAAGGACGGCGACGTCATCATCGCTCACATCAACCAGCCGACCCATGCGGCCGGCGAAGGCGTGGTGCAGGGACTTCTGGCGCTGAAGGCCAAGGGCCTCACCTTCGTGCGTCTCGACGATGCCGACGGCGTCGGCGATGAAGGCACCACCGACTGATCAGTCGGGCGTGGCCTCGATGGTCACCTTGTTCGGATAGAACG
This sequence comes from Mesorhizobium sp. M0500, assembly GCF_040321165.1. NCBI lineage: Bacteria > Pseudomonadati > Pseudomonadota > Alphaproteobacteria > Hyphomicrobiales > Phyllobacteriaceae > Mesorhizobium > Mesorhizobium sp. M0500. The sequence goes on from NZ_JAMYRB010000001.1 coordinate 630,788, forward strand.
CGCCGTGGTCGCGGATATCGGCCATCTCGTCGAACGGCCGCTCATAGGCCCACATCGCATCCTTGCCTGCATCGCCGGCGGGCAGCGCGCTCCAATAGCTGGCATCGCCCTTATAGGGGCAATGGGTCGAGTGTTCGGTCTTGCCAAGCTGCTTGAAGTCGATGTCGCCGAACGGAATGTAGAAAACCGGGGGGTAGGGCGATTCGGTCAGCACTTTGACCTTGTTGGACGAAGCGATGACGACATCGCCGGCGCGCACCGTCACGGTGCCCTTGTAAGGCTCGACTGTGATGACCTTGCGCGGATTCTGCTGAAAGCCGGGTGACGGGTTTGCGATCTGGTCCATATCGGATCTCCTTGCCTCTACCCCAAGATGTGTCTGGCAAGAGCCTTGCGCAATAGCTGCCTGCCACCAGGCGGGCATCGCCCCACGGGGGCAAGTCTCGCGCTTTCCTCCGATACCTCGCCTAGAATTAGGCGGCGGCCTGGAATGCGTCCATCAGCCCGGCATAGGCGGCGGCAATCCCGGCCACCGGGTTGGTGCTTTTCGAGGTGGTCTCGACCTTCAGCGCACCACCGCTGGTCGGCAAGGTGAGCAGCAGGAACTGGCGATTGCCGGCATCGCCGACCGATGCGGCGGCGACGTGCTGGGCTTCGCCCTCGTTCTCGACGCACATCTTGAACAAGAGTGTGCCGCCGACCGCCTCGAGAGCGCCGCCAACGACCTCGACGAATTCATCTTCGGAAACGGTTTTGGCGCCGGGAACCAGATCGGCCGGCGCCACGTCGGCCGCCACCAGATCGGCCAGGCTTTCGGCAAGCGTATTTTCGAGGGCTTTGTCGTCGAGCTGCGCGTCCATGCGAACCTCTTTCATTCGCCAATCGCGCCCCGCCGTTAATCAACGTTAACGCCGAGCATGGCCGGATTGTGGCGAATTCGGCCTCAATTGGCTCCATGCCCCGCTCCAGCCCGATCCTGGCTGGACAATCCGCCGGTTCGTCCCACAATGGCGAAAAAATAACGGGAGGAACAAGATGCTCGGGCTGATGCAGGAATGGCCGCTGCTTTGCCATAAGCTGATCGACAATGCCGAGAGGCAGCACGGCAGCCGCGAAATCGTGTCGCGTTCGATCGAGGGGCCGATCGTGCGCAGCACATATGCCGAAATCCATGATCGTGCCCTGAAGGTCGCCGAGCGGCTCGAACGTGACGGTTTCGGGCTTGGCGACCGCATCGCGACCCTGGCCTGGAACACCGCGCGCCACATCGAGGCCTGGTACGGCATCATGGGTGTCGGTGCCATCTATCACACGCTCAACCCGCGGCTCTTTCCCGAGCAGATCACCTGGATCATGAACAATGCCGAGGATAAGGCGATCTTCGTCGACCTGACCTTCCTGCCGCTGCTCGAAAAGATCGCCGGCGCGGTCAAATCGCTGAAGCGGGTTATCGTGCTGACCGACAAGGCGCATTTGCCCAAGACTGCGCTTCCCAAGGTCGTCGCCTATGAAGAATGGCTTGCTGAAGCCGACGGCAACTTCGGCTGGAAGACATTCGATGAAAACACCGCCGCCGGCATGTGCTACACCTCTGGCACCACCGGCGACCCGAAAGGCGTCCTCTACAGCCATCGTTCGAACGTGCTGCACGCCATGATCGCCGCGATGCCGGACGCCATGGGCCTGTCGTCATGCGATACCATTTTGCCGGTCGTGCCGATGTTTCATGCCAACGCCTGGGGCCTTGCCCAGAGCGCGCCGATGATTGGCGCCAAGCTGGTCATGCCCGGCTGCAAGATGGATGGCGCTTCGCTCTACGAGCTGCTCGACACCGAGCAGGTGACCTTCAGTGCCGCCGTGCCGACGGTGTGGATGATGCTCCTTCAGCATCTGGAAGAGACCGGCAAGAAACTTCCCTATCTGCAGAAAGTCGTCATCGGCGGCGCGTCCTGTCCACGCGCGCTCACGATGAAATTCCAGGACAATTACGACGTCCAGGTCGTCCACGCCTGGGGCATGACCGAGATGTCGCCGCTCGGCACGCTGTGCACCCTGAAGCCGGACTATGCCGGGCTGAAGGGCGAGGCCCGCCTCGGCGTCCAGCAGAAACAAGGCTTTACACCGTTCGGCATCGAAATGAAGGTGACGGACGACGCCGGCAACGAACTGCCATGGGACGGAAAGACCTTCGGCCGGCTCAAGGTCCGCGGGCCGGCCATCGCGCGCGCCTATTATGGCGGCATCGGATCCGAACAGTTCGATCAAGACGGCTGGTTCGATACCGGTGACGTCGCGCATATCGACCCCGGAGGCTATATGCAGATCACCGACCGCGCCAAGGACGTGATCAAGTCGGGCGGCGAATGGATCTCGACCATCGAGCTCGAGAACCTCGCGGTCGGCCATCCCGATGTGGCGGAGGCCGCCGCCATCGGCATTCCGCATTCGAAATGGGGCGAGCGGCCTTTGCTCGTGGTCGTGCGCAAGCCGGGCAGGGAGCCGACCAAGACGGATATTCTCGCTTTCATGGACGGCAAGGTGGCGAAGTGGTGGATGCCGGACGACGTCGCTTTTGTCGGCGAAATCCCACACACCGCTGCCGGCAAGATCCAGAAGATTACCTTGCGCCAGCAGTTCCGGGATTATCACCTGCCGACGGATTGACCGGAGATGCGGCGTCTTTGCGTCTTCAAGCCGCCGCTGAAAGGCACTATGCCTGTGTTCGGGTTGGCGCAGCGCGGAAACCAAATGACGGGAATTCCCGAGCGACAAACGTCGAGGGCTGCCGGTTGGTCGCGGCGCGCCGGCGCGTTTTCGGCAGTCCTGCTGCTGACGGCTCTCATCGGCCATCGCTATGACCTCGTCGAGACCCAAGCTTTTCTATGGGTGCTTGGCATTGTCGCCTTGCTGGCCGCGTTTGCGCTTTTGTTTGCCGGGTTTGCCTTCGCGCGATTGTGGAACTTCGGTGATCGTGGCGGCCAAGACCTGACCGCCGGCGCCTTGCTGGCGTTTCTGGTGCTCATCCCTTACGCTGTCGGGGCCTATTGGGCGGCGACCTATCCGCCGCTGCGCGACATCTCGACGGATTTCGACGACCCGCCGGCGCTCGATATTTCTACCCGGACAAAGGATATGAACGAGCTTTTGCCGCCGACACCCGGCGAGCAGCGCCTGCAAATCGAAGCTTATCCGCTTGTTACCGGACGCAGCTACACCTTGCCTTTCGATCGCGTTCTGGAGGCGGTCAAAACGGTGCTCGATCGGCGCGGCTGGCAGCTCACGGCGCCGTTTCCAGACGCAGCAGGGCAAAGCGACGTGACGGTCGATGCGCTGGCCAAGAGCTTGCTGCTTGGTCTTCCCGCCGATGTCGCCGTCCGCGTGACCGATGACGGCGATGCGGTCATCGTCGATATGCGCTCGGCCTCGCGTTACGGCCGCTACGACCTTGGCGACAATGCAGCGCGCATCACCGATTTCCTTTCCGAACTCGACCAGGAAGTCGCCGGCCAGGTGGGCGTGGCGCCGGCGGAATGATATCCGAAGTGTGCTACGTTGCCGGCGAATAGATGCCGTCGATAGCCGGCGCGCCATCGGTGTGGACCAGGCCGCGCGCCACCAGGTCTTCCAGATGAGCAAGCACCGACAGGCCGGCCGCGCCATGCAGGCGCGGGTCGGTGTCTCGATAGATCGCGTCCACCATGTCCTTGATTGTCCGGTCGCCGTTGTTGATCCGCTCCAGAATTGCGCGTTCGCGCATTTTTCGATGCGTTTTCAATCCGCGCATGAAGCTGCGCGGCTCGGTCACCGGCCCACCATGACCGGGCAGCAGCAGCCGGTCGTCACGTTCGATCAGCCGATCGAGCGATGTCATGTACTCGGCCATCGCGCCATCCGGCGGCGCGACGATCGTGGTTGCCCACGCCATGACGTGATCGGCCGAGAAAAGGATGCCGGTTCCCTCCAGCGCGAAGGCCGCGTGATTGGCGGTATGGCCGGGCGTCAGCACCGTCCGGATCGCCCAGCCGTCGCCGTCGATCACCATATCGTCCGGCAGCGCGATATCAGGAACAAAGTCGGTGTCGGCGCTGGCATCGAGTGGATTGACCTCGCCGGTGCGCAACGGCCGCGCCGGGCGATGCCGGCCCTCCGCCAGAACCACCGCACCGGTATGCTGCTTTAACCGCGCCGCCAGCGGCGAATGGTCGCGATGCGTGTGGCTGATGAAGATATGGCTGACCGGCTTGGTCCCGATCGCTTCGAGCAGTGTTCGAAGATGTGCCTCGTCATCCGGTCCGGGATCGATCACCGCCAGCGTCTCGCGCCCGACGATATAGCTGTTGGTTCCGTGAAAGGTGAACGGGCTTGGGTTCCTGGCGGTGACGCGTTGAATACCAGGCGCAACGGCTACGCCCTGGCCATAGGCCGGATCGAAGCGTGTATCGAATTTCAGCGCCATGCGAACGTCGCGACCTTTTTTGGGGCGAGGGCAAAACCGATTGCCGCATAGCACGGAAGCCAATATAGGAAAACGCAAGGCCGCGTTCGGCGGCAATCCGGAACGGGGAAGACCATGGCAATTGCAACGACGATGCGTCCGCTCATTTCTCTCGCTTTGCCTGAAAAGGGCGCGGCCCGGCTGGCAGGACAGCTTTTGCTGGCGATCGCCGGAACGTTGCTGCTGATCTTGTCTGCCAAGACCAAGGTCATGCTCGGACCGGTAGACATCTCGATGCAGACGCTCGCCGTCTTCCTGATCGCTGCCTCCTTTGGCATGCGCCTTGGCGTCGCCACGCTGCTTCTCTACATGGCCGAGGGCGCGTTGGGCCTTCCGGTCTTCCAGAGCACGCCCGAAAAGGGCATCGGCATCGCTTACATGCTCGGTTCGACCGGCGGTTATCTAGCCGGCTTCGTCGTCATGGCGGCGATCGTCGGCTGGGCTGCCGACCGCGGCTGGGATCGCCATCCTATCAAGCTCTTCAATGCCATGCTGGTGGCCGAGATCGTCATGATGGCAATGGGCTTTGCCTGGCTGGCGCTGTTGATCGGCCCGGAAAAATCCTGGCAGTTCGGGGTGTTGCCCTTTATCGTCGGTGATCTGATCAAGGTTGCGCTGGCCGCGAGCCTGGTGCCGGCTGTCTGGTCGCTGTTGAAGCGTTCGTGAAGCCGGTCGAGCGGTGATAACCTGTTCTGCGCGACAGTGATTTTTCGCCGTAGTTGGTGTGGCCGTGCAGGATCTTTGTCGCTGGCGGCAGGCTTGTGCGCGACGCCGTCCGTCACATTAGCTTCAAGTCGACGGACTAAGTACCAGAACCAACGGGCGATTCGTCACGACCAGCGTAACCAAGCACCTACGTATGGAAATAAATTGCTCGACATAGCAACTCAGCCAGCTGAAAAAGAAAGCGGCTCGATGATTATTTAGGCACAGCTAAATTTCTGGACAATGTTTAGGAAATTCTTAACCCAACCGCCTTGACTCTAGTGGCTTGGTTGCTTGCTGGTATCCACACACTGTCGTAACCGTTGACCTGAGATCATGCCGCCGACCGCCGAAGGAAGACACGTGAGTAGCGCGGAAAAAACAACGAGCAAGGCAACAGCCCTGTCGCCTGAGCCGACCGCCGCGCCGGCAACGCGCTGGTATGCGGCCTGCGTCTTTCCCGGGAAGGAGCATGTCGCAGAGCGGCATCTCCGGATCCAGGGATTCGAGCCCTTTGTGCCTCGCTGCGAGAAAACCGTGCGTCATGCCCGGCGGCTCGAAACACGGTCCGCAGCTTATTTCCCGGGTTATATGTTCATCGCCCTTGACGTCGCGCTGCAACGTTGGCGCTCGATCAACGGAACGTTCGGTGTGCGCTCCCTCGTCATGCAAGGGGACCGGCCTTTGCCTGTCCCCTCCGGTCTGGTAGAGCGCTTCATTGCATTGACCGGCAGGCATGGCCTGCTCGACTTCAGTGGCGGCCTCGCAGCCGGTGCTTCGGTTCGGATCCTTTCCGGCCCGTTCGCGGAAATGATCGGTCGTCTTGACCGGCTCGATCCAGCCGGAAGGGCTCGGGTTCTGATTGCGATCATGAATGGCGAGATACCTGTCGACCTTGATACCAGGGATCTCGTCGCCATCGCATAGTCGTAAGCATCGAGGTGCGGCGAGGCGATGCAAATTGTTGTAGGATCGGCTCTCGGGTTTTCACCCGGGAGTGCGGTAGCCGTTCTTCGGTGGGACTAGGCGCTGTCTGACGAGATCGTCTCGTCGGCGCTGATGAGAGTACGCGATATGCGGATAACAATGATTGGTGCCGGCTATGTAGGGCTCGTCTCGGGCGCCTGCTTCGCCGACTTTGGCCATCAGGTCTGCTGCGTCGACCGGGATGCGGAAAAGCTTGCCATGCTCAAACTTGGCAAGATACCGATCTACGAGCCAGGGCTCGACGACCTCGTCACCACGAATACCGCGCAAGGTCGCTTGCGTTTCGACGACAATCTGGCCGATGCCGTTTCTCAATCGGATGTCGTCTTCATAGCCGTCGGCACGCCGTCACGGCGTGGCGATGGGCACGCCGATCTGTCCTTCGTCTACGATGCGGCCGCCGAAGTTGGTCGCGCGCTCAAGGGGTTTACGGTCGTGGTGACGAAATCGACCGTCCCCGTCGGTACCGGCGATGAGGTGGAACGGATCATTTGCGAGCAAAATCCCGCCGCCGATTTTGCGGTGGTCTCGAATCCGGAATTTCTTCGCGAAGGATCGGCCATCGAGGATTTCAAGCGGCCCGACCGCATCATTGTCGGGACCGAGGCCGAAAGGGCCAAGGCGGTCATGGGCGAGATCTACCGTCCACTCTCGTTGAATGTCGCGCCGATATTCTATACGAGCCGGCGTACGGCTGAGCTTACCAAATATGCCGGCAACGCATTTCTGGCCATGAAGATCACCTTCATCAACGAAATAGCCGATCTCTGCGAGCGGTTGGGGGCCGATGTGCAGGATGTCGCGCGCGGCATCGGCATGGACAACCGCATCGGCGCAAAGTTTCTTCATGCCGGGCCGGGCTATGGCGGTTCCTGTTTCCCGAAAGATACGCTGGCACTGGTCAAGACCGCGCAGGACGCGGCAAGCCCCGTGCGGCTGATTGAAACAACGGTCTCGATCAACGACCAGCGAAAAAGGGCGATGGCGCGCAAGGTAGTCGAGGCCTGCGGCGGCTCGGTTCGCGGCAAGACCATCGGTATCCTTGGCCTGACCTTCAAGCCGAACACCGACGACATGCGCGATGCCCCCTCATTGGCCATTATTCAGGCACTCCAGGACGCAGGCGCTTCGATCAAGGCCTATGATCCGGTCGGCATGGAGCAGGCGCGCAAGATGATAGAGGGCATTGAATTCGGGGAAAGCGCCTACGCGGTGGCCGACGGCGCGCATGCGATCGTCATCGTCACCGAGTGGAACGCGTTTCGGTCGCTGGATCTGAAGCGGCTTCGTGCAGTCATGGCGACGCCGGTGATGGTTGATCTGCGAAACGTCTACCGCGGCGAGGACGTCGTGAAGGAAGGCATAGCCTATTCGAGCGTTGGCCGAGAGCGGCATCCTGTCAGGTGAACGTCCAGCAAGAGCCTACTGGAATTCGAATCTTCGGGGTTAAACGTTCCTGCAGAGAACAAGGTAAGCAGGCTAAAAGCATTTGAAGAGACTAAGAATCCAGTAACTCGCAACAGAGATTTTGAACTTGAATATAGTGATGATGAATCGGCCAAGACAGCGCCACCTCGTGCACAGGGTCAGGTTTCAACTCCTGGGCGGTTTGGCTTTTGCAATCATGCTCCCTGTTCTTGTCAGGATTTTATTTGATCCATCAATTCTATATTATTCAAACCTGCAGATTACCATTTTGGCAGGCGTTATCGCGCATACAATAGGTTATTTTGCTTTTCGACGTATAGGTAATTTCCCGGGCATCGCGGCCTCGGGCTACATATTTCCGACATTTGCTTTTTCTTACGGGATTGTTTATTTAGTCATTTTCTTAGCCAGAATTGAATATAGCGGCTTCCAGGCGGCCAGCAGCTTGACGTTGTCAATTCTCTGGTACTTTGTCTTGACCATCATAAGCCGGCGCCTTGACCCTTACAGTCTTGCTGTGGTTCCAGGCGGTGCCGTTGGTCGCCTAGAGGAGATAGGCGGGGTGAACTGGCATTGGCTTGTTTCCCCTGACATGATCATTGAACGCGTCAACGGCGTCGTTGCCGATCTGCGCGCCGATCTGTCCGACGATTGGGAGCGCTACATAGCCGACCGGGCGCTTGCAGGAGTTCCGGTCTACCATGTCAAGCAAATCACCGAATCGCTGACCGGTCGCGTCGAAATCGAGCATCTATCCGAGAACACGCTGGGCTCAATTAATCCCAACCAGGCCTATATCAAAATCAAACAGGCGATCGACTGGGGCTGTGCGCTGTTGGCGTTGATTGTGCTGGCGCCCTTGCTGTTGTTGATCGCGCTGATGATCAGGCTGGAATCTCCCGGGCCCGCCATTTTTCGCCAGGAGCGCCTCGGTTTCGGCGGAAAATCCTTCACGGTCTACAAGTTCCGGACGATGACCGTCAGTGAACCAGAGGCGGCAAACGTTCGCAGTCTCGCCGTCACCAAGCCGGGTGACAGCAGGGTTACCCGGCTCGGCCGCTTCCTGCGCCGAAGCAGAATTGACGAACTGCCGCAGTTGATAAACATCGTTCGTTCGGAAATGAGCTGGATTGGGCCTCGCCCTGAGGCGACAGTGTTGTCGTCTCACTATTCGGTGGCGTTGCCGTTCTATCGCTACCGAAATATCGTGCGCCCTGGTATCTCTGGATGGGCGCAGGTGAATCAGGGATATGTGTCGGAAGACGACGATGAGACCGAGAAGCTGCACTATGATTTCTACTACATCAAGAATTTCTCGCCGTGGCTTGATTTCGTCATCGTGTTGAGAACGTTGAAAACTCTGCTAAGTGGGTTCGGATCTCGATAGAGACCGTGATGAAGTTTGCCTCCATCGAAATTTATCTGTCGAACACTGCGCCAGGATAATGCTTGGCGGTCATGTTTCTTAAGCTGCCGAAGGGTATGAAATGAGCCGAAAAACCGCGCTAATTACAGGCATCACCGGCCAGGATGGTGCTTACCTCGCCGACCTCCTGCTAGCCAAAGGATACGCAGTCCACGGCATCAAGCGCCGGTCGTCGTCGTTCAATACGGGCCGTATCGATCATCTGTATCAAGATCCGCATGAAACCGGGGTCAATTTTTCGCTGCACTACGGCGACATGACCGATGCGACGAACCTGATCCGCATAATCCAGGAAGTGCAGCCGGACGAAATCTACAATCTCGCCGCTCAATCGCACGTCCAGGTGAGCTTCGAGACCGCGGAATATACGGCGAATGCCGACGCGATCGGCACATTGCGCCTTCTGGAAGCCATCCGGCTGCTTGGGCTGACAAAGAAGACGCGTTTCTATCAGGCATCGACCTCCGAGCTCTATGGCAAGGTGCAGGAAGTTCCGCAGAAGGAAACGACGCCTTTTTATCCTCGTTCTCCCTACGCGGCCGCAAAGATCTATGGCTACTGGATCACGGTGAACTACCGCGAAGCCTATGGCATTCACGCTTCCAACGGAATTCTGTTCAACCATGAAAGCCCGATGCGGGGCGAGACATTCGTGACCCGCAAGATCACGCGAGCTGCCGCTGCCATCAGCCTCGGCCTTCAGGACAAGCTCTATCTCGGCAATCTTTCAGCCGAGCGCGATTGGGGGCATGCGCGCGACTATGTCGAAGGCATGTGGAGGATCCTCCAGCAGGAAACCCCGGACGACTATGTGCTGGCCACAGGGGTCAAGAATTCGGTTCGAAAGTTTGTCGAACTCGCCTTCGCCGAGGTTGGGGTCCGCATTCAGTGGAACGGTTCGGGCGTCGCCGAAAAGGGCGTCGATACCAAGTCCGGCAAGATATTGGTCGAGGTCGATCCACGCTACTTCAGGCCCACCGAGGTCGACCTGCTGCTCGGTGATCCTTCGAAGGCGGAGCGGGTCCTCGGCTGGAAGGCGACGACGTCGCTTGATGAGATGGTGCGCGAGATGGTTCAATCCGACCTCAAGGTGGTGGCGCGCGAATACGAGCATCGCCGGCTTGACGAAGAGCACAACCGCAAGGCGGCCCAGTAGCTGCGAAAAGTCCCGCGAACATGAAGATTTCCGTTCTAACGGTCTGCTGGAATTCGGCGGCAACAATCCGTCATACGCTCGACAGTTTCTTTGCCCAGGATCACGAGAACAAGGAACTGATCGTCGTCGACGGTGCCTCGACCGACGAGACGCTCGCGATTGTCCGATCTTATGCTGGGCAAGGATTGCAGGTCATCAGCGAGCCCGACCGCGGCATGTATGACGCGTTGAACAAGGGGCTGGCGCTTTGCACGGGGGAGGCGATCGGAGCCCTTAACGCGGACGACGCATTTCACGACGCTTCCGTGCTCGGCAAGATCAGCGAGGCGCTTGCTGAAAGCGATATTGTCCACGGCCACCTCGACTTCGTCGACAATCACCAAAGCAAGCGTGTGGTTCGCCGCTGGCGGGCGGAGCCAAGGCCCAGTGACGGGTTCCGCTCCGGCTGGATGCCTGCCCACCCGACCTTCTATGTCCGCCGCGCCGTTGCCGAAAAGAACGGGCCGTTCGATCTGACGCTCAAAGTCTCCTCGGACTACGACTGGATGCTGAGGGCCGTCGAGCTTCATGGATTCAGGATCGCGACAATCGATCAGGTCCTCGTCGACATGATGGTCGGAGGCGCCAGCACAAGGAGCTTCCGTTCGCATATCGGGCACAACCTCGAAGCGTTGCGTGCCAGGCGCCGTTGGCTCGGATCCGGCCCCGTCGACTACGCGCTTGTCGCAAAGCCGGCGCGGAAAATCCGGCAGTTCGTTTTCGCGCGGCGAGGTTAGGCGAGGATGAGTGCTGTCTTCCTGGGCGAGGAAGCTAGTCACGTGGCTTCTCGTCACTTGCAGCGGGGCGGTCCTGCTAGTGCAATCAGTCGCTTCCTCTAAACCTGGCAAGGCCGAATGTTTCGAAGCATCTTGACGGTCCTGTCGGGCTCGGTAATTGCGCAGATCATTGCAGTTGCTGTTCTGCCCGCGCTGACACGACTCTACGATGCGGAAGCATTCGGTCGCTATCAGATCTATGTTTCCATACTGAACGTAGCGGTCATCTTTGTCGCCTTCCGTTACGAATTGGCGATCCTAAGCGCGAGACCGGGGCCAATTTTGGAGAACCTGCTGAAATTAACATTTCGGCTCTGCATGTTGACCAGCATCATTGCATTTTTCGTCGCCGGCATCGTCGACTTGTGGATGCCAGGCGTCGCATCATCTTTGAAGGGCGTTCTCTTCTTCTTGCCGGCCGCGATGGCAATCGCGGGAATCTATCAGATGCTCAGCTATTTGCCGATCCGCGAACGTGACTACCGCCTCAGTGCACGTTCGAAGATCTCTCAATCGGTGGGTTTCTCGGTCGGTGCCCTTGGATGTGCCGTTCTGTCTTTCGTAGGAGTTGGCCTGGTTCTGGCCGACACGTTCGGAAGAGTCGTCGGAAGTATTTCTATCCTCCTTGGTAGCGGCAAGCTCTGGCGAACGTTGATCTCTCCTGCCTCCTTTCCTGTAATGAAAATTACGGCAATTCGCTTCCAAAAGTTCGGGTTTCTCACGTTCCCGGGAGCCCTTCTATCTGCGCTCAGCGCAGCTATTGTGCCGTTTGCCTTTTTCGCCCTATTCGACCTCACAGTTGCTGGACAGTACGCACTTGTAGAGCGGTTCATTTTGATGCCCGTCGGGATCATCGCGATGGCGATCTCGCAAGTCTTTACAGGGGAATTCTCTACGCTCTATCGCTCTGACAAAAGGAGCTTGAATCGCGCATTTCGACGTTCGCTCCTCTACTTGCTCGCCGTCGGCCTTTTGCCAACGATTTTGGGAATGCTGCTCTCGGCGAAGGTGGTTCCCCTCATCTTTGGAACAGACTGGGCACTAGCCGGAAAACTGTGTGCCATCGGATTTCCGATCGCATATATGCGTTTTGTGGCAATCGCGGTGACCATGACTCTTGTCGTTGTCGATCGCCAATCGCTTCAGTTCACCTGGGAACTGAGCAGGTTTGTCTTTACGCTGTGTGTCTTCGGCTGGGTCTGGTGGGTGGATCCGGGCAGTCCAGCAACCGTCATGGTCTGGTATGGTCTGGCAACTGCCGTCAGCTATGCTCTTCACTTGGCATTTTGCGACCGGGCGACGAGAGCGGTAAGTCTGCAGGCAGAGATGAGCGAACGGGTAATGGCATGAATCTAAGGATAGCAATGTAGATGCTGTCTCCCAATCAAACAGTTGGCACGAAGGGTGGTGCGGTGGTTCTCAAGAGGTTTATCGGTTGGAACAGGTGCGCCGCCGCCTGGCTCGAACGCCGCTTGCCCAGGGTTTTCGGCGCCCCGTCCTACAAAGCGGAGCTCGAGCGCCGTATCGCCGACGACATTGCACGGCTCAGGCCTTCGGCAATCCTGGAGGTCGGCGGGATCGACCGGCCACTTCTGCAGCGCGGTCACGGCTTTAGCTATATTGGCCTGGATATCGAGGAGAGGCCTGACTGCTATACCGTCTACGATCGATTTATCGTCCAGTCGATCGAGCAGCCAGTCAATGTCGAGGCAGATATGCTTATTTCCATCACGTTGATGGAACACGTGCCGGACAACAAAGCCGCATCGGGCTCGATGTTTTCCGCATTGCGGCCAGGCGGTGCGATGCACCACTACATGCCCTCAAAATGGCATCCTTATTCGATCGCGCTGCGGCTCGTCGGGCCAGTCATGCAAAAATGGCTGATTCCATACCTCCGACCGTCGGCGGTGGGCGTTACCGGGTATCCGGCCTTTTTCGACCATTGCTCGCCCTCGGATATGGCAAAGGTGTTTCGCCAGCAAGGATTCGAGAAGATCGACGTTATGCCATTCTACCGTGCCAGCGATTACTTCGCTTTCTTTCTGCCTGCCTATCTTTCCGTCGCTCTATTCGAGAACCTTTGTGCGGCCTTGAACTGGCGCATCTTCTGTTCAGGTTTCGTCATCAGCGCCATAAGACCCGCAGACTAGCTGCGAGCAAGAACGAGGCCATGCGACTTTTTCAAAATTCCGGAATCAATCCTGTCTATCAACCGCGGCTGGCCGATCTCGTCGGCAGCGCCAGCGGATTCGAGCAGCAGAAGGACGTATTTCTGAACGATCGCTACGGCGCCGCGCACATCCTTTTGCCGGTGCTCGACCGTCATCCGGAGGCATTCTTTACGAACGGCGACGACGAATCGCTGCAGCGGGCGTGGGCACGCGAAAACGGGCTTGGCGAAGACACGCCATTGGACGACATCCTTCTTGCCCAGATCGAACATCACAAGACGGACGTCTTCTACAATCTCGACCCATTTCGTTACGGTGCCGCTTTTGTGCGCCGCTTGCCTGGGCACGTGAAACGAAAGATTGCCTGGCGCGCCGCACCAGGCAAGATCGACTTTTCCGGTTATGACCTCGTGCTTTGCAACTTTCCGTCCATGCGGCAGATATGGGAAGAGCGGGGCGCCAGGACGGCGGACTTCTTTCCGGCTCACGACCCGGAACTCGATAGAGTGGCTGCGAATCGGAACAGAGACATCGATGTCCTGTTCTTCGGCGGCTATAGTCGCCACCACCAGCGTCGGCGGGAGATCCTGGAGACGGTGGCTCGTCTTGCCGGCCGCCGCCACATTGTCTTTCATTTGCATTTGTCACGCTATACGCCGCTCGCAGAGACGCCGCTTGGCTGGTTCGGTCCGCTGAGCGCGGTGCGCCGCCCGCCTGCGATCCGCAAAGTCAGCGCGCCTCCCGTATTCGGTCGCGCCATGTATGCAGAGCTTGGAAGGGCCAAGGTCGTGATCAATGCCTCGATCGACATGGCAGGCCCGGATCGTGGCAACATGCGCTGTTTCGAAACGATGGGCGCTGGAGCTCTGCTGGTTTCCGACTCCGGTAACTACCCCGGGCCGATGCGCGATGGCGAAACCATGATTGTCTATGAGCAGCCGCAAGACGTCTCCAAAAGAATCGAGCAGCGGCTGGACGATGGGAGCTGGGACAGGATCGGCTGGGCCGGCAACCGCGCGATTCGTGAAGAATACAGCAAGCAGCGCCAATTCGAGCGGTTTGTCGAACTGGCCTAGCCGCCCATTGACTTCACGGCCAATAGCGACGTTGTGTTTTGATGGCTGGGAATCCTCTGTGTGCCAACGAATTTTTGGTATGCTTGCTCTGAACACCTGCAGGAATTTCTTGTCATAGCCGGCCCTTGAGGCTCCTTCGTGGGAGGCGAGCCTTTGTCAGACGATTGGTTTTTTTGGAGATACGCACATGTATGGAAAAATTGCCGACGAGGTCGAACGGCGCCTGGCAACCTTCGGGTTTCGTATCGCCACCTGGGACGATGCGCGATCGTGCGGCAAGCTCTACGCGGGGCGGCTGACACGCAATCTCCCTCAGTTCGATACGCATATCGGACTGACGCCCTACAGCCCGTCACCTCGCAACATCAACCACGATGTGACGCAGCCGATGCCGCTAAGGGAATGCATCGATATTTATCAATCCGAGGATGTCTTTGAACACGTAGCGTACGAGAAACTGCCGCAGATTTTTGCGCACATCCATACCGTGCTGAAGCCGGGCGGATTGTTCCGGATGAGCGTGCCCGATTATCGTTTCGATGTTTACCGGGATCGGTCCGTCCAGGATGGCGATCGGTTCGTATTCGACCCTGTCGGCGGCGGCAGATATGAAAATGGCGTCGTCACCGGCGGCGGGCATTTGTGGTTCCCGACATACGAAAGCGTCACTGCACTCGCAGCCGCAAGTCCATTCTCGAAATGGGAGGTGCTTGAAGGTTACGATCCGGACGGCAACGCGATCATCAAGCCCGTCGACGAATCATATGGACGGGTGCTGCGCACTTCATATAGAGACCCCCGTGTCGCGAGCCGCCCACGCCCATTGTCCATGATCATGGACTTGTGGAAGTAGCTCGACCGCTACGGCGCGGAAGCCGGCTCGCAAATTCCATTTGGGCATTCGGTTGCCCGAGAACCGCGGCGTGTTACCGGATCAAGCTTAACGGCAACTTTAGCCAACATGTATGATGAGCCGGTGCCAACCGTTGTCTCAACTCGACAAGGCATGGTATCGCTGTTGCCGTTTAACTAGTGAACCTCCAGCACAATGTACATCAGCAAACACGTTCCGATCTACAAGGACTTATGGGCCTGGAGTTTCGCCCTGGCGGTTGCCGGTTATCCACTAATAGGAGTTTTCTCGTCTGCTACGGGGCGGGAGGACGCAAAATTATCGATCGCCTTCCGCATCTTGGTAATTGCTCTAAGCGGCATCGCATTTTTTTGGTCGGACCGGCACAAGGCATGGCGATTCGGAGATGTGTGGCTATTTGCCTTCGCCGCGCTCTACCTAACAAAACTCGGCATCGATGCCGATTACAACATCGATGGAGCGTCGGACGCGCTCGTATTTGCCCTGATCACTTCGGTTGTGCCAGCTGCTCTTCTGGCGTTATCGACAAATACGTGGTCGGAGATCAACGTGGCGTGGGCACTTTTCACCGTCGGCGCATTGAGTGTGGCGGGTATCGTTTGGCTCCAATACAGTGGTTCAAATGCGGTGCTGGTCGATACGACGGATCGTGTTTATTTCGAAAGATTGAATCCCATATCCGTAGGTCATGCCGGCCTGACTACACTTATAGCGTCATACACCCTGCTTAGGTTTGATCAAAGCAAGATCATAAAGATTGTTATCCTGAGTGTAGTGTCTGCCTCGGCAGTCGCTATCTATCTAGCGGCGGCCCGCGGGCCGCTTGTCGCTTTGGGGTGTTGTATCGTTTTATTTCCCTTACTCCGTCCGAATTTCACGACCATGCTCGTGTGCTTGTTGTTTGTTGCCGGAGCGGTATTGGCGTTGGCCATCACTGACATAACGCCGCTGCTCGACAAATTCCATCTGACGGTGATCGGGAAAGACAATTCGACCACCGAACGGCTCGGATCGATTTCGCTCTCGTGGGGACTGTTTCAGCAAAGCCCTTTGTTTGGCTGGGGCACGCAATTGCCTCTGTTCGTATACCCCCACAATATGTTCATGGAGATCCTTCAATCGGCTGGTCTTCTCGGTATGGCAATATTTATCCCGGTTTTCGTTAAACTGGGAATGGCGATAAAATTCCTAGCCGACAAACGCCTGGTGCTTTTGCCGCTTCTGGCCACGCAAGCCATCGTCGGCGCGCAGTTCTCCGGATCCCTTTGGGGGTCAGCATTCCTCTGGATCGTCGTTACGGTCTTGATTTTCCGTGTCAATGCCATGAGGTCATTTGACCAATGGTCGCAGCGGCGCATGGCGTGGCGTACCCCTGCTCGATTTGCTGTGCCCGGCGAGGGTTGGGCAGCGAGTAATGTTGCCGCTCGGAAGTGAGATGCGCGTTCGCCTGCGATACCGTTTTTTCGGCACTATTGCGCTTCGTCAATCTCGCTCAAGAATTTCAAGGTAGCCTGCCACCATTCGGCTTTTTCATCCCATTTTACGGGCCCGTCGCTTAGACCGCCACGCATCGTACCCCAGATGACGATCCCGTCTGCCAATCTTCTGCAAGTGTCTAGTTGAGCATACCAGAAGTCGCCGGGCAGGAAAGCTAGGGTCTTTTGAAACTGCGGCCATAGGAAGCAGTAAACCGGTTTTCCTTGCGCGACCCGTCGGGCTTCACCGATGTTGGCTTGCGCATAGGCTATCCAGGCATCCTGATCCCCATAAAACGTGTAGAGGGATGGAAACAGCGCGTCGACGTAGGGGACAAGAGCGGAGGCGATCCTAGTGTTTTGCTGCTTCCAGTCCTCCTGAGCCGCGGCACCGTCATGGCCGATCGCTCTCCAATGATCCCTGATCGGCATGACGCCGTAGAAGCCGAGCTTGACGTTCGGGTCTGCCCTTCTGAAAACGCTCAAAGTTTGTTGATATTTAGCAATTGAAGAAGCTTGATCGGGGCCTTCCAACGGCCAGTTTTCGATGTCGATCACCAGGAAATGGTTGCTCCTTGGCAGTTCTAGAGCTTGCCGCACCTGGTTGGCATTCGGCACGTCCAATCCCAGGACGTGTGGATCCGCAATCGTGAGATGGTCCAGGCCGAACGAGCGGAAATCTTTTGGCCCGTTCTCAAACAGCAAAGTCTCGAAAACCTTGAACGGTTGGCGAGCCTGCGGCAATGCGGGCCACGTGCCGGCCAAAAGGCACATCACACAGGAAACAGTCTTGAAAAACGAGACGTTGCGCATCCGGCCTCGCCAATTCGCGAACGTATGCGCTGGTGAAAATCGCATGGATTGAATTCCTCATGACCTGAACTTGACGAGTCAAGAAACGGTAGCGTAGCTGGAAAATTCGAACAACGTCCTGATGAAAGGGGGATGCATTGTCGCAGGGTGACAGGGGCAGGCCGTGCTTCTTAGCAGCCGGAAATTATCCGCGGTGGAACAGTGGACGAGCGAAGCACGCAAGCCTATGACCGAGGCGCTGCTGCACGCGCCAATCTGGGCCTCGCGGCGGCTGTTGTGGATGCATCTGACAAATCTGACGAGGAGATCGAGATCGCTGTGACCAAGAACGTGCCGCCTCACGCAGTTGCCGAACATCCGGCGCGGATCATTCAGCACGTGGTTTCTCTCGATGCCTGAAATGGCCATGACTTGGGAAGATGCCGTCCGCTGGTGCATGAGCGAGCCTTCGATGAAGGATCTCGCCCGCGCCGCCTATTTCGATGATCCGGTCGCTGCGGCGCAGCGTTACCACGAAAGTGCGGAGTTTCAGGCGGTTCGCGGCATGATCCCGCGCAAGGCCGGCCGTGCTCTCGATCTCGGCGCTGGCAACGGCATCCTCTCCTATGCCCTGGCGCGCGAGGGCTGGTCGGTTACCGCTGTCGAGCCCGATCCCAGTGCACTTGTCGGTGCTGCTGCAATCCGGACGCTTGCTGAGAAGACAGGCACGAACATCGATGTGATCGAGGCATTCGGCGAAGCTATTCCGTTGTCCGCCGCCGGCTATGATCTGGTCGTTGCCAGGCAAGTGCTTCATCATGCGCATGACCTGCCGGCATTCTGCCGCGAAGTTGTGCGGCTCGCCCGCAATGGCGCGACGTTCCTGTCGTTGCGCGACCATGTGATTTCCGGACCGAAACAACTGGAACCGTTTCTGCGCGCTCATCCGTTGCATCATCTCTACGGCGGGGAGAATGCCTTCACGCTGGCAGACTACCGCGCTGCTCTCGAAGGGGCAGGGCTGACGATCAATCGTGAAATGAACTCTTTCCAATCGGTTGTGAATTATGATCCGATGACAGCATCCGAAATTCGCGAGAGGCTCGCTGCGGCCTTCGGTCCCCTGTCGGGGCTCGTGCGCGTGACTTTGTCCCCGCTACCCTTCGGTGCCGTTGCCGGAGCTGCGGCACTGCTTGACCGTCGGCCCGGGCGGCTGGTGTCGTTCCTTTGCCATAAGCAAGGGAAGGGCTGATTTGGTGGCGCAATTGAACGAGGCGAAGCCTGTCTGGGTGACTGGAGCCGGTGGCTTCATCGGCCTGCACCTGTCGCGATTTCTTGCCCAGCAGGGCCACGTTGTCCTTGGCTTCGGCCGAAGCGAAGCGCCTGGGTTCGCCGTCGCAACTGGCGGCGCTTTTTTTTCCGGCGGCGTGACCGCGGAAACAATGGGCGCTGCTCTGGCCGCATATGGTCGCCCGGCAGCCGTATATCACCTGGCAGGCGGCTCTACGGTAGGCCGGTCGATTGCCGAGCCGCTGAAGGACTTTGAACAAAGCGTCGGTTCCACAGCTTGTGTCCTCGATTTCCTGCGTCGCCACGCACTCGGGGTCTCCGTCGTTCTGGCATCCTCCGCTGCCGTTTATGGCGGCGGCCATTTCGGCCCGATCGGGGTCGACGCCGCGCTCGATCCCTATTCCCCTTATGGCTATCACAAGCGAATGGTGGAGGAACTCGGCCGGTCATACTGCGCGGCATACGGGCAGCCGGTCTCGGTGGCACGGCTTTTCTCTGTCTACGGCGAGGGGCTGCGCAAGCAACTTCTCTGGGACCTCTGCGGCAGGCTCGCGGCAGGCGAAACCGACATTGTGCTTGGTGGCACCGGAGCGGAAATGCGGGATTGGCACCATGTCTCGGATGTCGTGCGATTGATCCATCGCGTCTTGCCCGCCAATGCAGCAAGCTTCGCGGTCTATAATGGCGGTGCCGGCGCCGCCGCGTCCGTCAGCACGATTGCCGGGATGGTCTTGGAAGCCTGGGGCGGGAAGCATCGCCTCGCGTTTTCGGGAGAATCCCGGCCGGGCGACCCTGTCAATCTGATCTCGGATCCCTCCGGCGTCCCGGAGGGACTTCGGTTGCAGATGCCGCTTGGCAAGGGCATTGCGGGATATGTCGATTGGTATCGCGCCGAGGTTCTCGGCGAGCCGGTCGGCGATTTGCGACGCTTCGCGCCTTGATCACCGTCGGCTTCACGCTTATCGGCCGTGGAACCTGGTCCGGCGGCGAATCCTATCTGCGCAACATGCTGAGCGTCATCGCCTCCGAGTTGGGCGGCAAGGTCCAGGCGAAGCTGTTTTTGACGCCCGAGCAGCATGCGAGCGTTGGCACGTCCTTTGATCACATGTTGGCCGCGCCTGCCATCGTCGACGACCGGGTCACGGGCGCCGGGCTTGGCAAGCGAGGGCTGATCGCACTCGCTGGCGGAAGCGATCGGGCTTTTGCGAATCTTGTCGCCGCGCACGGCATCGATCTTGTGTTTGAAGTCGCTCAGTGGTTCGGCAACCGATTTCCGCTACCGGTCATTTCCTGGATTCCGGATTTTCAGCACCGTCGCCTGCCGCATCTGT
This sequence comes from Mesorhizobium sp. M0500, assembly GCF_040321165.1. Taxonomy (NCBI): domain Bacteria; kingdom Pseudomonadati; phylum Pseudomonadota; class Alphaproteobacteria; order Hyphomicrobiales; family Phyllobacteriaceae; genus Mesorhizobium; species Mesorhizobium sp. M0500. The sequence continues at coordinate 650,812 of NZ_JAMYRB010000001.1, forward strand.
TTCCGCGTCGCGCCTGGTGGCGCAGAGATCTCGGGTTCCGTCTGCAGACGTCCGGCAACCGCACCATAATGCTCTCTAGCGAGGATGCGCTCGCCGATTGCGAAACATTCTACCCGGCCTCGCGCGGCAAGACCGCCGTCGTGCGCTTCGCCATCGATCTCGATCCAGGCACCGTCATGGCGCGCACCGAAGCCGCGCGCCGGGCGCACGATCTGCCCGAGCGCTTCTTTTTCCTGCCCAACCAGTTTTGGATCCACAAGAACCACAAAGTGGTCGTCGAGGCGTTGCAGCATATAGCCCGGCTCGGAGCGTTGGACGCCTTGCCGCCAATAATTATGACGGGGCGCACCACGGATCCACGCGATCCGACCTTGTTCAAGCATCTGATGGACCTTGCGCAAGCACATCGGCTCGAAGGCCATTTTCGACACCTCGGATTGATCCCCTATGAGGATGTCGTTGCTCTGATCGGTGCGACAGACTGTCTTTTGAACCCTTCCCACTTCGAGGGGTGGTCGACCACCGTTGAAGAGGCGAAATCGCTGGGCGCGCCCATGTTGCTGTCCGACATCCGGCTGCATCGCGAGCAGGCTCCGGACGCGCTCTTCTTCCCGCCTGACGATGCGGAAGCCCTGGCGCAGCGTCTGCTCGAAATCGGGCAGTGCCCACGCTTTGTCCGCGACAGCATCGCCGTGCTGCAAGGCCGGCAACAGCTCCGCCGACGGGGTTACGCGGCAGCACTCCTTGCCTTATTTGAAAAGACCAAAACCGCCGCGCGTTGATCGTTCAATCGGCAGTGGGAATTGTCGATCGGGAAGGTAGCCGCACTTGCATTCATAGCGCTGGCGTTTGCGGGCGGCTTTCTTTTCATCGTCATCAACAAGGGAACAAATATTCGCGCACCGGCGCCGAAGCCGGTGGAAGTCCCCACATCATTCGATGGCAAGCTTGACGTCCAATCAATCGACGATCTGCGGGTCGCCGGCCGCAAGATCGTGCTGTGCGGCGTCGCATTTGCCAAGCCCCAGTCAATGCGGGTCATGGTCACCGAGGCCATGCGCCGGGACTATCAAGGACTCGCATTGACATGCAAACCCGTAGGCTTGGGGACACCGTGCGACGGCAATGTCGCGCCAAAATTTCGTGACGCCGTCGTCGTGCAGTGTCTCACCTTGGGCGGAACGGATCTGGCTGCGAAGCTCGTCGAGGCAGGCATTCTGTGCGGGCAGCCCGCGCAGGCGGGCTCGACCTATAAACCTTGCGTGCCGGGCTCGTAGCTCCTGCGGACCCGTGGCGTAGCCGTCGAAACGAAGGTGACGCCGGTGCCCCAAGGAACGCCGGATTGGCTCGCTGGCAAACGCGCTGTATTGCGGCCGACAGTAAAGATGATACATTTCGATATTCTAATGGTGTGTTCAATCAACCACACCGAAACCAAAAATTATCTCGCATTTGCGAAATGGGTTGGAATTGGCGCAGAAAGCTGTTACGCGCTTTTGAGTACCTTAGCGGTTGGGTGGGCCTCAGGTAACGTGGGACAGAAGGATTGATGCGGATGAACCTAGTTTTGAAAAGTGCGTTGGCCGGAGTTGTTGTGTTGGCCGGCTTCGCACCGGTGTCGTCTTTCGCGCAGGATGGGTCGTGCACCTGTGCAACCGCCTATAACGGCGTAAATCCGATTGGATCGCTCGGCAGCGTCAATGGCGACGTGATGATCTCGCAGGTGGCTGGCTATGGCCCGGCGCAAGCGGGCGGCGCGCTTGATTTCGGCAGCCGTGTCGTGGTTGGCTCCAAGGGCTCGGCTTCGGTTCAGGTTGGTGGCTGCAATGTGAGCGTCCCGGCGAATTCGACGCTCGATATCTCGCGTGTCGAGAATAAGATCTGCCTCAATGTCTTGGGTTCTGAGAAGACCGCCCAGACGGGCAATACCAACAGCACCAACTACACGCCGGCCCTTATTTTTGGCGGCATGGCTCTTGGGGCTGGTGTTCTGGCTGCAACGGCGGACAAAGATCACGGCCACGCCGTTAGCGACTAAGTTGACCGCGTAGTAAATAAGGCAACGGCAGCAGAGGCGTATGGCGCTTCTGCTGTGTGTCTGTTGTTCGCGGTGGAGCGCACTTGGCGTGTATGCTGGTGTCGCGTCGGTCGGGTCGCCTAAGCCAAGGCGGCATGCGGATGTCTGAGGCTGGCGAACATGCCGGGATGAGGGGCGAAGTGCCGGTCTATCCAGGCAGATGGTCGAATCGCAATCTGTTGCTGCTGCGTGTTGGTGCAAGTTTCGGATACGGCAAACGCGACGATCAAGGTCAATCCTGCGGAAGGGCGGCATGTGTGTAGCGCTCGAAACATCAGGCGCAGCTTTTGCCGCCGGTGCGGCGCTGATCATCGGCCTGCATGATGACGACGACTCTGTCCGCCAGTAGCCGGGACCTAGCATCCATCGTATCGCATGAACTTGACAAATGCGTCATTCGCTGTCTTGCGGATGACGCATTTATACTTTTTGGGGATGACGTCGCCACGTTGCTTCGCTGCTGTCACAAACGCCCATGATCGATCTACATTCCCATATCTTGCCCGGCCTCGACGACGGCTCGCCCAGTCTTGCCGAATCACTGGAAATGGCTCGACTGGCGGTGGCCGACGGAACGACCCATATGGCGTGCACGCCACACGTGACGCCCGGCGTATACGAAAACGGAACATCGAACATCGTTCGGGCGGTTCAAGAGTTGCACCAGGCATTGCGCGGCGCCGCAATACCACTTGCTCTCTACGTCGGTGCAGACGTTCACATAGCGCCGGATCTTCCGGACCAATTGGTGGCGGGCAGCGTGCCAACCTTAAATAGGTCGCGCTATTTTCTGTTCGAACCGCCGCATCATGTTCTACCTCCACGAATGGAGGATCTTGCTCTACGCCTGATAAATGCCGGCTTTATCCCGATTCTTACTCATCCGGAGCGTTTGACCTGGATCAAAACGAATTACGACGTTATCGAGAGGTTGAATGCGGTCGGCTGCCTCATCCAGCTTACCGCGGACTCGATTGTTGGTGCTTTTGGACGCACGGCGCTTTATTATTCGGAAAAGCTGATTGACGAGGGCAGGGTGGATATCATCGCATCGGATACTCATAGCGCAACGCGCCGCCGTCCTGGGCTTTCCAAGGCGGTTGCTGCTGCTGCCAAGCGGTGTGGGGAAGACGAGGCCCGCAACATGGTGTTGAAACGTCCAGGCGAAATATTGGCGAACCGCCCCATTGAGCCGATCGGAAAAGCACGTCCGAAAAACCCAACCGCCGGTAACGCCGGCCGTTTTGGAGGATTGGGCCGCCTATTCAAGGGCGGGACCGCGTGATGGGCATTTTTCATTTGGTAAAAAGCCACATAGGCATGGCACTCGTCTTGCTAGCTTCGCTTGCAACGTCGGCATGCACGAGCACCTCGTCGACGACACCTACTTCCTCGAGTGCGGTGGATGCGCTGCAATTGACGTCGTCATCGACGCCACTTTCAGGCGGCGGCGCGCTGAAAGTGGTGAAGGATCTGCCTCCGCCGCAAAACACCCAGAACGGCAACGAGCAGCCTTTGTCTCCGAACGATGTGCTCGAAGTGAATGTATTTCAGGTCGACAATTTGAGCCGAACAGTTCAAGTCGACTCCAGCGGCCAGATATCGCTTCCGCTTATCGGAACCATTACCGCGGCAGGCAAAACCGTTCGTCAGCTGGAGCAAGAGATAGAGACGGCCTACGGCGCCAACTACCTGCAGTCACCCGATGTGACGATCTTCGTAAAGGAGTCGATTGGGCAGCGCATAACCGTCGATGGCGAAGTCAACAGGGCCGGTATCTTTCCGGTAACGAGTAATTCCTCGCTTCTGGACGCGATCGCTCTGGCAGGAAATTTCAGCCCGGTTGGGGACGCAAGCAAGGTCTTCGTCTATCGCAATATCGGCCAGAATACCTTGGTCGCAAATTACAACGTGGAGGAAATTCGTGCCGGCAAGGCCCGTAACCCGCGGATCTACGGTGGGGACAAGGTCGTCGTCTTTGCCTCAAAATCGAAGATTGCCGTGAACAATCTCAAGGACGCGCTAGGCATAGCCTCCAGTGCCGCGCGAATTGCCGTCATCCCTGGGATATAGTTCGTAGCCGGTCAGTCGAATAGGATCACTTCGCACCATGCTCGATCGCAACAGGCAGCATCAAATTGCAGGTCCAGGACATGGCCAAGCCTTGTCCGCCGACCTCTATTATGACGGCGGGCAAAACTACAGCCCTTACGGTCGCGATTATTCGGAGCAGGAACAGGGCTTCAATCCGCTCAAGCTGCTCTTCTACGTCGTCCAGTATCGGTGGCTGTTCGTCATTATGGCGGCAGCCGGGCTTGTCGCCGGTGTCATCATCACGATGATGCAGACGCCGAAATACCAGGCAACGACGCAATTGGAAGTGCTGGTCCCTTCGGCCAAGGTCTTCCAGGACATCGAGGTAGTTTCTGAAAATGCCGACGTGCGGGCTTTCCTGACCGCACGTGAAAAACTCAAAAGCCGCGCATTGGCGCAGCGTGTTGTGTTTCAACTGGGTCTCAGCGAAAAGCCGGATTTCCTTTTTCCCACGCCAGCCTTTTCCCTCAGCAATATTTTCTATCGCGCGTTCGGTATCTCCAAATCGCCTTCCTTTGAGGAGAAGACCCCAGAGGAGCGCGAGGAAATTGCTATCAAGCGTGTTTTGGACGACCTCACGGTCAACCTGGTCACCAACACGAGCCTGCTATCGATCACCTTCGTCGATCAGAAGCCGAAATATGCAAGCGATATCGCCAACCAGGTCGCGCAAAGCTTTATTGACCAACGCCTCGACCAGACCAGCGAAACATCCGACCTTGCACGACAGTTCATCCAGGAACAGGTTCTGCAGGTGAAGCAGAAGCTCCAGAAATCGGAGGAGGATCTGGTCGCTTACGCGAAGGATGCCGGCATCACGATAACCGGCGACGACAAGTCGCTGATAGGATCGAACATCGAGGCGCTGAATACCGCCCTTGCGACAGCGATCCAGGACCGTCTCGACGCAGGACGTGTTGTGGACCAGATAGATAAAGGTCGCGGTTCGAGCTTGGCCCCAGTTTTGGAAAGCGAAGGTCTGCAGAAGCTCAATGAAAAACTGGCGGATTTGACCAGCCAGTACCAGCAGAAGCTGGGCATTCTCAAGCCCGGTTTTCCCGAAATGCAGCAGCTTCAGTCCCAGATCAAGGAGTTGCAGCGGCTCTATAACAACGGCGTGCTTGCTATAACGGATTCACTGCGGCTGAAATATCAGGAGGCGCAGAACAAGGAGGCCGATCTCAAGTCCAAACTTGCTGAGATGGAAAAGCAGCAGGTCATCTTCAACGACAAGAACATCAAATACACAATTCTCAAGCGCGATGTCGATTCGAACCGGTCGCAATATGACAACCTTATCGCCAAACTGAACGAAGTTGGTGTCAGCTCCGAGCTCAAGACGCAAAGTGCGGCAATCGTCGATTTCGCGTCATTGCCGGATCGGCCATATTCCCCGCGCTTGAGCATCAATCTTGCAATCGCGCTGGCCCTTTTCATGGCTCTGAGCGCGTCTGTCATTTATGTTATCGAACTGCTGAACAACACCTTCACCAATCCCGAACAGGTTGAAAAGGAGCTCGGCTTGGCAATGCTCGGCATCTTGCCGCTCGTCGATGACCGGGAACTCATGGCCAGTATCGCCGATCAGAAGTCCGGCCTGTCGGAAGCCTATCGTTCGCTTCGAACATCGCTACAGTTTTCCGGTGCGGAAGGCGCCCCACGATCGCTGGTCGTCACGAGTTCGGAGCCTTCGGAAGGCAAGTCGACGACATCGTTTAAACTCGGACAAGATTTTGCAGCACTCGGCGCAAGGGTTCTCATTGTCGACGGCGATCTCCGTAAACCAAATCTTCATCGCCTGTTTGGTCTCGACAATACGATCGGGCTAAGCAATCTCCTGACAAATACCGTGCGCAAGGAGGATCTGGCGAGCATCTTCAGGGCGACGAAATATCCCAACGTGACCGTTCTAACTTCGGGAACAATCCCTCCAAATCCTGCGGATCTGCTCTCCTCACCGAAGATGGCTCTGATAGTAACCAATCTCGGCAAGCGCTTCGATCTTGTCATTATCGATGCGCCGCCGATTGTCGGCCTTTCTGATGCTCCTATTCTCAGCCGACTCGCTGAGGGCACATTGATGGTCATCTCTACAAATCAGGTGACGCGCAAGTCGGCCAAGACCGCGTTGAAGCGCCTGCGAGCTGCTGGCGCGAACGTGGTCGGAGCCGCGATGTCAAAGTTTGCGGTGAACAAGTTCGACTACAATTATGCCTACAAATATATGAACTATCAGTATTATAACTACGGGACGGACACGAATACTCCCAAGATTGAGGGCAAAGTCGATGATGGAGCAAGCCAGCCCGCTTATGCAAAGTCTCCGACATTCAGTCGTTTGGTTCGTCGCATCCGTTCTAGTGTTGGTGGCTTCCTCGATCGGGCTAAGTCGATTTCTTGAAACAGAAACACCGGCTGTTTCTCTTGTGCTGGACCCGCTCAACACCGACGCATTGACAGCTGAAATCAGCAGTGACCTGAACGATACGAATAATGCTACCGATCTTGATGCCTTGCTTGCCAAGGCCAAGCGCGCGCTCACCTTCGATTTGGCCGATGCACGTCTCTATAGCCTGATTGGTGAGATCAAATACCGGCAAGGCGAAAAAGACGAGGCCTACCAGCTCTTCGATCAAGCCCGAAAATTGTCCAAGACAGAGATCCATGCACTACAGAGGTCAATTGGCCGCAACATCGAAGCAGGTGATTTGCCCAAGGCCGTTGGCGAGATCGACATCTTGCTGCGCCGCTGGCCGGACCAATTTCCGGCGATCGCCGAGGGCATGCCGCCAATTCTCTCGAATCCCGATGGCTATCAAGCCGTGCTGATGGCCATCAGGGCGCAGGCGCCCTGGAGAGCCAGTCTGATCTACGCTCTTATCAAAACTCCTGAGCAGATCAATTTCGCAAATCGGCTGCTGCTCGATTTGACCGGATCAAGCGCACCACCGAATTCGAGTGAACTCACAGCCGCGATCAGCGGCTATATTCGTCAGAAGCAATATGAACCAGCCTATCGGCTGTTTCTTTTCACCCTGTCTGAGCAACAGCGAAAATTAGGCGGATACATTTTTAACAGCACGTTCGAGCCGGTCCCCAGCGGCAAGCCCTTCGATTGGCAGGTTCCCGGTCAATCTGGCTTGGAAGTGACATTTGCAGCATCCCGGGATGCTGTGGAGGGCGAGGGTGGGGCAACGGTCCGGTTCTTGAATACCCCGGTCAAGAACACTGCCCTTCAGCAATATGTTCAATTGCCTCCAGGCTCGTATAAGATTTCCCTTGTTGCCTCTGCGCGAAACCTGAAGCTTCCAAAGGAATTGTTCTGGTCGATCAAATGCTTGGGGCCGGCCGGCGAAATAGCAAGGTTCAACATCCCCGAGGGCACATATAACCGACAAAAGCTGAGCCAGGACTTCTCGGTTGTACCGACTGGCTGCCCCATGCAACTATTGACGCTGCAGACCGCCGCCATTGCCGAGAGCTGGCGATTTCGATATGTCGGCACCTTGATAATGCACAAATTGAGCGTTGAGAGACTTCCATCTTGAACGACCGGCCGTCGGAATGGGATAAATATCTCCTCGGCACGGTCTTGTTTGTATCGCTGCTGATCGGTGGTGGTACTGCGAGCGGCCTTTACACAGACACTCTGATCGAGGTCGCGGCGATAGTTTCGGCCGCGGCCGTCTTTTCGCAAACCCCCGGCCAGAGAATCGCCCGGCCTGTTCTGTGGCTGCTGGTCTTCGCTATGGCGTTGATCGTTTTGCAAATCGTCCCATTGCCGTCAGCCATATTCAACGGGTTGCGGCCGGAGCTGTTGCTCGGAGATCCCTGGGTTGGAGAAAGCCGATTTCGTTTCATCAGCGTAGGGGTCGGCCGGACGGTCGAATGCCTGCTTTATTTTCTGGCCGCCACAGCGTTTTTTTTGGCCGTATTGCGTTTGCGTGCCGAGCAGGTCAGCGCGCTCCTTCCGTTTTTCTTCATGGGTGTTATCTGCAATGGTTTGGCGGGAGCGATTCAATATTCGCTCTCCGACGACGTCGCTATTGTCGGGCTGTTGCCTTTTACGATCAATGCCGGCCTTTTTGCCAACGTAAATCATTTTTCGGCGTTGCTTTTTGTGTCTATTCCCTTCGTCGTCTATTATGGTCTGTTCCGCGGGCATCTCTTGTCCGGATCCTTCGGCTTGATCGCGCTTTTGCTGCTTCTTTTGGCCGCCGGTTCTCGCGCCGGTGTTCTGATCGGGTTGGCGATCACCGTATTGTCTGTAGTCTTTCTCTCAGCTCGTTCGAGGGCGAGTGGGTTCGGCGTTCTCCTGATCTTTATCGCACTTTCGATCTACACGATAAGCGCCTGGACCAAATTGGATGCACAGGCGCTTGATCCGGCGTTCGGGCGAGGAGAATTTGCGCGAACCACAATCGAGGGCATCAAAGACAATTGGGCGACAGGCATTGGATTCGGGAATTTCCAGAAGGCCTATCAGATATACGAAAGAGCAGGCATGATTTTCAGGGAGTATGTGAATCATGCTCACAATGAATACCTTGAAATTACCTTCGAAGGGGGAATTCCTGCGATTTTACTTATGGTAGGCTATTTCGTGTTGCTATTCGCTGCATTGGCTAGGGTTCGCCGTGACCCCTTTCAGAAGGCGGCATTCCTCTCGGTGTCTTTTCTTCTCATTCATTCGCTGGTCGATTATCCGCTGCGAACCGGGGCGCTGGCGATGACCTTTGCCTATATGAACGCCATCATCTTCCACAAAGGATTTGCCGAACGCTTGAGCCGCAAGAGCGAGATGATCGAGATCGATCACAACGGTGACAAGCTGTTTGTTCCCATCGGAACTTCGTCCTAGCGACCTCGTCGCCACGGCTGGCGTCGCCAGAACATGGCGGACCGCTGTGAGGCGAGCCGGCTCCTGGCTCTCGGGTTCCGAGGCTCAGGCAACATTTTCCTGCCCCTACCAAGTGCAATCGCTCGCTGAGCAGAAATTTCCCGATTTTGCTGGCCGTACGGAAAATTCATTCCCGAACCATTCGGCCGCAAGCCTGTCTTGCATTGTTCTGGACCGGAACGATCTGCTAGAACGCCCGCACGAGAATAGATTGTCCGGAAGTGCAGTTTGAATCGGGCGGCTGAAGGTCGCCTCCGATGCAGGCCCTTCCGTGGATCGGTACGAAAGAACGCTCGCAGTCCATGAACATCGCACTTACGCACCTTCAGCGGCTTGAGGCCGAATCCATCCATATTTTTCGCGAGGTGGCCGCGGCATTTGCCAAGCCGGTCATGCTCTATTCGGTCGGCAAGGATTCGTCCGTGCTCATGCACCTGGCGATGAAGGCATTTTATCCCGCCAAGCCACCTTTTCCCTTTCTCCATGTCGACACGACCTGGAAATTCCGCGAAATGATCGCCTTTCGCGACCAGATGCAGCAAAAGCTCGGCTTCGACCTCCTGGTCCATGTCAATGAAGACGGCGTGCGTGACAACATCAATCCGTTCGACCACGGCTCCAACACCCACACCCATGTAATGAAGACGGTTGCCCTGCGGCAGGCGCTCGACAAATACGGGTTTGACGCTGCCTTCGGCGGCGCGCGGCGCGACGAGGAGAAGTCGCGCGCCAAGGAGCGCATCTTCTCGTTCCGCAACGCCCAGCACGTCTGGGATCCGAAGAACCAGCGGCCGGAGATGTGGAAGATTTTCAACACCCGCGTCGCTGCCGGTGAATCGATCAGGGTGTTCCCGTTGTCGAACTGGACCGAGCTCGACATCTGGCAGTACATTCTTCAGGAGGACATCCCGATCGTGCCCCTGTATCTGGCCAAGGAGCGGCCGGTCGTCGAGCGCGATGGCATGCTTATCCTGAGGGATGATGAGCGCATGGAGCTGCGGCCCGGCGAAACAGTGGAGAACCGGATGGTGCGGTTCCGCACGCTCGGCTGCTATCCGCTGACCGGCGCGATCGACTCGGAGGCCGACACTCTGGACGCGATAGTCGGCGAAATGCTCACGGCGCGCACTTCCGAGCGGCAAGGTCGCCTGATCGACCGCGACGAAGCCGGCTCGATGGAAAAGAAGAAGCGCGAGGGGTATTTCTGAGTATGCGCCATATCATGGCCAAGAGCCTCGCCCCGACCGACGGCGTCCGCGACTATCTGGCGGCGCAGGAACGAAAGTCGCTGCTGCGCTTCCTGACCTGCGGCTCGGTCGACGACGGCAAGTCGACGCTGATCGGGCGCCTGCTTTCCGACACCAAGCAGATTTTCGAGGACCAGCTGGCCACGCTCGAGCGCGATTCGCGCAAGCACGGCACCACCGGCGACGACGTCGACTTCGCGCTGTTGGTCGACGGCCTCGAAGCCGAGCGCGAGCAAGGCATCACCATCGACGTCGCCTATCGCTTCTTTGCCACGCCAAAGCGCAAGTTCATCGTCGCCGACACGCCCGGCCACGAACAATACACGCGTAACATGGCAACGGGTGCATCGACCGCCGATCTCGCCATCGTGCTGATCGATGCCCGCCAGGGCGTGTTGCGTCAGACCAGGCGGCATTCGATCATTGCCTCGCTGCTTGGCATCCGCCACATCGTGCTCGCCGTCAACAAGATCGATCTTGTCGGCTTCGACGAGGCGGTTTTTGAACGGATCGTCACGGATTACGCACAGTTCTCACGTGAACTCGGCTTCCAGACGATCGTGCCCATTCCGATGTCGGCCCGTTATGGCGACAACGTTACCGGCCGTTCCGACAGGACGGACTGGTATTCCGGCCCGACGCTGATCGAACATCTCGAAACCGTGTCGGTTGACGAGGCCGCGGTCGAATTGCCGTTCCGGTTTCCGGTCCAATATGTGAACCGCCCCAATCTCGATTTCCGCGGCTTCGCCGGCACCATAGCGTCCGGATCGGTTGCGCCGGGCGACGAGGTGGTCGTCGCGAAATCCGGCAAGTCCTCCCGTGTCAGGCGCATCGTTTCGCATGGCGGCGATCTTCAGCAGGCTATCGCCGGCCAGGCCATCACTCTTGTCCTCGACGACGAGGTGGAAGTCTCACGCGGCAATATGCTGGTGTCGCCGGCGGCGCGGCCGCAGGTCGCCGACCAGTTCGCCGCCAACATCGTCTGGTTCGACGAACATGCGCTGCTGCCTGGCCGCTCCTACATCCTGCGCACCGAGACCGACCAGACCAGCGCCACCGTCACCGACCTGAAATACCGGGTCAACGTCAACGACTTTGCCCATGAGGCGGCCAAGTCGCTTGAAATGAACGAAGTCGGCATCTGCAACATTTCGACGCGGTCGCCGATCGCCTTCGATCCGTTTGCCGAAAACCGCACCACCGGCGCCTTCATCCTCATCGACCGCATCACCAACGCCACGGTCGGCGCCGGCATGATCCTGCATTCGCTGCGCCGCGCCGAAAACATCCACTGGCAGTCGCTCGATGTCGGCAAGCGCGCCCGCGCCGACATGAAGAACCAGCGGCCGGCCGTGTTCTGGTTCACCGGGCTTTCGGGCTCGGGCAAGTCGACCATCGCCAATCTGTTCGAAAAGAAGCTGTTCGCCACTGGGCGCCATACCTACATTCTGGATGGCGACAACGTCCGTCACGGCCTCAACCGCGATCTCGGTTTCACCGACGCCGATCGTGTCGAAAACATTCGCCGCGTCGCCGAAGTGGCACGCCTGATGGCCGACGCCGGGCTGATCGTCATCGTGTCGTTCATCTCGCCGTTCAGCGCCGAGCGGCGCATGGCGCGCGAATTGATGGCCGACGGCGAATTCGTCGAGGTGTTTGTCGATACCCCCTTCGAGGAATGCGCCAGGCGCGATCCGAAGGGCCTTTATGCGCGGGCGTTGAACGGCGAGATCAAGAATTTCACCGGCGTCGATTCACCCTATGAGGTGCCGGAGAAGCCCGAAATCCATCTCAAGACACTCGGCAGATCGGCCGAGGAGATGGTGGACGCCCTGGAACACTGGCTGAACGAGCGGGACATTGCCGAAGACCAATATGATAGCGGCGGCGGTATCTGACGACGAAGCGATGCTTGCCGTCTTCGAGCACCTTGCCTTGGCGGCAGGGCGCGAGGTGATGCGCGTCTTTCGTGCCGGCTGTGCGGTCGACAGGAAGTCGGATAGTTCGCCAGTGACGGAGGCGGATCGCGAGAGCGAGAAGATCATCCTTGCCGGGCTACGCGCCGCATTTCCAGAGATTCCATGGGTGGCTGAGGAGGAAGCCTCTGCCGGCATCATGGCGCCGGATCTCGGCGACGCCTTCTTCCTGATCGATCCGCTCGACGGCACCAAGGAATTCGTCAACCGGCGGACCGATTTCACCGTCAACATCGCGCTGGTTCGCCACGGCGTGCCGGAGATCGGCGTCGTTTTCGCGCCTTGCACCGGCCGGTTCTTTTCCGGCCGGCCGGGCAAAGCGGAAGCGATCGAGATCAATGACGACTATGAGATCGTCGATCGCCAGCCGATTTCGGCGAGGGCCGGTATGGTGCCGCTGACCGTCGTCGCCAGCCGATCCCACAACACGCCGGAGACCGAGGCGTATATCCGCGCGCTGGGCGCTGCCGAGATCGTTTCGGTCGGCTCGTCGCTGAAATTCTGTCTCGTCGCCGGCGCCGAGGCGGATGTCTATCCGCGCTTCGGCCGCACCATGGAATGGGACACCGCGGCGGGTGACGCGGTGCTACGCGCTGCCGGCGGCATGACGCGCACGTTGGACGGTGAGCCGCTCGTCTACGGCAAGCGCAACCAGAGCGACGACGAGGATTTCGCCAACCCGCATTTCATCGCCAGCGGCAAGGCTGCTGGATTTGGCTAGACGGTGATTGCGCAGTTCCAGACCCGTACGAAAGTGCGGGTGTTGCAAGTGACTTATGCAAGCGACCTCAGATAACTGCTCGAGATCTGTAAACACAGCGGTACGATCCCCACCCAGCCGACAGTTGGGTCGGCGTGGCCGATTCGCTTCGTGTCCGGTCGATGCTGCGGGGCCTTCACACGGTGTATCCAAATTGCTGTATACCGATACACTTGAACGGCTATACGAGCGAGTGATGGCGTTCCACATCAAAAATCCCGAGACCGACGCACTGGCCGCCGGGTCGCCGCACTAAAGAGGACTGGTCTGACAGAGGCCGTCCATGCCGCGCTCAAGCATGAGCTTGAGCGCGAACAGGCTAGACCGTCCCTGGTAGAGATCGGCGTCAGGTTCTGCCGTGATCTGCGAGCCCGGGGCAAGCCTGATCACGGCACGCCCGCCGACAAGGCGTTTCGCGACAGCCTGTACGAGATGACTGATGTTCATCGACGCCTAGGCCCTGACGGCGCTGATGACCAATGAGGATGATGCGCGCGAACTCCTGGCCGGGACCCGGCGCGGCTGAACGGTGTTGAACCGGACTTTACTTGGCTGGCCACGGTCCAGATTGGATCACGTTCAAGAGCCTAAAATGCGGCGGGCTTGCTTCGGATGGTTAAGGCCAGGAGCGCCTCCGAAAGTCGTTTCTTCGCCCGCTCCACCCCGTTCTCGTCGATTGCCTCAACATCGAGGAACAAGTCGAGACCAGTCGCATGCTCGCTGATGACCTGAGGGCGCTGGGCGAGTTCACCCAGGAGGCCCTCGACTTCGTAGGGGACAACCTCCCGGCTGATCCCCTTCATGGCAATCGGGGCTAACGGACGCGCCCGGACAAGGTCGCGCACGAGCGCATAAGTCTCATAGCTGAGGCAGATGCCGCCGGGCTCGGCAATCGACTGCAGCCGGGCCGCCAAGTTCGCTTCGGCTCCAATGATCGTGTAGTCCATCCGATCATCGGAACCGAAGTTCCCAACATTGCAATAGCCCGTGTTGATGCCCATGCGAGCTCGGAAGGGCCGTTCAACTCCGCGGTCATGCCACACCCTGTTCAACTGCTCCAGCCGACGCTGCATGTCGACAGCCATGCGCAAGCAGGCTCTCGCGTCTTCCTCGACGCCTTGCGTCTCGGGGTCTCCGAAGAACACAAGAAGCGCGTCGCCGATGAACTTGTCGACGGTGCCGCCGTGTTTGAGCGCGATCGTCGACATCTCGGTGAAGTACTCGTTGAGGAGAAGCGTCAGGTCCTCGGGCTGGAGCCGTTCCACGATCGCGGTGAAATCCTTGACGTCGGAGAAAAAGATCGTGAGCTTCTTGCGCTCGGTCGCGATGGTGACGTCCTTCTGGCCGCTGAAGATGCTTTTGTAGATTTGAGGCGAAAGGTATTTGGCGATCTTCAATGAAATCGCGGCCAGAAAGTCGTTTGCCTCGGAAAGCTCCTTGTTGATGCCCTGAATCAACGCGGACTGCCGACGCTGCAGGAGAATGAACGTCAGGCCCGCCGCCGCCGCGAAACCGAAATACAGGAGCAGATACTTGAAGGTCAGCACGTTCGCAGCAATAGGCTGATTGACTGATATCTCCTGGATCCCTCGGACATCCCCTACCTTCCAGTCCGTCTTGGGGCTGTCCGGGTGTGAGTTATGGCAGGTCACGCAGACTTGTCCCATTACAACAGGGGCCGCGGCGCGGACCTGCCGGTCAAACAGTGAACCCGAGACCTCGATGATCGGCTCCTTCGGGTTGGCGCGCAAAGCCAAGATTGCATTCCGCTCGAACGCATCGAGCTGGTGGGGCGCGCGACCTTTGAAAGGCAGATCCGAGACGAACCGATATTTGACCGAGCCGTCGTGAGCGCTGATGCGCTTGCCGAGTTCGATCGAGAGGGTTGCTGGAATAGGGATCGCGCCTGGCACGTCCCGGTAGTTGTGCGTCGCAGTCACAGCGCCGTTAGCTTGCAGCACGCGTCCCACGACGTCGCTGCCGTAGAATCCGCGCATTTCGTCGATGATGCGGCTGATTTCGCTGGCTTGCCTGCGCAGCATCCGTTCCGACAGGTCTCGGAGGTCGAGCCAGGCTGCGACGGGCAGACCGACAAGGCCGATGCCCACTGCCGCCACCAGGAGCGGTCCCATGGTGCGCTGCTGACGCGCAATCTGTTCACCCAGTCCAGCCATTGTGCAAGCGCCCGGCCGTCTTAGTATGTGAACTATAGCTCATTCCCGGCACGGTACCAGAGTCAGTCTTGGCTCGATGAAAACACGTCAGCCCTGCAATTCGGAACGACCTTGAGCGGTCGTTGCGAAGCCCCGACCCTCACAGCGGATTTCCCATTCTGGCGCTGGACGGACAGTGAATCAGTGAAAGGGATGTCGCAACGTCGGTTGTGGCCCGGAATGCGCTCCGCGATAACCGCTCAGGGGTCAAAAATTCACCTCTGGCAAGGTTGAGACTTCTGCGGTCGGAGAGCGGGTCGGAAAAGAAAGCGTCCCGCAAAACGTATCCGCGCTTCGGCCGCACTATGGAATGGGACCCTGCGGCGGGTGACGTGGTACTGCGCGCTGCCGGCGGCATGACGCGTACGCTGGACGGTCAGCCGCTCGCCTGCAGCGCAACCAGAGCGACGACGAGGATTTCGCCAATCCGCATTTCATTGCCAGCGGCAACGCTGCTACGGTCGCGTAGGCATCATGATGAACTCCGATCCCGTCCCGGCTCGTCCCCCCAAATGACGCCGTCGCGCATGCGACGCCTAGGTGAAGCATTTATTTTCAGGCGAACCGTTGCGCGAGGAATAACCCTACGGTGTGGATCGCGGCAGCGGCGCTTTCGCGTGTTAAACTGCTTGCGTGGAGATCGACACCGACAAGACCGACGAAGCCGTTCTGGGCCTGCTTTGGCTGACGCTGCATGAAGAGAGGCGCGCCTGGAAGGGGTTGGATTGGAATGCTCTGGATCGCTTGCACGAGAAGGGGCTGATCGCGAATCCGGCAAACAAGGCGAAGTCAGTGGTTCTGACAGATGAAGGACTGCGGCGTGCGGAGGAGCAATTCCGAGCCGTGTTCACTCGCCCGGCGCCCTGAGCCAGAGCGCCGGACGGGCGACTACGAGCTGAAAGCGCACATGGCTGAATTTCGATAACGCGCGGCGCCTGACCGCAGGCGGGACGGCCAGTGCTCTCGCCGTGGCGGACAAATTCGTCTTCGTCACCTGCGCCAACGGGCGCATCCATTCTGTTAAGGCAGTGGCAGAAAACACCGCAGCCGCGAGATGCTTCTCCCGGCGAATGGGCGCTCCGGGCCGAGTTGCAGCCAGCAGCGGGTCGGCGCCGCTGCTGACACATGGGATGTTAGTGGGGCAGATTGCCACTGGCGATGCGAAATCTCTATGGCTGCGGATTTCCGAAGGCAGGTTTCTCAAGCACCAGCACATGACTGCCAAGAGGCGATGTGTGAGTGCTCTTGACCTGGAAACCCTCGTCAGAGAGCGTTTCGATGAATTCGCCATCCGTTCCAGGCGGAACGCGGGCAACAACGTTCGAGGTGCGCCTCACAATATTGGAAAGCACCCTTCGCGCCTTGCCCGGGCCGATGTTGCGCTGCATGTGCTGATAGACGGCCAGCAGCAGGACGATGTCGTATTTGGGTAGGAGGATATTGCCGAGGCGCCGGCTGCCAAGATTCAGGCGATCGAACTTGGCATGTACCGGAGAGCCGCTCAACAACATCTTTGCAGTCTCGATATGCGGCTTGGCAATGTCGATCCCATGGATCGAACTGGGTTTCAGCTTGGATATCTCATAGGCGACAACACCCATATTGCAGCCAACATCGAGAATGGATTTTCCGGTGTAGTCGACCTTTGCGGAGAATAGCCCGTCAAGTCTGTCGTCCCACGTTCCGGCAAAACCCCTTTTGAATCTTGACCACCACAAATCATCAGCTCCTTTGAGAAGAGCCCCCTTGAGCGCCTCCTAGCACGAGAGAATTAACGGTCGATACCCGTTCAACTGGAATTGATGACATTGACGAACCAAGGCAGGGACGTGTGCGGCGGCGTCACAATCCCATCACCCTGAGTGCCGCCGGAACCGGATAGCGGCTGCCATCATAGCGCATCCGGTAGGTCCGCTTCACAGGCTTGCCAGGATGGGACTGGCATTCGCCATTCTGATCGGGGGAAGGATTATCGGTATTCGACCGCTCGGCCGCAATGATGTCACGATAGCCGTGGTGGCGCGCCGGGCTCATCGCCAGGCTGACCTGGCTGGAATGAAAGTATCCGGCGCAACTACCATCGCTATCGGCGCCAGAGCCGGCCACCACGAGGCCGTCGAGCACCACGCGTAGCGTATCGCCGGTGAGAGCGTATAGCCGCAGGTCGGTTTCAGTGAAGGGAGCGGTCAGCGAATGATGCGCCATTTCGATGCGCAGGCCGAATGCGCTGACATTGGGGGCCAGTGCGTAACGGCCGGTGTCGAATTCCACCTTCTCTATGACAATCGCGTCATCCGTCATCAGACCGGGCTGGAGCAGGCGCTGGCGCACACGCAGCGTATTCCTGTCGACGACCAGAAGCTCGATATCGCCGACATGCAGGTGGTCGCCGTTAGCCCTGTCAATCAGCGGCACTGCGACCAGCAGCAGGTCGACATGGGCGGGCCAAATCTTGCAGACCAGGCCAAATGGCGCTTCGCTCTCCGGGAGCGTTGAGGTGATGCTGGTATGAGGTTCAAGCGTGAACGAGGTGCCGTCGGCGCTCTTTCGGGCCTTGGGATAGGCCTGCTGCACCAGCGCGGCGGCATCGCCGCAATCGCCCGACGCGGCTCGGGCGGGCGACAGGCCGGCGGAGGCCAGGCCGAGCAACAGGACAGGCAACACTATTCGCATGGAGTTTCTCGCCTCGCAGGGCCGGGTTAGGCCAGTGGCTTTCTACGCGAGATTGGTGGCGGCGCACAGTGCCGATCCAAGGCAAGCACCTGCCCCATTTGCAGATGGATGTTCGGAAGGGCGTCCCTACGCAGGAAGAGGTGGATATGCTGGCCTATGCCACGAACGACAACTGGGACCCCAAGCCCAGAGCATCGTGGTATTTCGGGTCAAGAGCGGCGAGGCGCGCAAGGTGAACAGATCATGGCCTCGCTCGAGGCCGAGCAGAAGCAGAACGCGCTGGAGGGCGGCATTCATATCACCGGTAAGGCCGAGGCGCTCGAAAACCGAAATTTCAACATTTCCCGTGGGTGTCGGTCCGGTTGCGCTGAACCTAGACTTCCCGACCGATGATCCCGCGGTCAGCCTGAACGTTTCGGGTTATCCGGCACGGGAACGCTCTCGCTGCCCGATCGAATCCTGTCGCCCGACTCGAGCCTGAGTTCCGGTGAAGTCAACCGAGTGCGCTAGAGCCCCAGATCGGCGCCGAAGCCACGGTCGAGATTGCAAGGGCGAAGAAACGCGGAAGGCTGGCATCTGATTGACGGTCGGAAAAGCGCGGTCGCGCCAGTTGTCGCACCTCACTAGACGGTTTCGAGCCGGCTGAACCGAACCGGGATGAGTTTCCGGGTCTTGAGCTGCCCTGCCGCATCCTTGTCGATGACAGTCAGAAACTGTGCTTCTTTAGATCCCAAAGGCAGAACCAGCCGTCCCCCCGGCTTGAGTTGCTTCAGAAAAGCCGGCGGTGTCTGCTCAGCCGCCGCCGTGACCAGGATCTTGTCGAATGGGGCGTGCTCGGGCCAGCCGCGAGACCCGTCTCCGACACGAATGCCGACATTGGATAAGCCTAGCTCCTGCAGGAGAGCCTCCGCACGGCTTACGAATTCCTCGATGATTTCTACGCCCCAAACCTGCCCGGCGAGTTCCGCGAGGATTGCGGTTTGATAGCCCAGGCCAGTGCCGATCTCGAGCACCGCCTCGTGCGGTTGGGGAGCAAGGAGATCGGTCATGAGAGCGACGATGAATGGCTGCGAGACGGTTTTATCGAAGCCGATCGGCAGCGGCATGTCCTGGTAGGCATAAGGTGCAACCGAGGCTGGCACGAAGAGATGCCGCGGCACTCGCCGCATCGCTGCCATCACCCGCTCATCGAGCGCCGCCTTGCCGAGTTCTTCGCTTGCAAGGTCGGTATGGATTGCAATCATCTCGACCATGTGCCTGCGTAGGACCGCGAGGTGCTCTTCGTTCATTGGCTTCATGACGGTGGGGCTTTCCTCAACCAGCTTGCTGCCGGTGAGCATTATATCCTGTTCGTCACGGTAGCGCCCGCCATCGTTTCCATTACGGGTGCCCAGGGCAAGCGTGGGTGACCGTCTTGGCAGGCTATCGCCGGCGGCGACCGTGGAGATTCTGGGCGCTATATCGCCATAGCGGTGTGTCCCACATGCGGCTATCTCGCGCATCAGCTTCGCCAGCACCGGCCGGGAGGGCGAGGCGCCGGAGCCGTGCTCCTGGTGGACGAGGCGGCAGCCAGCCGCCTTGACCTCGTCGACTTGGGCGTCGGTCGCCCGATCCTCGGTCGAGACGCGGGCATCGCCAATGGGCGGCCGATCGGGAGAACTGGACGTTGTGCGTGCATTTGGCCGGTTTCGGGGCCGTTTTTTGGGGGTTTTTGTACACACAAGGAATGTGCCAGAACACGAACGTGTGAATGCGTCTGGTGAGGCCTCAACGACGTCTCATCAGCCAACCGAGGCTTGTAATCCGTCGCTAATGCCATATCTTATGCACAAAAAATGTGTTTCTGGATATGGCAAGGGGGACAGGGATGATCCAAGCGTTGAAGGTTCCAGTTCAGAACGAACCGTTGGTGCTGTCCTATATGGATCGGGCTGGGAAGATCGCTGTCGCCCAGGTTGCGGATGGATTCGGTATGTCCAAAGGTCAGCTTGCCGAAACGGCGGGTCTTGCGCGGGAAACCCTCTATAGGGCTGAGCGTAGCCGTGCTGCAAAGACGCAAGGTCGCCTTCGTGAAATGCTTGAGATCATCAGCAGAGTGATCGACTGGGCTGGAGGCAAGGAGCAGGCGATGGCCTGGTACCGGGCCCAGCCGATACCGGCATTCGGCGGGCGAACGGCGGAAGCTCTGGTTAAGGAAGGCAAGGCCAGCGCGGTTCGCGACTATCTGGATCATGTCGCCGTTGGTGGCTTTGCTTGAGGTTTGCCGGAATTTGCTACCGCGCCCATGATCCGCGGTGGTCCTTCCAGCCTATCTCAGGCGACGGAGCGGCTATTCGGGGTGCCAGGTTCAACCCGAAAGGTGTGCCTACGCTTTATCTGGCGCTCGACATCATGACGGCCGTGAAGGAGGCCAATCAGGGTTTTGCACATCGCATTGATCCCTGCGTGCTCTGCTCATACGAGATCGATTGCGATGACATTGTCGATCTGAGGACGGCGCAAGGCCAGGCCGACGCCGGGATCCGGTTCGAAGATATGGCTTGTGCCTGGATGGATTTTCTCGCCGATGGCAAACGGCCGCCGTCATGGAGCATCCATGACCGCTTCGTTGCTGAAGGCAAGTTCGGCATTCTCGTGCCCAGCTTCGCGCCAGGTGCCGGCACATCCGATCAGAACCTCGTGCTATGGAGTTGGGGCGAGGTGCTCCCGCACCAGGTCAAGGTGATCGATCCGGGACGCCGGCTGCCTCGGAACCAATTGTCCTGGAGCTGACGCCGCAAGGGGTCGGATCGAATTGCGACTCAGACGATTATCCGCGCCGCCCGCCCGAGCGTGCGTTCCGCGTCATTGTAGTAGTTCGAGGCCTGCTGCGGCGTGCGGTTTCGGTGAGATAGCCGGAGCGCAGGCTGTGGGCGGAGAAGGCTTGCGGATCGAGCCCGGCCTCGGCGATGCGCCGCTTCAGGATCAGATTGACGGCCTGCGGCGTCAGGGCGCGCGCTTCGAGATTGCCCCAGCGGTCGAGGCCGCGAAACACGGCGCCTTCAGTGGTGCCGGCGAGACCGTCCATGCAACACTACTCGGCACCGTGTTCGTCGCCGCCGTCCAGGGAACATTGGCTGGCCTGATGTTCTGGTGGCTCGGCCTGCCGACGCCAATCTTTTGGGGCCTTGTCATGGGACTTCTTGCCATCGTGCCCGTGCTCGGGGCATTTGTGATCTGGGTGCCCGCAGCGGTCTATCTCGCACTGCAGGGAGCTTGGGCCAGCGCGGCGATATTGACCGTCTGGGGCGGCGTCATCGTCGGCGGCATCGACAATCTGCTCTATCCGATGCTTGTCGGGAACCGGTTGCGCCTCCACACGGTGGTGGCCTTTATCGGCGCGGTCGGCGGCATCGTCTTGTTCGGAGCGTCCGGCCTTGTCCTCGGACCTGCGGTGATCGCCATCACAATCAGCCTCATCGATGTGCTAAAGACTCGATTGACCGACCGGCCCAAGGCGACGCCGGCGCGCCCTGGTGAGCTACCGCATCAGTCCGTGACGGATTGATCAAGCGCGCGAAAAGGGCGCTGGCCTTCGAGTGGGGCGCGAAACCTGAACAACCTCTGCGCAGACATCTCAATGAAGGCAAGCACATCAGCCAGGCTGTTGTATTGCGGCAAGCTTCCAGTCACCGCCGTCCTGGCGCATGAAGGTCCACAGTTCGGTTGTCTCCGTCGGCCGATCGGCCTGGCCCTCAACGATCTTGCCGCTGATGCGATCGCGGGTCACGTCGCGAGATTCATAGCGCAAAGCAGCCGTCGCGTAGTCGCGATCACCCTCCCGCCAACTTTCCGCAACATCGGCCTCCAGCAGGCCCACATCCGATACCTCGTTCCTGAGGCCCTTTTTGGCGTTATCGGCAAGTTCCTCGGACAGATAGGAGACCATTTCTGGCGTCGCCAACCGGCGCAAGGCGGCGTGGTCCTCGCGCCCGAATGCTTCCTGAACTTCCGTCAGCCGCTGTTGGAACGTGTCGAGATCGGTTTGGGTGAGTGTGATCTCATCGGAAGCACTGGCTTGGGAAGGATTGCCTTGGCTCGTTCCGCCATATCCTGACCCAATAGCCCGAATGGGGAACGCTGTGGCGTTGCTTGGCTCGGGCCGGGCTGCTGCGTTGCGCCCAAAGCTCGCTGTACCGCGCGAGACACCCGCCATAGCGGGCGCTGGGCTTTGCGCCGCCTGCGAGCGGAAAAAGCGGATCGCCAGCATGATCGCGCCGCCGATCAGCAGCACTTGAAGCAAAAGACCCAACATGCCGGCCAAGCCGCCGAACCCATGGCCCAGTAGAACGCCGATCAAACCGCCGAGAAGCAGCCCACGCATCATCGATCCGCCGAGGCCGTTGAAGAAGCCCGGGCGCTGGAATGCCTGCGGCTGACGGGCCGCATTGTTCGTTGCCGCATTGGGCGTCATCGAGCGCTCGACCGGTGCGGCGGGTTGCGGCGCAACTCTGGTCGGCGGGACCGGCTGGAAAGTGCGCATGCCGCGACTGCCGAAGCTGCCGCCACGGCGCGCATCGGCGTGATCCACAGCGACCATGGAAAATGCCAGGAACAACCCCGCAAACAAAACTGCAAACCGTCCCCAACGCGAAATCAGCATAGGCAAGTCCTCAAGTGACACTCTTTCCGCTCATATGGGGTGCGTCGATCGAGATATCAGTGAATCGTCCGCCGAGATATTTTCGGGCGGCATGGTCGGCCGCCCGCCGGTGTTCACGACGAGAATGTCTGCCCTACCCAAGCGCGATGATCGCTGTTCGATCACGCAGGCTCCCGCACCCGGCCGACCGGCATCGGTCGCGTCAACAGCATCGGTCATGCAAGCCTCTGGTCATCGATCTCCCCGGCGATGATGCCGAGGGTCTCCCGGCGAAGACTCGATTGACATACAGCTTTCCTATGCACTATCAACATATCTGGAAAACCTGCCATACAGGTTTGCCCACTCCTGAACTGGAAATTGCGTGAGCACGGCCGTATCCGCAAAACATTCCGACGCAGCGAGCCTGGTCAGCAATACGATCGGCGAGATCACGCGCCATATCCGCGCCCATGAGCTCGGGCCCGGCGACCGGCTGCCCAGCGAGGCCGCGCTTTCGAGACAATTGAGCGTCTCGCGTACCGTGGTTCGCGAGGCCTTCAGCTCGCTCGCCGCCATGCGGCTTATCGACCTGAGGGCGGGCAGACGGGCTACCGTCGCCGAGCTGGATTATGGCGCCATGTCACTGGTGATCGAGCATGGCGTCCACACCGAGCAGATCACGGTGCAGCAAATCTACGACGTGCGCCGCACGATTGAGACCCGCACCGCCATGCTGGCGGCCTTGCGCAGAACAGCCGACGAAGTGGAAAGGATCAGGACGCACGCGCTCGCCATGCGCGAGAATTTCCAGCGGCCGGAACAGGTCATGGAGCACGATCTCGCCTTTCACCTCGAAATCGCCAAGGCTGCAAAGAATCCGGTTTTCAGCCTCATCGTCGGCGCGTTCGAGCGCGTATCGCGCCAGACCTGGCCGATCGGCTGGCGCAGCCGCCCTTCCGATGCCGAGCAGTTGGAGATGATCCAGATCCATATCGACCTCGCCGAAGCAATCGAGACCGGTGATCCCCAGTCGGCGCGTGACCTGATGGCGAGGCATTTTGACGAGAGCGTCAAGGCCCTGCTGGCGGCCGGCATCGCCTGAGGAGCAGGGGCGCAATGAAGATCACGAAACTGGAAACGCTGCGGCTCAAGGAGCGGCCGAACCTTCTCTGGGTCCTGGTTCACACGGACGAAGGCCTCGTCGGACTCGGCGAGACCTTCTTCATGGCTGAAACCGTCGAGACCTATCTGCACGAATATGTCGCGCCGTGCGTGATCGGGCGCGACCCCTTGCAGATCGACCTGCTTGCCGCCGACCTCGTCGGCTATCTCGGTTTCCGATCGACGGGCGCGGAAGTCAGGGGCAATTCCGCTTTCGACATCGCGCTTTGGGATCTGTTCGGAAAGGCGACCGGTCAGCCGATCGCACAACTCCTCGGCGGTTTCACCAGGCACGAGATCAGGACCTACAACACCTGTGCCGGAACCGAATACATCAAGAAGGCCACCGGGCAGACGACGGCCAACTACGGGCTCGATAAGCCCGGCGACGTCTATGATGATCTGAATGGCTTCCTTCACCGCGCCGACGAACTGGCGCATTCGTTATTGGAGGAAGGCATCACGGCCATGAAGATCTGGCCCTTCGACATGGCCGCCGAGAAAACGCGCGGCCAGTATATATCGCAGCCCGACTTGAATTCCGCGCTAGCGCCGTTCGAGAAAATCCGCAATGCGGTCGGCGACAAGATGGACATCATGGTTGAATTCCATTCAATGTGGCAGCTGCTGCCGGCCATGCAGATCGCTCGCGAGCTTGCCCCTTACAAGACCTTCTGGCACGAAGATCCGATCAGGATGGACAGCCTGTCCAGCCTGAAACGCTATGCCGAGGCTTCGCTGGCGCCGATATCGGCTTCTGAAACGCTCGGTTCCCGGTGGGCCTTCCGCGACCTTCTCGAAACCGGAGCGGCCGGTGTCATCATGCTTGATATCAGCTGGTGCGGCGGGCTCTCGGAGGCGCGCAAGATCGCTGCCATGGCTGAAGCATGGCATCTGCCGGTCGCGCCACACGACTGCACCGGTCCAGTGGTGCTCGGCGCATCGACCCACCTGTCGCTGAATGCGCCGAACGCGCTTGTCCAGGAGAGTGTCAGGGCCTTTTACAGGACCTGGTACCGCGACCTTGTGACCGCTTTGCCGCAGGTGAAGAACGGCATGATCACCGTGCCTCCCGGACCGGGCCTCGGCATGGAACTGAACCCGGAGATCGATCGCGCCTTCACGGCGCTTCGACGGGTGAGCGACGCATCTACTCTCTGAAAATGAACCTGAAGCAGCTTTCTACGGAGGAGGAGAACCATGAAGAAGCTACTTATCTCGGCAGCCTTGGCAGCAGTATTGGCTGGAGGCTCGGCAATCGGCTCACGCGCACAGGAGCCGATGAACATCGTCTTCACGCATCATTCGTCGGCGTCGAACCCGTTCTGGCAGGCGGTGAAGAAGGGGTTTGACGACGCCTGCGCCAAGATCCAGGCCAATTGCCAGATGGTCTTCACGCAGACCGAAGGCTCGATCGAGCAACAATCGGCCAACATGCAGGCGGCACTCGCGGCAAAACCGGACGCGCTGATCACCTCGATCGTCGACAACAATGCCTTCGACCAGATCATCGCCGACGCCCGCGCTGCCGGCGTCACGGTCATCGCGTCCAACGTCGACGACACCGAGGGTGCAGCCGGCAATGCCCGCCAGGCTTTCATCGGACAAGGCTTCATTCCCGCCGGCTACGAACTCGGCAAGAAGATGTCCGAGTTCTTCCCCAAGGAAGGCAAGATCAGGGCGCTCGTCGGCGTCTCCGCGCCCGGTCAGAACTGGTCGGAACAGCGCGCTGCCGGCGTCATGAAGTTCCTTGAGGAATACAAGGCCGCGAATGCCGGACGCGAAGTGGTCATTGAACGGCTCGACACCGGCACAGATGGCGCCGTCGTCGCCGATCGTGTTGGCGCCTATCTGTCTGCCCACCCGGACACCACGGTGTATTTCGACACCGGCCTTTGGCATGCCTACGTGGCCCAGGTTCTGATCGATCGCGGCATCGAGCCGGGCAAGGTGCTGATGGGCGGCTTCGACATCGTCTCGGAAGTCCTGCAACAGATGGAAGCGGGTTACATCCAGGTCCAGGTCGACCAGCAGCCCTACATGCAGGGCTTCATGCCGGTGATGGAAGCCTATCTCGCCAAGAACGTCGGTCTGCTGCCGGCAGACATCGACACCGGCAAGGGCATCATCGTCAAGGAAGACGTGCCAAAGCTCAAGGAACTGGCCGCACAAGGCGTGCGGTAGGCGCGAAGCCGGCGTCCTCTCCTCGTTCTTTACGCGGAGAGGGCAAGGGCGAGGGCCAGGGAGCAAGGCCTTGGGCGGCGGCTCCGTCCCATCCTCCAACGGCATCTCCCTTGTCAGGGGGGTAGAAGACAGACTGCCGCCATCCCCTTGCCGATGCGACAAGCCAGCGCAAACAATCCCAAGCCGGAGCGAATGATGAAGCGCTTGATGAAGATTTATCTGGAGAAGCCGGAGCTTGCGGCCGTCGTGTTCCTGCTCCTCCTCCTCCTCGTCTTTCAGATTCGCTCGAACGGCGTATTTCTGAACACACAGAACGTGCGCGGAATGCTTGGGCTGCTGCCTGAAATGGGGCTGGTCGCGATCGGCGTGACCCTGCTGATGATATGCGGCGAGTTTGATCTTTCGGTAGGCTCGGTATTTGCGCTGACCCCGATGACCATGGCGGTGATGCTGGCGGCAGGCGTGCCGTTCGCGCCGGCCTTTGCCGCCGGGCTCGCGATCGCCGCCCTGATTGGCTTCTTCAACGGGTTCATAACGATTCGTTTCGCGATACCAAGCTTCATCACCACGCTTGGCATGCTGTTCATCGCGCGTTCGCTGACGGTGGTAATCTCCGGTGGCTTCCCTCCTGTTATCCCAACCAACGCTCTGCCCAAATGGCTGTTTACGATCTATGTGGGGCCGGGCGACCTCTTTCGCATGTCGTTCTTCTGGTTTCTCGCCGTGGCAATCCTGGTGACGGTGCTTCTGTCGCGCACGAATTTCGGCAACTGGGTGCGCGCCACCGGCGGCTTTCTGCCCGCCGCGCAATCGATGGGCATCCCGACGGCCCGGGTGAAGGTCGCCTGCTTCATGATCTGTTCGGTGCTCGCCGGCTTTGCCGGCACCATTCAGGTGATGCGGCTCGGCGCGCCGCTGCCTTCAATCGGCGAGGGGCTGGAGTTGCAAGCTGTGTCGGCTGCCGTCATCGGCGGCGCCTCGCTGGCTGGCGGCATCGGCACCATCTTCGGCGGCATCATCGGGGCTGCCCTGATCCGCGTCATCGACAACGGACTGGTGCTGAGCCAGGTTGACGCCAACTGGTTCAAGATGGCAATCGGCTTCCTGACTATCTTCGCGGTCGTCGTGAACGCCTGGCTTCGAAAGCGGGGCAGGGCAATGAAGGTGGAGACCTGATCATGGCGGCACCCATCATCGCGATCAAGGGACTCCAGAAATGGTATTCCGGCGTCCACGCCTTGAAGAACGTCACACTGGACATCTACCCCGATGAGGCGCTGGGCCTCGTCGGCGACAACGGCGCCGGCAAATCGACGCTGATCAACATCTTGTCAGGCACCCAAAAGCCCGATGGCGGCGAGATCAGGATCGACGGTGAACCGGTCCGCTTCTCGAACCCGCGCGACGCCATGGATCGCGGCATCGAGACGATCTACCAGTACAATTCGATGGTCCCGACCATGACCATCGCCCGCAATGTTTTCATCGGACGCGAGCCGGTGAAGGGCTCGGTTTTCGGCATCGGCATCCTGGACCAGAAGCGCATGCGTGACGAAAGCGTCAAGGCGATCGCCGACGTCGATCTGCATCTGAGGTCGCCCGATGCGCTGGTCGGCGAACTGTCGGGCGGGCAGCGCCAAGGCGTCGCGATCGCCCGGGCCATGCACTTCAAGTCGAAAGTCATGATCCTCGACGAGCCGACCAATCATCTCTCGGTGAAGGAGACGCGAAAGGTGATCGGCTTCGTTCGCGCCCTCAAGGCCCAGAACATCACCAGCGTCTTCATCAGCCACAACATGCATCATGTTTTCGAATGCTGTGACCGGGTCGTGGCGATGGCGCGCGGCGAGATCGTTCTCGACAAGCGGATCGGCGAGACTTCGATCGAGGAAATCCACGAGGTTCTGTGACGCGAAGAAGCGATCACTCGCGAGCCGCTCTGCTGGTAGAGGTCAGTCTGCGCTACGGCTTTTCCGCAAGGATCGCCTCAGCGGTTTTCTCGTCGGTGATCAGCACATCGACGACTCCCAGACGCAACACGGCGCGCAGCACCGGAACCTTGTCGAGGCCGCCGGAGGGCAGGATCACAGTGTCGACGTCGCGCAGATGTTCGGGGGCGAGGCCGATGACACGGCTGTTTAGCGGGTGATCGACGAGTTGTCCGTCGGCGCCGATCCAGTGGCCGCAAATATCGCCGACGGCTCCGGCTTCGCGCAGCGATCTGAGATCATCGTCTCCTACCAGTCCGATCCGAAAGATGGTGGCGTCCTTGTGCACCGCGCCTACAGAAACGAAAGCGGCGTCAACGTCGCGGGCATGGGTGAAGGCGTCTTCCAGAATGGACTGGCGCATAAGCAGATCGCGCGTGGCCTCCGTATCCGTGAACACGGGTGCCGCGATGTAGAAGCATTCCGCATCGAAAAGCGCCGCGAGCCGCGAGGCGATTTCATAGATGTTGATCGCCGATCCACGCGTGAGCCCGCCGAGCAGGGAAACGACCGACATCCCTCTGACGGGGCGTACGGTCACTGACCGCAGACTAAGCTGGAGCGTCCGTCCCCATCCCACGCCCACCGATATCCCGTCACGGATTCTATGCGACAGGGCTTCACCGGCAGCGGCTGCGATGACCTGTGGCACCAGGGTAGGATCGGGCGGTGTCGGAACCACGATTGGGTCGGAAACGCCATAGGCGTCCCGCAGCCGGTTCTCCAGCTCGATGCAGTTCGCCACCTTGGAATTGATGCGAATCTGAACGATCCCCCGCTGACGGGCATGCGCCAGCATCCGGTTGACGCGAAGGCGTGTCAGGCCAAGAGACTTGGCGATTTGCGCCTGGGTGAGGTCACCGACATAAGCAAGCCAGGCGGCGCGCACGAGCAGCCCTTCCTCGCGATCGGCCGTGACGGAACTCGTGACGGCTTGGCGGCCGTCGCGTTTCTTTCGTGCTGGTTTCTCCATCAGATCATCCTGTCCACTCCGCGGCAGCGGGTCCAGAGCGGCTCGGCGGAGCCATGTGCTCATCGATATGAGGCATCAATCGAGTTTCCCGGCTCCGCTAGCCTCGATGATAGCGGTCGAAGGACAAAACCAGCGGAGCATCATGGCAAATTGCGTCGATGATGGCAGTCGTCAGCGGCAGGCGATCGTGGGGAAGTACACCCCGGGCCATCATATTCTTCAAAGTCGGACCAAGGTCCAGCGCCAGTTGCGCGCCCTCGACCGTGTCCGAACTCATATGTTCGCGCTTCGCCACGGAATAAGGCAGGCCGCGGCCGAGCAGGCGCCCCATGCGACCGTTACGGCCCGCCTGGCAGGTCACATAAAGATCGCCGGAGCCGGCCAGCCCCAGCACTGTTTCGACCTTTCCACCCAGAGCTTCGACCAGAATCGCCATCTCGGCGAGGGACTGCGAGAAAAGCGATGAGGCTAGGTTGTGCATGAGCGCGCCATTGGGCGCCTTGCCGTCGCGCTCGAGCAGCCCAACGGGAGCCCCAACGGCGAGTGTGTAGAAATTCTTGAACGCAGCGCAGATCTCGACGCCGACGAGATCGGATGACGATCGCGCATGATAGAAAGGCGCGCGCAGAATGCGGGACGCCGCGGCCACCTGGTCGGGATCGTGCCCGGCCAGGATCACAGAGGTGTCGCGCTGTGCCGCCAGTTCGCCGGCAATGCACGGTCCGCCGACGGCCATGACCGGGACAGACAAGCCAGTGCGTTGCTCGATCTCGCGGGCAAGCAGATGTGGCAGGATTTCCACGCCTTCGTCGCTTGCTGCAAGTCCTTTCGTAATCATCAGTATCGGCACGGGCGACTTGATGCTTTCTGCAATGCGGTCGATCGCCCAAGGAATGCCGGCCGACGAGACGCCGAGTACAAGCAGATCGGGTCCATCGTTCATCGCCGCCCCGAATTCGGTCCAGGAACAGGCGGTTACCACATCAGGCAGAGTGATGTTGAGGCGTGGGTGATGACTTGTGCTGGCCACCGAGCCGACGATCTCCTCATCGAGATGGGTCCCGACAAGAGTGATGCGGTTACCAGCGTGAGCGGCCGGAAGCGTCATGGCAGAGCCCATGACGCCGGCGCCGAGGATGAGGATCCGCGCCATTCAACTTCTTCCCTTGTCCAGCCGCTCGCCGCTACCTTGGTCGAACAGGTGGATTCGCTCAGGCGCCGGCTCCAGATGGATCACAGCTCCTGGAGCGAGCTCCATGCGGTCATGCAGCACCGAGCAGATCGCGATGTTGCCCATGCTGGCAAAGATGTGGATTTCGGGGCCAGTCGGCTCGACAACCGTAATCCTCGCCGGAATGCCGCGCCCGTCGGCCACTGGTCGAAGATGTTCGGGGCGAATGCCGTAGATCACCTTTTGGCCGGGCCGAACCGCAGCCCCTGGCGGCAGCGGGAGCGATAGCTCGTCGGTCCGCACCACCCAGACGTCGCGCTCGGCAGCCACCTCGCCATGGAACATGTTCATTGCGGGCGAGCCGATGAAGGAGGCGACGAAGAGATTTGCCGGGCGATCGTAGACATCGAGCGGGCGCCCGATCTGCTCGATGTGGCCGTCGCGCATGATGACGATGACATCGGCCATGGTCATGGCCTCGATCTGGTCATGCGTGACATAGACTGTGGTGGTCTTCAGCCGCTGGTGGAGTTCCTTGATTTCGGTGCGCATCTGCACCCGCAGCTTGGCATCGAGATTGGACAGCGGTTCGTCGAACAGGAACACAGTTGGGTCCCGCACGATGGCGCGGCCCATGGCGACGCGCTGCCGCTGACCGCCCGAAAGCTGGCGAGGGTACCGTTCCAGATAGGGGGTCAGATTGAGGATCGATGCCGCCCATCCGACCTTCTGTTTGATTTCTTCGGTTGGGCGTTTCTTCAACTGCATGGAAAAGGCCATGTTGTCGAAGACGGTCATGTGCGCGTAAAGCGCGTAGTTCTGGAAGACCATCGCGATGTTGCGGTCTTTGGGGTGGAGCGTGTTGACGACCCTGTCGCCTATGGCGATCTCACCGGACGTGATGGGCTCGAGACCGGCTATCATGCGCAACAGCGTGGACTTGCCGCAGCCGGACGGCCCCAACAGAACGACGAACTGGCCATCCTCGATCGAGAGATCGAGTCCATCGATAATCGAGAGGGCGCCATAGTCCTTCTTTATGTTGCTGATGGTGACAGACGCCATAAATTGCTACCCTTCGATTGCCCTTGCCGGTTGGATCGCATTTTCGCCATGCGAGCTATTGGCGATCGGATGCGCTCTCACCATTCGCTCTCCAGAAACTCTTCCAAGAGTCCCGCATCGGCGGCCAGATTGATGAAGGACCATCGACCGCGGATTTCCCGCGAATAGCGAATGGCGTCGTGCCAAAGCGCGCGCGGCAGGCCTAGTTCCGCGCCGGTGACCGGCCCTCCCGCAGCCTTGAGTGCTGCCTCCATGCGGGCGACCGGCATTGCCATGGGCCGAACCTCCTGGCGCAGCGCCGGCCAGATTTCCGCAAGCCTGCGGTTGAAGATTTCCGACTGGCTGGCGTCGAGTGCCGTCTTCTTCATCTCGGCAATGCAAAGTGGTCCAAGCTGCGCGCCATAACGGGCCAGCATCGCCGCCTCGTCGATGAAGGTCGGCCTTGCCTGCGGCGGCTTTTCCATGTCCAGCAGCCGCGCTTGCAGCCGCGCCATGACCAGCGAGGCAACCCCAACCTGCTGACCATGCGTGGTGCCGGGATGACGCTCTCCCGCGAACATGTCGACCCAATGGGAAATCTGGTGCTCTCCCATGGACCCGGGATGGGAAACGCCGGCAAAGCACACGCCCATCGAGCACAGCGTCAGGACGCGCTGGAGATGCCCGACAGCGGTGACGTCATGCCTGGCAAGGCCAGGCGCATGGGCCAGCATCGGCTCCTCATCGCCCGCCTGAAGCAGATAAGGCACCTCGGAATAGTAAGTGTCGAACAGCCGATGCGAAGCCCACCAGTCGATCTGGGCGGTGGAGCGGCAGAGGCTGTCACCAAGCCCGGCCGCGCTGAGCCAGGCGGGCGCTGCGGCCGACACGCCAAGGTCCAGGAAGATGCCCCGGGGCGCGTGTGAGGGCAGCGAGATCTTGAGCCCGGAGGCCAAGGTCACCGACGCTGTCGAGGCGCCGTAGCCATTCATCGAGGCGGCCGTGCCGAAGACGGCATAGGGCCGCTCGTCGAGAAAGGTTGCATGCTTGCAGCCGTCGTTGAGGACGCCCGACCCGACGGCCACGACCCCGTCGGCGTGACGCGTCTTCTCCCTGACCATCTGGATCATTGCCTCATCGCAGTCGAGGCCGTCAGGCAGCACGATTTCATCGATGTCGGCGATGGCACGCAGCGCCTTCGCGACGCGCCTGCCCATCACATCGACGGTGTTGATATCCGACACAACAGCGATGCGGCTGCCTAGCGCCAGGGACGCAACGAGATCCGACTCGCGGCCCTCCGTCGTCTCCAGCAGTTCGATCGTCTGGAACGGCAGGACCGCGGCCGCGCCGGTCTTGGGATCTGTCCAGCGTCCCGCGACAACGTCCTCGATCAACGCGTTCCAGTTGGTCGTTTCAGCCATGATCGGCCTCCATGAAGGCCGCGAGGCGCTGGTTCCAGGCTGAAAGCGTTGGCCAAAGATCGGCATGGATCGCAAGAAGTTCGGCGTAGAGCGCGGCCCGTTTCGTGTCCGGTTCGAAGGTTTTGGCCGGCTCGCTGGCCATTGCGAGCGACGCTTCGGCGATGGTGGAAAACCAGCCCACGCCCTTTGCCGCCGCCATCGCCGCGCCAAGCGAGGAGGCTTCGACGGTCGTCGAACGCTTTATGGGACGATCGAGTGCATCCGCCAGAATTTGCATCCACAGGTCAGACTTCGCTCCTCCGCCGATCGCTATGAACTGGTCGATGGTCTGGGCGGCAGCCGCAGCCGCCCGCTGACTTGTCGCGGCCTGATGCAGCGCTATGCCTTCCAGTACGGCGCGATAGATGTCGCCGCGGCGGCTGGAGCCCGAAAGCCCGGCAATCACACCACGTGCCGCACTATCCCAGTGTGGGTCCATGACGCCCTGCCAGTAGGGCAGGAGCATTATGCCGCCTGCGCCGATCGGGCTGGCAGCGGCTTCGGCCTCGAGTGTCTCCAGGGCATCATTTGCGCCATGCAGATCGACGCCAAGCATCTCGCGCGCCATCCAGTCGACGAGAAAAGTGCCGGCGCGAAGGCACGTCTCGTAGATATAGCCGTCATCGGCGACCGCCGTCTCTGTGCGGAAGGCCAGATCATGGACGTAGTCGATGCCGAAGCTGCCGGAGACGACAGCCGTCCCGAGGTTGATGTAAGCGCATCGCGGCTGCAACACACCCGCGCCCGTGCCGGCGCATTGACCGTCGCCGCCGCCGGCGACGATCGGCGTGCCCTCCCGCAGGCCCGTCAGCATGGCGGCTTCCGAAGTCAGTTGGCCCAGAACGGTGCCGGGCCGCGCCAGATCCAGCATCATGCGCCGGGCGACGCCCGCTGCCTCCAGTATATCGTTCGACCAGTCCATAGCTCGCATATCGAGTATGCCCATCGGGTCGGCGGATGCGGTGGACGTCACCCACCGGCCGCTCAAGCGAAAGACCAGATAGCCGTGGACTTCGGCCATCCGCTCCACCCGGGCAAAAATCTCGGGCTCTTGCTCGCGGAACCAGATCATGCGGTAAAGGCAAGGAATGACGTCCAGCGGCTTGCCGGATATTGCGTGGACGCGTGCCGCGCCGAAGCTCTCGCCGAAGCGGCGTGCCTTCCGCCGGGCGCGCTCATCGAGCCAGAGCGTCGCCGGCCCGACCGCTTGGCCCTGCTCGTCGAAAAGTCCGAAGCTTTCGCGCTGGTTGGCAATCGCAAGGGCGGCAATGCGTGCCGGCGAAACTGTTGCCGCGACACCACGAAGCGCCGTGACCGTCGAGGTCCACCACTCGGCCGGATCCTGCTCGAAATAGCCCGAACGCGGGTTGGACATTGCAAGCGGTGCACGACCTTCAGCCACGGCCAGACCATTGCGGTCCCAGGCGATCGCCTTGGTTGCCGAGGTCGAGGAATCAATGCCGATGACGAGATCAGGAACCATTGCCGCCACGTTGCCAACGGGCGAGGGCGGTGAAACCGCCTTCGCCCAAATCACCGATTACCCGCTAAAGACCGGCATCCTTGACTTTGCCGTCGACAATGCCGGCAATGGCATCCAGGCATGCCTTGGCGTCGCCGCCATAGTCTTGGCCCGTAAGCAATTTGCCGAGCTCAACCGGAATGTCGTTGTTCGACAGATCCGCCCAGATCGGCATGTCCGGCTCCGATCCCATCTGGTTGTCGATCGTGTATTTGATCGCGTCGAAATGGCGTGTCGTTCCGGGCCCGACAACGGCCTTCGCCTTGACCCGAGGATCTGTAAAAGAGGAATTGCGCATCGGCGACGCGCCGCCGCCGAGCGTCGACACCCGCGCCATCACATCCTTCGAGCAGACCCACTGCATGAACAGCCATGCCGCTTCCTTGTTCTTGGAATATTGCGACAGCGAAATCGTCGAGCCGCCCTGGTGGCCGACAGCCGGGATTTCGTTGAAGCCGCAATCGGCGGCGGCGCGACGGCCAGGAACCTCCTTGGGCGCGGGCAGGGCCTCGAACAGGCCTTTGACCTTGGAATCGTTGGCGTCGAAGCCGGGGAAATCCTCGCCCCAGGTGATTGCCATGGCGGCCTGACCCTGTGTCAACGCCTGCCCCTGACCGTCCCAGGTCCACGTCGTCGCCGACGGCGGCGAGTTCTTGACCAGCTCCTGATAGAATTGCAGCCCGGCCACGCCGCGTTCGTCATTGCCGACAAACTTCTTGTCCTTGTTGAAGATCGAACCGCCATGGCCCCACAATGCGAAGGTCCAGTCGCATTCCAGCGAATAGTGGCCGGACTTCGCCTGGCACGCGGTGCCGAAGATGCCGTTGCTTTTTTCTGCCTCTGTGAGCGCCTGCAC
Organism: Mesorhizobium sp. M0500; assembly: GCF_040321165.1. Classification (NCBI taxonomy): domain Bacteria; kingdom Pseudomonadati; phylum Pseudomonadota; class Alphaproteobacteria; order Hyphomicrobiales; family Phyllobacteriaceae; genus Mesorhizobium; species Mesorhizobium sp. M0500. The sequence continues at coordinate 685,741 of NZ_JAMYRB010000001.1, forward strand.
GGCCTTGAGGTAGGCGTCGAGGTCTGTCGGCAGCGCAATGTTGTGTTTGTCGAAAAGATCCTTGCGGTACATCAGGATGAAGATCGGAATATCGAATGGAATTCCACACTGTTTGCCGTTGTACATGGCAATGCCGTCGACCAGCGGCTTGGAGAAATCGTCCCAGTCGAAGTTGGGCATCGCCAGTTCTTTGTTCTGGTCATAATACTCGCGCGGATCGACGACATCCTGGGCAAATGTCGCCATCCAGGACTGGTCGAGATAGTAGACGTCGTAGGTGCCAAGCTGGCCCTGTACGTCTTGCGTCGCCTTGGCGAGAACCTGCTCCAGCGGCACGATCTCGACTTCCACCTCAATGCCGGTTGCCTTGGTGAATTCACCCGCGACAAGCTGGTTGGCAACGATCGTTGGCGGCGTCGCTTCCGAGGTGTAGCGGATTTTGGTGCCGGCATATGGTTTGCCGACGTCGGCCAGCCACTTCAGCATATCGGCGTCCTGGGCGCGGGCTTCCTCAACCCCGAGGCCCAGCATCCCCCGACTGGTGCGGCCGCCACCTAGCATGGCTGATCCGAAGGCGGAAAAGCCGACACCAGCGAGCGCCATCCTCCTCATGAAGTCGCGTTTGGTTATCCGGCGCGCCGTAAAGTCATTGCAGGTATCGGCGACGAATGTCTTCTTGTCGTGTTCACTGAAGCTCATGATCGTTCCTCCATTGCGTTTTTGTCGTCGTTCTTCTCGTCTGCGCCTCACTCCTTCAGCGATCCGAGGGTGAGGCCGCGGACCAGATGCCGTTGAACCAGCAGGATAAAGATGAAGCTGGGTATGATCGCGGATGTGCCGAGCGCTGTGATGTAGCCCCACTCGGTCGCGGTCGATGTGACAAAGGTCGAGATCTTCACCGGCACAGTGCGGATCGACGTTGTCAGGAACAGTGAGAGCAGGAACTCGGTCCACGAAAAGATGAAACACAGCACAGCCGTCGCAGCGATGCCGCCCTTGACCATGGGAAGGACGACGCGTCGAAACGTCTGCCAGCGCGTCGCGCCGTCGATCAGCGCCGCCTCATCGACCTCGCGCGGAACATCGTCGAAGAACGACTTCAAAAGCAAAACCGCCAGCGGCAGGTTAATCAAACTGTGAACGAGGATGAGCCCCGTATAAGTATCGCGCAAGCCGAGATCCCGGAACATGAAAACGATCGGAATGACGATCGCGATTGGCGGCATGAAGCGTTGCGAGAGAATCCAGAACAGGAAGGACTGCTGGCCGCTGAACTGCATTCGCGACAGGCAATAGGCGGCCAGTGTGGCCAGCAGCAGCGTCAGCGCCGTCGATCCGACGGCTATGATGGCGCTGTCGAGCAACGACTGACGGGAATCGTAGGAACTGGCGCCACCCTTGATGACCCCGGCCGCCTCGCCGCCCTGTTCCATGCCGATGTCGACGCGCGAAACGCCAAGCAACGTGACACGGTAGTTGTCCGGCGTCGGGGTGAAACTGGTGTAAACCGGTCCGCTGCGATCGAAGATCGCCGAATAGGGTTTGATAGACGACAGGGCCCACCACGCGATCGGGAACATGAAGATCGCCACCACCAGGACGGCGAGCACGTCACGGGTGATCATTTGGGCGCGGGACGACTCCATCAGAACCTCACCTTGAACAGCCTGACGAAGAGGTTCGACACGACGATCAAGACGACGAGCACGATCAGCGACAGAGTCGCGGCATAGGGAAAGTCTCCGGTGAAGTAGATACGGCCAGCGTAGAATGAAAGCGTCTCGGTGGCCGTGCCAGGCCCGCCGGCAGTGATGATGTAGATGTAGTCGTAGATGCGAAAGAGATCGACGCCGCGGATCAGTACCGCGACCGCTATCACCTTGCGCAGCATCGGCAATGTGAGGCGCAAGAACGTCTGGATGCCGTTGGCGCCGTCGATCGCCGCGGCCTCGAAAGGTTCCTTCGGCAGCGCCCTGAGCCCTGCCAGGATGATGAGCACCATGAACGGCGTCCACTGCCATATGTCTGCCAGCAGGATCGCCGCCAATGCGGTTCCGGGCTGCGTCAGGATCGGCTGTGCCGGCGAGATCAGGTCGAGGGCATAGAGGTAGAACGACAGGACACCGAAAGAACCGTCCTGCATCAGCAGGAACATCATTCCGGTCACCGCCGGCGGCACCACCAGCGGCAGTGTCATCAGCGCCCGCAGCACGCCGTAACCTTTGCGATCGGTGTCAAGCAGAAGCGCGATGAGGATGCCGAGCGCAAGCTGAACCGCAAGCGCGACGAAGGTGTAGATCAGCGTGGTTTCCAGCGAATGCCACATACGCGCATCCGAGAAGGCGCGCGTCCATTGGTGGAGCCCGGCGAAGTCGAGCTGCCGGGAGACGACATTGCGTTTGTGAAACGACAGCCAAACCGAATAGGCGAGGGGATAGATGCCGAAAACGAGAAGCATCACCGTGATCGGCGCGAGCCAGGGGAAAGGATGCTCGGCCGTCATGAACCGGGGCAGGGCCCATCTGGGCGTTTCGCGGGTCACGGTCACCGTGCTCACGCGCAAATCTCCGCTCGGTCACAGAGACGCATCGGCCTTCTCCCTATCGGCCAGATTGTGCCAACTTGAACTTTTGTAAGTTTGTTGTGCCTTTTGTTAAGAACGTGTCGGACGGCCGCCGATTTGTCAAGTGTCGGTTCCGTCAGGCTCAGGGGTTTTGGTCGTAGTCCCAGAGGATGCCGTGATCGCCGGGTACGGGGTTGTTTTTGGAGCGAGCGCCGCCGGCAAATGCCGTGTACCAGCATCAAAAGCGCTCAGGGCCGCCGTCAGCCAGCCTTGGCTGCCCAAGAAGCTACGCAACGCATTGAGGAGATCGGGAGGACAGCCCGGGGGCTTTGGAACTCGCCTTAATCCGGCAATCGGATCTGAAGCTTTACGTCCGCCGGCCGGGCTTCGACTGCGCGGTCGAAGGCGGTGATGGAATCTTCGAAGGGGAAGGTCGCCGAAATGAGTGGCTTTAGGTCGACCCGGCCCGACCCCATCAGCGCGATTGCCCGCTCATATTGGTGGGCATATCGGAACACAGTCTCGATGCGAACTTCCTTGGTCGAGGCGGTGGCGACATCGAATGCGATCGGCGCCACCGGCAGGCCGACCACCACCACCGTGCCGCCGGGCCGCGGCAGATCGAGCAGGGTCTCCCATGCCTTGGACGAGCCCGAGCATTCAAACACCACGTCGGCGCCCCAGCCATCGGTCAGGCGCTTTACCTCCGCCGCCAGGTTCTTGTCGCGGACGTTGACCGGGATCACGCCTTGATAGCCGCCGGCGATGTCGAGCTTGGGTTGGGCGAGATCTGCAACAACGGCGCGGGCGCAGCCGCCGGCCAGCGCCGCGATCGCCACCATCGTGCCGATCGGCCCTGCGCCAATCACCACCGCCGTGTCGCCCGGCGCGATCTTTGCTTTGGCAGCCGCCTGCATGCCGACAGCGAAGGGCTCCACCATGGCGCCTTCGGCGAAGCTGACATTGTCGGGCAGTTTGAAAGTGTAGTTAGCGGGGTGGACGACATAGGGCGTCAGCACGCCGTGGATCGGCGGCGTTGCCCAGAACCTGACCGCTGGATCGATGTTGTAGAGGCCGAGCCGGCTCGCCCGCGAATTGGGTTCGGGGATACCCGGCTCCATGCAGACGCGGTCGCCGACCTTCAGATGCTCGACGCCTTCCCCCGTTTCGACGACGGTGCCGGCGGCTTCATGGCCCAAGACCATCGGCGCTTCGACCACGAACGGGCCGATGCGGCCATGCGTGTAGTAGTGCACGTCGGAGCCGCAGATGCCCACGGTATCGATCTTGATGCGAACTTCGCCCGGGCCGACGGTCTGTGGCAGATCGATGTCACGCAGCTTGAGTTCGTGTTGGCGTTCGAGGACAAGGGCGCGCACGTTCGTCATCGGCGTAGTCTCCTCTAAAGCTGATTGTAGGGGCCTTCGTGACCTTCCACGGGTATACACACCGTCCATTTCGCGGCAAGCGAAAGCGACCACCCGTCCGCAAACGAACATGTGAAGCACTGCGCTGCCCGGAGAAGATAGAGATCGGCTGCTATCCGTAGCGGGGCGGCGGGAAGTTTGAGGGAAAGGTTAGGCATCATTGTTCTCCGGGCGCCCTCGTATGCGTCCCAATCGGCCGCATCGGGGAGCGAGGGGATGGTGATCGATTCACCTTGGTCGAAACTTGTGAATGCAGCGTCGACCATTGCCTCTGCCTTCATGACGACTTCGCCGGGAAGATGGTCAAGCGACATTCCGGCTGTTTCCCAGAATCGGCAGCCGTGGCCCCCGGAAGCACGGTTGAACCCGGACGTTTCTCTCGCCGAGTTCCTTGTGAAGCGAAAGCCCAAGGGCAAGGACGAAAGCCTTTGAGGCCCCGTAGACTCCGTTCAGGATCTCGGGGTTATGGCCAGAACGGAAGCGAGGTTGATAATCGCCCCGCCACCCCTGCTCACGAGTGCTGGGGCAATGGCATAGGTCAACCGCATCAGTGCAACAACGTTCAGGGCGATGATGTCGTCCATCCGGTCCACATTTGACGCGAGCAGTGGCGCTGTGGCGCCGATAGACGCGATCGAGTGCAGGCGGGTTCAGTTGGTGCTGGTTGTGGCGGTGAACCCGCACTGCTTCTGTTCCATATCGATCTGCTTCGTGATGCGGACGGCGTTCTGTGCGTAGGCCTCCGTCACGGAGCCACTATTCACAGTCTTGGCCTTCAGCGGGCTCACGCCTGCGCAGAGGTGGAAAACATGCGGCTCGGTGGACTTCGCGGCTCCGTTTTCGGGCGCGATCCAGTAGACGACATCCTGACCGGCGGGGTGGCTCGCGTCCCGCGTCGCCGCCGTCACGGCGGCGGTGTCCGTCGCGATCGCCTGCGCCTGAGCGGCGACATCGGGCGAACAGGCGGTGGTGGGCTGCCCCGACTTGATCTGGGCTGCGCATGCGTTCATATCCTGGGTGTACTGTTCGACCGACGGGGGTTTGAAACTGATCCCCATGACCGTCGCGAGCACGGCCAGCGCAGCGCCGACGCCGCCGGCAACCTTCTTCGTCCGCGGATCCATGTTTTTGTCGGTGAGGATCAGGAAAACCAGCGGGAGGAAGGCAATCAGTGTGATGATTGCGCCGAGCTGGTTTTGGAAGAAGAACCTGGCCGCGTCGGATGCACGAGCCGGATCGTGCCTGTTGGCCGCCTTCCATAGCAAGTTGCCGGCGGTTGCGAAAATCGCGATGCCGACCAGAAGGCCGATGACCAGCGGCAGGTGTCCCTGGTCGAACTTGTTCTGGCGAAGCAGCATAATTCCGTAGATCTCGCCGCCAATGGCGACGACCCACGAGAGTGCGGCGAAAAGGCGAAGACGCGTGGCGGAGGACTTCTGGCCCTGCGTCGCTTGCCAATCCTTGGTAACGTCTGGCTTGTTGTCGGTCATTGACCAGATCCCCTGATATCGACACTTCTGCGGGCGGCGTTAGACCAGAAGGCGAACCCGCCCTGCGCAGCGTCATTGAACGAGCATCACCTGCCTCAGCGACACGGCGAAAATGTGAGCGCCACGCCACGGCAGGCCTCATCTCCATTCATAATTCATATTGCGCATGAGTGAATCCGTCCATACCCACGCAGGCAGACGCCTATGCGGCGATGGCTTCGTTCTTCTTAATCTCTGGCTCGAACTTGACGTAGCGGACTGACAACTTACGGCCCTATAAACGCGACGTAGAGTATCGGCTTGGCAAAGAAGCCTCCTGCGCACCTCCGACGTCGCATATCTGCGGTTCGGATGTCAGATGAAGAATGGCGCGGTGAGAGCCGATAATCGTCGATAGATGGGTTGTGGAAATCGTTAGAAATTTCCCAACTACGAGGCCGACTTGGTCGCGCAGATCGCGTAGCGATGCTGCGTCGAGCGTTCCAGCGCCCTGAGGAAGTTCATGTGCCGTGCCTGCGCGCGATGAATCGCGCCGAGCCGGGTGTCGACCACAGGCATCTCAAAGCCAGCCTCCACGAGAAGCGCGCAGACCTCGTCCGCTTTGGCGCCGTGCGAAAAGTGCAGCCGCGACAGGATGCTGCGATGGCGGTCCGCCATCACCTGATCCAGTCCGTGGACCGGCCCGACTGTCCGGCCAACGGCCCTTTCCAGGACTTGTCGCAGAGAGGTTACCCAGGTCTTACTGGCGAAATCACCATCAATGATCAGCAGCCGTCCGCCAGGCTTGAGCAGCGAGAACCATTCGGCGAATGCCGCTCGCGGATCCACCAACGTCCAGACGAGATGACGAGTGACGAGGACGTCATAGCTTTCTCCGTTTTCAAGGGTGCGCTCGGCGTCGCCGATCAGAAACCGGATGCCGCTTTCCCTCTGCATCGCCTTTGCACGCGCGCGGGCAAGCATAGTCTCTGACCAATCGAGCCCGGTCACGGCATAACCCAGGTCGTGCATGAGATGAGATACGACCCCAGTGCCGCAAGCGAGGTCGAGCGCGCGACGCCCATCCCCGCGCCCCAAGTGCTTGAGTATCAGCCTGTGCCAGGCCAAGCGTTCCCGCGGTGAGAAGATTTCATGCCCTACCGAAAGATCGAATGTTCCGGCGCGCGTCGACCAATAGTCGCGTATCTCGTCCCGCAGCGAATAATTGGGCTCGCCTGCCATTCCTGACCCCTTGTCGTCGTACCAGTCTGGAATGGCTCTAAAAGATATTTCTTGAGAATTGAAGTCATCTTTTATAAGGCACCTCTGGCTAATCCACTTCAAAAGAGGGCGCGATGAATTTTGGAAAGATCCCAGCACGGACGATGTCGGCCGTTATCGTCGCCCTGTCGATGACGCTGGCCGCCAGGGCCGAAATGGTTGCAGTGACTGACATCACGGGCCGCCAGGTCGAGGTGAACGTCCCGGTCGAGAAGGTAATCCTGGGTGAGGGCCGGCAGGTCTATCTCGTCGCGGCACTCGACACCGAGGATCCGTTCAAGCGCATCGCTGGCTGGCGCGAGGATTTCAGCCAAGCGGATCCGGACAATTACGCCGCCTATCTGGAAAAATTCCCCAGGATGGCGGAGATCCCGACTTTTGGCGGCTTCAAGGACGGTACTTTCGACGTCGAGCAGGCGGTGTCGCTCAAGCCCGACGTCATCCTGATGAATATCGAGTCGAAGCAGGCTACGGAAGACGGCAAGTATATCGAGAAGCTCGCCGCTGCCGGCATTCCGTTGGTCTATGTCGATTTCCGCGAGCGCCCCTTCACCAACACCGAACCCAGCATGCGCCTCTTTGGCAAGCTGTTCGGCAAGAAGGAGCGCGCCGAGGAATTCATCACCTGGCGCGCCGCCGAGATCGCGCGCGTTACCGATGTCATCGAGAAGGCCAAGCCGGAAAGGCCCAAGGTCTTCATCGAACGCGCCGGCGGCTATTCCGATGACTGCTGCATGAGCTTCGGCGACGACAATTTCGGCAAATTCGTCGAGATGGCAGGCGGCGACAACATCGCCAAGGACATCATCCCCGGCACGTTCGGCACGCTCAATCCCGAACAGATCATCGCATCCGACCCGGATCAGATCATCGTCACCGGCGGATGGTGGGAAGCCTATGTGCCGGGCGGTGCCTGGGTCGGCGTCGGGCCCGGCCGTGATCAGGCAGAGGCGCTGCGCAAGCTGAAGGCGCTGACCGAGCGGCCGGCGCTGACCGGCGTGAAGGCCGTCGAGGACGGCGCGGTGCATGCCATCTGGCATCAGTTCTACAACAGCCCCTATCAGTTCGTGGCCATCCAGCAGATGGCGAAGTGGCTGCATCCGGATCTTTTCGCCGATCTCGATCCCGAGGCGACCTTCAGGGAGTTGCACGAGAAATTCCTGCCCGTCGCATACCGGCCCGGCCACTGGGTCTCGCTGACCGATGTCGATTGAATCGACGGCCGTCAACACCGCGCTCGACAGCACCGATGGACGAGGGCGTTACCGCGCTCTCGTCTGGCGGCGGCAGTTGATCCTTGCCGGCCTCGGCGCTGCCCTGCTCTTCAGCCTGTGCGTCGACCTTGCGGTCGGTCCCGCCCGCTACGGACTTGGCGAGGTCGTGCGGGCACTTGTGTTCCCCGACACCGTGCCGCACCAGGTGCGCGTGGTGCTCTGGGAGATCCGCATGCCCGTAGCCCTGATGGCCATTGTCGTCGGGGCGGCGCTCGCCGTGGCCGGCGCGCAGATGCAGACTATCCTCAACAACCCGCTGGCGAGCCCCTTCACCCTCGGCATATCCGCCGCCGCGAGCTTCGGCGCCGCGCTTGCACTTGCCTTCGGGGTGAGGCTTCTTCCCGCCGCAGTCGAGTATGTAGTGCCGATCAACGCCTTCGTGATGGCGATGCTGGCGGCCTTCCTTATTCACGTGCTGAGCGTAAAGCGCGGCGTCAGCGCGGAGACCATCGTGCTGCTCGGCATCGCGCTGGTTTTCACCTTCAACGCGCTGCTCGCGCTCGTCCAGTTTTTCGCGTCGGCGGAAGCGCTGGCGGCGGTCGTCTTCTGGACAATGGGCAGCCTCACCAAGGCCACCTGGCCCAAGCTTGCAGTCACCACATTCATTCTTCTGGCAGTCTTACCCATTTTCGCGCGGCGCGCCTGGGCGCTGACGGCGTTGAGGCTCGGTGAGGACAAGGCGGCCAGCTTCGGCGTCAAAGTCGGTCGCCTGCGGCTCGAAACGCTCATCCTGGTGAGCCTCCTCGCCGCCATTCCCGTCGCCTTCGTCGGCACCATAGGTTTTATCGGTCTCGTAGGCCCGCACATTGCGCGCATGGTCATCGGCGAGGACCAACGCTTCTTCCTGCCCGCTTCGGCCCTTGCGGGCGCGCTCATCCTGTCGGCTAGCTCGGTCGTCAGCAAGTCGCTTATCCCTGGGACGGTCTTTCCGATCGGCATCGTCACCTCGCTGATCGGCATCCCGTTCTTCATCTCGCTCATCCTGTCCAGCACGAGGCGCTCATGGTGACGATCCGGCTCGAGGCGCTCGGCGCGCGCTACGGCACGAGCCTCCGGCTTCGCAATGTTACGACGCCTGCGTTCGAGGGCGGAGACATCGTGGCCGTGATCGGTCCGAATGCCGCCGGGAAGTCGACGCTCTTCAGGCGCATCGCCGGCCTCCTGGACGGACCGGGAGCAATGCATGTCGAGGGGGCCATTCGCGGGAAGAGTGGCATCTGCTACATGCCACAGGAAACGTCCGCCAACGCGGTGCTCACCGTCTATGAGTCAGTGTTGCTCGCCCGTAAGCAGGGTATGGGCTGGTCTGTGGGCGACGATGATCTGGCTCGCATCGACGAGACGCTGGCGGCGCTCGGCATCGCCGACATCGCTTTCCGCAACATTAGCGAGCTTTCCGGCGGCCAGCGGCAACTGGCCAGCCTGGCACAGACGCTGGTGCGCGAGCCGGAGATCCTGCTGATGGACGAACCGACATCAGCACTCGATCTGTCGCGGCAGGTGGAAGTGCTCGGCCTCGTGCGGGGACTTGCTCAGGCGCGAGGCATGGTCGTGCTGATCGCCCTGCACGACCTCAATCACGCCCTGCGCTTCAGCGATCAGACAATGGTCATCGCGGACGGCCGGCTGATCGCATGCGGGTCATCGCCGGACGTCATCACATCCGATCTGCTGCGGGACATTTATCACCTCAACGCCCGCATCGAGCCGTGCTCGCGCGGCATCGGCCATGTCATCGTGGATGGCGTGGCGGATGGGCGTCGGACGGCCATTATGTCGGCAGCGGAAACTGAATCCTGGATTAGGAGCAGATTCGAAGCGGCAGCCGTTCCGGCCGCGTGACGGCAACCGCATTATGCCGGTGGATCGACGCGCGCACTGATCGACCTGATTCTCTGACCGCTGGTTGAAGGCGACAGTATGCTTGCATTCAGCTCAAGGCGTGGCCGGCCAATCCATAGACCCAAGGCCCATTGTCTTGCCGGTTCAGGAAGCGGCGCCCTTTGGACATGGTCGTAACGGTCTCGGCAATGCCGAGGCCGCACTGCTGGAGAAACGCGGCAAACACGCCATCCTTCTCGCGGGTGTCGACGCGGGCGAATCGTCCTGCCAGTTCCTTCAGATGCACGGCTGTAAGATGGACTGCGTCGAGATCGTTTCGCGCGACCATGGGGCCGATCACGTGACCACGCCCGAACTCGCGACACATGGAATAGCCGACGATTTCGCCGCCGCGGCTCAAAGTGCAGATTGAGGCATCCGCTGCGAGCAACGCGAGCAGCCTCTCGCGGTTTATCCCTAACGCGCGCGTATCCAGCGGCGTGATGTCCTTAAGCCTGTCGCTCGACAGCGCCTGCAATTCACCGTTCAAGGCCGGCATAGCCGGGAGTGTTTGTGGGACCTCCCCCTGGCGCTGGTATACGATCGCCTCGGTCGTGAAGCCGAGTGAAACGTAGAGGGGGTAGGCAGCATGGGTCGCGTTGAGCGCCAAATTGCGATCGCCGCACTGCTCAAGGACTAGGTCCATGAGCCATCGGCCGCCTCCTTGCGCTTGTGTGCGTGGCGTTGTGATCACCAGGCCAATGGTGGCAAAGTCGTCCCCGTGGGGAAACCACATCGCGCTCCCGAAAACGCGTCCAATACCATCAACGGCAACAATGCCGCGGCCGGCACGGCGCAGAAAGTCCCAATCCTTCGGCCGGTGAGGCCAGCGGACTGAGATCGACAGCGCGTGCAGTAGCTTGACGTCGACATCATCAATGTCCCGCGCGACCAGTTCGAAGGATTTCAGGCGTACTGATCTCTGCATCTCAATCGATCCGCTTCTTCAACGAATGCGCAAGGCACGCGGTGTTGATCCTGTCATCGATCGCCATGTCGCGACATACCTCTTTTGCCGCAGCATTATACGGGAAAGCCAGCAGGTTTCGCTGGTTCGAGGTGCTTTTTCGCAATCTTCGGCCAAAGCACGACGCAATTCGGCAGGGAACACTGCTGCCTGCGGATAGGCTGGTTGTACCCGGTGATAGTGTGCAAGCAGAGCGGACCGCCATGAACGTGGAAGAAATCCTCGCGACCCTGGTTGCATTTCCCTCTGTTGTGGGCACGCCAAACGGCGCGATCGTCGATTGGATCCGCGACTATTGTCAGGCAGCCGGAGCCGAGGTGACGGTTCTCCCCGGTCCCGAGGGCGACCGGTCCAACCTTTTCCTCACGATCGGCCCGCGCCAGGGTCGGGGCTACATCATCTCCGGGCATATGGATGTCGTCCCGGCCGGCGAGCCGGAATGGAGCTCGGACCCGTTCGTTCTGCGCCGCGAGGGCGGCAGGCTTTACGGCCGCGGCACCTCCGACATGAAGGGCTTCCTCGCCTGCGCATTGGCGGCGCTCCCAGGACTTGCGGCGATGAACCTGCGGCAGCCAGTTCATCTCGCATTCTCATATGACGAAGAGGCGGGGTGCCGTGGTGTGCCGCATCTCCTAGCCGCGTTGCCGAGCTTATGCGAGAGGCCGCTTGGCGCGATTGTCGGCGAGCCGAGCCGGATGCAGCCTGTGCGCGCGCACAAGGGGAAGGCCGCCGCGCGGCTCGAGGTGATCGGGCGATCCGGCCATTCCTCACGCCCCGATCTCGGACTCAACGCCGTCCACGCCATGGCCGGCGTCATCGCGCACGCCGTGGCCTATGGCCGATCCCTCGCCGACGGGCCGCTCGATGACAATTTCGAGCCCCCGTATTCTTCCTTGCAGGTGGGCGTCATCGCCGGTGGACAGGCGGTCAACATCATCCCTGGCCACTGCACAGCCGATATCGAGGCGCGCGCCGTGCCCGGCGTTTCTCCAGCCTCCCTGCTTGAGCCGGTCAAGGCCCGGCTTTTCGCCCTGCGAGACAGCGGCTTCGATGTGGCGTGGCACGAGTTGAGCACCTATCCCGCCCTTGCGCCCGCCAACGGGAGCGAGCTAGCGGCCGTTCTGACGGAGCTGACGGGGCAGGAGCCGCTGACAGCTGTGAGTTACGGCACGGAGGCCGGACTTTATCAGCAGGCCGGCATCGATGCGGTCGTTTGCGGACCCGGCGACATCGGCCGTGCCCATCGTCCCGACGAATATATCGAGATTGGTGAACTCGCCGCTTGCCGGAAGATGATCGAGGGGCTCGGCGCGCGTCTTGCGGCCTGAAGGAAGGGCGGTCACATGGCGTTTCTTTTCAATTCCGATGCGGCGCGTGCTGCGGTCTTCCGCGAGATCTTTGCGCGCCAGCTCCCGGATCTGGAATTCGTCCATTCCGGGGACGAGATGGAGCCGGAGAAGGTGCGCTATCTCATCACCTGAACGGTGCCGGACGAGATCTCGCGCTACCGCAATCTGGAAGTGCTGTTTTCCATCGGAGCGGGCGTCGACCAGTTCAAGCAGGACGTGGTGCCAAGCCATGTGAAGCTTGTGCGCATGGTCGAGGACGGCATCATACGCATGATGCAGGAATACGTCGCGCTCGGCGTGTTGGCGCTCCATCGGGAGATGCCCGCCTATCTCGAGCAGCAGAAAAGATGCCTCTGGCAACCGATTGCCGCTCGACAGGTGGCCGAACGCCGGGTTGGCTTTCTCGGCCTTGGGATGCTGGCGCAGGCGGCTATCGAGCGCTTGAAGCCCTTCCGGTATCCGCTTGCCGGGTGGAGCCGCAGCGAAAAGCGGATCGAGGACGTCGCCTGTTTTCACGGCACGGACCAACTCGCGGGCTTTCTGAAGCAAACGGATATTCTCGTCTGCCTGCTTCCGCTCACGGAACAAACGCACGGCATGCTCGATGCAGGGTTCTTCGACTTACTGCCCGTCGGGGCGCAGCTGCTGCATGTCGGCAGGGGTCCGCAACTGGACCAGGCCGCGCTGATCAACGCGCTCGACACCGGTCACGTATCTGCGGCGATGCTTGATGTCACCGATCCAGAACCGCTCCCGGAAGACCATCCGCTGTGGTCGCATCCGAAGGTGATGATAACGCCGCACATCGCCTCGGTGACGCAACCGCATACGGCGGCACAATCCGTCGTTGACAACATCCGGCGCCACCGCGCCGGAGAAGAACTGATCGGCCTCGTCGATCGGACACTCGGCTACTAACCAGGAAACATCACATGTCACTTCTGATCACGATCGACACAGTTCCAGACTTCGCGCCGAAGGAGGCACTACCGGCTCCGGAGCGGCTCATTTCCGGCAATCCATCCTTCAAGACCTGGGCGCAGGATGCCTCGAAGGGAGAAAAGGTGCTCACCGGTGTCTGGGAGGCGACGCCCGGCGAGACGCATTCGATCAAGGGCACGATCTACGAGTTCTGCCTCATCGTTTCGGGTCTCGTCGAAATCGAGGAGAAGGGCGGTGAGACCAAGACCTACCGCGCCGGCGACAGTTTCGTGATGAAGCCTGGTTTCGTCGGCGTCTGGCGCACTATCGAGACCGTGCGCAAGATCTACGTCTGCGTCTATGACTGAGTTCAGTGCTTAAGGTCCGGCCGAATAGCGCGCGGCGGTTCCAGAACAATCGGCTTTTCAAGTTCCGCCTGACGCGATTCGACGCCGCCGGGCGGCTCATCCTCGACGGAAAATGCGGCAGGCGGTCGACTATTCTTCCGATGACGTTAGTGCGAATGAGGACCTCCATCAATGAAGACCTACAAGATAGCGCTCATCCCCGGCGACGGCATCGGCAAGGACGTCACGCAGGCGGCATGGCAGGTGCTGCAGGCGGCGGCTAAGCAGGGCGGTTTCGCCCTTGATGACACAAGATTCCCGTGGTCGTGCGCCCACTACCTGGAGACCGGTGCAATGATGCCGTCAGACGGCATCGAGACACTTCGAAAATTCGATGCTATCTATCTCGGCGCTGTGGGCTGGTCCGCGGAAGTGCCCGACTCAGTATCGCTTCACGGACTGCTCCTGCCGATCCGGAAAGGGTTCACGCAGTACGCCAACATACGACCGCACCGGCTGTTGCCGGGCGTTCAGGGGCCGCTCCGCTCCGATGGCTTCGATATCCTGTGCATCCGCGAGAATACGGAAGGCGAATATTCCGGCGCCGGTGGGCGCGTTCATTCCGGCACGGCCGATGAGGTCGCGGTAGAGACCGCGATCTTCACGCGTACGGGTGTCGAACGGATCATCCGTTTCGGTTTCGAACAGGCGCGGGCGCGTCGCAGGAAGCTCGCATCTGTCACCAAATCCAACGCGCAGAAACACTCTATGGTTTTCTGGGATGAGGTCACGCGCGAGGTGGCGAAAGACTATGCCGATGTGGAGGTCTCGCACTACCACATCGACGCCATTGCCGCCCGCATGGTCCTGGCGCCTGAAAGCCTCGACGTAATCGTCGCATCGAACCTTTTCGGCGACATCCTCACGGATATTGGAGCGGCCATTCAGGGCGGGCTGGGTTACGCCGCCTCCGCCAATATCAATCCCGATCGCAGCGCGCCTTCCATGTTCGAGCCGGTCCATGGTTCGGCGCCCGACATCGCGCATCTCGGTGTCGCCAATCCGATCGCCGCGATCTGGTCCGGTGCGATGATGCTCGAGCATCTGGGCGAGGGGCAGGCTGCGGCAGAAGTGATGTCGGCAATCGAGTCCGCAACCGGGCGGGGGATTGGCACGATCGCAGGCAAGGACAGGACTGAAACAATCACGCAGGCCGTGCTGGCACGATTGAGCTGAAAGGGCAGAGGAAAGACCATGAATGCGATGACGAAGATTGGCATGTTCAACGACTCCGACCTTTTCCGCCAGCAGGCGCTGATTGGCGGTGTCTGGCGGGATGGCGAAACGAAGGGCGTGGTCGATGTCATTGACCCTGCCAGCCAAAGTGTTCTCGGCACCGTTCCCGCAATGGGCGAGAACGAGACGAGAGCGGCAATCGATGCCGCGGCCGAGGCCTTCAAAAGCTGGAAGAAGAAGACCCATGCCGAGCGTGCAGGACTTCTGGAGCGCTGGCACGACCTCATTCGTCAGCACGAACAGGATCTCGCGCTCCTGCTGACGCTGGAACAGGGCAAGCCGCTTGCCGAGGCGGTGGCGGAAATCCGCTACGGCGCATCTTTTGTGAAATGGTTTGCGGAGGAGGCGCGCCGGATCGGTGGCTCGACCATTCCGTCACCCACGGCCGATCGCCGCATTCTGGTGCTGAAAGAACCCGTCGGCGTCTGCGCCATCATCACGCCGTGGAATTTCCCCAACGCGATGATCGCACGCAAAGTAGCACCGGCGCTGGCCGCAGGTTGTACGGTTGTCATCAAGCCGTCGGAATTTACGCCATTCTCGGCGCTGGCGCTCGGGGTTCTGGCGGAACGGGCAGGTATCCCTGCCGGCGTGATCAATATTGTGACCGGCATGCCCGTCGAAATCGGCAACGAACTGATGGCCAACGAGACGGTGCGCAAGATCTCGTTCACCGGTTCGACCCGCGTCGGTGCGCTGCTCATGCGTGGTGCGGCCGATAGTATCAAGCGGCTGAGCCTGGAGCTTGGCGGCAACGCACCCTTTATCGTCTTTGACGACGCCGATCTGGATAAGGCAGTTGAAGGGGTGATCGCATCCAAGTTCCGCAATGGCGGTCAAACCTGCGTCTGCGCGAACCGGATTCTTGTGCAGGAAGGCGTTTACGACGCTTTCGCCGAAAAGCTGAGCCGGCGCGTCACGCGGATGAAGGTTGGCGCAGGGACCGACGAGGGCACTGAGATCGGCCCGATGATCAACGCGGCCGCGATCGACAAGATCGAGCGTCACATCGCGGATGCACGGGCGAAAGGTGCGCAGATTATCGCCCAAAGCGAGACGATGCCGGAGGGTAAGCAATATGCACGGCCCGTCGTGCTGGGAGAAGCTACTACGGGGATGCTCCTGGCATCGGAAGAGACGTTCGGTCCGGTGGCGCCGCTTTTTCGCTTCGAGACGGAGGAAGAGGCCATCGCCATTGCGAACGGTACGCCGTTCGGCCTTGCCGCCTACTTCTACACCGACAACCTCAAGCGCTCATGGCGTGTTGCCGAGGCGCTGGAGTTCGGTATGGTCGGGCTCAACACAGGCATGATCTCGACCGAGGTTGCGCCTTTCGGCGGTGTCAAGCAGTCCGGAGTGGGGCGCGAAGGATCGCAGCTCGGCATCGAGGAATATCTCGAGGTCAAGGCGCTTCATGTTGGCGGGCTTAACTAGTTATCTTGCAAGCAGGTGGAAACACTTGCAGCCCCTAAAGCGTTGGAACAACAAAGAAAGGGGCGGTGAAAACCGCCCCTTTCTCTATTGCGACCAGTGAGCATTAACGTTTTTGGGAGCGCCTCAGTCTGGTGCGACTGCGCCAGCAAACAAACGTTCAGGCGAATTCCCGAACGGGCTCCAGTCCGACGGCGCCGGCCAGACCGCCGATATCCTTGATTTCGGTATATTCGTAGAAGGGGTTCGCAGGCTCGTGGCCGCGGTTCACCCAGACCTTGCTCTTGATACCGAGATCATAGGCGGTCATGAGATCGTAGCGAAATGAGGACGACACGTGCGTAATGTCCTCCGGGCCGCAGCCTAGTTTGTCGAACATATATTCGAAGCCCTTCATCTGCGGCTTGTAGGCGCCCGTCTCTTCGGCCGTGATGACCATGTGAAAGGGTGCGCCGAGTTTCTCCACGTTCGACATGATCAGGCTCTTCATGGAGTTCGACAGGATCACCAGCGGAATCTCCTTGGCGACCTTGGCCAGGCCCACCGGGACATCCGGGTGCGGACCCCATGTCGGCACTTCCGCATAGATGCGCTGGGCATCCTCGGGCCGGAATGCGACGCCGTTGCGCTTGCAGGTCCGTTCCACGGAATTGTGCACGATCTCGCTGTACGGCTTCCAGGCGCCAAGGACCTCATCGAGGCGATAGGCCGAGAAATCCTTGATGAACTGCGCCATCCCAGCTGGGGAGAGCTGCGCACCATATACGCGTCTCGCCGCGCCGGCCATGTCGAAGTTGGTCAGTGTACCGTAGCAGTCGAAGGTGATGTATTTCGGTCTGAACTGGGTCATGAGCGTCGATCCTTCCAATCCTGTCGGCACTGCGTGCCTTTAACAGCAAGGATCATAATGAGGACCGGAGAAGACTAGTCGCCGCATTCGATGCGCCCTGAAGCAGATTGTTTTGTATTGCGTGAGAGCTTTGGCAGAGAGTTGCGCCTGAGTTCGTTTCGAGCTTCGGCGGGCGCGCGATCTCTCAGCCGTGCGTGGCATAAGATGCGGTGCCAGCGGCAAAGGAAAGTCAAAACGCCTATCGCTCAGGTTCTGGTCGGGAGGAACTGCTGCCCGCGGCAGCCTATCTTGGACTTAGAGAATTCAGGCCCGGAATGAACCATGACCGCGCAGCAGATCATGCTGGAAAACGAGCTGAAGGACGAAACCACACCACACCGGACTTATGCTCTCGTCAGTCAGGCACTGCGCTGAATCGGAGGAAGAAATGCTGGCAAACTCACTGATCGAACTCGATCGCGCACATCTGGTTCACCCGTTTTCATGCTATCGGAGCCACGAGGAGACGGGCGTGCGGGTGCTCAAATCCGCCAAAGGCGCAACCGTGACCGATGCAAGCGGGAAAACCTTGCTGGACGGATTCGCCGGTCTATGGTGTGTCAACATCGGATACGGCCAGGAAAGCGTCGTTGAAGCAGCAGCAAAGCAGCTAAGAGAGCTTCCCTATGCGACGGGATATTTCGGACTGGGGTCCGAGCCTGCCATTCGCCTTGCTGCCAGGCTTGCCGAACTGGCGCCCGGCGATTTGAACCATGTCTATTTCACGCTTGGCGGCTCCGACGCAGTCGACAGTACGATCCGCTTCATTCGCTATTACTACCATGCCAAGGCTACGCCGCAAAAGGACCAGTTCATCTCGGTCGAGTATGGCTACCATGGATCCTCGACGGCAGGGTCAGGTCTGACCGCGATCCCGGCTTTCCACGCGGGTTTCGGCGTGCCTTACGACTGGCAGCACAAAATTCCTTCGCACTACGCCTATCGCAATCCGGTCGGTTCCGACCCGCAGGCGATCATCGCTGCATCGGTCGCGGCGCTGCGGGCCAAAATCGCGGAACTCGGCGCGGGCCGCGTTGCGGCCTTCTACGCCGAACCCATCCAGGGTTCGGGCGGTGTCCTCGTTCCACCGACAGGTTGGCTGAAGGCTCTGCACGCCGTGTGCAAGGAACACGACATTCTGTTCGTTGCCGACGAAGTCATCACTGCCTTTGGCCGTACCGGCCCGCTCTTCGCGTGTGAGGAAGACGAGGTCGTGCCGGATTTCATGACCACGGCGAAGGGACTGACCTCGGGCTACGTGCCGATGGGCGCCGTTTTTATGTCGGCCCAGGTGTACAATACGATCGCGGACGGAGCCGGCAAAGCGGCTGTCGGCCATGGCTATACTTATTCGGCCCATCCCGTTAGCGCGGCGGTCGGGCTCGAATGCCTGCGTCTTTATGAAGATGGCTTGCTCGAGAATGGGCGGAAGGCGGGCAAGCGCCTGATGCAAGGCCTTCGCTCGCTCGCCGACCACCCGCTGGTGGGCGACATTCGCGGTCGCGGCATGCTGGCAGCAATCGAGTTGGTCACCGACAAGGCACGCAAGACGCCGCTGCCGGTGGCGGCCGATCCGGGGCGCCGCATCTTCGAGCGCGCGTGGGCGAACGGCCTTGTCATCCGCGCCTTCAACAGCGGCATCCTCGGCTTTGCGCCGCCGCTCTGCTGCACCGAGGACGATATTGATGGAATCCTCGAACGTACCCGAATGACGCTGGATCAAACGCTCGAAGACAAGGACGTGCGGTCAGCGATGCAGGGATGATCATTGCCATCGCCGAAGCGACCTCGGTCAAATGCGGTAGACGCCTAATGCATGTCGCGCAAAAGTGTGCAGCGGTTTTGCGATAACGACATGCATCAAAACAAGAACCTAAAGCGCGTCGCATGAGGCCGGTCGAACGCGACGCGCTTTAGCGGCCCCGAAACAAATCCTCAGGTGATGCCGCCGTCTGCCAAGTGCCAAGCATTTGCCGGTATGTGGAATCGCTTGCCGTTGCACAAGCGCAGCGAAAACAGCAAGAGGGAACGCTGGCGCGCGGCTCTCCAGGTCCAAGACTGCGGAGCAGCTTTCTCATTTGTCGAAAATGATGTCGAGAGGCAAATGGGATTTCACGATCGGTGACTTCAGCACGACGAAGCTGAAATATTTGTCGATTCCGATATCCAATTCGATCATGCGCTCCATGATCGTCTGGTACTCGCTGATGCCCGCTGTGACAAACTTCACAAGATAGTCGTAGCCGCCTGAAACCAGATGGCATTCGATGACAGAATCGACTTTCTGAATTGCGGTGAGAAATCTCGCGAAGTCGTTCTGTTGATGGTGCTTGAGCGTGACTTCGGTGAAGATCGTTAGAGTCTGTCCGAGCTTGGACACATCGATCTGGGCGGAATAGCCGGTGATGAAGCCTTCCGCCTGAAGCTTCTTCACCCGCATCAGGCAAGGGCTCGGCGAAAGGTTGACCAGGTCGGCAAGCTCGACATTCGTGACCCGCCCGTTCTTTTGCAGTTGGGATAAGATCTTGATGTCGATCCTGTCGAGCTTCATTGGAAACCTGTCAGACGTTCGAACCGCGGATCGCCCGACAGACGGCGTCCGTCACCTCCTGCGTGGTCGCTGTCCCTCCTACGTCCGGCGTCAGCACGCCTTCACTCGTCACCGCTTCCACAGCGCTCATCAACCGCACGGCCGCTGCGCTCTCGCCCAGATGTTCGAGCATCTGGGCAGCGGTCCAGAAGGTGGCGACCGGGTTGGCAATACCTTTGCCGGCGATGTCGAATGCCGAGCCGTGAATTGGCTCGAACATCGAGGGATAGCGCCGCTCGGGATCAATGTTGGCGGTCGGTGCAACGCCGAGACTGCCCGCGAGCGCGCCTGCAAGGTCCGACAATATGTCGGCGTGAAGATTGGTGGCGACGATCGTATCGAGGCTCCGAGGTTTCAACGTCATACGCACTGTCATAGCATCGACTAGCATCTTGTCCCACGCGACGTCCGGGAATTCCCGCGCCACCTCGGCTGCGATTTCGTCCCACATTACCATGCCGTGACGCTGCGCGTTGGATTTCGTAACAACTGTCAGGAGCTTTCGTGGCCGTGACTGCGCCAGCCGGAATGCATAGCGCATGATGCGGGTGACGCCGACGCGCGTGAAGATCGCGACCTCGGTTCCGACCTCCTCGGGGAGTCCGCGATGGGCGCGGCCGCCGTGGCCCGAATACTCACCCTCGGAATTCTCCCGCACGATCACCCAATCCAGATCGCCAGGGCCAACGCCCGCCAGCGGCGAAACAATCCCGGGCAATATTCTTGTCGGCCGCACGTTCGCGTATTGATCAAAGCCTTGGCAAATCGGCAGCCGGAGGCCCCAGAGCGTGATATCGTCGGGCAGGTCGGGAGCGCCGACCGCGCCAAAGAAGATGGCGTCGAAGCGCTTCAGTTGCGCCACCCCATCTTCGGGCATCATCCGACCATGGGCCTTGTAATAGTCTGAGCCCCAGTCGAAGTGCCGGACGCGGAGCTTGAAGTCGCCGCAGCGCTGCTGCAGCACCTCAAGCGCCTGGAGACCTGCGGCAATCACCTCTGGGCCGATCCCGTCGGCAGGAATGGCGGCAATCTCATATTCGCGCATCGTCACTTCCCTGTTTTTTGGTGCTGGCCGCCTCGTGACCTCAATCTCGTGTGCGATCGATTGTATGTTGGCAAGACGGTCTTCTCAGAATTCAGCGACCTTGCCCCACGCAGCAGTCTTCAGGCGCTCGGGCCTATAAGGACGCGGATCGACGATAGGCTCGCTGCCTGTAATGATGTCGGCGATCATATGCCCCGCGCCGGGGCCGATCCCGAAGCCGTGACCGCTGAATCCCGCCGCCAGGATGAAGCCCGGAATCCCCTCCACTTCGCCGACTGCGGGAATGCCATCGGGTGTACTGTCGATATAACCCGCCCATACATCGGAGATCGCGACGCGTTGGAGTTCGGGGATCAATTCGCAGGCTCTTCGATATGTCAGCCGAATCTGTCCCATGTCGGGCTTCGGGTCGAGAATGCGGTTCCGTTCCATTGGCGTGATGTCGTCGAGGGCCCATTTGCGCAGGCTTTCATGGCCTTGACGCCAGCCCTCGAAGGCGCCCGGGGCGAGATTGCGCCAGCGGCGGGCGAACATAGGTACAAACTCGCGGCTGAACCTGAACTGCTGCAGCGTTGGATCGACACGCGCCCGCCCGCTGATCGCCAGCGCGTATCCACCGTTGCTGCGCCGCGTCAGAGAGACGCGCGTGGTATGCAGGGCATCCGGCAGGCTGTTTGCGCCGGGTGCCACGGCCAGAATGGACGAACGCACGGCAGCTTGCGGGAAACGCACACCAAGCTGGTTGCAGAAGGAAGAAGCCCACGCGCCCCCGGCCATGACAACAGTCTTTGTATGGATGGTGCCCGCTTCGGTCACCACAGCGCTCACCCGGCCGGCGCTCAATTCCAGCCCGCGCGCCGCGCAATGCTGATGTACGGTGCCGCCCGCCGCCATGATGCCGCGCGCCGCAACCGGCACTGCCTTGGAAGGGTCCGCCGTTCCGTCAGTTGGCGAGAACACGCCACCTTTCCATTTGCGGCCCGTCGCTTTGCCCCGTTCGGTGGCTTCTTCCGCGCTCAGCATGTGCGTGGTGATCCCGACCGTTCTCGCAAAATCGCGCCACTTCGCCCAGCCTGCCAGCTCATTTTCGTCTTGTGAGAGATAGAGGAGCCCGCAGCGGCGCAAGCCGGTGTCTTGGCCGGTCTCCTGTGCCACCTTGTCCCAGAGGTCGAGACTCTTGGTCGCCATCGGCAGCTCGCGCGCATCGCGGTTCTGCTGGCGGCACCAGCCCCAGTTGCGGCTGGACTGCTCGGCCGCGATGCGCCCCTTCTCGACCAGGGCGACCTTGAGGCCGCGGCGCGCCAGATAGTATGCGCTGAACACGCCCACCACGCCGCCGCCGATAACGACGACGTCCGCCTCGCGAGGGAGGGAAGGGCTGCAGTCGATGTGCATGAGCGGCGCGGGCATGGATGGGACTCCGGTAATTTGAAGCATCCTAACCTGCCGCCCGCAGAGGCAGGCTGCGGAGTTTGTGCCTGGACGGAATTTCCTGCGTTTAGCAGCCTCCAGGACAGGCAATTATTGCGCGAAAAGCTCGCTGCGAGCCAAGCAGGAGTACACTTCATGCAGTCGCGTCATCTGCGGTATGGGCGGCACACGGCGCAGTTGTCGACCTTGATCGGCAGCGCCTTGGCCGACATTGTGATGGGCCGCACGGTCACCAATCCGCTCGGCGGCATGGCCTGCACATGTGCCGATGTACACCGGAAAGCCTTGGTCCTATCCCTCTTGGGCGCGTATTGCCGGATGAAGGATATGGTTGCCTGATCCCGGTTTCCGCGCCGAAACGGGAACAGAGTGAAATGCCGAACTGGATGTTCTTTTCAGAAGTTCCTGCCGCGCGAGGGCCAAGTTTCGAAGACTCTGCGGAAACAGAACAGTCAAACTGGCTGGAAGAACGGAGCAACCCTTCCTTATGGTAGGCAGGCTCCAGAGGACATCCGACAGGCAGGGCTTGCCCCTTCGGAGAGTTCTCCAAGAAAAAAGGGAACAGAGTCCGGTACACGGACCGGATTTCATAAGGGAACCGCCAGGATGAGCAGAACCCGTCTCTCGCAGACTCAGCGCGCGAAGCGCCGAGAAGGCCAGACTACGGCCGCTACGGTGAGGCGCTTCTGCTCAAAGGGCGATGAAGCGGTCCGCAACAGGGTGGACGCGCTCGGTTGAAAGGGGAGGTGATCTCGATGGTCGCAAGCATCCAGGCTGTAGCCCCCCACGATGTGGCGCTTTCGGTGCGCGACCTCACGGTGAATTTGCCGCAAGGCATGGAACGGACCCATGCTGTCAAAGATATTTCCTTCGATCTGAAACGCGGCCAGATACTCTGCATCATAGGCGAGTCCGGATCGGGTAAGTCGGTCACGGCGAACGCGATCATGGGGCTACTGCCCAAGGTGATCCGCCTCTCATCGGGAATAATCCAGCTGGAGGGGATGAACATCGTCGGCATGTCGCCAGACAAGCTGCGCAACCTGCGTGGACGGGTCGTGTCGATGATCTTTCAGGACCCGCTCTCGGCGCTCAATCCCCTGATGACGGTGGGCGCGCAGATTGACGAGGTCATGGCAGCGCATGGCTTCGGCACGCCACAAACCTGTCGAAGCCGCGCAATCGAACTGCTCACTGAAGTAGGCCTGCCAGATCCCGAACTCATGTATTACCAGTACCCTTTCCGGCTTTCGGGCGGGCAGCGGCAGCGCGTCATGATCGCCATGGCCCTGGCGCTCGAGCCGACGGTGCTGATTGCGGATGAACCAACCACCGCGCTCGACGTCACCACCCAGGCTCAGATCCTGCAACTGATCCGTGACATTCAGCGGCGCAAGGGCATGAGCGTGATGTTCATCACCCACGATTTCGGCGTGGTGGCCGAGATCGCCGACAGCGTCGTGGTGATGGAAAAGGGCCATGTCGTCGAACAGGGCAGCGCCGAGCAGGTGCTGAAGTCGCCCAAGCACCCTTATACCCAGCGCCTGATTGCAGCCGTACCGCATTTGACCGGCGAAGATCGCCCTCGTCCGGAGGCTGCCAGCAAGGAGCCGATCCTGAAGGTTGAGGGTCTGGTGAAGACCTATCGCGGCGGCAGCGCGCTGTTCGGCGCGCAACGAGTTGTGACAGCGGTCAACGAGGTTTCGTTCGAACTGGCGCCCGGCCGCACGCTTGGGGTCGTAGGCGAGAGCGGTTCGGGGAAATCCTCGCTGGGCCGGCTGCTGATCAAGCTGCTGGACAATGACGGCGGCGGGATCTTGTTCGAGGGCTGTGACATAGCCAGGCTTTCCGAAGCGAAGTTCCGCCCGCTTCGACCGCGGATCCAGATGATCTTCCAGGATCCCTTCGCTTCTCTGAACCCACGCTCGACGGTCGGTCACATCATGACGGTAGGCCCGATGGCACACGGGATGCCTTATGTCCAAGCGCGCGATGAAGCGCGTGCGCTTCTGGCCCATGTCGGTCTCGATGCCGGCGCTTTTGGCCGCTACCCGCACGAGTTCTCGGGTGGGCAACGCCAGCGCATCGGCATCGCTCGTGCGCTGATGTTCAAGCCGAAGCTGTTGATTGCCGACGAGGCGGTCTCCGCACTCGACGTGTCGATCCAGGCGCAGATCCTGCAGCTTCTGGACCAGATCCAGCGCGAGACGGGCGTGTCGATGGTCTTCATCACGCACGACCTGCGCGTCGCCAGCCAGATCTGCGACGAAATCGCGGTGATGCAGAAGGGCCGGATCGTCGAGCGCGGACCGCCCTCGCAAATATTCCTGAACCCGCAAGCAGCCTACACGCGCCAACTGGTAGCGGCAATTCCAGGAGAGCGGCCGGGCAATGCCCGTTCAGTAGCAGCAAACGCATAAGCAATAACAAGAGAGGAACTACCATGACCAAAAATTCATCGACTACGTCCAACTACTCGAGGCGCGAAGCGCTGCGACTGATGGCGATAGGTGGGGCTGCAGGCCTCATCGCGCCCAATCTCTTGGGCAAGCCCGCCTTCGCCAAGACCCCTCCTGCAGGCCCGGCCGGTCGCGTCATCGTCGGCCTCTCCCAAGAGCCGACCGTGTTCAATCCGCTGATGGCGCATATCGAAGTCGATGACGCGGTCCATTTCTCGGTTTTCGACGCGCTGGTCCGCATGGATCCCCAAGGTGGCCTACATCCAAACCTCGCAGCCGAGGTGCCAAGCCAAAAGAACGGCGGCATTTCGGAGGACGGTCTCAACTGGCGCATTCGGTTGCGTGACAATGCCCGCTGGCACGACGGTGAGCCCTTCACGGCCGAGGACGTGAAATTCACCCTTGAACTCATCACGAACCCGAAGTTTCGCGCTTGGCGCACGAGCGGCCATTCGCTCGTGCAGGACATCACAGTGGTTTCGCCCACCGAGATCACATGGCGGATGAAGGAGGCTTTTGCGCCCTATCTTTCGTTCTTGGCCGAAACGTTCATCGTGCCCAAGCACATTCTGGAGAAAGAGGCCGATCCGAATACAGCCGCGTTCAACCAGGCGCCGGTCGGCACCGGCGCATTTAAATGGAGCGAGCGCGTCGCAGGTGATCACATCGAGCTCGTCGCCAATCCTGAGTACGCGGGCGAAGGCCCCTATGTCGAGCAGCTCATCTTCAAATACATCCCCGACATGACAGTGCTCTACACGCAATTCAAGAGCGGCGACGTGGACCTTGTCGATCAGTCGTACATCACCGCCGACCATTATACTGAAGCCCGCGAACTAGCAGACCGCGTGGTGACACTTGAGACCGGGTCATCCCTGGAGTCGATCTACCTCAATTTGGGCCGCCCGCAGTTCAAGGAGTTGGCAGTGCGCCAGGCGCTCTACGCCGCCTTGGATAGGAAAGCGATCGTCGACACGATCTATTACGGCGTGGGCACTCTCACCGAGACCTTCATGCCGAAGGAGTCCTACTACTACGACCCGAACCTGCCGGTTCAGGAGTTCAATCTGGACCGGGCGCGCCAAATCCTTGATGAGGCCGGCTGGGTGCCGGGGCCGGATGGAATCCGCGCCAAGGATGGGGTGCGACTGTCCTTCTCGAACTCGACAACTTCTGGCAACAACCTCCGCGAGCAGACGCAGCAGTTCCTGCAGCAGACGTTTGCCGAGATCGGCGTCGAGATGACGATCTCGAATTTGCCGGCTGCAGTCATGTGGGGCGAGTTCTGGCTGAAATCGCAATTCGACACCGCCATGGTGGGCGTCACCTATCTGATTGCCGCGGACCCCGACGCCACAAACCGGCTCCATACGAAGGCAATCGCCGCTCAAGGCGGACACGGTTCGAACACCGGGCAATATTCCAACCCTGAGGTCGATGCCCTGCTCGAAAAGGGCGCTCGCAGCTTCGATCCGGAAGAACGACGCGGGATCTATAATCGCGTGCAGGAAGTGGTGCGCCATGATCTGCCCTTCCTGCCGCTGTTCGCGTACACAATCGTCCTCGGGCGCAAGAAAGGGTTGGACGGCTTCGAGCCCAACGCCAACACCCGCACCGCGTCGTGGGATGCCGCAGCCTGGCAGTGGAAGGCCTAATCCACGCAGTTGCCGCCGCCCCGCCGATTCCGCCGCAGCGGCGGCAACAGACTAAAATCATCAACCCACAATGGAGGGACTCGAATGCGCGGCTTCCTGCTCAATCGCCTCTCGCAGAGCCTGGTGCTGCTTGTGATCGTTTCGATCATCGGCTTCGGCATTCTGAACCTCCTTCCCGGCGGCCCGCTGGCGCAATTCGGGCTCGATCCCGGAATGACCCAGCAGGATATCGAGCGTCTCAAGGGGCTGCTGGGCCTCGATCGACCCATATGGATCCAATATCTGGACTGGGCATGGCGGCTGGTGCGGGGCGACTGGGGTCACTCCTTCCGCGACGGAGCGCCGGTATTGGAGGTGATCGGCAGCCATCTCTTTGCCACGCTGCTGCTGATGGGGTCCTCAACCGCAATTGCGATCTCCATTGGCGCCTGGATTGGAATCCGAGGCGCCACGCGCCGCTACTCGCTGTTCGATTATCTTGCAACTGTCGGGGCCATGGTTGCGTTGTCGGTCCCCACCTTCTGGTTCGGACTCGTCGGCATCTACGTCTTTTCCCTGAAGTTGGGTTGGCTGCCTGCGGGTAATATGTCCGAGATCGGCGACGCCTCAATCCTGGGCTACCTCCACCATCTGATCCTGCCAAGTATCGTGCTGTCGCTGGTCCATGTCGCGATCTGGAGCCGCTACATGCGGACGGCCACTCTCGACGCCATTAGCCAGGACTTCGTCAAGACGGCTCGGGCCAAGGGGTTGAGTGAACGCCGGATTCTGATGAAGCATGTCGTCGGCAACGCACTTTTGCCGATGATTACCCTGGCCGGGATGCAGCTTCCCAGTGTCCTCACTGGCGCGCTCGTGACCGAAACCGTCTTTACCTGGCCAGGAATGGGACGGTTGTTCCTCGATAGCCTTGGTTACAGCGACTATCCGGTTGTGATGGGGCTGCTGATGTTCTCCGCCATCCTCGTTCTGCTTGGAAACCTGATCGCCGACATTGTCGTCGCTATTGTCGATCCGCGCATTCGTCTGGCTTGAGCGCGCAACTTCCCCGACAGGAGACAGCCGATATGACCGCTTTCACCGCAAATGCAGCTCCAAGCCGATGGAGAAACAACCGCGCGGCACGTCGTTTCATGCGTCATCGCTTGGCGCTGCTCGGGTTGGCGATGATCATCTTCCTGAGCCTCGCTTGCGTCCTCGGCCCCCATCTCCTGCCTTATGACTCACTGTATATCGATCTGCGGGCCCGCTTTGCCCCTCCGCTGACGGGCTACCACTTTCTAGGTACCGATCCGCTTGGCCGCGACGTGGCGGCAAGGCTTTTGATGGCGGGACGAATCTCGCTGCTGGTGGGTTTCTTTGCCATGGTTTTGTCGACACTCATCGGCACCCTGGTCGGCGTAATTGCCGGCTATCGCGGCGGCTGGGTCGGGGCCACGCTGATGCGCACGGTCGATGGATTCCTGTCATTCCCATCGATCTTTCTGCTGCTGGCGCTGGCTGCCGCACTGAAGCCCAGTCCTGTGATGATCACCGTCATTATCGCCCTCACCAGTTGGATGGAGGTTGCCCGCATAGTCGAAGCGGAAGTCCGCTCGTTACGCGAACGCGAGTTCGTCCTAGCCGGGCGAATGCTGGGATTGAGCGGCACCCACATCATGTTCCGCGAGATACTGCCCAACGCCATGGGGCCGATTATCGTCGCTTCCACCTTGACGGTCGCGCGCGCCATTCTCATGGAAGCCTACATCAGTTTCCTCGGCTACGGGATCCAGCCGCCACTGCCCAGCTGGGGCAACATGCTCAATGGCGCCCAGCAATATCTGGGCAGCGCACCTTGGCTGGCAATCATTCCCGGAGCTGCAATCACCATCGCGGTAACCAGTTTCAATTTCATCGGTGACGGGCTGCGTGATGCGCTCGACGTCCGAGACGACCACATCTGAAGTTTCACCGACCGTAGATTACCCCTGCAATGCAGCGAGAAGTCAGCCACGTGCAAGAGCCTCATATCGCCGACAAGAACACACCCTACTGGTGGGAAGCAGCGCCCGTCATGCCGCTGCCGCGGCAGCCAGTCGCAAAGAACCTTGACGTGGCAATTATCGGCGCCGGTTATGCCGGGCTTTCGGCCGGGCTTGCGCTGGCGCGCGAGGGACGCTCGGTCGCCGCTTTTGATGCGATGAATCCGGGCGAGGGTGCTTCCACGCGCAACGGCGGGATTACGAGCGGGACCATCCGGCCGGACCATGCCACGATCACCCGGCGCTTCGGTGAAGAGAAGGCCTTGGCGATCGAGGCCGAGGGCAAGGTCGCACGCGAATTCCTCTACGACTTCATCAAGACCGAAGGGCTCGACTGCGACTTCCGACTGGTTGGCCAATTCAAAGGCGCATTCGGATATGAACAGTATGAGAAGATGGCGCGCGGCGCCGAGACGCTGGCGAAGAAACTGGGAATCGAGTCCTACGCGGTTCCGCATGCCGAGCAGCGAAATTATATCGGCACCGACTTCTACCGCGGCGGAACCGTTCGGATGGACATTGGCGGGCTGCACCCCGCAAAATTCCATGCTGAGCTCCTGCGGGTGGCGCTCGCATCCGGGTTGACGGTCCATTCGCATACAGTGGTCAAGTCGATCGAGAGGAACGGTTCGGGGTTCCGCGTCGCGACTTCGGCAGGGACGGTGGATGCACGGCAGGTTCTGGTCTGTACCAACGGCTATACCGACGGCGCCGCTCCCTTCCTGCGCCGCCGCCTGGTTCCGGTCCGCAGCCGGATCATCGTCACCGAAGAACTTGCGCCCGATGTCATGGCGCGACTGATGCCGAAGCTGATGACGATCACCGAGAACCGGCAACTCGGTTTCTATTATCGTCCCTCGCCCGACGGAAAACGTATCCTGCTGGGGGGCCGTGACAGTTCCCGCGTCGGCGATCCGGCGGCGCCGAAACTTCTCCTTCGCAAGGGCCTGGTGAACCTTTTCCCGGAGTTGGAGAACGTGCGCCTTTCGCATTGCTGGTTCGGCAATGTGGCGATGAACCGAGACATGCTGCCCCGCATCTTCGAGAAGGACGGCGTGGTCTATGCAACTGGCTTCTGCGGTTCGGGCGTGGTCTGGGCGCCATGGATTGGCATGCGTGCGGCCCACAAGTTGATGGGGCATGGCGAGCAGTCGCGCACTGCGTTCGACTTTCGACCGCCTTCGGCCGTCCCGCTCTATCGTGGCAATCCGTGGTTCATGCCGGCGATTATCCAGGGCTATCGGTTGCAGGACCGTCTCGCCTTCTGGCGCGCCAGACGCTAGTCGCCGATCGGGGGCGATCCGTGGTTCATGCGGGCAACCCTTTGGCGCGCCCGCCGCTGACACGACTGCAGGATCGCGCGGGGTCACCTTGTTGCCGGAGAGTGTCGAAAAATCCGTCGGGACTGGGGCCTGGTGCGAAACTGATCAGCGGTGGGACGCCTTTGCGCGGATCAGCGCGTCGGCCATGTAGAGGTCCTGCAGGGAGATGCCGGAACTGTCGAAGACCGTGATCTCATTGTCGAAGCGGCGTCCGAGCGCACGCCTTTCAATAACGTCGCCGATTTGTGTTACCACAAGCACGCCGACGTCGATCTCGTCGCGCACGTATTGGAACTCGCCGATCTGGACGGACTGGGAAAGCAGATCACAAAACAGACGTGCCTTGGGAAATAATTCGCTCGGCAATTCGCGTTTACCCGGAGCATCCGACCCGATGCTGACGATATGGGTTCCGGGTCCCACCCAAGCGGCATCGAACAGCGGTTCGCGTGCGGGTGTCGCCGTCACCACGATGTCGGCCGTGCGCACGGCTTCTTCCGGCACGGCAGCGCGCGCCTTCAGTCCCCTTTCGCCGATCTGATCGACAAAGGCGTCGCGCCGCGGCGAAGGCCGGGCCACGACCAGCACGGTTTCGATTGGGCGGATGCGTGCCAGTGCCATCACTTCGAAGCTCGCCTGGTTGCCGGCCCCGAAGATCGCCAGAACCTTGGCTTGCTTGCGCGCAAGAAGATCGGCCGCAACCGCGTCGGCGGCGGCCGTCCTGTAGGCGTTGACCTTCCCGGCCTCGACTACGGCGCCGAGCCGACCTGTATGCTGATCGAGCAGCACGATGGTCGAGTTGTGGCGGGGAAGGCCACGTGCCGAGTTGCCCGACCAGAAGGAGCCAATTTTCACGCCGGTCAGCTCGCCCGACGAACCGGATTTGATTGAGAAGGTATTGGTCACCTCCTGTGTGCGCCCGAGAACGGCCGGAAAGACCCAGCTCTGCCGCGATGCTGCCGCCACGAGAGCCTCGCGCGCCGCCTCGAAAGCAAGTTCATGCGTGACGAGGGCGGCTGACTCCTCTTCGCTGATGTAGATCATCCAAAATTCCTCCTGGGCATCGCCGATCGGGCAACCACGAAGCGGCGATTCAAGGTGCCAGGTATTCCTCGCCCGATTTGCACGATTTGGCATGCCGAGGAACTGCATAAAACGAATAATACCGCTGATTTGAAGGCGCAAAACAGCAGCGAAATCTGTCCGCCGGGCGCGACTCTAAGATCCGACTTCAATCCGACTCTGGATCAACTGACAGCGTTGCACCTTATGGCCTTTGAGCATGACAGAGATATCGTCAGCGCCCCGATCGAGCTGATGAAATTGGAAACCCGCCATTTGCCGGGCGCACTGAAGCTGTCGCAGGAGATGGCCTGGCCCTACTGTCAGGAGGATTGGGAATTTGCCCTGATGGTCGGCAATGGCCTGGTCCTTGAGCGGGCAGGACAGGTGATTGGCACGGCCATGTCCTGGAATTACGGACAGTCCTATGCCTCGGTCGGGATGATCATAGTTACTGTCTCCGCGCAAGGCGGTGGCAACGGCGCCCGGCTCTTTGATGGATTGCTTGAGGCGACACACGGTCGCAACCTGCTGCTCAACTCAACCGAAGAGGGGCTGGCGCTCTACAAGCGACGCGGCTTCACTGGCTGGGGCACGGTGCTTCAGCACCAGGGCTCGCTGGCTGTCGCCGTGACGCGGAGTACCCGCGACGACATCCGTCAAGCGACAGCCTCTGACCTCGCGGCAATCCAGGCCTTCGACGAACGGGCCACGGGCATGCCCCGGCTGCCGATGGTGGCTGCGCTCGCCGATGTGGGCAACGCATTGGTCATTGAGCGCAGGGGACGGATTGCAGGCTACGCTGTCGCGAGGAGGTTTGGTCGCGGCTATGTCGTCGGCCCTTGTGCAGCCGAGAGCGACCACGACGCGCGGCTTCTGATCCTGGCCCAGCTTTCGAAGCTTCACAATCAATTCGTTCGCATCGACGTCTATGCCGAGGATGGATTGGGCGACTGGCTTGCGAGCCTTGGCCTGCAGCGGTCCGGCACTGCGACCGCCATGGTCAAAGGACAACGACCCGTCGCCGAGGAGCCAGCCCATATGTATGCGTTGGCAAACCAGTCGTTCACTTAGGAAACGAGACTATGAATAAGATGGCGGCAAGCCTGGCGGTGAGCGAGACGGCTAGGACGATCGACGCCTTGGTCACCCCGACGCTGCTTCTCGACCGTGGCCGGCTCGAGCACAACATCAAGGGTCTGGCTGAGCGCGCCAGGAAGCTTGGCGTGGTGCTGCGCCCGCATATGAAGACGGCCAAGAGCATCGATGTCGCCCGATACGCGTTCCATCGCGAACGCGGTCCGATCGCGGTCTCTACCATCGCCGAGGCGGAGTATTTCGCGGGCCATGGCTTTCGAGACATGACCTACGCGGTCGGCATCTCGCCGGCCTCGGCCAAGCGGGCCATGGAGCTTTGTCGCCGCACCGGCGCTGATGTGAAGCTGTTGCTCGATTCGGTCGGGCAGGCCGATGCCCTGGCCAGCGTCCGCGAAGCCACCGGTATGACCCCATCTGTTTTCATCGAACTGGACTGCGATGACCATCGCGGTGGCTTGAGGCCGGACGACCCGAAGTTGCTCGACGTGGCCGGCAGTGTCGTTGCGGCCAGTGCCAAACTCGTCGGCGTTCTCGCCCATGCAGGCGAATCCTATGGCTTGAACACGCCCGATGCGCTGGTCAAGGCAGGCGAGAACGAGCGTTCAGCCACGGTGCGCGCCGCTGAAATCCTGCGCGCCCATGGCCATGCCTGCCCGATCGTCAGCGTCGGCTCGACGCCGACAGCGCATTTCGCCAGCAATCTTGAGGGGGTCACGGAGCTGCGCGCCGGGGTCTACATGTTCTTCGACCTGGTCCAGCACGGCGTTGGGGTGTGCGAACTCGACGATATCGCGATTTCCGTATTGGCCACGGTGATCGGGTCCAAGCCGGAAAAGGGATGGGTGCTGGTCGATGCAGGGTGGATGGCGCTTTCGCGCGACCGGGGAACCGCAAACCAGCAGATCGACCGGGGTTACGGCGTAGTCTGCGACGAAAAGGGGCGGGTGCTTGAAGATGTGATCGTGGCCCAGGCCAGCCAGGAACACGGTATTCTCGCCATTCGTGCCGGCTCTGGAAAGTCCATGCCCGAGTTGCCGCTCGGGACTCGGGTCCGCATTCTGCCCAACCATGCGTGTGCGATGGCCGCCCAGCATGATTTCTACAGCGTTGTCAACGGGGACAGCCCCACGATTGAAGCGCGTTGGGAGCGGATGCGCGGCTGGTAGGCGCGCGACTACGCTCGGATGTCGCCCCACTCAAATCAACACTGGTGGTCAAGAAAATGATGTTTACCTCTTACTGGCTGGATACGTCTCAGCCGTTCAATGAAGGGTCGTCCAAACCGCTCGAAGGCCACTACGACGTGGCGATTGTGGGCGGCGGCTTGACCGGCTCCTCCGCCGCGCTGGCCCTTGCCAAAAAGGGCGCCCGGGTTGCCCTGTTGGAGGCCGAAACGATCGGCAATGCCGCGTCCGGCCGCAATGGCGGCATGTGCAACAACGGCTTTGCCCAGAACTATGCAATCATGGCTGGCAAGCACGGCAAGCCGGCCGCAAATGCGCTCTACAAGGCTTTTGACGCCGGCGTCGATATGGTCGAGCGGCTGGTGCAGGAAGAGAAGATCGACTGCAGCTTCTCCCGCGTCGGCAAGCTCAAGCTTGCCGCCAAGCCCGAGCACTACGACATGCTGGCGCGCAGCCAGGAACTACTGGCTGCCAATGTCGATCCCGACACCAGGATGATCGCGCGCGAGGACCTGCGAACCGAAGTCGGCACCAACCGCTACCATGGCGGGCTGCTCTTTCCCAAGAGCGCGGGCATGCATGTCGGCCGGTTCGTCCGGGGCCTCGCGACCGCCGCTGCCCGGCGTGGCGCAGAGGTCCATGAACGCTCGCCCGTCATGGCGATGCGCAAGGTTTCAGGCGGGCATGAGGTAACGACGCCAAAGGGCAAGATCGTCGCGCGGCAGGTCCTGTTGGCAAGCGGCATTTCCCAGGTTGGCCCGCTCGGCTGGATCCGCCGGCGCATGATCCCGGTCGGCGCATTTCTGATCGTGACCGAGCCGCTGTCGCCCGACCACCTTAGGCGTCTCATGCCGACTGGGCGCATGGTCGTCGACACGCGCAATCTCGTTGTCTACTGGCGGCTCACGCCGGACAATCGCCTTTTGTTCGGCGGGAGGGCGCGCTTTGCCGTGTCCAACCCTCAATCCGACGAAAAAAGCGGCCGGATACTCAAGGCGGCGATGGTCGAGGTCTTTCCGGAACTGGCCGGCACCCGCATCGACTACTGCTGGGGCGGCATGGTCGATATGACCGGCGATCGCCTGCCGCGCGCCGGAGAGCGCGATGGCATCTATTACTCGATGGGCTATAGCGGACACGGGACCCAAATGTCGACGTTGATGGGCACCATCATGGCCGACGTCATGGACGGGCACCCCGAGCTCAATCCCTGGAAGGATTTCGACTGGCCAGCGATCCCCGGTTATTTCGGGCGCCCCTGGTTCCTGCCGATTCTCGGCGCCTATTACCGCATGAAGGACCTTGTAGGGTGATGACGCCCCTCGAACGCCTGGCCCGCAACGGCCACCTGGACAAGTTCTTCATCGACGGTCAATGGGTTGAGCCGAGCGGCACCGCGACGGGCGTCGTCGTCAATCCCGCCACAGAAGAGGTTGTGAGCCAGTTTCCGCTTGGAAATGGCGAGGACGTTGACGCGGCCGTTGCAGCGGCTCGCCGGGCATTCGCCACCTGGAGTCGGACCACGCCAGAAGACCGCGCGGGTCTGCTCGATCGCCTGCGAGCGCTGCTCGAGGCGCGCGGCGAACTGCTGGCTCAATGCCTGAGCCTCGAAATGGGCGCGGCGATCGGCTATGCGCGCAGCGCCCAGGTGCCGCTGGCGATCACGCATGTTAAGGTCGCTCGCGATGTGCTGACAGACTTTCGCTTCGTCAAGCAACGGGGGCAAACCGCCGTCACCCACGAACCGATCGGTGTCTGCGCCTTGATCACTCCGTGGAACTGGCCACTTTACCAGATCACCGCCAAGGTTTCGCCGGCGCTCGCTGCAGGCTGCACGATCGTGCTGAAGCCGAGTGAGCTTTCTCCCTTGGACGCCCTGCTATTCGCCGAGGCAATCGAGGAAGCCGGCTTCCCTGCTGGGGTTTTCAACCTCCTGCAAGGTGATGGTCCAGGCGTGGGTATGGGTCTCGCCTCCCATCCGGATGTCGACATGATCTCCATTACCGGGTCCACCCGCGCGGGCATTGCTGTGGCCCAGGCGGCGGCGACCACGGTCAAGCGTGTCGCGCAGGAGCTGGGCGGCAAGTCGCCGAACGTGATCCTGCCGGACGCAGATCTCGATCGCGCCGTTTTTCTGGGCGTAGCCGCCGCCTTCCGCAATCTCGGCCAGTCATGCAGCGCCCCGACGCGCATGATCGTGCCACGCTCGCTGCTCTCCGAGATCGAGGCAATCGCCAAAAGGGCAGCAGCCCAGATCGTCATTGGCGATCCGCTTTGCGAAGCCACAACTCATGGTGCAATCGCAAACCGTGCCCAATTCGACCGCATCCAAACCATGATCGGCGTCGGCATTTCTGAGGGCGCCAGGCTCCTCACCGGCGGACCGGGCCGTGCGCACGAGCTGAACGTCGGGTTCTATGTGAGGCCGACCATCTTTTCCGACGTGCGCACAACCATGCGTATTGCCCAGGAAGAGGTCTTCGGGCCAGTTCTCTGCATCATCCCCTACGACACAATCGAGGAGGCCGTCACCATCGCCAACGACACGGTCTACGGTCTGGGGGCTCATGTGCAGGGCCAGGATGTGGACGCCGTCAGGGACGTGGCCTCGCGGATCCGCTCCGGTCAGGTGCATCTCAACTACCCGGCCTGGGATCCGCACGCCCCGTTTGGCGGTTTCAAGCAGTCCGGAAACGGACGCGAATATGGAATCGAGGGCATGTTGGAGTATCTCGAGGTAAAATCCATCCTCGGCTATTTCTAGGCGACATCTTCGCCCAGCGCAGGGGGCGCGCCCGTGGGCCGAGCCGAGCTCCTGGACCGGGCTCACATACGAACCTGGCAATTGCCCTCCGCAGCGTGCGGGCCATCTGCTGAGAAACCCGGTCGAGGCCCGGTAGGGAGGCTTAGTCGATCTAGAATGCCGTCGGAATTAGAGATGTTTGGCCGTCGCGGTCCAGCCGGCCGAGTCTGTACGTATGGGGAGGGTGGATGAGTAAGGTGAAAAGGGTCAGTCCGGTAGTAGAGCAAGCAATCGGCGCAGTCCTCAATAGGGAGGATCGTGGTGACACCATCTCGATCACAGCGACATTAAACGCAGCATGGCAAGCCGCCCCATATCTGGTCGCATCCGACGAAGAGCTAACCGAGGCGAGCGTCGAGGCAGCAACTGCCCTGGGCCTGTCCGTGGCTTTCGACGGTCGGGAATAGCCGTCGGTTCCACCAGTTCTTGCTCGGTACCCTGGCGCGCTTGCTGCGAGCCCACGCGATGACGCGTGCGTGCTCGTCCGCCATAGCCGCGTCGAAGCGGCTGTCGCCACTGAAAGCCATGGCAAGTGCATTTGCGCAGAGTTCGGCGTTCCGGAAGCATCGCCGATGCCTGCGCAGTGACTGCGTCCTTGTTATAGCCAGCATCGCCAACAGTCGCCCAGCCTGGCCCGTATGGCTTGCTGGGCAACGGTGCGCCAGCGAGTGGCCTCTCGCGCCTTGCTGCGCCAAGACGGTCGGCGACGGCAGGCCATCCCGGCTCCGATCAAGAGCCCCGCGCGCCAGCCGGCCCACCAAGGTTGCCGCGATCACCCTTGATGTCGTAGAGCCTACGGTCGGCGGTTAAAATTGGTGGAGAAGAATATATGCCAGAGCACCCGAAACTCGTCTCGACTGCCAAGTCGCATGGCGGCGCCCAGCATGTTTACTCTCATCTCTCGACGAGCTGCTCGTGCGAAATGACGTTTGCCATTTTCGTGCCTCCGCAGGCACGGGAAAGCCGTTGCCCCGTGGTGTGGTACCTCTCCGGACTCAGCTGCACCCATGCGAATGTAATGGAAAAAGGCGAATACAGACGTATTGCCGCCGAACTTGGCTTGATCGTTGTCTGTCCCGACACCAGCCCGCGTGGTGCCGACATTCCGGATGAAAAGGACAATTGGCAGTTCGGCAGCGGCGCCGGTTTCTACCTCGACGCGACGCAAGAGCCGTATGCCAAGAACTATCGCATGTATTCCTATATCGTCGAGGAGCTGCCAGCCGTGATCGGGCGCGAATTTCCCGCCGATATGGCGCGCCAGTCGATCTTCGGCCATTCGATGGGCGGGCATGGCGCGCTGACGATCGCACTGAACAATCCCGCGCGTTTCAGAAGTTGCTCGGCCTTTGCGCCGATCGTGCAGCCAAGCACAGCCGGCTGGTCGAAGCCGGCTTTCGAAAAATATCTCGGCCTGGATGAGGCCTCGTGGCGGCGCTACGATGCCACTTCGCTCATCGAGGATGGACACCGTTTCCCGGAATTCCTGGTCGATCAGGGAACGTCAGACGGTTTCCTCCAGGAGGGCCTCAGGCCTTGGCTGCTCGAAGACGCCTGCTCCAAGGCAGGCATTCCGTTGAAATTGCGGATGCAGGACGAATACGATCACTCCTATTTTTTCATTTCGACATTCATGCATGACCATATGACGTGGCATGCCGAACGGCTTTCACGAGGGTAGGCCGTAGGAATAGGTCGGCAGTCAGGCGGGCTCGGTGACGACGCCGATGCGCCGGTAGACGAATGGTTCGTCCTTCGAAGGAACCGTCGCAGCGCGCTGGGCCTCGTCGATCAGCATTGCCATGCGCGCATGGATCGGCGATTTCGCGCAAGCCGGGTCCGTCGCGGCGGCATCGCCGGCGATTGCTATCGCCTGGCAGCGACAGCCGCCCCAGTCGATCTCGCGCCGCTCACAGTTGCGGCAGGGCTCCTGCATCCAGTCCGTGCCTCGAAAGGCATTAAATGCCGGGGAATCGGTCCAGATCGCGGCCAGGCTGCGTGATCCAAAACGCTCGAAGCCGAGCGACGGTATGGTCTGGGCGGCATGGCATGGCAGTACGGTGCCGTCTGGCGCCACCATGAAGGCGTCGCGCGCCCAGCCGCCCATGCACGGCTTGGGATAGATGGCGAAATAATCCGGCGTGACGAAATCGATGTTCATGATGCCGGTGAGCCGTTCGCGCGCCGCCGCGACGATCTCCGCCTGCCGGTCGACGGCAGCACGCTCGGGCATCAGTTGATCGCGATTGGTCAGCGCCCAGCCGGCGTACTGCACGTTGGCGATCTCGAGACGCTCCGCACCCAGCGAAAGGGCAAGATCGATGAATTCCGGTACCTCCTCGATATTGTGGCGATGGATCGGCGCGTTGATGGTAAGCGGCAAGCCGGCCGCGCGAGCGCGGAGTGCCGTTTCCAGCTTCTTTTCGTGGCTGCCCCTGTGATTGCCGATGCGCTCGGTGGTCGCCGGCCGTGCACCTTGAAAGCTCAGTTGCAGATGGTCGAGCCCGGCTTCGGCAAATGCCTCGATGCGGCCATCCGCAATGCCGACACCGGCGGTGATCAGGTTGGTGTAGACGCCGCGCGCCGAAAGCCCGGCGATCAATTGCTCGAGATCGCGACGCAGCGTCGGTTCACCGCCGGACAGATGCACCTGGAGAACGCCAAGATCGGCGGCCTGCGAGAATAGGTCGAGCCAGCTCTGCGTGTCGAGTTCGCGATTGGCCTTCAGCAATTCGAGCGGATTGGAGCAATAGGGGCATTGCAGCGGGCAGCGATGCGTCAGTTCCGCCAGCATGCCGATCGGGGGGAGAGGGGGCTCGCTCATAGCTTCACCAGCAGCTTGTCAGACCATTCCTGCAGGAAGGCGACGACATCGGCCGCCACAGCCTCCTGTTCGGCATCATAATCTGCGGCAAGGCCGGCAATGATGTGGCCGACCGTGGACCGTCCGTCGCAGCGGCGCAATATGTCGAGGCTGATCTCGTTTGGCCAGAACACCTTTTCGGGCGACAGCACGGCGAACGCCTGGCGCACGGGGTCATACTGTATGCGCACGTGCTTCGGCAGCGATGGAACCGACTGCAGCGACACCATGGCTCTTTCGCGCAGTGCCATCATTGGGCTGCCTCAGGACGGAAGGCGCCGGGCGGGATATTGCCCGGCTCGCCATAGGCGTGTTGAAGCGCGTCGAGCATGGCCCAGAGTATATCGCATTTGAACACCAGTGCATCGATCGCCTGCTGCTGGCGTTCTGCCGTGTCGGCATGTTCGAGCACATAGGCGAGGGCGAAGTCGGCGTCGCGCGAGGCCTGTTCGGGCCGTCGGGTGAAATAGGCCAGCGTGTCCTCGGTGATATAATCGTATCTGGCCAGCATCGCGGGTACCCGCTCGCCGATGATGAGCGGCGAGAACATCTCGGTCAGCGACGACGCGACCGCCTCCAGCAGGGTCCGGTTCGTACAAAAGGAGAGGTAAGCGCCAACCGCAAAACGTGTCGCCGGCAGGGCCAGCCTCTCGCTCTTCACCGCGTCGGCATCGAGACCGAGCGAGGTCGCCAGGTGCAACCAGCGCGCAATACCGCCGCTCCAGCCGTCTTCGCCGTCATGATCCTCGATGCGTTTGCGCCAGGCGGCGCGAAACGCCGGATCCTCGGCATGCGCGAGGATCATGGCGTCCTTGCGCGGAATGACAGCCTGATAGCAATAGCGGTTCAGCGCCCAGGCCTGCATCTCGGTCCTCGACAGCGCACCGCTGGTCATCCTGTGATGGAAAGGATGGCGGTTGTGATAGCGCTCGGCACCGACCTGCCGCAGCACGGCTTCGAGCTCGCTTGAGGACAGGCCGTTGCTGGCTGCGTCGTGGAAATCACTCAAAATTCCATCTCCATCCCGTCGCGGGCCACTTCCCAGCCAGCCGCTTCGACTGCTGCATGCTCGGCAGAATTCTCGTCCAGAACAGGATTGGTGTTGTTGATGTGGACGAAGACACGGCGGCCGATCCTCACATCGGCCAAGCCGGCGATCGACCCCGCGTCTCCCGACATTGCCAGATGTCCCATGCGCGCACCGGTCTTTTGGCCGACGCCGGCAGCAATCATCTCGTCGTCGGTGAAGACCGTGCCGTCGAACAGAAGGCATGCGGCATCGGCTAGACGTGTGCGCAGGGTCGCATCGATGCGGGCGCAGCCAGGGATGTAGAAGACGGAGCCGCGACTGCCGGCACCGGCGATACGGACGCCGATCGTGTCGCCGGCATCGGAGCTGAAATTGGCATCCGGCTGGCCTCTTTCTTCGAGATAGAGGGCTATCTTCCCGGGCACGGGAAAACTCTCGACAGCCACCCCGGTGTCGTGGCCGTCTGCATCGCAGATCGACAGTTCTTGCGCCGGCGGCAAGATGCGTCGCGGCACGAGCGCTGGATCGAGGACATTGAAAATCGAATTCGCCTCCAGCGTCGCCAGAACCTGTGTCGTTGCATAGATAGCGAAAGGCTGCCGCTCACGCAGGCTGAGCAGGCCGGCCACATGATCGACATCGGCATTGGTCAGCACCACCGCGCGAATAGGTGTCGAGCGCAGCGGCGCATCGTGCGCGGGCTGCAATTCAGGCGTTGCCGCGATCTGCTGGCGAATGTCGGGCGAGGCGTTGAACAGAACCCAGCCAAGCCCATCCGCCGACGCGGCGACACTCGATTGGGTTCGTGAATGCACGCCAGCCACCCCGGTGCGAGCCGCACGGCTCAGAC
This sequence comes from Mesorhizobium sp. M0500, assembly GCF_040321165.1. NCBI lineage: Bacteria > Pseudomonadati > Pseudomonadota > Alphaproteobacteria > Hyphomicrobiales > Phyllobacteriaceae > Mesorhizobium > Mesorhizobium sp. M0500. The sequence continues at coordinate 726,252 of NZ_JAMYRB010000001.1, forward strand.
GATAATTGCAATTCCATTGCGGAAAGCCGCCGCCGGCCGCCGATCCGATAATTCTCAAGCGCATGAAAACGCCCGCCCCGCGGCTTCTCTGACCAGCAGCCAATTTGCAGCCGCAAAAAACGGCCCGCCCGCTTTGCGCGCCTCAAACTCTTTCACGAAAATCCCATGCGGCAAGGGGATGCGTGCCCCTGTTGCCAGGGACACGCACCTCTGCGGCCTACTTCTTGGGAGTAATTTCAGCAGGCAGATACCGCGAAATTTCAAAGCCCGCAGCAACCTGACACATGGTCGGTTTTGTCCAGCTCTTCTTCATAACATTTCTCCTCTTTTACCAGCCCGAAGGGGCCGATGCTGTCGTTAGTCAACCATTGCAGGGCACCGAACAATGGCTCGTCCATCACGTTTCAAAATGGACAAATGAAACACAAGGTTTTGAAAGGCCGAAAAGCAAAACTATCGAAAGTAGCTGTAGTCTTCTCTTCAATTGTTCATCGCGTGGGTTTGTTCTCCTCCTGACCCATCCCGACTATTGCGTAATCGGATTGTCGTGCTCGTCGATCAGCGGCACATTGTAACCCAGCAGGAGCTTGGTGATCTCCGCCTGGTTTTCCCTGATCACCCGGTTGAGCGTCCGCTTCCATTCCTGGTCGGACGGACGTACGCCCATGGTGATGCGGTAGGACATGCGCGAGCCTTTTTTTTCCTTCAGCAGCGGAACAATGGTGACATCGGCTCCGAGTTCCCTGCCATAGTAACCTGCCATCGGCCCCCACAGGACCGCCGCGTCGATCTTGCCGGCGAGCATGTCCTTGATCATGACCTCCCCCATGGAAGGGGTGACGCGCGTATCCACCGCCAGCGGGTAGATCTTGGCGGTCCGCAGAAGCTTGTTGGCGGCCATGTTGGCGGTTGGCGGCGTGCTTTCGACGACGCCGATTCTCTTGCCGGAAAGTTTCGGATCTTCGATCGTCTCGACGCCTTCCATGCCGTTGCCTTTCGGGTAGACGAGCACATAGGCGGAGCGATAGTAGGCGTTGGTGTTCTGTACCAGTTCATCGCCTTGGGCGTAGCCCATGATGATGTCGCATCGATTGGCCCCCAGCGTGTTGCGCACAAAGCCGGTGACAGTGGGAAACCACGTGTAAGCGACTGATTTCCGCCCCGTCTTCTTGGCAACCAGTTCAGCCAGCTTGTTTTCGAAGCCTTGGCCGTTCTTGTCGGTAAAGGGCATATTCGAGGGATCGGCGCAGACGCGCAGAATGTCGGGATCCACCAGTTCGCCCGCAGCGCCAAGCCCGGCATTTTGCGCCAGAACGTTCGACGGCAGCAAGGCGAGCGCGCCGAGGATCGGCAGAACGACGCGCAGCTTCGATGCAGTGCAGCCGGTCATATCATCCACCCATGCAGGATGCTTCGGCATCCTTGGCTGCCTGAGCCTTGTTTTCGTGCTTGGGCGGCCTGCCGCGGGGTGCCGCGCCATCGGCGCGCGCGCGCAGATAGACGTAGAGATCGTCCAGGTAACAATAGACGTTCTTGTTGTCGCCAAAGGCAGGCATGACGTTTTCCTTGCCGCCGCCGACATTCTTGCGGCCCTCGGCGACGATCGACAGGAACGTGGCGTAATCCATGGTTTTCAGACTATTGACCAAGGCAGGCGCATAGCTCGAACCTGTTGCGTCCTGTCCGTGACAGACATGGCAATCGGAGTGATACCGACGGTACCCGCTGAACGTGTACCAATCGACGGTTCCGTTTTCGATCTTGTAGGTCGGATTTCCGTCCGCATCTAAATATTTGCCCCCTTCTTGCTTCACCGCCTTGGCTTTTTCCATGCTGTCTTCGGCCCTTGCCAGACTTGAGCTGGCCAGAGGCAGCAGGACCAGAGCGAGAGCGGAAACTGCAATGCGAACGATCATTCAGACTCTTCCTTCATTTGCCAGGGACACTGGCTGCCGTCGTGCTCGGCATTAATCGGTGTCGGGTGGGCGCGCAATCGAGAGCCCAGTTCCCGGCTTCGGGTGACCGGGCTCTCGTTTTCGAACCTAGTCGTAAGGCTCTTCCCGGTTATTAGTCCGGGAGGCCGAAGACGGTGAGCTGGCCGCCCAGCGTCGTATAGTCGGCAAGTGCCGCGTAACCGCCGACGGCACCCAGACCAGCGGTTCCAACGACCGCGGTCTCGTCGCCCTGCGCACGGCCCTGATCGACGGCGCCATGCCAGGCAGCGGCGTTATCGGGCGAAAGCAGCCCCCCTGCCAGACCGATACCGGCCCATCCACCGACGCCGGACAGAACGGCGACGTACTGCTTGCCGTCATGCTCGTAGGTCGTGATGTTGCCGATGATGCCGGACGGGGTCTTGAACTTGTAGAGTTCCTTGCCGTCCTTATCGACCGCCTTGATGTAGCCTTCGAGGGTACCGTAGAAGACGACGTCGCCGTCTGTCGCCAATGCGCCCGACCACACCGAGAACTGCTCGGGCTTCGACCAGACGATCTCACCCTTGGCTGCATCCCAGGCAATGAAGTTGCCCATGTTACCGTCACCGCCAGGCGCCGCATACATCGACACGGTGGCGCCCACATAGGGCTGACCGGCGGTGTAGCTCACTTTGTAAGGCTCATAGTCCATGCAGACATGGTTGGTCGGCACGTAGAACAACCCGGTCTTCGGCGAGTAGGCGGCCGGCTGCTGGTCCTTGGTTCCAAGCGCGGCCGGGCAGATACCGGTCGAGTTGGTGTCTTCGCCGTTCTGCTGGGTCGAATACTTGGCGACGACCTGCGGGCGGCCATACTGGTCGCTCTTGGGATCCATGTTGACTTCCGTCGCCCAGTTCACTGCCGGATCGTATTTTTTGGCGACGAGAAGTTCGCCGGTGGCGCGATCCATTGTGTAGGCAAAGCCGTTGCGGTCGAAATGCACCAGCACGTCGTGCTTGGTGCCGTTGACTTCCATGCCATCGACGAGAATCATCTCGTTGATGCCGTCATAGTCCCACTCATCATGCGGGGTCATCTGGTAGAGCCATTTGGCAACACCGGTATCCGCATCGCGAGCCATGATTGTCATGGACCAGCGATTATCGCCTGGGCGCTGGACCGGATTCCACGTCGAGGGATTGCCAGTGCCGTAATAGACCAGGTTCAGCTTGGGATCATAGGAATACCATCCCCATGTCGTGCCGCCGCCCGTCTTCCACTGTTCGCCTTCCCAGGTGTTCGTGCCGGAATCCTTTCCGACAGGCTTGCCGAGATGAGTCGTCTTCTCGGGATCGAGAAGGGTGTCTGCATCAGGACCTTCCGAATAGGCTTTCCAGGCGAGCTTGCCGTCCTTCAGATTGTAGGCGGCCAGCCAGCCGCGAACACCGAATTCAGCACCGGAGACGCCCACGAGCACCTTGTCCTTGATGACTACGGGTGCCGACGTGCCGGATTCGCCCTTTCCGCCGTCGGTCTGGTCTCCGTTCTTGACAGACCAGACGACCTTGCCGGTCTTGGCATCGAGCGCGACGACGGTGGTGTCGGCCTGGTTGAGAATGATCTTGCCGTCGCCATAGGCGACACCGCGATTGACCGTGTCGCAGCACATGATCGGAATGACGTTCGAGTCCTGCTTGGGCTCGTATTTCCACAGGATCTTGCCGTCATTCTTGAGGTCGAGAGCAAAGACGTTGTTTGGGAAAGGCGTATGGACATACATCACGTCGCCGATGATCAGCGGCCCGCCTTCGTGACCACGCAGCACGCCGGTGGAAAAGCTCCATTTGACCTGCAGGTTCTTCACATTGTCCGCAGTGATCTGGTTGAGTTTGGAATAGCGGGTGTTGGCGTAGTCACCCGTCTGCATCGCCCAGTTCTTCGCATCCGATGCGAGCTTTGCAAGGTCTTCATTGGCCGAAGCCGTATAGGCAGCGCCGAGCGATAAAAACGCCGCGGTCGTCAGAATGTAGGTAGTTTTCGCAAGTACACGCATCCAAAATCCTCCCGGGTTCACAGTGAAGAATCGACCGTCAAGCCCCACATGGGCCTGCCCAAGCAATTCATGTTGGGAAGTTATTTTCCGGCAGCTGTCACGACCTACCCCGAAGCAGAGGGCACCGTTACCGCCCGCCCCCCTTGGTCTTCGAAAGACTGCCGCCGCTCCCTGATGACGGTGGCGCTCTTGAAGCCGGAAACAGGAAAAAGCTATGTCATCGTAAAAGGCCAGGCAAGCAAAAACCTACAATGCGTCGTTGCGCTGCAATATCGATTATGGTGCGATGCAATATTTAGAAACAAGTAAAATAAGCATCGGGTGAAAAACTAATAAGAGGATGGCCGCCAGCTGCGACATATATAGCAAACATATTGTTCCCGTATTCTCAAGGTGATACACATTTGACTTTATTTCGATATATTCTACGAGGCACCTCGGAGTAAGTATGCGTGCATCTCGCTGGCTGCCGATAGTGAGCGAAGCATGAAATGAACGCGTGAAGGAGGGTGCGCAGGGGGTCATGAAGCTGGCTCTTGTCGGTCGATAGGGCATTCCTCCTTTGGTCCTATACGCAGGCCATGGGAGCTTGACTGGCTTTGCGGCACGTCGCCAATTGGAGCGATGATCCCGTCTGGACGCATGGTGTCCAGGCCAACTGGAGGTTCCTCATGATAAGGTCTGTTGGATCTCTCACCTTGCCGGTGGCCTTTGCGACCACGCTGGCCTTTGCGAACTCGGCCAACGCCGCGGGAAACTACCCGACGGCAACGATTGCCGACTACGTGCTCGGCTGCATGCAAACAAATGGCCAGACACGTCAGGCGCTTGAAAGCTGTTCCTGCTCGATCGATGTTATCGCCTCGATCCTTCCTTACGATCACTATGAGAGGGCGGAGACCTTCAAAAGCATGTCGCTGACGACAGGGGAGGCCGCAGGGTTGTTTCGCGAAAGCGCGCCAGCGAAGGCGGCGCGCACGGAACTGAAACGCGCGCAGGCTGAAGCCGACGTACGTTGCTTTTAATCAGGCGAAACAGGCGCGCGTGGCGGTGCCTCACAGTCTCGCCGTTTCTATTGGCCATTGGCTGCGAAATACCTTGCAATCCGCATTCGAGCCGTAAGGCGATCAGGCCACACCCGGAAATTTTTGCTGGAATGACCGCAAAAGGTCGCTCATCACCTGTGGATTGAGATGTTGTCGCGGCAGTCTTACGTCGAACATGCCGAGCACGTGGGCTGGGCGCTGCTCAAGCACGATGATGCGGTCCGACAGCATCAGTGCCTCGCGCAGATTGTGCGTTACCATCAAGGCGGTCGTAGGCCGCGCTGACCAGACGGTCAAAAGCAATTGCCGAAGCCGCTCGGCGGTCTGTTGTCGAGGGAGGCAAAGGGTTCGTCCAGGAAAAGTACCGCCGGTTCGGTGGCGAAGGCCCTGGCAAGCGCTGCCCTGCGCGCAAGGCCCAGCGAAAGCTCCGCCGGATAGAGCGAGCGCATGCCGGCGAGGCCGAGAGTGTCAAACAGCTCGTCGAGACTCTTCGCTCTTAGGCTTTTCGGCAGCGCCAGCCTGACATTCTGCTCCACCGTCCGCCATGGCAGCAAAGTAGGCTCCTGGAACACGGCGGCGATGCGGTTCGAGCCGCCTTGCGGCAGTTGGAAAGAGCCGGAAAAGTCTTTGTCCAGTCCAAGCAGGATGCGCAACGTCGTGGTCTTGCCGCAGCCCGACGGCCCAAACAGGCAAGCGAATTCGCCCGGCCGGACCTCGAAGGACAGACCCTGTAGCGCCGTGATCGACACGCCTTGCGCGGACCTGAAGGTCTTTTCGGCGATGTCGACCCTAAGCGGGACCGCGGCGCCAACGGGTTGCATGTCGTTCAATGGGCTGCACCAGGAGAAGTTCGATGACAAGCATCACCGCCACGAAAGCCAGCGTGTACGCGAGAATGGCGGCGACGTCGAAGAGCTGGAAATAGAGATAGATCTGGAAACCGACGCCATTGGAGCGGCCGAGCAGTTCGACCACCAGGACGATCTTCCATATGAGGGCGATGCCGGATCGCGAGGCCGCGGCAAAATAGGGCTGCAGTTGCGGCAGCAGGACATGGCGGATGCGCTCGAGTGGGCCGAAGCGGTAGACGGCGGCCATTTCGGCATAACGCGGATCAAACGCCCTGGCGCCTTCGCGCATCGTCACCACGACATTCGGGATCTTGTTCACGGCAACTGCGCCAATCGCCGCCGCCTCGTTGAGGCCGAACCAGATATAGGCGAGCACGATGACCACCAGCGCGGGAATGTTGAGAAACAGGACCACCCATGGACTGAAGAACCGGTCCGCACCGCGGTAGCTCCCGAGGATGACGCCGATGACCGAGCCGATAATCATTGCGACGACGTACGCCGCAGCAACCCGTCCGAGCGTCGCGCCAAGATGATAAAAAAGGTCACCGCTCGCCGCTTCCCTGAGCAGTACCTGCCAGACCTGCCCTGGTGGGGGGAAAGCACGGCTTTGCCACAGATGAGCCGCGAGGCCCCACAGCAGGCAAAGTCCAATCAGGGAAACCGTTACCGTCAGCGCTGGCGTCAGCGGCGTCGCAAAGCCCGATCGACCCGACTTGTCTTCCGTTGCGGTCATTTCGCGAGTTCCGGCCAGAACGTGCCGGGCGCCATCTCGGGCGCCCTGCCAACCAGCTTCTCGCCGCCTATCGCGGCCAGCACGTGATAGAGTTTGCCCGCATCGGCCGCTTCTTCGGCGACCGGCCGTCTTGGGATGCCCTGGCGATAGCGGTCGCGCAGTTTTTCCAACTCCTTGCCTTCTGCGCGAATGAGTGGCGCCAGGCGCAGCCATTCATCATCGGATCTGGCCAGCAAGTCCTTGGCCTGCATGGATGCCTTGACGAAGCCCCGGGCGGCATCCGGATTGTCGCTCGCCCATTGGTCGTGGAAGACGTAGCCGAGTGCCGACACGGGGCCCGAGGCACCAAGCGCTTTCGTCGCGGCATCCGCACCGATCAACCGACGAAAGCCATTGGCCTCGAGCCGGGCGCAGAAATGCCAGAAATTGAGCACGGCATCGAGTTCGCCTTGCATCGCCTTTTCAGAAATCAGCGGCGGCGCGCCAAAGACGACGTCACAGGCTGTCGGCAGGTCGAGGCCGTGATCGCGTCTGGCCAGCGCCTGGACCAGTAGCCAGCTCTTGTCGAGCGGGCCGCCGGCGACACCGATTTTCTTTTCCTTGAGGTCGGCGAGCGTCCGGATCGGCGATTCCTCCTTCACCATGATTGCTCCCACGGCGGTCGAATAAGGGGCCAATGTAAGGTCGCCGCCCTCGGAGCGCTGGCGCGAGACCCACAGCCAGTCGGTCACGATCATGTCGATCGCGCCGGCCAGCAGCGCGACGTTGGTCGCATCCTCCCCGGCGAAGTAGACAATTTCCAGATCGATCCTGTTGGCCTCGTCGAGCTTGTGGCGTTTCAACGTATCGAGTTCCCAGCTCACGGTGCCGAACTTCAGGACACCAATTCGGACCTTAGCGGCCGCAAAGACGGCAACCGGCTTTGAGGCGAGGATGGCCCTCAGAGCCGCCAAGCGCAGCGTCGTGCGCCGCGAAATCATCATGGCGTCTCCTCTTTTAGGGTCGTCGACGAACCAGGAATGTCGATCAAATCGCTCGTTCCTTGCTCGGAACGGCACATTTCCAGCGCACGACCTTGAGACTCGGATGTTCCTGAGACCATTTTGCGATCTCGGCGGGCGCCAGGAACATGCATTGGAACAGAGAGCCGCGGCTCTCGAAATAGAGATGTTCATCTCGGCAATTGCCCGGATTGGCGCTAAGGCACACCGTTAATATGAGATCGACCATGTCCATTTGGCACTTATCGTCGCCTGCGCGGCGAACTCTCCAGAGTTCGTGCTTTGGAGTTGCGCGGATTCCTGAAGGTGCCCAAACAGCAAACCGGTTGGAGTGAGGCTACGCGTTCGGCCAACAGGCGTCAATGATGTGGACCGCGTGTCGCTACACACTTCCGTTCGCGCAGTCGGGAAACGAAACAGGACCTTTGTACGATTGACTTCTTTCATCGGCAGTCTAGCTTTTCGAGGCGTGCAGGTGCTGCCAGTCCGGGGAGGAAGGACAATAGTTCGCTCTCCCGCTTTAAAACGAATGCCGGCGATCAAGGCATCGACACGCGTAAAGTGTCCCGGGCACTCACACGATCAATGAGGAAATGCCATGCGCGCAGTCGCATTTTTCGCCGCCGTGTCCGTCGCCACCTTTGTCACTACCCAGTCTCAGGCACAGGATGCCGCGGCGGGTGAGAAGGTCTTCGCCAAATGCAAGGTCTGCCACGTCGCAGACAAGGACCAGAACAAGGTCGGTCCGTCCTTGAACGGCGTCATCGGCCGAACGGCCGGGACGCATCCGGGGTTCAGCTATTCCAAGGCCATGACCGAGGCCGGCAAGTCCGGCGTCAAATGGGATGAGGCCACGCTGACGACCTACCTTCGCGATCCCAAGGCGATGGTCAAAGGAACCAAGATGGCGTTTGTCGGCCTCAAGAAAGACGAGGACATCGCCAACGTCATTGCTTATCTGAAGCAATTCTCAAAATAACGCGGCACCGCCGGCCGTTGGACTGCGCTCGGCCGGCGTTGGCTCGGCTTTGCGCATGGGGTCACGCAGCGTCTTGCAGCCTCTGCATCGCTGACGGCAGATCGAACAGGCTGTCGCAAACGAGGTCGGCGCCAAGCTCTTCAACGGGAATTTGGCTGTATCCGCCACGCAGCAGAATGACGGCCATGCCGGCAGCGCGGGCGGCGGCCACGTCGGCGCTGCTGTCTCCGACCATCAGCGTGTCACGAGGTTCGACCTGAAGCTGGTCGAGCGCCAGCAACAGCGCGTCTGGCGCCGGTTTCAAGTATGTCACCGCGTCTCCGCCGATGATCGCGCCGAGATATTCCGTCAGCCGAAAATGCAGCAGGATTTCGCGAGCTGCCAGCTGCGGCTTGTTGGTCACCACGGCCATGGCTATTCCGCTCAAATGCAAGTGCGTGAGAACCTCCCTGACGCTAGGCATCAGCCTCGTGCGGCCGGTCAGATGCCTGCGGTAGATCGGCGCCATGACGCGGTTGGCCTCATCGAGCGCGATGCCGAGGAGCGGCGTGCCGGAAGCCGCGAAGGCTCGTTCGACCAGTTTCCTGATGCCGCCGCCGATCATGGCCTTGACCTGATCCAGCCGCAGCGGCGGCAGATCGCGTCCGGCCAGCAATTCGTTGACGGCGGCCGCTATATCAGGTGCCGAATCGACCAGTGTGCCGTCGAGATCGAACAGGATCGCCTTGGGCGAGCGAAACGGCCTGCCTGCGCCGACGTTCATGCAGCATCCTTCCACTTGATCGAACAGCCGATCGAAGCGATCTGGTCAAGCGGTCCGTCGCCGGTTCGGGCAACCTGCTTCATCGCTTCGAACAGGTCGCGCCTCAGCCCGGGCGATTCGGCGTCGCGTCGCGACGCGTCAAGCCGGCCGCGATATTGCAGCGTCAACTCGCTGTTGAGCCCGAAGAAATCCGGGGTGCAAACGGCTCCGTAGGCGCGCGCCACCGTCTGGTGCTCGTCATGGAGATAGGGGAAAGTGAAGCCGTTCGTCCTGGCAAGGAGCTTCATGTTGTCGAAGGAATCATCTGGATAGGCGTCGCTATCGTTGGAGTTGATCGCGACAAAGCCGATGCCTTCGGCCTTGAGGTCATTGGCGTCGCGCACCATCCGTGAAATCACCGCCTTCACATAGGGGCAGTGATTGCAGATGAAGGCCACCACCAGCCCGTTCGGGCCGGCGTGGCTTAAGATCGAATGCGATGTGCCGTCGACGCCGGGCAAAACGGCGTCGATGGCTCGCCAGCCGAAATCGCAGACAGGTGGGATTGCCGCCAAGATTTCCTCCGATGAAATGGTTTACGCCGCTTTCCGGATCGCCCCGTCGGCCGCCTGCCTGATGGTGCCGATATTGGCGCGATAGGGCAGCCTCGGTGCCGCCCTTAAAGATGGCCGAGCCGGCGACCAGCACACTGGCACCGGCCGCGGTGACCAGCGGAGCGGTTTCGGGGGTGACGCCGCCGTCGATCTCGATGTCGATCGGACGATGGCCGACCAGCGCCTTGACCCGCCTGACCTTGTCGACGACCGCCGCAATGAAGGCCTGGCCGCCGAAGCCCGGATTGACCGTCATCAGAAGCACCAGATCGAGCCGGTCAAGTACATATTCGATGACGCTTTCCGGCGTTGACGGGTTCAGCGACACGCCGGCCTTCTTGCCGAGATTTCTGATTGCCTGCAGCGAACGGTCGAGATGCGGTCCGGCCTCGGCATGCACCGTAATGATGTCGCAGCCGGCATCGGCGAAGGCGCCGAGATAGGCGTCGGCCGGCGCGATCATCAGGTGACAGTCGAAGACCTTGTCCGTTCGATTACGGATCGCCTTGACCACCGGCGGACCGAAGGTGATGTTGGGCACGAAATGGCCATCCATCACATCGAGATGGATCCAATCGGCACCCGCCCGGACGACCGCTTCGACCTCGTCGCCGAGCCGCGAGAAGTCCGCGGAAAGCACCGAGGGCGCGATGATTGTCTTGGTATCCATGGTCGTCGGCTCCCATTCTGTCGTCCGTTTCCGGTCGCTGCACACCAACCGCCGTCATCTTGTCAGCGCGCCTTCGTCTCCGGTTCGCCTTCGAGCTTACCTTCCGCGAACACGCGGCTGCCGCGAATATCGGATTCCTCGATGGTGATAAGATCGATTTTCGTCAACGCCCGGTCGCGCGATGCGAAAAGCCGGCTGGCCTGGCGAAGCCGCGCCCGGTCGAGGCTATTGCGAACGGAGCGGGCGTTGGAGAAATGCGGCAGCCGCATGCGGATCGGGAGATACTCTTCGAGCGCCTTGGCCGCCGCTTCGCTGAGACGGTAATTCTGTTCCGCCAGCATGATCTCGGCGATTGATTTGAGTTCGCTGACGCCGTAGTCCGGAAAATCGAGGTGATGGGCGATCCGCGAGCGCATGCCGGGATTGCTGTCGAAGAAGCGGTCCATCTTGTCCTTGTAGCCGGCAAGAATCACAACCAGATCGTCACGGTTGTTTTCCATGCATTGCAGCAGGATTTCGATCGATTCCTGGCCGTAGTCGCGTTCGTTCTCGGGCTTGTAGAGATAGTAGGCCTCGTCGATGAAAAGCACCCCGCCCATGGCGCGCTTGATCACTTCGCGGGTTTTGGGCGCGGTGTGGCCCACATACTGGCCGACGAGATCGTCGCGCGTCACCGCGACCATGTGCCCTTCGCGGACATAGCCAAGACGATGCAGGATTTCGGCCATTCTGAGCGCCACGGTGGTCTTTCCGGTACCGGGATTTCCCGTAAAGTTCATGTGCAGCGTTGGTGCGCCAGAGATCAGCCCGAACTTGCGGCGAAGCCGGTCGACCAGGAGCAGCGCAGCGATCTCGCGGATGCGATTCTTGATGGGCTTCAGGCCGACGAGTTCGCGGTCGAGCTTGTCCATCACCTCGTCGATGTTGGACGCCTCGAACTCGGCCTGTAGATCAACCGATTCGCCCTGCGCGGCAGCGCTCTTTGCTATCGCGTCCAGCATGGTTCGCCTAGCTCCGTTCGCCTTCGGGCCTGTCGGTCGCATAAGGCACGATCGAATAGCCCTGACTGCGGCCGTCACGCTCTTGGCGCAGCAGCCGGAACCCGGGTTCATTGGGTGGCCGGTTGACGATGAATGACATGCGCGGTGCTTCCCAGCCCTTGGTCGAATCGAAGGCGGTGACCCGGACATACATGTTGGGCATAGCTTTCCGGCAATTGTTGACTTCAAGCAGGATGCCCGCCGGGTCCCTCAGGTCGAACATCGGGTTGCCGTACATTTCCCAATAGGTGTTTCGCGGATGTGGATCGTCCGTGTACTCGACGCTGACCGCCCAGTGGTTTTTCAGTGCGTATTTGATCTGCGCCGAAATCTGCTCATCGGTTAGCTCGGGCAGGAACGAAAACTGTCCCTGCGTGACCTTGTTTCCGGGATTGGTCATCATGGCGACGGTTCCTTTCGTCTAGAAGCTCGGCGTTGCGGTTGGCACAAAGTCGGCCGTGTCGGTCGATTCGTAGTTGAAGGTGACGTCCTTCCACGTCTCCAGGGCCGCCTTGAGCGGCGTGCACCATCTGGCCGCCTGTTCGAGGATTTTGGTTCCTTCGCGCAGATAGTCGCGGCCCTCGTTGCGGGCGAGGATCATCGCCTCCAACGCGACGCGATTGGCCGTCGCGCCGGCCTGGATGCCGTCCGGATGGCCGATCGTGCCGCCGCCGAACTGCAGGATGACGTCCTCGCCGAGATAATGGATCAACTGGTGCATCTGGCCGGCATGGATGCCACCGGAGGCGACGGGCATCACCTTGTTGAGCGAGGCCCAGTCCTGATCGAAGAACAGCCCGGTTTCGAGGTTCTGCGGCGTGCGCTCCTCGCGCAGCGTGTCATAAAACCCCTTGATCATAAGCGGGTCGCCTTCCAGCTTGCCGACCACCGTGCCGGCATGGATGTGATCGACGCCGGCCATCCGCATCCATTTGCAGATGACGCGAAAATTCATGCCGTGGTTCTTCTGGCGCGAATAGGTCGAGTTGCCGGCCCGGTGCAGGTGCAGGATCATGTCGTTGCGGCGTGCCCACTTGGCCATCGACTGGATCGCCGTGTAGCCAATGACGAGGTCGATCATGACGATGCAGGAGCCAAGCTGTTTTGCAAATTCGGCGCGTTCGTACATGTCCTCCATCGTGCCGGCGGTGACGTTGAGATAATGGCCCTTGACTTCGCCGGTGGCGGCCGACGCCTTGTTCACTGCCTCCATGCAGTAGAGGAAACGGTCGCGCCAATGCATGAAGGGCTGTGAGTTGATGTTCTCGTCGTCCTTGACGAAGTCGAGGCCACCCTTCAGCGCCTCGTAGACGACGCGGCCGTAGTTGCGGCCGGACAGGCCAAGCTTCGGCTTCGTCGTCGCGCCGAGCAGCGGCCGGCCGAACTTGTCGAGCCGCTCGCGTTCCACCACGATGCCGGTCGCCGGGCCCTGGAAGGTCTTGAGGTAAGCCACCGGAATGCGCATGTCCTCGAGCCGCAAGGCCTTGACGGCCTTGAAGCCGAACACGTTGCCGATGATCGATGCAGTCAGATTGGCGATGGAGCCGGGCTCGAACAGGTCGAGGTCGTAGGCGATACAGGCGAAGTACTGTTGCTCGATCCTGGTGCCTGGACCTGTGTTCGGCACCGGCTCGGATTTGAATGCCTTGGCGCGGTAGAGCTCGCAGGCGGTCAGCCTGTCGGTCCACACCACGGTCCATGTCGCGGTAGAGGATTCACCGGCGATGGCGGCGGCCGCCTCCTCGTGGTCGACGCCGGGCTGCGGCGTGATCCGAAACATGGCGATCAGGTCGGTCTCCTTGGGCCGGTAGTCCGGCTCCCAGTAGCCCATCTTCTTGTAGGGGATGACGCCCGACCTGTAGCGTTCCTTGCCTTCCTTGAGCGTGCCTGCTGAGGGCATGTCGATCTTGTTCATGGCAGGTCTCCTGTTTGCCGCTCAGGCGGCTTTCGCGGTTGCGATTTGGGGGTCGAGCTTTCCTGCGGCGTAACGTTTCGCCATCTCATCCATGGCGATCACCCTGATCTTCGACGCGTGGCCTGCGGTGCCGAAGCGTTCGAAGCGATCGCGGCAAAGGTCGCGCAGGGCGTCCATGGCGGGTTTCAGGAATTTACGCGGATCGAATTCGCGCGGGTCCTCCGTCGCAACGCGGCGGAACTGCCCGGCCATGGCCATTCGGCAATCGGTGTCGATGTTGACCTTGCGCACGCCGTAGCGGATGCCGCGCTCGATTTCCTCGACCGGGACGCCAAAGGTCTGGGGCATCTCGCCGCCATAGTTGTTGATGATGTCCTGCAGTTCCTGCGGCACGGAGGAAGACCCGTGCATGACCAGATGCGTATTGGGCAGCTTTTCGTGAATCGCCTCGATCACCTGCATGGCCAGGATGCCGCCGTCAGGCTTGCGGCTGAATTTATAGGCGCCGTGGGAGGTACCGCAGGCGATCGCCAGTGCGTCGACCCGGGTGGCGGTCACGAAGTCGACCGCCTGATCGGGATCGGTCAAAAGCTGGTCATGGGAAAGCGCACCTTCGGCGCCGTGCCCGTCCTCGGCCTCGCCCTGGCCGGTCTCCAGCGAGCCGAGCACGCCGAGCTCGCCTTCGACCGAAGCGCCGACCCAATGCGCCATGCGTACGACACGTTCGGTGATGGCGACGTTGTAATCGTAGCTCGCCGGTGTCTTGGCATCCGCCATCAATGATCCGTCCATCATCACCGAGGTGAAGCCGTGGCGGATCGCCGACAGGCAGGTGGCTTCGTTGTTGCCGTGATCCTGATGGATGCAGAGCGGAATGGCCGGATGGATTTCGGTCAACGCCTCCATCATTTTGGCCAGCATGATGTCATTGGCATAGGAACGGGCGCCGCGTGAGGCCTGGATGATAACCGGCGCATCGCAGGCCCTGGCGGCCTCCATGATGGCGAGGCCCTGTTCCATGTTGTTGATGTTGAATGCCGGCACCCCGTAGCCGTGCTCGGCGGCATGGTCGAGAAGTTGGCGAAGGGTGATGCGGGCCATTGTCGGTTTCTCCTAGATGATGAGCTTCAGCGCCGCTGCCGCGACGGCTTCGGGCGTGATGTCGAAATGCCGGTAAAGGTCCGGGGCAGGGGCGCTGGCGCCGAAACCGGCCATGCCGACGAAAGTGCCGGTGTCGCCGATCCAGCGGTCCCAGCCGAGCCGTGCTGCGGCTTCGATGGCGATGCGCGGCGCCGAGCCGAGGACGGCCTTGCGGGTGCCGGCGTCCTGCTCCTCGAAAAGCTCCCAGCACGGCATCGAGACAACCGCGGCGGCGACGCCGTGCTCGGTCTCCAGCCGTTCGGCGGCGGCAACCGCGATCTCGACCTCCGAGCCGGTGGCGATCA
The DNA here is from genome assembly GCF_040321165.1 of Mesorhizobium sp. M0500. Lineage (NCBI taxonomy): Bacteria > Pseudomonadati > Pseudomonadota > Alphaproteobacteria > Hyphomicrobiales > Phyllobacteriaceae > Mesorhizobium > Mesorhizobium sp. M0500. Next base: position 741,260 of record NZ_JAMYRB010000001.1, read on the forward strand.
GCGTCACCGCGCGGTGCCCGGCTGGCTGGCGCAGGATGTAGGCGCCCCGGCTCGACCGGTTCTCGTCGCTGTGTGGCTCGCCGCTAGGTGCTTGGCGCAGCATCGGCAGGTTCTGGCGCGAGAGCACCAGCACGCTCGGCCGCTTCTCGCTTCTCAGCGCCAGTTCCCAGCACTCCGCCGTTTCGATGATGTCGGCCGGACGGAAGACGTTGAGGTTTGGCGTCGCCCGCAGCATCGCCAGGTGCTCGACCGGCTGGTGGGTCGGGCCGTCCTCGCCGAGACCAATGGAATCATGCGTCATCACATAGATGACGCGCTGGCCCATGAGCGCCGAGAGCCGCATCGCGCCGCGCGCGTAGTCGGCGAAGCACAGGAACGTGCCGCCATAAGGCACGAAGCCGCCATGCAGTGCGATGCCGTTCATGGCTGCGGCCATGCCGTGCTCGCGGATTCCATAGTGGATGTAGCGGCCGGCGTAGTCGCCCGGCGCGATGCGGTTCATACCCTTGGTGATCGTCAGGTTCGAATGCGTCAGATCGGCGGAGCCGCCGACGGTCAGTTCGGTTGCGCCATTGATCGCAGCGAGTGCCATTTCCGAGGCTTTTCGCGTTGCAACCTTGGTCGCCTTCCCGACATGCTCCTTGCGGAAAGCGCCGAGTGCTTCGAAGACCGCGTCGGGCAGGGCGCCGGCGACCGCGCTCTCGAAGGCCTGCCGCCGTGGTGAGGCGGCAAGCCGCTGCTCCCAGGCGCGGCGTGCCGCTTGACCGCGGCCGGCAATCTCGCGCCAGGCGAAAAGGATATCGTCCGGCACCTCGAACGGCGCGAAGGCCCAGCCGATGTTTTCGCGCGTCGCGGCGATCTCCGCATCGCCCAGCGGCGCGCCATGCGTCTTTTCCGAACCGCCCAGATTGGGCGCTCCCTTGCCGATCACCGTGCGGCAGGCGATCAGAGACGGCCGGTCCGATTGCTGCGCCGCTTCGATTGCCGCCGCAACGTTTTCGGTGTCGTGGCCGTTCACCGACTGGACATGCCATCCAGCGGCTTTGAACCGCTCCGGCTGGTCCATCGATGTCGACAGGGAAGTGGGCCCGTCGATCGAGATCGCATTGTCGTCCCAAAAGACGATCAGCCGGGAGAGCTTCAGGTGACCGGCAAGATCGATCGCCTCGTGGCTGATGCCTTCCTGCAGGCAGCCGTCGCCGGCGATCGCGTAGGTGAAATGGTCGACGAGATCGGCGCCGTGGCGGGCCGCAAGCATGCGCTCCGCCAGCGCCATGCCGACAGCGGTGGAAATGCCTTGTCCAAGCGGGCCGGTCGTCGTCTCGATGCCAAGCGCATGGCCATATTCGGGATGTCCGGCGGTGCGGCTGCCCAGCTGGCGAAACCGCTGCAATTGCTCGATCGGCATGTCTTCGTAGCCGAGCAGGTAATGCAGCGCATATTGCAGCATGGAGCCGTGCCCGGCCGAAAGCACGAAGCGGTCACGATCGGGCCAGTTGGGGGCCGACGGATCGATATTGATGAAGCGGCTGAACAGCACCGTTGCGACATCGGCCATGCCCATCGGCATGCCCGGATGACCGGAATTGGCCTTTTGGACGCTGTCCATCGCCAGTGCGCGAATGGCGTTGGCCATGTCCCGTTCCGAGACGGCGGCGACGGGCTTCAGTGCTGCTGCTTGGCTGTTCATGGCGTCCTCCTCACGACACACGGTTCTTGCGTTCGATCAATTGCAGGATGAGCGGCGTCAGGATCAGCTGCATGGCAAGGTCGAGCTTGTTGCCGGGCACCACTATGGAATTCGGCCGCGACATGAACGAGTCGTGGATCATCGAAAGCAGGTAGGGGAAATCGATGCCGCGGGGATTGGCGAAGCGGATAACCAGCATCGATTCGTCGGGCGTCGGAATCCAGCGCGCGATGAATGGATTGGACGTGTCGACGATCGGCACGCGCTGGAAGTTGATGGCGGTCTGCGAAAACTGCGGGACGATGTAGCGGACATAGTCCGGCATGCGACGCAGGATCACGTCCATCACTGCCTCGGTGGAATAGCCGCGCGTTGCGCGGTCGCGATGGATCTTCTGGATCCATTCGAGATTTATGACCGGCACCACGCCGATCTTGAGATCCGCGTGCCTGGCCAGGTTGATCTTGTCGGTGACGACGCAGCCATGCAGGCCCTCGTAGAAGAGCAGGTCGCTCGGGGGAAATTCGCGCCATTCGGTGAAATGTCCCGGCGGCGTGCCGTACTGCTTCTCCTCATCCTCATCATGGATGTATGTGCGGGTCTTTCCGGTTCCCCGGCGGCCATATTCCTCGAATACCTCTTCGAGGATTGCCAGTTCATTGGCCTCGGCGTGGAAGTGGGTGAAGTTCGGATTGCCCGCCTTTTCCTCCTCGGCCACTTTCGCCTTCATCGTGGCGCGGTCGTAGCGATGGAAAGCATCGCCTTCGATGAAGGCGGCCCCGATGTTCTCGCGCCGGAAGATCAGCTCGAAGATGCGCTTGACAGAGGTAGTGCCTGCGCCCGACGACCCGGTGATGGTAATGATGGGGTGCTTTGCCGACATGGTATTCAGGCCCTGAAAAGGCCGCGGCGGCTGAACAGCGGCGCGCGCTCGCCGATGGCGCTCGGCTCGGTGTGGTAGCGGGTGATGCGCGCGACTTCCCGCGCCGATCCGAAAACCATGGGCACGCGCTGGTGAAGGTTCTCTGGTTCGATTTCGAGGATGCGGGTGATCGTATCGGTGGCGGCACCGCCCGCCTGTTCGACGAGATAGGCGATCGGGTTTGCCTCATAGACGAGGCGCAGTCGCCCCTGGCGGTAAGTCTTGCGCTTGTCGCCTGGATACAGGAATACGCCGCCGCGCATCAATATGCGGTAGCAGTCCGCAACCAGGGAGGCGATCCAGCGCATGTTGAAGTCCTTCTCACGTGGGCCTTCGGTACCTTCGAGGCAGTCGTCGATGTAGAGCCGCACCGCCTCGTCCCAATGCCGGTAGTTGGCGGCGTTGATGGCGAACTCCTGGGTTCGCTGGGGGATGATCCGGCTCTCGTAGGCCTGGACGAAGGTGCCGAGCCTGGTCGAGAGAACGAAGACATGGGTGCCGCTGCCGAGCGACAGAACCAGCGCCAGCTGCGGCCCGTAGATGAAGAAACCGGCGCCCAGCTGGTTCACGCCTGCCTGCAAAAACGAGGCGGCCGGATTCCCATCCGGCGCACCAATTGCAGGGAGGAGCGAGAAGACCGTTCCGATCGACACGTTGGTGTCGATGTTGGAAGAGCCGTCGAGTGGGTCGATGGCGATGGCAAGAGGCGCTTGCCTGTCGAGCAGCACCGGCTGCTCCAGTTCCTCGGAAGCGTAGAGCGCGACCGGAGCGTGGCGCATGGCGTCGAGGAAGATGTCATCGGCGAAGACATCGAGATCCTTCTGGATGTCGCCGTCAGCATTGGCGCCGCGGGTTCCGGCAAAGGCCGTGCCGAGCACCCCTTGATTGATGGTGTTGCGGATCGTGGTGGCCGCCTGCGTCAGCTGACGGATGGTCGCTACGACCGCGGAGCGCAGTTCGTCCGGCTCGCCAAGATAGGAGTTCAGAAAAGCGTCGAGCGTTGCCGCTGGCATCGTAACCTCCCGATCCAGCCGCCTCTCCTCGGGTCGGCCGGATTGGGAAAGGAGAACAAACGATGCTGGATAAGTAAAATTCAATAACTTTACTCAGGCAGTAAAAAAAATTTAGTATGCCATATGAGAAACCTCACGCTTAAGCAATTCAAGACCGTTCAAGCAATCGTCGCCCACGGAAAAATCGTCAGCGCGGCCAAGGTGTTAGGCCTGTCTCCTCCAGCGGTGACGATCCAGTTGCGGCAGGTGGAGGAGGATTTCCAACTGGCCTTGTTCGACCGGACGTCGGACGGCATGCGTCCCACTGCCGCAGGTCTGGCCTTCGTCGAGACCGCACAGGCCATCGAGGAGCGGCTTCGTCTGCTGGAAGACAAGATGGATGCAATCAAGGGCGTGCGCGCCGGAAGCTTGCGGCTCGGCGTCGTTTCCACGGCCAAATATTTCGCACCGCGGCTGATGGCTGCCTTCATGAAGGAACATCCCGACATCGACATGCGGCTTGCCATCGGCAACCGCGCCGAGACGATCGACAATCTGAAGAACCACGACATCGATATCGCGCTGATGGGACGCCCGGCGAAGGAAGTCCCGGTGCGTGCTTCGGTCTTCGGCGATCACCCGCTGGTCATCATCGCACCGCCCGACCACCCGCTGGCGTCGGCACACGACATTTCCAAGGAGCGGATCGCCGATGAGCATTTCCTCATTCGCGAGCCCGGCTCCGGAACGCGCATCTCACTGGAAATATTCCTGAGCGACGTGCCCGGCCGCATCGACGATCTCGGCGTCGAGATGGGCTCGAACGAGACCATCAAGCAGGCAGTGATGGCCGGGCTCGGCATCGCGTTCATCTCTGCCCACACCATCGCTGCCGAAACCGAAGCCGGCCGGCTGGTTATCCTCGACGTTGTCGGCATGCCGATCCGCCGGCAATGGTTTTCGGTGATGCGCAGCGATCACGCGATCTCGCCGGCCATGGCGACATTCCACGATTTTCTGATGCGCAAGGGCGCGATGTACCTGCCCCTGTTCGGCAAGCTCTATCCGCACGAGGAACCGAACACTGGAGGTCGCGCGAGTTAGCGCACTGCCCCAAGCAAACGCTTCAGATAGACGAAGGCGTCCATCGGCGGCTGATCGGCTTTGAACTCCTGACCGAGAGCCGAGGATCGGGAGGCACTGCTGGTGGCAACGCATTTGCGGAGCCGAGTCGACCGCCCTCCAAGCGCTGGGCCATGGGGTAGCGGCCCGCGTTCACGGAACGGTGGGCTTTGATTGAGCGTCTGCTAGCCTACAATTGGTTCGGCGACAGCTTCTTCGAGGCCAGCTGCCGCTTGGGCGGCAAGACCGCGGGCCGCTGCTTGTGAATCGTAAAATTCCTCAAGTGCATAGACTCTGCCCCACCGCAGGGTGAACACGTGGAGACCACGGTTGACGTACGACGCGTCGCCATTGAGCAGCGTTGCGGTACCGTCCCACTGGGCAAACACGGTGGTATGCCACGGCCAGCCCTTCACCCAGATGTGGTTGACCGTGAGATGGAGATTGGGCAGGTCGCGGCCGAGGCGCTCAAACCAGCGGCGCATGGCTTCTTTGTCGCGGCGCTCACCACCAAGTGCGTGGGCGCCGGAAACGCGGTGATGGACATGCAGCGCGAGTGCCTTCACCGCCTCATCCCAGCGATGGTTGTTGACGTGGTCGAAGCTCTCTCGGACCGATTTCTCGACAAAATAGCTGTATAGCATTTGACCTCTCCCCAAACTTATTCGATCGCGTGATCGAGGCACCATGTGGCGAGCCGAGCGGACGCGAGAGCCCACGGCCAGCAGCACGCCGGCTGCGGTCTGCACTTCGGCTCAGCGTATTGTCGCGTCGGCTCGCAGATGCATGTCAGTCTCGGTCGAGACCGTCACCTCATCCCCGGACCTTGAGAACGCGTAGAGCGAGTCCTGGTGGCCCGGCATGGAAAATGCCACGGAGTCGTCGTCGGCGAGGCCCATGACGACGCGCAGCGGATCGCCCCCGGTCTTCGGCGCGAAGGTGGCGGTGACCTCCAGGAGGCCGCCGTCGACCGGGACGTAGTAGACAACCATGTCAAGGTGTCCCTCGTGCAGGCTGCCGCCCTCGATCGGGCGTCCGATGGTGGCTTCCTCGGCAAAAGCCGGGGTCGCAAGAAACAGCGCGGCCAGGAGCGATGCGCTCAGGGTTTTGCGGATCATTTCGCATCTCCTTTTTAGATTGCGTTCGAACTCTATATAGGCTATAGATTACGAACGCAATCTAAAAAAGAGGTCAACAATGCGCGTAAGTCGTACCCAGGCCGCGGAAAACCGAGAAACCGTAATCAACGTGGCAAGCCGCCTTTTTCGGGAGCGCGGCTTTGATGGTATCGGCCTTAAGGATCTGATGAAGGGTGCCGGACTGACCCAAGGCGCGTTTTACAAGCAGTTCGCATCCAAGGACGACCTGGCGGCGCAGGCGTCCAGGCGGGCGATGGAGAGCGCCACCCGTCGATGGTCGGCCGCGACTGCGGCAAACCCTGATGATCCGCTTGGCGCGGTGATCGCGTTCTACCTCAGCATGGACCATCGCGAAGAAAGGATGGACGGCTGCCCGATCGTGGCGCTCGGTTCGGATGCCGCCAGACAGGGCGTGGACGTGAGAGCGTCGTTCGAAGCCGGGATCAGGGAATATCTTGAGATGTTTGGTAGTTGGGTTGGCGAGGCCGACGGCGAGCGGCCCGGCGACAAGGCCATGGCCATTCTCTCGACAATGGTCGGTGCGGTGCTCCTTTCGCGCGTCGTCAACGACCCCGACCTCGCGCAGGCATTTCTGGATGCGGCGACAGAACAGGTTCGCGAAGCAGCCGGCGCTTGAATGGCGTGCGCAGCGCCTGCGGCGCGCCCAAACTGACAGGAAAATAGATGCGACGGATTGTTGTTACGGGCATGGGAGCGGTTACGCCCCTTGCTGCCGATGTTGAAACGTCCTGGTCGCGTCTCCTGGCCGGCCGCTCGGGCATCCGGAGGCTTGCGGATGATGTGGTGTGCGACCTGCCGGCGAAGGTCGGCGGGGTGGTGCCCTCCACAGAAGAAGATCCGGACGCTGGTTTCGATCCGGAAGCCATCCTTCCGCCGAAGGATCAGCGCAAGGTAGACCGGTTCATTCTCTTTGCGCTGGCCGCGGCACAAGAGGCGCTCGCCCAAGCAAGATGGGCCCCCGTCTCGGAAGCGGATCGCTTGCGCACGGCCACGATCATCGCCTCGGGCGTCGGCGGGTTCCCGGCCATAACCGAGGCGGTGCGCACGGTCGACCGGCGCGGCGTCCGCCGTCTATCACCTTTTACGGTGCCGTCCTTCCTGGTGAACCTCGCGGCAGGCCACGTCTCGATCCGCTATGGCTTCAAAGGTCCGCTCGGTGCACCCGTGACGGCGTGCGCGGCCGGCATTCAGGCGATCGGCGATGCGGCTCGCCTAATCCGCGCCAACGAGGCCGATATTGCCGTGTGCGGCGGGACGGAAGCATGCATGAATCTTGTCAGCCTCGGTGGGTTTGCCGCGGCACGCTCTCTTTCGACGTCCTTTAATCACCGTCCTGATGAGGCCTCCCGACCGTTCGACAAGTCGCGGGACGGCTTCGTCATGGGCGAAGGAGCCGGCATGCTGGTCATCGAGGACTTGAGCCACGCGCTGGCGCGCGGCGCAAGACCGCTGGCCGAGCTTGTCGGCTACGGCACGACGGCGGATGCTCATCACGTCACCTCCGGTCCCGAGGACGGCGACGGTGCGCGCCGGGCCATGGAGATCGCAATCGCCCAAGCAGGGATTTCGCCCCGCGAGGTTCGTCATCTCAATGCCCATGCGACCTCCACGCCGGTGGGCGACCTGGGTGAGATCGAAGCGATCAAGAGCGTGTTCGGGCGCGATTTCGCGATAGCTGTCAGTGCAACGAAATCGGCGACCGGACACCTGCTCGGAGCCGCCGGCGGGCTCGGAGCAATCTTCGCAATCCTGGCACTCAGGGATCAGATGGCACCGCCGACCCTCAATCTGAGCGCTCCCGATCCGGCCGGCGACGGGATCGACTTCGTCGCAAACCGGGCCCGGCCGATGGCGATGGGCTATGCAATCTCCAATGGCTTCGGCTTCGGAGGCGTTAATGCCAGCGCGCTGTTCCGGCGCTGGACGGATGATCTGGCCGGCGCGAGTACCGGAGGCGCTCATGATTGACGCCTTTCGCTCCGACCTGTCGTGCTTCTCCCACGCCAATCCAAAACGAAGAAAGAAGTGACCTCCATGAACAAGACCAATCTAGGCGTCGCCCTGGTGACGGGGGCATCCAGCGGTATCGGGCACACAACGGCCAAAGCCCTGCAGAACGCGGGCTTTCGCGTGTTCGGAACCAGCCGTCGCGCCGTCGTCGACCGATCCGATGGGGTTACCATGCTGGCCTGTGACGTGACCGATGACACGTCCGTGGCGAAACTTGTCCAGGACGTGCTGGCCGAGACCGGGCGCATCGACCTGCTTGTCAATAATGCCGGCGTTGGCCTGCTTGGTGGCGCGGAGGAGTCCTCGATGGCCCAGGCCAAGTCGTTGTTTGACGTGAACGTCTTTGGCGTTATGCGAGTAACCAAAGCGGTGTTGCCGACAATGCGCCGCCAAGGCAAGGGCAGAATCGTCAATTTGAGCTCGGTGCAGGGGTTCATTCCAGCTCCCTATTTCGCGCTTTATTCGTCGACCAAGCATGCCGTGGAGGGCTACTCCGAATCGCTCGACCACGAACTGCGTACTTTCGGAATTCGCGTCGTGTTGGTGGAGCCCGCCTATACCCGCACCTCATTTGAAGAAAATCTCGCCAGGCCGGATCAGTTGCTTGACATCTATGACTCTGCGCGCGCCGGCATGAATGCAGCTGTGCGGAAAGCGATGGAAAAAGGCGATGCGCCGGAAGTGGTGGCCAGGACCGTTTTGGCGGCTGCGACCGATCCCGCTCCGAAGAGGCGGTATGCGGCTGGAAAAATGGCGCGCCAGGTCAGTTTCCTGCGCCGTTTCGTCCCCGCATCCGCTTTCGACAAGAGCCTGCGAAAGCAGAACGGACTGCCGGTCTGAGGTCGACAACAATGATATTCCTGTTTCGGTCGAGCCCATGCGAGAGCGCGTTCCAGGAGTTCACATTTTTTGGCACTGGCACAGCCGGACGCGCATATTAGATGCGCGTCCGGCCGCGCCCCCGCCCAGCGGTGATTGGCGGTATATTTGCGCCATTTTATATTTGGGCGCGAAAGAGCGGGGGCCACGTTCCTTTCACACCCGTAAGTGATCCGTATGTGCGATCCCTGCAGACTGGTCGGTATCACGGAAACTCCCGGGCATGGGGTTCGGGAATCGAAGGGGACAAGGGGTAATGCTCTACACGCTCGTTATGATGGTCTGCCTGACGGATGTGCCGCAGACCTGTGAACAACGCGAACAGATGGTGGACGGCCTGGCGATGAATCCCGGGACCGCCTTCATGCAGGCGCAATCGCTGGTAGCCCAGTGGATCGAGACGCATCCCCGTTATTTCGTTCAGCGCTGGCGCGTGCTGCCCGGCCGTGGATCGTGATATCCGCCGCGAAGATCGAATGAGGTTCTATTTCTTCGCGGCGAGCGTTTCCGAGACGGCCTTGGACAATTGATAAAGCCGCTGCTCGATTATCGTCGGCACTTCACAGACGTAGGTCAGTGATTGGACGCGTTCATTGAAAATTCGCGTTGCGAATTTCAGCTGTTCGGTTCGCCGATCGATCTCTTCGGGATCTGCATCCGGCTTTGCCCGCAACGCATCGACATCGGACCCTTCCTTGCGCAACGCGGCGGCCATTTCGAGCTGCTTGTGGGCGTAGCGGGAAATGCCGGAGATCACCTGCGAGCGCTCGGCGTCCAGGTGGTCGAACATGCCTTGCACCATCATCGCCATTTTGGGTGCAAGTTGCTCGGCCGGCAAGGAGGCCGCGAAATCCCTGATCTTCTTTTGAGCTTCCGCAATCGGCATCCGGCGAGCTGCCACTTCCTCGATCAGGGCGGAGATGGTGGGGTCCTTCGACCAGTCCTTCGCCGCTGAAGGAAGGTCCGGTCCGCTCCAGATCTGGCCGAGCGAGAGTTGCGGCACCTTGCGCTGCATGCAGGGCCAGTCTGGATCGGGGTTGGCCGCCATGGCGTTGACGCCCGGCGCGAGCATGGCGACCAGAGCCAGACCGCGAACATGGATCATTCGCGCCATCAGGCATTTCCTCCCGTGTCCTGTTTGCGGGTCATCAGGCCGCGCGAAGGGTCGTAGGCGATGATGGCGGCGGCAAGGAACAGCAGCGTGCAGCCGGCAACGACGCCCAGCGACAGCCAGTCAACCTGGCCGTAGAAGGCGAAGCGGATCAGTTCGACGGCGTAAGTAAATGGATTGGCGAGGCAGATTTTGTAGAGCAGGGGGCTAGCCTCCTGGATACGCCACAAGGGATAGAGTGCCGGAGAAGCGAAATAGCCGGGAAAGATGACGAAGTTCATGATGCCAGCGAAGTTTTCGAGCTGCTTGATCATTGAGGACAGAAGCATGCCGAGCGCGCACAGCATCATGCCTGACAGGAACAGCGCCGGCAGCACGGTGAGATAGCCAAGCGGCGGCGCCTTGACGCCCCAGAACCAGGCAACGATCAGGAACGCGTAAACCTGCGCGATCGACACGGCGACACCGGCGAGCATCTTCGAGATCAGTAAAAACCAACGCGGGAAGGGGCTGACCAGCAGGGTGCGCATGTTGCCCATTTCGCGATCATAGACCATCGACAGCGAAGACTGCATGCCCGAAAACAGCAGAATCATGCCGCACAGGCCCGGCGTGATGTAGACCTCGTAGAGCACGTAGGTCTTGTAGGGCGGGATGATCGATACGCCGAGCACCTGCCGGAATCCGGCGGCAAAAATGAACAGCCAGACGAGCGGCCGAACCAGCGAGGATATAAAGCGCTCGCGCTGATGCAGGAAGCGCAGGCACTCCCGCACGACGATCCCTTTGAGGCAAACGAGGTAGTGGTGGAGCCCAAACTGTTCGAACTTCACCGGCGTGAGGGTGGCGACTTTTGCCGGCATTGCGGGAGCGCTCATGGCGACATCTCCGCGATGCCGCTTGTTTCGATGCGGTTGAGCCTGGAAAAGGCGTCGCGGATCGAACTGGCACCGCTCGTCGCAACGACATCGGCCACCTTACCCTTGGCAACCAGGTCGCCCTGCCGCAGCACGACGACATGGTCGCCGTCTTCGACCTCATCGATCAGATGCGTCGCCCACAGCACACCGATGCCCTCGGTTTCGACGAGTTTGCGGATGGTGGCCAAAATGCCCGCACGCGACTGGATGTCGAGACCGACCGTCGCCTCGTCGAGCAGCAGCAGGGAAGGGCGGTGGAGCAGCGCCCGCGCGATCTCGATGCGCCGCATTTGGCCGCCGGAAAGACTGCGTGCCTTGTCATGCTGACGGCCCTGCATGTTGACTGTATCGAGCAGCGCGGCAATGCGCTGCCGGGCTTGGTGTCCGCCAATGCCATGCAGCGAGGCGTGGTAGGAGAGGTTCTGGTGGACGCTGAGGTCGAGGTCGAGCGTGCGTGCCTGGAATACGATGCCGACACGCCTGAGCGCTTCGCCCGAAGCGCGGCTGACGTCATGGCCGAAGATGCGGATCGATCCGCGGCGGGTGCCGTAAAGATGGCTGATCAGTGAGAACAAAGTTGTCTTGCCGGCCCCATTGAGGCCGAGCAGAACGGTGAAAGTTCCCGGCGCGATCGAGAACGAGACGTCCTGGAGCACTCGCTTCGGACCATAGGAATGGCTGATGCCGGCAACATCGAGCGCTGCCACCTCCTCTCCAGCTCCGCTTGTCCTCACATGCTGCATGCCGCTGGCTCCTTCGGGGCGCGCTGGTCATCTAGTGCACTTGCAACATCCCCGCGGCAAATATTCATCACGTCGGCCTCCCTGATCATTGCTGCGGTCTAGTGGGGCGATATGGCCACGCCCCAAGGCTGCTGGCCCACCGTAACCGATTGAACCGGCTCGTCCGTCGCCGTGTCGATGAAGGTGATGTCGTTGGAATTGCCGTTGGTGGTGATCAGCGTCTTCTGATCGGGGGTGAAGTCGAGATGCCAGACGCGCTGGCCGACCAGGATGTATTTTTCCACCTCGTAGGTTTCGGTGTTGATGACGGCGACGTGGTTCGCTGGGCCGAGCGCGACATAGGCTTTCTTGCCGTCCGCGCTGATTGCGATGCCGACCGGCTGGATGGTTTCGGGCCGCAGTCCCGCAATCGCGAACTGGATCTTCTTCACCACCTCGCGTTTGAGACTGTCGATGACGCTGACGGTACCGCCGATTTCGGCACTGACCCAGATCTGTGATCCGTCGGGCTTGAATTGCGCAAAGCGCGGACGCGTGTCGACCAGGACGTTGTCGGTCACCTCATGGCTGTCGGTGTCGATGAAATGCGCCATGCTGGTGGTTTCGGAGGTGTTGACCATGGTTTTGCCATCGGGACTGACGGCCATGCCTTCAGGCTCCACCCCAACGGGAATCTCGGTCATGACCTGCTTGCTCTCGACGTTGATCGCGGTGACGAGATTGTCGTCCTCGTTGGCGACGTAGAGCGTCTTGCCGTCGGGCGAAAGCACGAACAGTTCGGGATCGGGGCCTGATGGCAGCGTGCCAACGATCTGCAGCGTCGCGGTATCGATGATTTCGATCGTATCGTCATCGCTGGCGCACAAATAGATGAACTTGCCGTCATGCGAGATGGTGATACCGCGCGGCCTCTGGCCGACTTCGACGGTCTTCACCACTTGCATCGTCGCCGTGTCGACGACCGTTATCGTATTGTCTTTCTCGTTGGAGACATAAACGGTGTAAGCCCACGCCGGATTGGCCATGAAGCCGAGAATGGCGAGTGCGCAAGCTCGTCTCTGCACGAAAATTCCTCCCGATTGGTTCTACTTAAGGACGCATCTCGTTTCCGGCTGATCGACGCCGAGCGTATCGAGCTCGGAGATTTGGTGAAGATAACCCTCCTGTGGCGATGTCGAGACCACGGATTTGGTGTCGCCGAGCAGGATTGGCTGGCGAAGCTGATGGTTCCACTTGCGGAAGGTCAGCTTCTGTCCTTTGAAGGCGGCGACCGAGAAATCGTCCGAGCGGATGTAGTCGCTGATCTTCTTCGGATCGTCGCCATTGGTCCGTGTGCTGGCTTCGCCCACCGCCCGCACCGCCGTCCAGGCCGACATATCCTTGGACAGCATTCGCCGGCCGGTCGTCTTCAGGAAACGGCTTTGCATTTGAATGCCACCCCATTGCTCGCTCGCGGGATGCCAGGACGATGCGACAAGACCGGCCGTGCCAGCGACCAGCCGCGGTGTCCAGGTGCGGTAGGGCACATAGGTTCCGAACACCTCGCTCTCATCGGCGACAAGCACCACGTCGTGCTCCGGCAGATCCTGCGTGAACACGGAAATCTGCTGCTGTATCTGCGTGGCGCCGGTGTCGGTGCGGCGCGCCGTGCCAGTGTCTTTGAACTCCTTCTCGGCGACGATCTGACCGCCGAAGCGAGCCGCCGCGCGGCGCAACGCGGCCGCATAGAGATGATCCCGCTCATGCGAACCATAGAGCAGCACCCAATTCGGCCATTTCTTTGTCACGAGATACTGCGCCAGCGCGTCAGCCAGCATGCTTCGTGTCGGCGCCACATGGAAAATGTTTATGCGGCAGTCTTCCTCGCGCAGGCTGTCGTCTGTGGCACCGACATTGAAGACCAGAACGCCCTTGTCGCGGGCGATGTCGGCGATCGACAGCAATTGCCTGGCCGAGAGGTCAGCGACAATATAGCGGTCACCTTTGGCAATCAGATCGTTGAACGCCTGAACCGCGTCGCCGTCCGGCTTGACCTCGGCTATGTCGAGGCTGAATTTCTGGCTGAGGAACTTTCCTGTCGTGTTGTTATCGCCGATCGCCACATTGGCGCCGGCGACACCTTCGTCGCGTGGCGGCAGGTCCAGCAGGGAAAGCGCCAGTTGCGGCGCGTAGGCCCGCAAATAACCTATTCTGATTTCGGTTATCTTTCTTTCCGGCCTGTCGGCTGCGACCGGTTGCTTGCCCGTCACTTCCTGGGCCATCACGCCTGTAACGTTGGCGGTCTGGAAAAAAAAGCACAAAAAGGCCACGAGAGTGCCTGGCACCGCGCTCGTCATCGATAAAACTGCCCATTCTTGCACTAAAGTCCGATTGTTCCCGGACCAGCGCGAATTCAAGGTGCCCACAATGAGCTTAGCGGACGCCACAAGATTTATCAAAGCCCTGCAAGTGAACTTACGTGTCTGCTTTAGTCCTATTCCTTTTCGCGGGGATACGGCGATGAATGAGCGTGTTGCGGTCTCATCCGCAGCAATGGCGGAATGTGAAACTCTATGGTTCGTCTTGGGAGAACTGCCTGATGAAAACGCGCGCCGCTGTCGCCGTCGCCGCCGGAAAGCCGCTGGAGATCATGGAGGTCGACCTCGAAGGTCCGCGTGATGGCGAGGTGCTGGTCGAGATCAAGGCAACCGGCATCTGCCACACCGACGAGTTCACGCTGTCGGGCGCCGACCCGGAAGGCCTGTTTCCGGCGATCCTCGGCCATGAGGGCGCCGGCATCGTCGTCGACGTCGGCAAGGGCGTCTCCTCGGTCAGGAAGGGTGACCATGTCATCCCGCTCTACACGCCGGAATGCCGGCAGTGCCCGTCCTGCCTGTCGCGCAAGACCAATCTGTGCACCGCCATCCGCGCCACGCAGGGACAGGGCTTGATGCCTGACGGCACCTCGCGCTTCTCGATCGGCAAGGACAAGCTGTTCCACTATATGGGCTGCTCGACCTTTTCCAACTTCACCGTGCTGCCCGAGATCGCGGTGGCCAAGGTCAATGCCGACGCCCCGTTCGACAAGATCTGCTACATCGGCTGCGGCGTCACCACCGGCATCGGTGCTGTCATCAACACCGCCAAGGTCGAGCAAGGCGCGACGGCGGTCGTGTTCGGCCTCGGCGGCATCGGCCTCAACGTCATCCAGGGCCTGCGCCTTGCCGGCGCCGACATGATCATCGGCGTCGACCTGAACAACGACAAGAAGGAATGGGGCGAGAAATTCGGCATGACGCATTTCGTCAATCCGAAGGAGATCGACGGCGATGTCGTGGCTCATCTCGTCAACATGACCAAGCGCGGCGCCGACCAGATCGGCGGCGCCGACTACACGTTCGACTGCACCGGCAACACCAAGGTGATGCGGCAGGCGCTAGAAGCGTCGCATCGCGGCTGGGGCAAGTCGGTCGTCATCGGCGTTGCCGGCGCCGGCCAGGAGATCTCGACGCGGCCGTTCCAGCTGGTCACCGGCCGCACCTGGATGGGCACCGCCTTCGGCGGCGCGCGCGGCCGCACCGACGTGCCGAAAATCGTCGACTGGTACATGGCCGGCAAGATCGAGATCGATCCGATGATCACCCACACGCTGACGCTCGAGGACATCAACAAGGGCT